>NZ_KB899016.1:0-82262 GCF_000377965.1 Streptomyces sp. CNB091
GCCAGATGTGGAAGCCCGGCAACGGGTGGAGCTGACTGGTACTAATAGGCCGAGGGCTTGTCCTCAGTTGCTCGCGTCCACTGTGTTAGTTCTGAAATAACGAACGGCCGTGTTTTTATCCGGTGTTGGTTAATTTCATAGTGTTTCGGTGGTCATTGCGTTAGGGAAACGCCCGGTTACATTCCGAACCCGGAAGCTAAGCCTTTCAGCGCCGATGGTACTGCAGGGGGGACCCTGTGGGAGAGTAGGACGCCGCCGAACAATTTTTCCGGGAAAGCCCCGTGCCTTGTGGCACGGGGCTTTTCTGCGTTCTGAACGTCTAGGGTCGAACCATGCGCTACGAACTGGTCATCTTCGACAACGATGGTGTGCTCGTCGACAGTGAGCCGCTCGCCAACACCGTCCTCTCCGGCTACCTCACCGAGCTCGGTCACCCCACCTCGTACGACGAGTCGCTCCGTGACTACATGGGGTCCGCCGTGCACCGGGTCCACGATCTCGTCGAGGAGCGGACCGGGCAGAAACTGCCCGAGGACTTCGACTCCACGCTCAACACCCGTACGTTCGCCGCTTTCCAGCGGGAGCTCGTGGCCGTCGACGGGGCCGAGGAGCTGCTCGGGAAGCTTGTCGCGGACGGGGTGGACTACTGCGTCGCCTCCTCCGGGAGCCACGAGCGGATCCGGGTCGGGCACCGCAGGACGGGGATCGACCAGTGGTTCGAGGAGGAGTGGATCTTCAGCTCGGAGGATGTCGGGCGGGGCAAGCCGGCGCCCGACCTGTTCCTGTACGCCGCCGAGCGGATGGGCGTCGCTCCGGAGAGGTGCGTCGTCATCGAGGACAGCCCGCTCGGGGTCGAGGCGGCCCGCGCCGCGGGGATGGACGTGTACGGGTTCACGTCGATGATGCCCGCGGACCGGCTCACCGGAGTGACCGGGCACTTCTCCGACATGGCTCAGCTCCCCGAACTGCTCGCCTGATCCATCTACCCCTGCCTGGAGCCCGGCCCTACGCTCGCGGCCATGACGGAAGCGGGCTTGCGGCACGGCAGGGCCTCCCTGGGGTTGAGCTTCGGCGTTCAAGGGGTGGCCTTCGCCCTTCTGGTGACGCGTATCCCCGCCATTCAGGACCAGTACGGGATATCCGACGGGCTGCTGCCCGTCTTCCTCGCCGCTGTCCCGACCCTGGCGGGGGCCGGCAGCGTCGCCACCGAGAAGGTGGTCGCGCGGGTGCGGCCCGGTGTCGTCCTGCGGTGGTCCCAGCCCCTGGTCCTGCTCGCCCTGCTCGGGGTGGGCGCGGGGCGGGAGGTGTGGCACGTCGCCGTCGCGCTCGGCGTCTTCGGGCTGGCCGTCGGGGCGCTGGACGCCTCGATGAACATGCTGGGCGTCAGCCTCAACCGGGCGTACGGGCGCAGCATCATGCTCGGGTTCCACGCCGCCTACAGCCTCGGCGGGATCGCGGGGGCGTCGCTCGCGTGGGCCGGGGCGCGGTGGGACCTGTCGTTGCTCGGGTCCTACCTGCCCGTCGTGGTGGTGCTGCTGCCCGCCGCGCTGGTCGGGAGCCGGTGGTACACGGAGGGGAAGGGGCCGGAGGGGAAGGAGGAGGAGCCCGGCTCCGGCGGGGTCGGCGGGGCCGTGTCGTTCCGGCTGTTGCTGCCGCTGTGCCTCGTCATGAGCTTCGCGTACATCGGGGACTCGACGGTCTCCAACTGGAGTGCCAAGTACCTCCAGGACGTGCTGGGCGCATCGGAGCAGCTCGCGACCGTTCCGTACAACGTCTACATGGTGACGACCCTGCTGGGGCGCGCGGTGGGGGACCTCGGGGTGCGGCGGTTCGGGGCGGTCGCCGTGGTGCGGGGCGGGAGTCTGCTGGCGGCGGGCGGGTTCGCGGTCGTGGCGGTGGCGCCCGGGGCCTGGGCGGGGATGCTCGGGTTCACGATGCTCGGGTTCGGGCTCTGTGTGATCGTGCCGCAGACCTTCGCGGCGGCCGGGCGGATGTTCCCGGGGCACAGCGACGCGGTCGTGGCCCGGCTGAACGTCTTCAACTATGTCGGGTTCCTGGTGGGTTCGCCGCTCGTGGGTGCTCTGGGGGATGCGTGGAGTTATCGCGGCGCCATGCTCGTACCGATGGTTCTGGTGTTGGCGACGCTCGTGTATGCCCGCGCGTTCGGGCCGGAGCCCGCCCGATACGGTGGCGGGCATGAGCGGCCGCACACAGCTGATGTGGGATGACGCAGTCACGGGATACGACTTCGGGGAGACGCACCCCATGGACCCGGTCCGGCTGGCCCTGACGATGGGGCTGGTGCGGGCGTTCGGGCTCGACGGGGCGGTGGATCTGCGGTCCGCGAAGCCCGTGGGGGACTCCACCCTGCGGCTCGTGCACCGGCAGGATTACGTGGCGGCGGTGCGTGCCGCCTCCGCGGATCCGCGGACGGCCGACCAGGACTACGGGCTCGGGACCGTGGACGATCCGGCGTTCGCCGGGATGCACGAGGCGTCCGCGCTGATCGCGGGGCTTTCGGTGGGCGCCGCCGAGGCCGTGTGGCGCGGTGAGTGCGAGCACGCGGTGAACTTCACCGGGGGGCTGCACCACGCCATGCCCGGGTCGGCCGCCGGCTTCTGCGTCTACAACGACCCCGCCCTCGCCATCGCCCGGCTGCTGGAGCTGGGCGCCGAGCGGGTCGCGTACGTCGATGTGGACGTCCACCACGGGGACGGGGTGCAGGCCGCGTTCTGGGAGGACCCGCGCGTCCTGACGATCTCGCTACACGAGCATCCGAGGACCCTCTTTCCGCAGACCGGTTGGCCGGAGGAGACCGGGTCCGGGGCGGGGGAGGGCTCCGCGGTCAACGTGGCGCTGCCGGCCGGGACCGGGGACGCGGGATGGCTGCGGGCGTTCCACGCGGTGGTGCCCGAACTGCTGGCCGACTTCCGGCCCCAGGTGCTCGTCACCCAGCACGGGGCCGACACGCACTTCGAGGACCCGCTCGCCCACCTCGCGGTCTCCCTGGACGCGCAGCGGTCGGTCATGGAGTCCTGCCACGAGCTGGCCCACCGGTACGCGGACGGCGGGCGCTGGGTGGCGCTCGGCGGCGGCGGGTACGCGGTGGTGGACGTGGTGCCCCGGTCGTGGACGCATCTCGTCGGGATCGCGGCGCACGCTCCCGTCGACCCGGAGTCGGTGGTGCCGCCGTCCTGGCGGGATCTCGTCTACGCCCGTACGCGGCAGTTGGGGCCGGGCCGGATGACGGACGGGCGTACGCCGTCGTGGCAGGCCTGGGAGGACGGGTACGACCCGGCGGACCGGCTGGACCAGGCGGTGCTGGCGTCCCGGAAGGCGGCGTTCCCGCTGCGGGGGCTGCTGACCTGAGGTCCGGGCGGCGCGGGGGCATTGTGCCGTGCGTTACGCCAACGGTGGGGCGTAACGGGATTCCCGCCCGCCGGGCCGCGCGGTACGGCAGCATCCCTGGGGTGTTGAGCACCGGGGCGCTGCGCGCCCATCTGCTGGCGGCCCGGCTGGCCGGGCCCGTGGCCACCCCGCGCGAGACGAGTCTGCGCAGCTACCGGCTGTTCGCCGCGCGCGATCCGCGGGTGATGCTGGGGCTCGCGCCCGAGCGGGCCTGGGGCGAGGGCGAGTTGTTGCGGCTGATGGCGGACCGGTGCGGGGTCTCGGCGGATCCCACGCATGTGAGCGGTCCCGACGCGATCGATCCGGAGCGGACGGTGGCCGCGCTGGACGCGTTCGCCGAGCGGCTGGCGCTGGTGGCGGAGCGTCGGGCTCCGGTGCTGCTGGGAACCGGTCACCCGCACCGGCTGCTCGGTTTCTACGCCGGGCTGGCAGACGCTCTGTCGTCGGCGGGCTGTCCTGTTCTCACCCCCGCGCAGGGGAGATGTGTCGACATAACGACCCGGTTCGGCGTACGCACGTACCGCCTCGACTACGTACGGGGTGTCGCCCTGGTGCGCGAACCGGGGGGGCGGCCCACGGGGGGTGAGACCGGCGCGCACACGCATTCGCCGCTTCCGGTGCGGCTCGCGCTCCAGGACGCGGCGGAGCGGCTCGGGGTGCTGCCGGAGTTGGTGATCGGGGATCACGGCTGGGTCTGCGGTGCAGGTCAGCTGGGGATCGAGGCGATCGGGCCGGCGGACACGGATGATCCGGCGCTGTTCGTGGGAGAGGCCGAGGGGCGGGTGTCCGTCGTCGTTCCGCTCGACGACGGCGTGCGGGCGCCGTTTTACCGGCCGTTGACGCGCTATGTGCTCAATCGGGCCCGTCTGTCACCGTAGGCCGGCGGCTGTCTCTCCTCTTCCCCACTCGCACCACGCGCCCCTAATCTGTGGAGTGAGCGCACAGCGACGAAGAGTCACCGGAGGGGAAGCCGGTGCGCGTCCGGTGCGGAAGGTACAGGTGGGTCATGGCTGCTGGCAGCGAGAGGCCTCTCAACGAGGTCAAGTTTCTGACCGTGGCGGAAGTCGCCTCGGTCATGCGAGTGTCGAAGATGACCGTGTACCGCTTGGTGCACAGTGGTCATCTGCCGGCGATCCGGGTGGGCAGGTCCTTCCGGGTGCCGGAGCAAGCGGTTCACACGTATCTCCGCGACTCATTCGTGGGGGTGGAATCAGCCTGAGGTTGCCTGCGGATTACGTCCCTCGGACGGTGGCGGGTAGGCTAGGCCGACGTAGGTCGTGTGGGCCCAGACGCCCCGCACCAGTGAAGATGAAGTGAGCGAGGGTAGTCGTGGGCTCTGTTATCAAGAAGCGGCGCAAGCGGATGGCCAAGAAGAAGCACCGCAAGCTGCTCAAGCGCACGCGCGTTCAGCGTCGCAACAAGAAGTAGGCGAACGCAGTTCGTGAGATCCGCAGCCCCTCCACCGTTCCGGTGGAGGGGCTGCGGTGCGTTTCGGAGCACGGGGGCGTCACAGGGCGGCGTCCACCCGCTACGGTGACGGCCAGGGAAGTTACCGCCGGAAGCAGGGATGCAGAGGGGAGCCGGGTCTTGGGCAAGGTCGTGCTCGTCACAGGAGCGGCCCGGCAGCTGGGGGGCCGCTTCGTCCGGCGCGTCCAGTGCGAGCCCGGGGTGGACCGGGTGATCGCCGTCGACGCGGTCGCGCCTGCCCATGAGCTGGGTGACGCGGAGTTCGTGCGCGCGGACATCCGGCAGTCCGCCCTGGCGCGGATCCTGGCCGAGCACGCCGTCGACACGGTCGTGCACTTGGACGTCTCCGGCAAGGCGCTCGGCGCCGGCGGCCGGACGGCGATCAAGGAGACCAACGTCATTGGCACCATGCAGCTGCTCGGCGCCTGTCAGAAGTCCCCGACGGTGCGGCGGCTCGTGGTGAAGTCCAGTACGAGCGTGTACGGGTCGGCGCCCCGCGATCCCGCCGTGTTCACCGAGACCACACCGCCCAAGTCGCTGCCCAGCGGCGGCTTCGCGAAGGACGCGGTGGAGGTCGAGGGGTACGTTCGGGGCTTCGCCCGCCGTCGGCCGGATGTCGCGGTGTGCGTGCTGCGGTTCGCCAACATCCTGGGGCCCCGGCCGGACTCGCCGCTCGCGGACTATCTGTCGCTGCCCGTTCTGCCGACCGTCTTCGGCTACGACCCCCGGCTCCAGTTCGTGCACGAGGACGATGTGGTCGACGTCCTGGGGATCGCGGCGAGCGAGCCCCGGCGCGGGACGCTGAACAGCGGCACGTTCAACATCGCCGGCGACGGGGTGCTGCTGCTGTCGCAGTGCTCGCGGCGGCTGGGGAAGCCGACGGTGCCGGTGCTGCTGCCCGCCGTCACGTGGGTCGGCTCGGCGCTCCGTACGATCGGCATGACCGACTTCTCGCCGGAACAGATCCGGCTGCTGACCCATGGCAGGGTGGTCTCGACGGTGCAGATGCGCGAGACCCTCGGTTTCCGGCCGAAGTTCACCACGGCGGAGACGTTCGCGGAGTTCGCGCGGAGCCGGGGTCCGGGGCTGCTGCCGCCGGAGACGGTGGGCAGGGCGGTGGACCGGCTGGCGGCGTTGCCGCTCCCGGGAGGCGCCGGGCCGCGGGAGCGCGGGGCCGGTGCGGTACAGACGACTCACGGCGCCAGGTAGAGGAGCGCACCGACTATGGCGGACGCCAAGGTCATTCCGTTCGACGACGACCGTTCGCGGTCCGGTGGCGCTTCGCGTCCGGCGCGGCGCCGGGCCGGGGCGGGCGGTCCCGGTGGCGGTCGGGGCGACGGTTCCGCGGCTCCGGTGAGCGCGCTGCCGGGGGCGCAGGTCCCCGAGCCCTCCGGGCTGCCCCCGGAGGCGGGGGAGGGGGGCCGGGAGCCCCGGGACGCGGTGGACGTGGACGGTTCCTCCGGCGGCTGGGAGCGGCGGATCGCGGGCGGGCTCGCGTTCCTGCGGCGGCGGGTCACCGGTGACTACGACGTCGACGAGTTCGGTTACGACGAGGAGCTCACCGACCAGGTCCTGATGTCGGTGCTGCGGCCGCTGGCCGACAAGTACTTCCGGGTCGAGGTGAAGGGCATCGAGAACATCCCGTCGGACGGCGGGGCGCTCATCGTGGCCAACCACTCCGGGACGCTGCCGCTGGACGGGCTGATGCTCCAGGTCGCGGTGCACGACAACCATCCGGCGGACCGGCATCTGCGGCTGCTCGCGGCCGATCTGGTCTTCCATCTCCCGGTCGTCAACGAGCTGGCGCGCAAGGCGGGGCACACGCTGGCCTGTGCGGAGGACGCGCAGCGGCTGCTGGAGATGGGCGAGATCGTCGGGGTGATGCCGGAGGGGTTCAAGGGCATCGGCAAGCCGTTCGGCGAGCGTTACAAGCTGCAGCGCTTCGGGCGGGGCGGGTTCGTGTCGACGGCGCTGCGGGCGGGGGCGCCGATCGTGCCGTGCTCGATCGTGGGCGCGGAGGAGATCTACCCGATGATCGGGAACGCGAAGACGCTGGCCCGGCTGCTGGGCTTCCCGTACTTCCCGATCACGCCGACGTTCCCGTGGCTGGGGCCGTTGGGTGCGCTGCCGCTGCCGACGAAGTGGACGATCCAGTTCGGGGAGCCGATTCCGACGGACGGGTATCCGCCGGAGGCGGCGGAGGACCCGATGCTGATGTTCAATCTGACGGACCAGGTGCGTGAGCAGATCCAGCACACGCTGTACAAGCTGCTGGTGCAGCGGCGGTCGGTGTTCTTCTGACCTTCGGTGATCTTCTGACCTGCTGAGCAGGCCGGGACGAGAAGGGGGCCGGTACGCGATCCGCGTACCGGCCCCCTTTTTTCGTGTGCGCGGGGCCCTTCGTTCTACGGCGCTCTACGGCGTTTTACGGTTTGAGGTTCTCGCCGTCGATGCCGAGGCCGGGGAGGAGCCCCGGGAGGAGCGGGGGCAGGGTGACGTCCGGGGCGGCGGGTGAGCTGGGCCGGCTTTCGGGGGAGGGCTGGGTGAGGCCGTCCGTCGGGAGTTCGTCCAGCAGGCCGTCCGTACCGCCGCCCAGCAGGCCGTCCTCCGGGGTGGCGTCGGCGGAGTCCGACGGGCCGGAGGGCTCGGGGGTGGTTCCGCCGTCGGTGCGGTTCCCGGGCTTCTCGGGGGAGGCCGGGGGCGCGGGGGCGTCGGTCCGGGGCGAGCCGGTGTCCGGGGTGGTGGAGGTGTCGGAACGTCCGGAGCCCTTTTCCTCGCCCGGGGGGCGGGGGAGGAGGGACTGGAGCGGTGCGACTTCGTCCTCCATGGCGTCGAAGACGGAGCTGACCTCGTCGCGGACGTCGGTGAGCTGGACGGGCAGCCGGTCGCGGAGGCTGCTCCAGGCGTCGCGGTGCGAGCGGGAGAAGGTGTCCAGGGTCTGGATCGGGCCGATCGCTCCGTCGCGCTGGTAGGCGGAGTGGAGCAGTCGGTGGCCCTCGGAGGCGTCGTGGGACATGCCGTTGAGCGCGCGTCTCACGGCGCCGAGGGATTCGTGGTCGAGGGCGCCGGACCGGCCGCGCTCCATGAGTCTGCGGGCCTCGCTGAGCCGGGTGGAGGCCTGGTCGAGGTAGACCTCGCCGCGGTCGGCGTCGCCCTTGGCCATGCCGAGGCTGATGTCCTCCATCCCGCGTTTCAGTCCGTAGAGCGAATCACCGGGGAGGGCGTCGGAGCTGGCGGCGGCCACGCCGCCGAACGCTCCCGCGGCCACGCCGACGGTGAGCCCGCCGGCAGTGAGCCCCTTCGCCCAACGTGAGCGGGGTCGCAGTTTCCGCAGTGGTGAGGCCCGGTGGGCCCCCTTGCCCCGTTGCACGGGCACCGTAGGGCCCGTGGACGCGCCGCCCTCGGCGAACATGGTCTCCATGGCCGCGACGAGCTGGGCTCGCTGCACCATTTTGACCTCGGGGTCCAACTGCGGCTTCGGTAGCTCACCGAGGCCGTTCGCCAGGGCCAACAGCGGTTCGCGGTCGGCCTGGTCGGCCGGCTCCGCGGGCTGTACGGCCGCCGCACCCTGGGGGGTCTGGTCTTCCAGGGCCTGGGCGAAGGCGTTCGCCCGCCGGTGTGCCGAAACGTTTGCGATCACTGGCGGCACCTCCTCTCGTCATGACGGTCGACTCCCCTGGCGGTCCGGAAGGTTGCGCACCTTGAGCGTTTCCACTCGATGGAGTGAGTGGCTACGGACAGGGGGCGACGACAGGGGGCCTGCAACCGGCACAACGAGGCGCTCGGCACTTGGGTTACGCACGAAGGATGATCGGACCAGTGCGTGACGGGACGGTCACGCAGAGGCCGGATCAGCGGGCGTCGTCCGGCAGGAGTCGGGCGAGCGTCCGTACGGCTCGGTACTGGAGGGTCTTGATCGCGCCCTCGTTCTTGCCCATCACCCGGGCGGTCTCCGCGACCGAGAGGCCTTGGAGGAACCGCAGGGTCACGCACTCCTGCTGCTGGGGGTTGAGTCGCCGCACGGCCTGGAGCAGAGCGGCGTTGGAGAGGGACTCCAGGACGGAGTCCTCGGGGCTGCGCGCCACCTCGTTGGCGTCGAGCATTTCGCCGGTGGTCACTTCCAGTCGGAAACGACTGGATTTGAAGTGGTCGGCGACCAGGTTGCGAGCGATCGTGACCAGCCAGGCGCCGAAGTCGCGGCCCTGCCAGGTGAACGTGGAGATGCGGCGCAGCGCGCGGAGGAAGGTCTCGCTGGTGAGGTCCTCCGCGGTCGCCTTGCCGCCCACGCGGTAGTAGATGTACCGGTACACGGTGTCGCTGTACTGGTCGTACAGGCGGCCGAAGGCATCCGCCTCACCGGCCTGTGCGCGCTCGACGAGATCCATCATGCGCGCGCTGTCGCTGTCGGCGGTGGGACGGCGGACGGTCGACGTGGCCGAGGCGGCGCGGGTGCCGCGTCTTCCGACCGCCGCACTGCGTTCGGCCAGGGCATAGCAGGGGCCGGCAGGTGCAGGGGTGGCAAATGCGGGGACGGCGTACGCGGTGGGGACGAAGCCGCGCAAGCGGTCAATGACCGATGCACGCAGCGTAGCCAGGCCCGAGGCGTCAACCCCGACGTGTGGGTACACGGGACTCCCAGAGGCAGAGCTTCCATCACGAGCAGTTCGAAAAACGTCACTCGTGGTAGCGAGTGGCGGCTTCCGTGATGCGTCTGAGGAGAATAACGCTTCGTGCAGGCAGCGCTACACCCAGTTGTCTAAATCACCGGTTCCGTCGCTTCTGTTATCGCTAAGTGACGTATCAAGTAGCACATGGTGACCGTTTATTGATCGGATTACTTCGTGATCTGTCTGCGGGGGCGACGGGTTGTGGCCGGGCGTCGGCGATCCGGCTGGCTGGAGGGGCGTCGCCCGCCCCGGCGGACACGATCACGATCGGGCGCCCGGCTCCGGGCGTGGCTGCGCCCCGTGACCGTTCGTGGTGGGCGGGCACGGGGCGCGGAGGGCGCGGGCGCGGGTCAGCGGCGGCGTCGGTGCAGGGCGACGGCGGCGACGGTGCCGCCCGCCAGCGCGCCGACCCCGGCGGCGGCCGGGATGCCGACCTTGGCCGCTTTGCGGCCGGTGCGGTAGTCGCGCAGCCGCCAGTCGCGGGCGCGGGCGTGCTTGCGGAGCTTGGTGTCCGGGTTGATCGCGTAGGGGTGGCCGACCAGCGAGAGCATCGGGATGTCGTTGTGCGAGTCGCTGTAGGCGGCGCAGCGCTCCAGTTCCAGGCCCTCCGCGGCGGCCAGCGCGCGGACGGCCTCGGCCTTGGCGGGGCCGTGCAGGGGTTCGCCGACCAGGCGGCCGGTGTAGACGCCGTCGACCGATTCGGCGACGGTGCCGAGCGCGCCGGTCAGGCCGAGGCGGCGGGCGATGATGGTGGCGGTCTCCACGGGGGCGGCGGTGACGAGCCAGACCTTCTGTCCGGCGTCCAGGTGGGCCTGGGCCAGGGCCCGGGTGCCGGGCCAGATGCGGTCGGCCATGTACTCGTCGTAGATCTCCTCGCCGATCGACATCAGCTCGGAGACGCGGTGGCCCTTGACGATGGACAGGGCGCTGTCGCGGGCGTCCTGCATGTGTTCGGGGTCCTCGACGCCGGCCAGCCGGAACCAGGCCTGCTGCCAGGCGAACCGGGTGAGCTCGCGGCGTTCGAAGAACTTCCTCTTGTAGAGGCCGCGGCCGAAGTGGAAGATCGCGGCGCCCTGCATGACGGTGTTGTCGAGGTCGAAGAAGGCGGCGGCGCGGTCGTCCCCGGCGACGGGGAACGCGGGCTCCTCGGGAGGTGTCGCGTCCGCTTCTTCCGGGGCCTTGGTCAGGAGGGCGGATTCGTCGTCGGCGGCCGAGGTCTTGCGCGCGGCCTCGGCGGCGGCCTCGCCTGCCAGGACGCTCCGTGCGGTAGCGGAACGCCTACGGGGTGTGAGCCATCCAAGAGCGGCCATGCCGTGAGCATAGCCAGTCCGTCCGCACCTGCCGGACCTGCCGCGATGCGTGGGCGTGAACGCTGCGGGTCGGAATGGTGAATCGGGTGATTCCGGGCGGTCCGGGTGGTGCTGCGCGGGTGCGGAAAGTGGGCGTCGGGGGCTCGGGAAGTGGGCGCGGCGGGCGCAGAATGAAGGCATGAGTGCTCTGCTGCGACGTAAGAGGAAGAAGCCCGCCGAGCGGGTGGTCACGCTGGTGGGGAAGCCCGGGTGTCATCTGTGTGAGGACGCGCGGGCGGTGGTGAGCGCGGTCTGCGAGGAGACCGGTGCGTCGTGGGTGGAGAAGGACATCACCGAGGACGAGGAGCTGTACAAGGAGTACTGGGAGCAGATTCCGGTGGTGCTGATCGATGACGAACAGCACACGTTCTGGCGCGTGGATCCGGCGAGGCTGCGCAAGGCGCTGGGTGCGGACGCGAAACCCGGTTAACATTGCGGGCGTTTTGGGTGGCCTCGGGGGCTTGGCTGTGAGGAGTGTGAACCGCTTTGCCCCCTTCGAGGCGGCAACGGGCCGATGCGGCCCCTGGTTCCGGGATCGCGCGGGGAATGTGCGTGACCCCGGTCACTTTGACCGGACAAAACGGACACTATCTTTGTGCACGCGTTCACAAAGACATAGCCTGCATTCGACGGGGCGGTCCTGGGACATACGGCCGCCTGCAGCCCCGCTCATCCCGCAGGAGCACCGTGGCAACTGGCCGAACTCACCGACCGGCGACCCGTAGCCGAGGAATTCCCGAGGCCACCGTCGCCCGACTTCCGTTGTATCTGCGCGCCCTGACCGCGCTCTCCGAGCGATCGGTCCCCACGGTCTCCTCCGAGGAGCTGGCCACGGCGGCCGGGGTCAACTCGGCGAAGCTGCGCAAGGACTTCAGCTACCTGGGGTCCTATGGCACCCGCGGTGTCGGGTACGACGTCGAGTATCTCGTCTACCAGATCTCGCGCGAGCTCGGGCTCACCCAGGACTGGCCGGTCGCCATCGTCGGCATCGGCAACCTCGGCGCGGCCCTCGCCAACTACGGCGGTTTCGCCTCCCGCGGCTTCCGGGTCGCGGCGCTGATCGACGCGGACCCCGCCATGGCCGGTACGCCGGTGGCCGGGATCGCCGTCCAGCACACGGACGACCTGGACCGGATCATCAGCGACAACGGTGTGTCCATCGGCGTGATCACCACCCCGCCCGGCGCGGCCCAGCAGGTCTGCGACCGGCTCGTCGCCGCCGGTGTGACCTCCATCCTGAACTTCGCGCCGACCGTGCTGTCGGTGCCCGAGGGCGTCGACGTGCGCAAGGTCGACCTCTCCATCGAGCTCCAGATCCTCGCGTTCCACGAGCAGCGCAAGGCCGGCGAGGACTCCGCCGCCGAGGACGAGGGCGCGCCCCCGATGCGCGCCACGCCCGCGAGCCGGAAGGGACCTGACGGGGACATGCCCGCCGTGATGCCGGCATGAGCCTCCTCGTCGTCGGACTGAGCCACCGCAGCGCCCCCGTCTCCGTACTGGAGCGGGCCTCCCTCGCTGTCGAGACCCAGGCCAAGCTGCTCCAGGACACCCTCGCCGCGGAACCCGCGACCGAGGCGGCCGTGCTGGCCACCTGCAACCGCATCGAGCTGTACGCCGACGTGGACAAGTTCCACGCGGGCGTCGCCGAGCTGTCCACCCTGCTCGCCCAGCACAGCGGCGTCGGGCTCGAAGAGCTCACCCCTTATCTCTACGTGCACTACGAGGACCGGGCCGTCCACCACCTCTTCTCGGTGGCCTGCGGTCTCGACTCGATGGTCGTCGGCGAGGGGCAGATCCTCGGTCAGATCAAGGACGCGCTCGCGCGCGGCCAGGAGCTGCACACCGCCGGACGGCTGCTGAACGACCTCTTCCAGCAGGCCCTGCGGGTCGGCAAGCGCGCCCACAGCGAGACCGGGATCGACCGGGCCGGGCAGTCGCTCGTCACCTTCGGGCTCCAGCAGCTCGCCGCCGGGGCCGACCCCGAGGGCTGGGCCGCCGGCAAGCGCGCCCTGGTCATCGGCGCCGGATCCATGTCCTCGCTGGCCGCCGCGACCCTCGCCCGCACCGGCGTCGCCGACATCGTCGTCGCCAACCGGACCCGCTCCCGCGCGGACCGCCTGGTGGAGATCCTCCAGCAGGGCGACGACACGGCGGTGCGCGCCCGGGCCGTCGAGATGTCCGCGGTCGGTGACGAACTGACACGTGCCGACATCGTCGTCTCCTGCACCGGTGCCACCGGCCTCGTACTCACCGCCGACGCCCTCGCCGACGCGCTGGGCGTGACCCTGGACGCCGCGCCCGAGCGGCCGACGGTCACCGTCACCCCGGCCCCGGCCGACGTCGACCAGCACGCCGCCTGGGTGGAGAACGGCTCCGCCGCCTCCGCCGCGCAGGCAGGCCCGGCGACGGCGCCGCGCCGGGTCACCGTGCCCGCACAGTCGACCGGCCCGGTCCGGCTCGCCCTGCTCGACCTCGCCATGCCGCGGGACATCGACGGCGCCGCCCACCGCATCGACGGTGTGCGCCTCGTCGACATCGAGTCGCTCGCCGAGGCGTCCGCCGACGCCCCGATGGCCGCCGATGTGGACCGGGTCCGCACCATCGTCTCCGACGAGGTGGCCGCCTTCGGCGCCGCCCAGCGTGCCGCGCACGTCGCCCCGACCGTGGTCGCCCTGCGCACCATGGCCGCCGGCGTGGTCGCCGGCGAGATCGCCCGGCTGGACGGCCGCCTTCCCGACCTGGACGAGAAGCAGCGCGCCGAGATCACCCAGACCGTGCGCCGCGTCGTCGACAAACTCCTGCACGCGCCCACCGTGCGGGTCAAGCAGCTCGCCAGCGAGCCCGGCGGCGCCGGGTACGCGGACGCGCTGCGAGAACTCTTCGACCTCGACCCGCAGACGGTGGCCGCCGTCTCCCGGGCAGACCTGAACGACCCGAATAGAGGGCGGTCATGACCGACAACTCATCCCCGGGCGCGCGGAACCCCGCGCCGCTCCGGCTGGGAACCCGGCGCAGCAAGCTCGCCATGGCCCAGTCCGGACTCGTCGCCGAGGCGGTTCGCGAGGTGACCGGGCGCGCCGTCGAGCTCGTCGAGATCACCACGTACGGGGACACCTCCCGCGAGCACCTGGCGCAGATCGGCGGCACCGGCGTGTTCGTCGCGGCCCTGCGCGAGGCGCTGCTGCGGGGCGAGGTGGACTTCGCCGTCCACTCGCTCAAGGACCTGCCGACCAGCCAGCCCGACGACCTCGTGCTGGCGGCCGTGCCGCAGCGCGAGGACCCGCGCGACGCGATGGTCGCCCGGGACGGGCTGACCTTCGCGCAGCTGCCCGACGGCGCCCGTATCGGCACCGGTTCGCCGCGCCGCATGGCGCAGCTCAACGCGTACGCCCGTTCCCACGGACTGCGGATCGAGACCGTCCCCATCCGGGGCAACGTCGACACGCGGATCGGGTTCGTGCGCGACGGGGAGCTCGACGCGGTGGTTCTCGCCGCCGCCGGGCTCAGCCGTCTCGGCCGGAGCGGTGAGGTGACCGAGTTCCTGCCGGTCGACACCGTCCTGCCCGCTCCCGGCCAGGGAGCACTGGCGATCGAGTGCGCCGCGTCCAGCGCCGACCTCGCCGCCGCGCTCGCCGAGCTCGACGACCCGTACACCCGGGTCGCCGTGACCGCCGAGCGTGCCCTGCTCGCCGCCCTGGAGGCCGGCTGCTCCGCACCTGTGGGTGCGCTGGCCGACCTCCTGGCCGACGGACAGGTTGTCAACGAACTGCGCCTGCGCGGAGTCGTCGGTACCACCGACGGTTCCTCGCTCGTACAGCTGTCCACCACCGGTCCCGTCCCCACGTCGCACGACGACGCGGCGGCCCTCGGTCGCGAACTCGCGGCCGAGATGCTCGCCAAGGGTGCGGCCGGTCTTATGGGGGAGCGAGCACTTTGAGCCCCACCGGCCCCGCCGCATCCGACTTTCCGGCCCTGTCCGCCCAAGGGCAGGTCACCTTCCTCGGCGCCGGTCCCGGCGACCCGGGACTGCTGACCCTGCGCGCCGTCGAGGCGCTCGCGAGCGCGGACGTCCTTGTCGCCGAGCCCGAGGTGCTCGACGTCGTCCGCAGCCATGCGCGGGCAGGCGTGAGCACGCCTGAGCTGACCGTCGTTGACACCTCGTCAACAACCGTCGGTGTACCCGTTCTCAGGGATGCGGCCAATCTTGTCATGGAGGCCGCGAAGGGCGGCAGGCGGGTGGTCCGTGCTGTCGCGGGCGACCCGGGCCTGGACGGGAACGCGGGGGCGGAAATGCTCGCCTGCGCCGCCGCCGGGGTGCCCTTCGAGGTCGTCCCGGGCGTGGCGAACGCCGTCGGCGTCTCCGCGTACGCCGGGGTGCCGCTGCGTGACGCGCAGGGTGCGGACGTCCGCTTCGTCGATGCCCGTACCGCCTCCGACCGCTGCTGGAGCGAGGTCGGCGCGAGCGACGCGACCGCCGTCGTCGCCACCACGCTGGACTCGGTGGCCGCCGCCGCCGGTGAGCTGGTCTCCGCGGGCCGCAAGCCCGACACCCCGCTCACCGTGACGATCGCGGGCACCACCACCCGCCAGCGCACCTGGACCGCGACCCTCGGGACGATCGCCCAGGTCCTCAAGCAGGCCAAGGTGCTGCCCTCGCCCGAGGGCCACCGGCCGGTCATAGCCGTGGTCGGAGAGCGCAGCTCCGCCGCCCAGCGCGATCAGCTCGCGTGGTTCGAGTCCAAGCCGATGTTCGGCTGGAAGGTGCTCGTCCCGCGTACGAAGGAGCAGGCCGCGTCGCTCTCCGACCAGCTGCGTTCCTACGGTGCGGTGCCGCACGAGGTGCCGACGATCGCCGTCGAGCCGCCGCGTACGCCCCAGCAGATGGAGCGCGCGGTCAAGGGCCTGGTCACCGGGCGCTACGAGTGGATCGCCTTCACCAGCGTGAACGCCGTCAAGGCGGTCCGGGAGAAGTTCGAGGAGTACGGGCTCGACGCCCGTGCCTTCGCCGGCATCAAGGTCGCCGCCGTCGGCGAGCAGACCGCCGCGGCGCTGATCGACTTCGGCGTGAAGCCGGATCTGGTGCCGTCCGGCGAGCAGTCCGCCGCCGGGCTGCTGGAGGACTGGCCGCCCTACGACCCGGTCTTCGACCCGATCGACCGGGTGTTCCTGCCGCGTGCCGACATCGCCACCGAGACCCTGGTGGCCGGGCTCATCGAGCTGGGCTGGGAGGTCGACGACGTCACCGCGTACCGCACGGTCCGCGCCTCGCCGCCGCCGGCCGACACCCGTGAGGCGATCAAGGGCGGCGGCTTCGACGCGGTCCTGTTCACCTCGTCCTCGACGGTGCGCAACCTGGTCGGCATCGCGGGCAAGCCGCACAACGTGACCGTGATCGCGTGTATCGGCCCCGCCACCGCGAAGACCGCCGAGGAGCACGGCCTGCGGGTCGACGTGCTGTCGCCGGAGCCGTCGGTGCACAAGCTCGCCGAGGCGCTCGCCGCCTTCGGCGCGCAGCGCCGGGACGCGGCGAAGGAGGCCGGCGACCCGGTGACCCGGCCGAGCGAGCGGCGCCCGGGTGCGCGCAGGCGTCGGACGACGACGTAGCAGCAGCCGTACGGGGGTGGGTGGGCCCGGTCGCTTCGGCGGCCGGGCCCACCGGCGTCTCCGGACCGGTCGGCGTCTCCGGACCGGTCGGCGTCTCCGGACCGGTCGGCAGGCCGGTGGCCGGCCGACCGCTGGCGTCGCCGGGGCCTGTCGGCCGGGTCGGTGGCCGGGCCATCGCCGTTTCCGGGGGCTGGCGGTCGGGTCGGTGGCCGGGGCCACCGGCGTTTCCGGGGGCTGTTCGCGGGCCTTTCCCGGCGCGGGTGTCGGTAAGACCTGACTGCGTACGGGTCTATCGTCGAAGGATGACTGCGTACGGAAACTTCCCCGGCTCCCGCCCCCGGCGGCTGCGGACGACCCCGGCGATGCGGCGGATGGTCGCCGAGACACGGCTCGACCCCGCGAACCTGATCCTGCCCGCGTTCGTGCGGGAGGGCATCGACGCCCCGGTCGCCATCTCGGCCATGCCCGGCGTGCACCAGCACACCCTGGACACCCTGCGGAAGGCGGCCGTCGAGGCGGTCTCGGCCGGGGTCTCGGGGATCATGCTCTTCGGTGTGCCGGAGGACGCGAAGAAGGACGCCCGGGGCACGGCGGGCACGGATCCGGACGGCATCCTCCAGGCCGGCCTGCGCGCGGTCCGCGAGGAGGTCGGCGACGACCTGGTCGTGATGTCGGACCTGTGCCTGGACGAGTACACCGACCACGGCCACTGCGGGGTCCTCGACGGCGACGGCCGCGTGGACAACGACGCGACCCTGGAGCGGTACGCGGAGATGGCCCAGGTCCAGGCGGACGCCGGGGCCCATGTGGTGGGCCCCAGCGGGATGATGGACGGCCAGGTCGGCGTGGTCCGCGACGCCCTGGACCAGACCGGGTACGAGGACGTGTCGATCCTCGCCTACACCGTGAAGTACAGCTCGGCCTTCTACGGCCCCTTCCGTGAGGCCGTCGGCTCCTCGCTGACCGGTGACCGCAAGACCTACCAGCAGGACCCGGCCAACGCCCGCGAGTCGTTGCGGGAGCTGGCGCTGGACCTGGAGGAGGGCGCGGACATGGTCATGGTGAAGCCCGCCGGACCGTATCTGGACATCCTCGCCAAGGTCGCGGATTCCGTGGACGTGCCGGTCGCGGCGTACCAGATCAGCGGCGAGTACGCGATGATCGAGGCCGCCGCCGAGCGGGGCTGGATCGACCGGGAGAGGGCGATCCTGGAGAGCCTGACCGGGATCCGGCGGGCCGGGGCGCAGATGATCCTCACCTACTGGGCGACCGAGGCCGCGCAGTGGCTGGGGCGGGACGCGCGGCGTTGAGCCGGTCCGCTCGGTGCTGAGCTGGTCCGCCCGGCGTTGAGCCGGTCCGCTCGCGCTGAACCGGTCCGTCCGGCCTCTCGCGGTTCACGGCCCACCCGCTCCGGTCTCCTGGAGCCGGTGGGCCTCCTCGATGGAGAAGCGGGCGCTGTCCCGTACGAGTGGGTCCTGGTCGGCCGGTGCGGTGGTGCCGAGCGGGATCGGCCGGGGGCCTTGCTGTCAGGGCCAGTCGACCAGTGCCATGAATGCTGCGAAAGCGACCATCGCGGTGGTGGGGGCGGCGAGGGCCAGGCCCATGCGCCGGGCGGCGTAGCGGAGCTGGTGGGGGAGCGCCCAGGTGGCGATCAGCACGATCAGGGCCAGGACCAGGCCGATCCACAGGACGGTCCACGCGGTGGTCCAGCTGTCGTGGAAGCGGTCGGCCACCGAGCCGCCGCAGGAGCCGCACTCCATGGGCGAGAGCGCGCCGTAGAGCAGGGCGAGCAGCCCCGAAGGCACGGTCACGACCGAGGAGATCACCGGGGCGATCCAGGCGTAGTCGTCGGGCGTCTCGTCGGGGGCGGCCGCCGGGGTGCTGTCGCCGGCGTGGCTGGTCTCGCTCATGCGGCCGAGTCAACCTCGGGGGGTCTCCCGGCCGCATGAGTACGAGGGCTCAGTCCCCGGTGGTCCGGTCGGCGCGGGCCACCGCCCAGGCGTGTGCCGCAGCCAGCTGCCCGTCCGTGAGGGCCGGGCGGACCTGGTCCGGGTAGCGGAAGGCGTAGTGCTCGCGGGCGGTCTTCAGCCCGATCGCGCGGGCCGCGTCGGTGAGGCGGGGGTCGTCCGCGACCTCCTGGGCGCGCCGCAGCCAGCTGTGGCTGCGTGGGTCGACGGCGTAGTGCCAGAGCGGCTGGGCGGGGTCGGCCACTCCGATCAGGACCCGGTGCAGAACGTACGTGCGGACGCCGCGCTGTCCGATCAGCCGCTCGGCGACGAGCAGGGGGTGCGTGCCGTCGAGCCGGGCGCGGAGCAGTACCCAGGTCATCAGGTGCCCGGTGTCGTGAGCGCCGGAGGTCACGAAGTCCCACAGCTCGGCGGCCTTCGTCTCGTCCGGTGCGCCGAGGTGGGTCAGCAGCCGGACCGGGGTCTTCCAGAGCGGCTTGGGCTTCGCCCACCAGGCGGTGAGGTCGGCGGCCGCCGGGTGGTCCAGGTCGAGGGCGAGGCAGGTCAGGGTGGTCAGGGGGTGGCGCCACTCGGTGTACGTGGTGCGGTACTGCTTGGTCAGCTCCTTCTTCCAGCGGGGCAGGAGTGCTTCCAGCTCGGTCCGGGTGGCCTCGCCGTGGGCGTAGAGCAGTTCGAGGCAGAACGCGATGCCCTGGACGCCGGTGGACGGGTCGGCCACCCGGTCGCGCAGCCACTGGATGTCGGCGGGGGCCGGGGTGCGGTAGCGGTGGTAGAGGTCGCCGAGCCCGCCCTCGTATCCGGTGAGGTCGGGGCCGGTGCCCGCGAGCAGGTCGTCGCGGGCGGCGTCGTAGCGGTCGGCGGCGGCGAGCACGTCGGCCTCGCTGACGCCGGGGTGCCGGGCCGCCTGCTCCCGTACGTGGGCGACCTGGTCGTACGCCGCGCGCGCGGCGGCCACGCGCAGGGGGCGCGGCAGGTCGTCGTCGGTGGCGAGGCGTACGGCGGTGAGGGCCGCGAACGCCTGGGCCGCGCTGTGGTCCGCCGTCGGCCGGGCGGCGCGCCAGTCCTTCGTGACGGTGGCGCTGAGCGCGGCGAACAGGGTGCTCTGGGACGTCTCGGGGGCGTGGTGTGCGGTCAGCTCCGAGGCGAGCGCGCCGGCGGACCGTGCCGGGTCGGTTCCGTGGACCGCCCGGTGTACGTCGAGCCAGGCGTGGATCGCGTTGGGGTGACCGGTGAACGACCACCCGCGCAGGATGTCCAGGGCTTGGGGGGAGGGGGCCGCGCCGAGGACGTCGGACGCCCGGGGGCCGAGGCACGCCACCGTGTCCCAGACCTCCTCGTGGTCGTGGCGCAGCAGCGCGTCCAGCAGGTCCGCCCAGGCGGGCCACTCGGTGAGCCGCCCGGCGTACTCCTCCCGCCAGGCCGGCAGCAGCCGTGACGTCTCCTCGGAGGTCAGCGCCTGTCGCGACTCCAGTGCGGTGACGAACCCCGCCGCCCCGGACAGCTCCACCGGATCGCGCAGCCGGTCGTGCAGCCAGCTTTCCTCGGCGGCGGTCAGCGGGGCGTCGTGGTGGCCGGGCCCGCCGGGCCGGTTCACGCGGGGGCTGCGGAGCCGGTCCAGGAACTGGCGTACTCCGGCGGTGTCCTCGGGGTCGGGGAGTCCGTCGTCGTCCCTCTCTGTGACCTTGTCGAGCCGGAACGCGCCCTGCGGGCCGCCGTCGATGACCCGGTAGCCGTCCGGGCCGTCGCCGAGGCCGGCGGCGACCGTGGCGTGGTCGCCGCCCCAGTGCACGTACAGCTCGCCCCTCAGGCCGCCGGAGCGGTCGAAGGCGGAGTGGGACTGCCAGTGCCAGTAGGCGAAGGAGGTGTCGGTGGCGAGGGACCGGGTCGCGAACAGCTCGGCCGCGTCCTCATGGCCGTCGGACTGGGTGTAACGGCTCCGGGTCGGCGGCGGGAGGACGGCGAAGCCGTCGCCGCCGAGCGCGCGCCACCACTTCTTGATGCTGCTGAGGTCCGAGCGCCGCCCGGCCGGACGGCGGCTCTTGCCTGTTGCCGTGCCCGTGCCCGTGCCCGTGCCTGTTTCCGGTCCCGTCGTGTCTAGTCCCACCAGAACGACCACGCTTCCTGGTTGAGCACGGCCTTCTCGGCGTACACGTCGAGGTCGTACGGCGGGGACTGGTCGATGTTGTCGGGGCAGAACGCGTAGTGCTCAGCGGCCAGGGCGCGGGCCTCCTCGATCGTGGCGGGCGGGCGGCCCACGGAGACGATCATCGTGTCGAAGCCGAGCACCACGACCCGGGCGTCGTAGCGGTCCTCCCAGGAGCGGAGCACCGCGCAGAGCCGGGCCACGTCGTTCTCGTGGTTCATCGGGCCCGACCAGCCGATAGCCGCCGGTATGTCGGCGCTGCGGCGGGCCGGGACGAGGGCCATCCGCGCCCCGCCGAGCCACTCGTCCGCGTCGGCGGCGATCACGCCCGCGAGTCCTGCGGCCGCCGTGTCCGCGTCCTCGCCCGCCTCCCGGGCGGGGGCGGGCGCGAGACCGGGCCAGGAGCCGGGGCCGTCCGTAGGTGATCCGGCGTTCTCCGGGGCCACTTCGTCGGCCGTCGCGCCGTCGCCCACCTCGTCGTCCGCGTACGCCGTCCAGTAGCCCGCGAGGACCTCGTCGGCGTCGTGGTCGCCGGGATACGACGTGCCGTCCGGGCAGAGGTCCCACTCCTCGGGCCACTGGTCGCGCCGGCCGCCCGTGACCAGCACCGGCAGCAGCCCGACCCGCCGCCCGGCCGCGCGCAGGTCCGGCCAGTCGCGAGGGGCGGGCGGGCCGTCCGCGTACCAGAGCAGCGGCTCGTGCCAGGGGCCGTCCAGGGTGGCGTCCACCAGGGAGCCGGGCGGGAGGTCCAGGCCGGAAGTGGCCAGGGAGGGCAGTGGATTGGGGAGCGTCGCCATGGTGGGGAGCCTAGGCGGCGGCACTGACAACGTGCGGGGCGGTGACGCCGACGTACGACGACATGCCGCCGGTGGCCTGCGGGGCGCGGACATCAGCGGCAGCGTCCTGCGGGCTCTCCGACCGCCGCGACGGGCCCGGGGTCCGAAAGCCGGTGCGGGGCGGGGGTGGCTGGATAATGATGTCGGGCATGAGTTTGTACGTCGATGATCCCGCCCGCCTCGGAACCACCCGCCTCTCCGACGGGAGGGTGCTCGGCTGGGCCGAGTGGGGGCCCGAGGACGGGCTGCCCGTCCTGCTCTCTCCCGGGGCCGGGACCAGCCGGTGGCTCGGGATCGGTGCCGGGGCCGTCGAGAACGAGGGTGTCCGGCTGGTCTCGGTGGACCGGCCCGGGCTCGGGGTCTCCACGCCCGCGCCCGGCCGGACCTTCGCCGACTTCGCGGACGACGTACGGGAGTTGATCGAGCTGCGCGGGCTGGGCCCGCGTCCCGCCATGCTCGGGAACTCCCAGGGCGCGCCCTTCGCCCTCGCCTGCGCGGCGGCGGGCCTCGTCTCCGCGCTCACGCTCGTCTCGGCCGCCGACGAGGTCGCGGACCCCGGGTTCGCCGCTGCTCTGCCCGACGGTCTGCGGGGCCTCGTCGCGCGGGTGGCGGAGGACCCGGTCGGGGCGGAGAAGGTCTTCGCCGGGTTCGACGCGGACGCGATGCGGCGGATGGTTCTGGCCGGAAGTCCGGCGTGCGACCTCGCCGTGTACGAGGACCCCGGCTTCGCCGTCGCCTACGGCCGCGCCCTCGACGAGGCGTTCTGCCAGGGCGCGGCGGCCGGGTACGCCCGGGACACCGTGCTCGCCATGGGGCGTTGGCCCATCGATCTCGGCGCGATCACCGTCCCGGTCGAGGTCTGGTACGGCGAGGAGGACGCCTCCCACTCGCCCGACCTCGGACGCCGGCTCGTCTCCCGTATCCCCGGGGCGCGGCGCACGGTCGTGCCGGGTGTCGGCGGCGCGCTGCTCTGGGCCACCGCCGAGCCGATCCTCGCCTCGCTGGCGGAGACCGTACGGCCGGACGAGCCGGTCGAGCGGGACTGGCGGGAGGAGCTGGACCGGCGGGGGACCGTACGACGGGGCCGGTAGCGGGATCGGCGCGGCCAAGGACCGTACGGGGGAGACGGCCGGGGACCGTACGGGGGAGTGGGCCGGAGGCCGTACGGCGGGACGGGCGCGGCTGGGCCCGGCTTTGTCAGTGCCCGCGCATATCGTCGAGGCCCGTTGTGCGCGCCGCCCGGTCGTCGTTCCCGTCGACCGGGCCGATCCGACAGGAGCCCCCGGTGAACAGGATCGTCACGTCCATCTCCCTCTCCCTCGACGGATTCTTCGAAGGGCCCGACCACGACATCGACTGGCACACCGTCGACGAGGAGGTGCACCAGCACTTCAACGACTACTTCCGGACCATGGGCGGCTTCGTCGAGGGGCGCGTCACCTACGAGCTGATGGAGGAGTTCTGGCCGACCGCCGATCAGGACCCGGCCAACGAGGGCCCGATGGCCGAATTCGCGGGGATCTGGCGGTCCATGCCGAAGTTCGTCTTCTCGCGGACGCTGGAGAGCGTGGGGCCGAACGCGACCCTGCTGCACGAGGTCGACCCCGAGCAGGTGCGCGGTCTGCGGGACGCCGCCTCGGGGGACCTGGCGGTCGGCGGCGCGGATCTGCTGGAGTCGTTCCGGCGGGCCGATCTGATCGACGAGTACCGGATCTACGTCCACCCGGTCATCCTCGGCCGGGGCCGCCGCTTCTTCCGGGACGCGGAGGAGCGGCAGATGCTCCGGCTGGTGGAGACCCGGACCTTCGGGAACGGGGTCGCGATGCTCCGTTACGAGACGGTCCGGGCATGAGCCTTACGGCGGTGCGGGGTCAGGCGGTGGCCGCGTAGGCGGCGAACGCCGACCAGGCGGTGGGCGCGACGGTGAACGTCGGGCCCTCGATGTCCTTGGAGTCACGGACGTGGACGGCGGCGGGGTGCGCGGCGATCTCGACGCACTGCCCGCCTTCGTCGCCGCTGTAGCTCGACTTCCGCCAGTCGTAGGCGACTTCGAGGCAGGCGCCGCCTTCGCTGCCGCTGTAGCTCGACTTGAACCAGTTCAGTGCGGTGCTCATGTCTCTCCCAGTAAGCGGGCCAGCAGGCGCAGGGTCTCCACGGGGCTGAGCGCCTGGGCTCGCAGCATCGCATATTTCTGGGCGAGGATGCTGACCTCGTTCCGGTCGGAGATCAGCTGGCTGCCGCGCTGGGTCTCGGTGTACGCGACGTGTTGGTGGTCCGGTGTCTCCAGGAGAGTGAAGGGGCCATTGAGGCCCGCGTGGACCCTGCTGTCGAGCGGGAGCACCTGGAGGCAGACGCCCGGGAGTTGGGCCATCGCGTAGAGGTGGCGGAGCTGTTCCCGGTGGTCCTCGTCCGAGGTCAGTTTCATCATCAGGACCGGTTCCCAGATCACGATGCTGGTGGTCGGCGGCTTCTTCCGGTCCAGGATCTGCTGGCGTTGCAGCCGCGTCGCCGTCTGCGTCTCGATCTCCTCTTGGCTGTAGACCGGAACCTTGTTGCTGAACACCGCCTGCGCGTACGCCTTCGTCTGGAGCAGGCCCGGGATGACCTGGTTGTCGTACCAGGACAGCGCCAGCGCGTCCTGCTCCATGTCGATGTAGTCCTCCGCCCACAACGGGATCAGGTCGACTTCCGGCATGTTGTCGACCGCCGTCGCCAGCGCGCCCTTGGTGTCCAGCAGATCGTCGATCGTCTCCGCCAGATCCGGGACCAGGGAGCGCCTGCCCTGTTCCACGGAGGCGATCGTGTCCTCCTGTACGCCTGCCGCCTGGGCGAGTTCGACCTGGGTCATGCCCGCCTCGATGCGGAAACGGGCCAGCAGCTTGCCCACGAGCTTCATGGTCGACGCGTTCTTACGCTGTCGCTTTCTGGGGTGCATACGGTTCCCACTCCCACCCCGGAACCCACTTCACGCATGCGCGACCCGTACAAGAAATATGTACGGGTCGCGCACAGTTACCGCACGTCAGGCGCTGGCCTGGGCTGCCTCGTCCGCTCAGTACATCAGGGCGGTCTGGACGTCCGACTGCCAGTAGGTGACGAAGCCCAGGCTGTCCGTGTAGGTCTCCGCCGGGAGCTTCAGCGTGGACTCGCCCTTCGGCGCGTTGTTCTTGTCGACCATGATGACGCCGAGGTTGGCGCTCTTGACCGGCTCGTTCTGGCCGGGCTCTCCGAGGAGCGCGACGCCCGCGTACGCCTTCTTGCCGGGGGAGAGCACGACGACCGACTGCGGCTTGCTGTCGTCGTAGACCGGGTACACGGCCTGCGCGTCGTCGAAGCGGAGGAACGGAGCGTGGTACGCGGCGCAGTTGGTGGAGCCGGTGTTGACCACCGTGAGCAGCAGGTGGTTGATCGGGCGGCTCACCGAGGAGACCGTCACCTTGGAGTTGGTGGTCGTGCAGGCCGGGATCGACGCCGCGGCCTTCGCGTTCGGCGCGGCCTCCGGCTTCTTGGCGTTGCTGGCGCCGTTGCCGTTGCCGTTGCCGTTGCCGCCGGCGTGCTTCCCTGCGGCGGGGACGGTCTGCGTGTCGGGTGTGCCGGCCTTCGGTGCGTCCGGCTGCGCCTTGTCGTCGGTGCTGCCGGTGTTCGTCGCCGTGGGCGTCGCCGTCTCGGCGGCGCCGGCTGCCTTGGTCCCCATGGCCTTGTCCTCGCCGCCACAGGCGGTGAGCGAGAGAGCGGCCACGAGGGCGGTGGCGGCGAGGGCGGTGGTGCGGAGGCGGTTGGTGCGCATGGCGGTGGTACTCCCCGTGATCGGTTGGCTTGGTGGTCCGGTTGAACGGCCGGTCCGTGGTCCCGCTGGTCCTGCTTGTTCTTGCTGGATCCCGCTGGTTCCTGCTGGGTTCTGCTGTGGTCTGGTCCGAGCTTGTGGCACGGCGGATTCCGGCCGCAACGCCTGCCGAACCATTGGGGATGCTGGAACGTCTACGCGTACGGTGACCTGCGGGAATTCCGCGTCCCTGGAACGCCGTTCCGGGACGCACGAGGAAGGGGAACGCCGTCGTGGCGACGCCGGAGGCCGTGGAGTTCGCGGCTCTGCTGAAGGATCTGAAGGACCGTTCGGGGCGCAGCTACGGTGTGCTGGCGGGGAAGCTGCACGTCAGCACGTCGACGCTCCACCGGTACTGCAACGGGGACGCCGTGCCGAACGAGTTCGCCCCGGTGGAGCGGTTCGCGCGGGTGTGCGGGGCGTCCGGCGACGAGTTGGTGGAGGTGCACCGGCGGTGGATCGTGGCGGACGCGGCCCGGCGGCGGCCTCCGGCGGGGGCGGCACCGGGGACGGCACCGGGGACGGTCGCAGCCGCCCCTGCCTCTGCCCCTGTGTCTGACCCTGGCCCTGGCCCTGCTTCTGCTTCTGCCTCTGCTGGTGTTCCTGTGGGCGGTGTTGTTCCCGACGCCGTCGAAGTCGCTGAGGTCACGGAAGTCGCCGAGCCGTCCGTCCCGTCCGGTGGCGCTCGGCCGGGGGCGGGCTCCCGGTGGTCCCGGCTCTCCCGGCGTACGCGGGTGCTCATCGCCACCGCCGGGGTCGCCGCGCTCCTCGTGCCCACCACCGTCGTCGCCGCCGACCTCGTCGGGTCGGGGAAGAAGGACGGCGGGAGCGCCGCCGCGGACCGGGTGGAGGACGCGGGCGGAGACCTCGGGCCCGCGCCGGAAGGCTCCGCATCGGCCACGCCCCGGCCCTCCGCGAGCCCGAGTTCGGCCGGTCCTACGGCGAGCGCTTCCGCCTCCCCCTCGGGGCCGCCGTCCGTGAAGCCCTCGGCGGGCTCCGGGCCGGGGCAGTCGGAGGGCGGTAAAGCCGGTGGCGGCAGCGGTACGGGCCTCGGCGCGCCGCCGGCCGTCAGCATCTCCTCGTACAACTGGGACGAACCCTGCGGCCAGCACTACCTGGTGAACCGGGGCCCCGACGAGCTGGACCCGCCGCCCGCGCCGCAGGACCGGCGCGGCTGGGCGGAGTCGTACGGCGGGGTCGACGCCGGGAGCATGCTGCTCCAGCTCACCGTGCAGGGGACCTCGCGGGAGGCGGTGGTCCTCAAGGGCATGCACGTGCGCGTCGTCTCCCGCAAGGCTCCGCTGCCCTGGTCGGCGTATCTGATGGGCAACGGCTGCGGCAGCGGGATCGCGCCCCAGACCTTCGTCTCCCACCTCGACGCCGGTCACCCCACCCTCCGGCCGGTGCCGGGGAGGCAGGGGGACATGGTGGTTCCGGCCGTGGACTTCCCGTACAAGGTGACGTCCGAGGACGTGGAGGTCTTCAACCTCGACATGAAGGCCGTCGGCTACGACGTCAGCTGGTACCTGGAGCTGGAGTGGAGCAGCGGCGGGAAGGAAGGGGTGGTACGGATCGACGACAACGGAAAGCTGTTCCGTACCAGTGGGATGAAGGGGCGGCCGGAGTACGTCTACGGCAACGCGGAGACCGGGTGGGAGCCCGCGTCCTGACGCGCTCTCGGGTCAGGTTTTCACTCCGGGGGCAGGGGGGCGGCTCCGGCGAAGGCGCCGTTGTGGTGGATCAGGGGTACGGCGGCCGAGGGGTCGGAGCGGTCCGGGTCCGAGGCCGCCGGCGGGGCCACGTCCGCCAGCTCGCCCACGATCAGCCAGTGGTCCCCGATGCGCTGCCGCAGTTCCACCCGGGCCACCAGCCAGCCCGCCGCCGAGGGGAACAACGGGGGGCCGAGGCGGTGGGCGGTCCAGCCTGGGGCGTCGAAGCGGTCGGGGCTCCAGCGGGCGAAGGTGCGGGCCAGGGCGGTGTGCCGGGCGCCGAGGAGGTGTACCGCGAAGTGTTCGGCGCGCAGGACGGCGGGGGTGGCGGAGATCTCGGCGTCCAGGAAGAACGAGACCAGCGCCGGTTCCAGGGACACCGACGTGAACGAGGACGCGGTGAAGCCGGCGGGCCCGGGCACGGTGATGACGGTGACGCCGGACGCGTGGCCGCGCAGGGTGCGGCGCAGCAGGGCGGCGGCCTCGGAGCCCTCCGGGGCGGTGGTGTCCACCGTCGTGGCGGTGGTGTTCGCCGTGGCGGGGGAAGCAGCGGTGTCGGTGGTGCCGACCGGGTTCATACGGATGCCTCCCGGGGTGCGGTGACGGCGGCGGACCGGGCTGCCGCATGGGGCGGGCCCCAGCGGCGGAGGTCGAACGCGGGGTGCTGGGCCGCCGCGTTGGCGTCCCGCCAGATCCGCTGGACGGGCGCGGTGTCGTAGATCGCGCCCGCGCCGGACGCCTCGTAGACGGTGTTGACGACCTCTCGGCAGCGCGTCCCGGCGTAGGCGATGTCCCGGCGCATACGGGCCCGCTCCTCCGGACTTCCGCCAGGGGCAGCCGAGTCTGCGAGGGCCGCCAGGTCGGCCAGGAGCAGGGCGCGGGCGGCGTCGACCGTCGCGGTGAGCGCCGGTGCGTCGAGTGCGGAGCAGCGCCCGCCGTTCTCCGCGTGGGCGTCCAGGGCCGCCCGTGCCGTGCCGAGGAGGACTCCGGCGAGGGCCACTGTGCCGATGGCGGCGAACGCCATCCGGTACGGGGCGGCCTCCGGGCGGCCGTGGGGCGAGGCGCTGACCGGGTCGAGTGCGCTCAGGGGCAGGGCGCGGTGTTCCGGGACGAGGAGTTCGGAGGTGGTGAAGGAGCGGCTGCCCGTACCGCGCAGTCCGTCGGTGTGCCAGTCGTCGATGCCCTCGGTGCCCCGGCGGGGGAGGAGCACGACGTGCGGTTCCGGTTCGCCTCCGGGCAGGGCCGGGGCGCTCACCCCGGCGAAGATCCACTCGGCGTGGTCGATGCCGGAGCAGAAGCGCCCGCGCGCGCCGGGCAGCAGGAGGCCGTCGGCGACCCGCTCGGCGGGCGGGCCGTCGAGCCGCAGTTGGAGGGCGACGCGGGTGGAGGGCGTGGCGAAGACCTCCTGGCGAGCCCGGACGGACATCTGGGCGACGGCCCAGGTGTTGCCGCCCAGCACCGCGCGCACCCAGCCCGCCGACGCGCAGCCCCTGGACAGCTCCTCCGTGACCAGGAGCGCGGTGTCGAAACCGAGTCCGCTGCCGCCCCAGGCCCGGGGGGTCAGGATGTCGAAGAGGTGCGCCTCGTCCAGGAGCCGGACGGCCTCGCCGGGGAGGGTACGCAGTCGGTCGGCCTCGGGGGCGTGATCCCTCAGGCGGGGGGCCAGCGCGCGGGCGGCGGCGACGGCCTCTTCGTGGGTCAGCGGCGGGCGGTGGCCGCCGGACGGTGCGGAAGGGGGCGGAGCGGTGGTGGCGGTCATGCGGCACCTGCTTCGGTTGCTTCGGTCGGTGGGGAGGAGCTCCCTAAAGTTAGGGTAACCATAGTTAGATTGGATCCGATATGAAGGTGCACGTCAAGAGGCCGGGGGTGGACACCGTGTGAGCGCGCCCGGAAGACGTCGGAGCGACGCCGGGACGAGGGCGGGACCGCGTCGGGACGAGGGCGGGACCGCGTCGGGACGAGGGCGGGACCGCGTCGGGACGAGGGCGGGACCGCGTCGGGACGAGGGCGGGACCGCGTCGGGCCCGTACCGGATACTGAGGACCATGCCGCCTAGCCGTCCCGCCCGTCCCCACGTGGCCGCCACGCTGGAGAAACGCGTCTTCGACCTGCTCAACGCGGAGATCCTCGACCTGCGCCTGGGCCCCGGCGAGCACATCGTCACCGAGGCCGTGGCGGAGGCGCTCGGGGTCTCGCGGCTGCCGGTGCGCGAGGCCCTGCGCAGCCTGGCGGGGCGTGGCCTGGTCGAGATGCACGCGCACCGGGGGGCGTTCATCCCCCGTCTCGGGCCGGAAGACCTCGACCGGATCGTCGAGACCGTGGAAGCGCGGGCCAGGCTGGAGCCATGGGCCGCCGAGCGCGCCGCCCGCTTCCACGACGCGGACCAACTGGCGGCGCTGGACCGGGCCCTGGAGCTCGGCTTCGACGCGCTGGGAAGTGGCGCGCGGCCGGAGGCCAACCGGGCGCACCGCGAGTTCCTGCGCGTCCTGACCCTGATGTCGGGTCACGCGACGCTGATCGAGGTGCTGGAGCCGCTCCAGTACCGGACCATGCTGGCGTTCGTGTCCATCGTGGTCACGGTGGAGCCCGAGGGCTGGGCCTCCCACCGGGTTGTCCGCGATGCGGTGGCGGACCGCGACGGGG
Source organism: Streptomyces sp. CNB091 (assembly GCF_000377965.1). Lineage (NCBI taxonomy): Bacteria > Bacillati > Actinomycetota > Actinomycetes > Kitasatosporales > Streptomycetaceae > Streptomyces > Streptomyces sp. CNB091. The sequence continues at coordinate 29,617 of NZ_KB899016.1, forward strand.
CCGCCGCGTCAGCCGAGACGGGCCGCCACCTGGCCGAAGTACTGGAAGCCCTGCGGCGCCCCGGCAACGTGGTGCCCTCCCCCATGGACCGGCGGGCCGGCGGGCGCAAGGGAGGCCGCCGCCCCGCGAGCCACCGGATCAAGGCGCTGCGGCTCGGAGAACGGGACGCGGACGACGGCGGGGCCCCGCCCCGGCCCGTGCCCGGCCGATAGCCAACGGCACCCGGCCGGACGGGCCGCACGTGGCGGGCGGCGGCCACCCGCGGACGCGAGGCGGATTCCGTCTGCATGCGCACAGGAGTACAGTCGCCGGGCCCGCCGCGGTGCGCCCGTCCACCGCTCCTTCCTCCTCCTCGCCATGCCAGGTGACCCATGCCCGCGACCGCCGAAGCCCCCGACCCCATGGCCCTGGACCTCCGCACCTGCGAGGAGCGGTCCCTGCGGCTCCGACGCAGGCTGGAGCGGCTGATCGGCATCGCCGCCACCGAGGGCAACGCCCTCCTCCCGCTCCGCAACGGCGACGAGATCTTCGGCGCGATGCTGGAGGCCATCCGGGGCGCGGAGCACACCGTCGACCTGATGACGTTCGTCTACTGGCGCGGTGACATCGCTCTCCGGTTCGCCGAGGCGCTGGCCGAGCGGGCCCGGGCCGGGGTCCGGGTGCGGCTCATGCTCGACGGGTTCGGCTGCCGGCTCATCGAGAAGGACCAGCTGGCGCTGATGGACGCGGCCGGGGTCACCGTGACCTGGTTCCGCAAGCCGCTGCATCTCTCACCGCTGAAGCAGAACCACCGCTGCCACCGCAAGGTCCTCGTCGTCGACGAGCGCACCGCGTTCACCGGGGGCGTCGGGATAGCCGAGGAATGGTGCGGCGACGCCCGCAACGAGCACGAGTGGCGCGACACCCACGTCAAGGTCACCGGCCCCGCCGTCGACGGCCTGGCCGCCGCGTTCGCCCAGAACTGGGCCGAGTGCCACGAGGAGCTCTTCGACGAGCGGGACCGGTTCGTCGTGAGCGAGCGCCACGGGGACGCCGTCGTCCAGGTCGTACGGGGTTCCGCGTCCTTCGGCTGGCAGGACATGCAGACCCTGATCCGGGTCGTCCTGGAGTCCGCCGAGGAACGCGTCCGCCTCACCACCGCCTACTTCGCCCCCGACGCCTACTTCACCGGGCTCCTCTGCGACGCCGCCCGGCGCGGGGTGGAGGTCGAAATCCTGCTGCCGGGACCGCACACCGACAAGCGGGTCTGCCAGCTCGCCGGCCAGCGCTTCTACGAGGAGCTGACCGCCTGCGGCGTGAAGATCCACCAGTACCAGCCGACGATGCTGCACGCCAAGACCCTCACCGTGGACCGGATCGCGAGCCTCATCGGCTCCACCAACTTCAACCGGCGCTCGCTCGACCACGACGAGGAGGTCATGCTCGCCGTCCTCGACCGGGACTTCACCGCCACCCTCGACGGCCACTTCGACGAGGACCGGGAGAAGAGCGTGCTGATCGAGCGCGGCCGGTGGAAGCGCCGCGACCTCCTCCAGCGGGCCCGGGAAGCAGCCGTACTGCCCATCCGCCGCTTCCTCTGAGGCCCGGCCTGCTCCTGGGGTGCGGGCGTGGCTCCCGCTGAGGCCGGCCGGCCCCCGGAGGCGTGCGCGCGCGCTCGCCGGGGCAGGCGGGGAGGACGACCGTCGTCCGCCATGTGAAGGGAAGGGCCCATGAGCGCCACCGCCGACACCTCACCGGCACCGTCCGCCACGGTGATCACCGAACCCCTGCCCGACCTTCAGCTCCAGCTGCTCATCCAGCTCCTCGACGAGGACCCCCGCTCCAGCCTGCCCCTCACCCTGACCCACCCCGGCGGCCTGCTGCACGGGGACGTCATCGGGCACGAGCAGTGGAAGGCGGAATGGGCCAGGAGCCTGCGCCAGGTCGAGGGCGAGGGGGCCAACCTGCTCGCCGAGTTCCCCGAGACGGTCGACCAGGGCGTACGGGAACTGCGCGCGGAGGAGGACGAGGCGGGGGCGTCCCGGCTGCCCCGCTGGATCCACCTGCGGGACGTCACCCTCGTCTCCGGTGCGATGACCCCCGTCTCACTGCCGCTGTGGCGCGGACGCCTCGCCGACGTGTCGGGATGGGCGCTGGGTCGGCCGCAGTAGGGCGGTCGGCCCACTCCTAGAGTTGCGGCATGACCGCAGAGAACGGTTTGGCCGCCGACACCTCGGACTCGCCCGTCACCTTCATCAACGTCTTCGAGATCTCCGCCGACGAACTCGACGCGTTCGTCGAGAAGTGGGAGGAGCGGGCCCGCCTCATGCGGGAGAAGCCGGGCTTCATCGACTCGCGGATACACCGGGCCCGCTCCTCGGACTCCCGCTTCCAGCTCGTCAACGTCTCCCACTGGGAGAGCCAGGAGGTGTGGGAGGCCGCCACCGCCGACCCCGACTTCGCCTCCCGCACCCGGGCCGCGCGCGAGCAGACCGCGCGGCCGGTCACACCGAACCCGGCGGTCTACGACGTCGTCGTGGAACTCACCGCTCCCTGACCCGGACGGACCTACGCGCCCCGGCCCCGGCACCTTTGACGGTGACTGGGCGGACGGACTTACGCGCGTCGGCCCCGGCACCTGTGACGGTGACCGGGGCCGACGTACGTACAGCCGGGTGCGGGATCAGAGCCGCTCGGGCGTCCGGATGCCCAGCAGCGCCATCCCCTGGTGCAGGGTCCGGGCGGTCAGCTCGACCAGGAAGAGCCGGTTCTCGACGACCTCCGGGGCGTTGTCCGGGCTGAGTACCTGGCACTGGTCGTAGAACGTGGTCAGGTGGGACGCCAGCTGGTAGAGATACGCGGCCAGCTTGTGCGGCTCGTAGCCCGCGCCGACCTCGGCGAGGACCTCGCCGAACTGGTCCAGGTGCAGACCGAGCGCCCGCTCCGCCGGGGCCAGCTCCAGCTCCGGGTGGGCGGCCGGGACCGCGTCGCCCGCCTTGCGCAGGATCGACTGGATGCGGGCGTACGCGTACTGGAGGTACACCGACGTGTCGCCGTGCAGCGCCACCATCTGGTCCAGGTCGAACTTGTAGTCCCGTACGGCGGAGGTCGACAGGTCCGCGTACTTCACGGCCCCGATGCCGACGTACCGGCCGTTCTCGACGATCTCGTCCTCGGACAGGCCCACCTTGTCGGCCTTGTCCCGGACGACCGCCGTGGCCCGCGTGACCGCCTCGTCGAGGAGGTCCTCCAGCCGGACCGTCTCGCCCTCACGGGTCTTGAACGGCTTGCCGTCCTTGCCGAGGACCGTGCCGAACGCGAGCTGCACGGCCTTGACGTCCTCGTTCAGCCAGCCGGCCCGGCGGGCCGTCTCGAAGACCATCTTGAAGTGCAGCGACTGCCGCGCGTCCACCACGTACACCAAGGTGTCCGCCTTGAGGTCCCGCACCCGGTTCCGGATCGCGGAGAGGTCGGTCGCCGCGTAGCCGTAGCCGCCGTTCGTCTTCTTCACGATGAGCGGGACCTTGTTGCCGTCCGGGCCCTTCACGTCGTCGAAGAACACGCACAGCGCACCCTCGGAGCGGACGGCGACGCCCGTCTCCTCCAGGATCCGGCAGGTCTCCTCCAGCATGTCGTTGTAGCCGGACTCACCGACGATGTCCGGGTCGTCGATCACCATGTCGAGCTTGTCGAACACCGAGTGGAAGTAGATCTTCGACTCGTCGACGAAGCGGTGCCACAGCTCCAGCGTCTCGGGGTCCCCGGCCTGGAGGGCCACCACCCGGTCCCGGGACCGGGCCTTGAACTCCTCGTCGGAGTCGAACAGGACCCGCGACTCCTTGTAGACCCGGTTCAGCGTCGACATCGCCGCCTCGCCGTCGCTCGCGCCGCCCTCGTGCTTCAGCGCGTCCGGGTGCTCGATCAGATACTGGATGAGCATGCCGAACTGGGTGCCCCAGTCGCCGATGTGGTGCCGCCGGACGACCTTCTCGCCGGTGAACTCCAGGATCCTGACCACGGCGTCGCCGATGACTGCCGACCGCAGGTGGCCGACGTGCATCTCCTTGGCCACGTTCGGCTGGGCGTAGTCGATGACCGTCGTGCCGGCGTCGTCCTTCAGCGGCACGCCGAGCCGGCCCTCGCCGTCCGCCGCCCGGGCGGCCAGCGTCTCGACGATCGCCCGGTCGGTGAGCGTGACGTTGAGGAAGCCGGGCCCGGACACCTCGATGTCCTTGATCAGCCCGCCCGCCGGGAGGGCGGCCGTGACCTGGGCGGCCAGCTCCCGCGGATTGCCCTTGAGCTTCTTGGCGAGCGCCAGGATGCCGTTGGCCTGGAAGTCGGCCCGGTCGCTACGTCGCAGCAGCGGGTCCGCGGCGCCGGCATCCGGCAGAGCTGCCGTCAGGGCGTCCGCCAGCTGCTGCTGGAGCGTGGAAGCGAGGGAAGGGACCGAGGCCATGTCTGGCTGCCGTTTCCGTAGGGGGTACGAGGGGTTCTCTTGGGTGTCCAAGGGATCTCTCCAGTATCCCACGGGGCGTAAAGCCGTTTTCGCGCTGCTGGGTGTAGCTGGGAGAATGGTCCGTACCCCATCGGGAAACGACAGACGAGAGAAGGACGTGCCGACCGTGGCCGAGAGTCAGACCAGCACCGAGACCGACTGGGTCTCCCGCTTCGCGGACGATGTCATCGCCGAATCGGAGCGTCGTGCGCCTGGCAAACCGGTCGTCGTCGCCTCCGGCCTGTCCCCGTCGGGCCCGATCCACCTCGGCAACCTCCGCGAGGTCATGACCCCGCACCTGGTCGCCGACGAGGTCCGCCGCCGCGGGCACACCGTGCGCCACCTGATCTCCTGGGACGACTACGACCGCTACCGCAAGGTCCCGGAGGGCATCCCCGGAGTCGACACGGCGACCTGGGGCGAGCACATCGGCAAGCCGCTGACCTCGGTGCCCGCTCCGCCCGGCTCCGCGTACCCGAACTGGGCCGAGCACTTCAAGGCCGCCATGACGCAGGCCCTGGACGAGCTGGGCGTCGAGTACGACGGCATCAGCCAGACGGAGCAGTACACCGCCGGGACCTACCGCGAGCAGATCCTGCACGCGATGAAGCACCGCGCCGACATCGACGCCGTACTGGACCGCTACCGGACGAAGAAGGACCCGGCCGGCGGCCTTCAGGGCAAGGGCGGCAAGAAGCCGCAGCAGCAGAAGAAGGTCGACGAGGCCGAGCTGGAGGCCGCCGAGGGCTCCGGCGCCGCCGACGAGGACGACGGCAGCGGCAACACCGCCGGCTACTTCCCGTACAAGCCCTACTGCGGCAACTGCGAGAAGGACCTCACCGTCGTCACCTCCTACGACGACGACACCACCGAGCTGAACTACACCTGCTCGGCGTGCGGCTTCGCCGAGACGGTCCGCCTCAACGAGTTCAACCGCGGCAAGCTCGTCTGGAAGGTCGACTGGCCGATGCGCTGGGCGTACGAGGGCGTGATCTTCGAGCCCAGCGGCGTCGACCACTCCTCACCCGGCTCCTCCTTCGTCGTCGGCGGCCAGATCGTCCGCGAGGTCTTCGACGGCGTTCAGCCCATCGGGCCCATGTACGCCTTCGTCGGCATCTCCGGCATGGCCAAGATGTCCTCCAGCAAGGGCGGGGTGCCCACCCCGGCCGACGCGCTGAAGATCATGGAAGCGCCGCTGCTGCGCTGGCTCTACGCCCGCCGCAGGCCCAACCAGTCGTTCAAGATCGCCTTCGACCAGGAGATCCAGCGGCTGTACGACGAGTGGGACGCGCTGGGCCGCAAGGTCGCCGACGGCACGGTGCTGCCCGCCGACGCCGCCGCGTACTCCCGTGCCGTCCGCACGGCGGCCGGGGAGCTCCCGAGCACCCCGCACCCGCTGCCGTACCGGACGCTCGCCTCGGTCGCCGACATCACCGCCGGCGCCGAGGACCAGACGCTGCGCATCCTCAGCGAGCTGGACCCGGCCAACCCGCTGACCTCGCTGGACGAGGCCCGCCCGCGCCTCGACCGCGCCGAGAACTGGATCACCACCCAGGTCCCGGCCGAGGCCCGCACCATCGTCCGGGACGAGCCCGACAAGGAGTTGCTCGGCTCGCTCGACGACCAGGGCCGCGAGTCGCTGCGCCTCCTCCTGGAGGGGCTCGACACGCACTGGTCGCTGGACGGGCTCACCGCGCTCGTCTACGGCGTGCCGAAGGTGCTGGCGGGCCTGGAGCCGGACGCCAAGCCGACGCCCGAGCTGAAGGCCGCCCAGCGGTCCTTCTTCGCGCTGCTCTACCGGCTGCTCGTCAGCCGCGACACGGGGCCCCGCCTGCCCACGCTGCTGCTCGCGGTGGGGGCGGACCGGGTGCGCAGGCTGCTGGGCGCGTAGCGCCGCCGCGGTACGGACGACAGGGGCCGCCGGCCGGGAATCCCTCCCGGGCGGCGGCCCTTCGCCGTGCCGCGTGCCCGTACGTCAGGTGCTCCGGGCGGCCGGCGTGCGCTGGGTGTAGAGGTTCCTGAACTTCGGCATGAGGTCCTGGAGCAGCTCCGCGGAGCGCGGGTGGTGCACGTCGCGCTTGTCGGCCAGGGTGATGTCGAGGGCCGCGAGGGTCGGGTACTGGCCCTCCTGATCGGTCAACGCGGTGTACTCCTCGAACGCCCGGTTGGCGAAGTCCTCGTCCTCCTGGGACCAGGGCTCCAACTGCGGTGCCTCTTCGGGGACGGCGGACGGCTCCTCGTCGGCGGCCTGCTGGACTCGCTGGGGCTGCTGCTGGGGCTGCTGGGCCTGTTGAGTCTGTTGCGTCTGGTGTACGGGTTCCGGGGCCGCGTGGAAGTCTTCGTCGAGGTCGTCACGGCGGGGGTGCGGGACCGCGCCGATCGTGCCGACGTCACCGAGGGGCCGGGTGCGGCCGGGACCCAGGGGGACAGCGGCCGGAGTGGGCTCCAGGCCCTCGGCGTGCTGCGGGTCGTACGCGCTGGCGTGCGGCGTGCTCTCCGGAAGCTTCTGGGCGGCGAACCAGGGGCTGTCGTGGGTGGGCGGGACCGGCGAGGGCTCCATGGCCTGGGGCTGGGGCAGGCCCTGCTGCTCGGGGTGCGGGGCCTGCTGCTCGGGGTGCGGGGCCTGCTGGAGGTACTGGGTCTGCTGGGTCTGCTGTTGGCTCCGCTGGTGCTGCTGGGGCGCCTGCTTCTCGAGTGACATCGGGCGCTGTTGCTGTTGTTGCTGTTGTTGCTGCGGGTGCTGCGGGTGCTGCGGGTGCTGCTGTGCCTGCTCCTGCCCCGGCTCGCGCTGGGGCTCGTACGGCAGCTCCGGCAGCTCCGCCTTCGGGCGGGACGCCTCGACCGGTGGCAGCAGGGCCGGTTCGATGCCGGCGGCGGCGAGCCCGGCCGGGGCGGTCTCGGCGAGCGGCACGCCGTACTTCGCGAGGCGCAGCGGCATCATCGACTCGACCGGGGCCTTGCGCCGCCAGTTGCGGCCGAAGCGGGCCTGGAGCCGGGCCTGGTAGATCAGCCGGTCCTGTTCGAGCTTGATGACCTGTTCGTAACTGCGCAGCTCCCACAGCTTCATCCGCCGCCACAGCTTGAACGTCGGGATCGGCGAGAGCAGCCAGCGGGTGAGCCGGACACCCTCCATGTGCTTGTCGGCCGTGATGTCCGCGATCCGGCCCACCGCGTGCCGGGCGGCCTCGACGGAGACGACGAACAGCACCGGGATCACCGCGTGCATCGCGGTGCCGAGCGGATCCGGCCAGGAGGCCGCGCCGTTGAACGCGATCGTCGCGGCGGTCAGCAGCCACGCCGTCTGGCGCAGCAGCGGGAACGGGATCCGCATCCAGGTCAGCAGGAGGTCCAGGGCCAGCAGGACGCAGATGCCCGCGTCGATGCCGATGGGGAAGACCACCGCGAACTCGCCGAAGCCCTTGTCCTCCGCGAGTTCGCGCACGGCGGCGTAGGAACCCGCGAAACCGATCGCGGCGATGAGCACCGCACCGGCGACGACGATCCCGATGAGTATGCGGTGCGTGCGTGTCAGCTGCATCGCGGCCACGCGCGATCACCTCCCCGACCTCTGTACCCGAATCCGGCCGGTGCGCCCGGCATTGATTTTCGGCCAGGCTCCAGACGCCCGGCGAGGGGACAGCCTGGCACATGTGTGCGAGTTTCGTTACGCGGGGGAGGAGTTGTGGGGCTGTTCCCGGGCCCGGCGGGAGCTTCCGTGCGGGCTTCGGCGCTGCCTCGGCGGGCATTTCGGGTGAGGTTTCGGGCGGAGCTTCGGGCGGGGCTTCGGGCGGGGCTCGCCCGAATGGCGAGAACCGGCCCTCGGGGAGGGCCGGTTCTCGGGAAAGCGCGCGGGAAGCCGTCAGTTCGTCTTCGTCTTCGGCTTGGTCTTCGACTTGGGGCTGTCGCTGTCGCTGTCGCTGTCGGTGCCGCTGCCCTTGGCCGTGTCCTTCTTGACGTCCTTCTTGCTGTCGTCGGAGCCGCCCTTCACCGGGGGAGTGACCTTGGCGTCCTCGGTGTCGGCGACGGCGGCGACCGCTTCCTTCGCCGCGTTATGGGCGCCCTTGACGATGCTCGCGGACGAGGGCGTCTTCGCACCCGCGTAACCCGCGCCGTTGTACGTCAGGGTGACGACGACATTGCCCGTGCGCGCCACGACGGTGGCGTACGCGAAGTCCTCGTCCGTCTTGCTGAGGCCGTAGGTGACGGTCGTGGCCTCCTCGCCGATGCCCGGGGTGGGCTCGGCGGCGACCTTCTCGGCGCCCTCCGAGGCCTTCGCCTTGGTGACCTGCTTCGTGTACTCGGCGGTGGCGCGCTTGGCGCCGCTGCCCAGCGACTGGTCCGAGTCGAAGCGGGTGAAGCCGACGTCCAGCCAGCGGTACTGCGAGCCGTCGACGCCCTTGTCGTCCAGGCCGTTCCAGGAGCAACTGCTGCGGGCCGCCAGGTCGTTGGACCGGCCGGCCGTGCCGTTCTCCTTCTTGGCCTCGGGCACCAGGTCCTTGATCGTCTTCTTGGCGACCGCAGTGCACGGGTCGGGCAGGTCGTCGAACCTCGCCGCTTCGACGGTGGGCTCCGTGGGCTTGGCGCTGGGGGTGCCGGACGACGAGGAGCCCGCGTTCTTCTTGCCGTCGGAGTCGGAGTCCGACGAGCAGCCGACGGCTACGAGCATCACCGGAACGGCGGCGCAGGCGAGGATGCGGGACAGGCGCGGGGCTGATCGGTGCATGGTTCCTTCACTCGGATGGCACGGAGCTCTCGGTGCTGGAGGTCTCGGTTCGTGCGGTGTACGGGTGGGCTCGGTAGCGGGGCGGTACGTCTTCCGGACAGCCACGGTACGACGGCCGGCGGTCGGCCCGTGCCGCCGTCGAGGGCCCCCGGAGAGCGGAATCCGGCCGGTGGGGGCCCGTCGGGCGGGGGTCTATTCGCTGAGCGTCTCGGCCAGCTTCCGGGCCAGTGCCTGGGCCTTCTCCTGGAGTTCCCTGCTGTCGGACACCTGGGTGACGAGGGCCGGCTGCTCGGCGTACCGGACGGTCACGACCACGTTCGATGTGCGGAATACCACGCTCACCGTGCGGTGCTGTGCGGTGGAACCTGCCCGAGTGGGCAGATCGTGCAGAAATGCGGCATCCCCGAGGTTGTCGAGGACGCGCGAGGGGAGGGCCTCCTCGGTGCCGGTGCCGGTGCTGCCGTTGTCGCCCCCGCCGTCGCCTCCGGAGGGCGAGGAGGAGGGCGAGGGGTCTGCCGCACCGTCCGCCGATCCGTCCGCCGATCCGTCCGCCGAGGCCGTGGCGTCCGTCGCCGCGCCCTCCGGCTTGTCCGTGTCGGCGCCCTTGCCCTTGTCCTTCCCCTGCTCGCCCGGAGCCCCGCTGTTCTTCTCCGCGTCCGGCCCGGGGGTCGCCGACGACGACAGGCCGGCGGCCTTCTCCTTCTTCGCGTACACCGTGTCGGCGCGGTCGTCGTCGCTGACCGCGGGGTCGTAGGAGACGACCCGCTCGAAGTCGATGGAGAGGCTCCGGCTGGCGTTCGGCGCGTCGGACTTCCAGCTGCAGCCGACCTTGCGGTCGGTGTCGTAGGTGACGGACGCCGACCCCCGGAACACCTTCTCCTGCTGGTCCCCGGGCAGTTCCGCGGCGCCGGGCAGCAGGTCCTTGAGCATGCCGCGCGGCACGGCACGGCAGGGGGCGGGCAGGGTCTCGTACTTGCCCGGGGGCGCGGGGGTGACCGTCGGGCTGCCCGCCTTGCTGTCGGCGCCGTTCGCGTTGCTGTCGGAGCCGGCGCTGCAGCCGACGACGAGCGCTGCCAGAAGCGCGACGCCGGGTACGTACGCCATGTCTCGCACCGTCCCAGGCTCCCTTCGGTACGGAAAACGGGTTGCCGCTCGAAGGCGGCCGATGGACACAATGTGTATCGCACGCGCCGCTGTGAATGCCGGTCGGCCGACAGGTTTGCCGATCTTGGTACCGGTTTTGCGCTTTCAGTCTTTTCGGGGGAATCGAGGAGTTATGTCGTACGTAGAGGTGCCGGGAGCGAAGGTCCCGATCCGGATGTGGGCGGACCCCGCGTCGGTCGAGGACGGGGCGATGCAGCAGCTGCGCAACGTCTCCACGCTGCCGTGGATCAGAGGTCTCGCCGTCATGCCGGACGTCCACTTCGGCAAGGGGGCGACGGTCGGCTCGGTGATCGCGATGCAGGGCGCGGTGTGCCCGGCCGCGGTCGGGGTGGACATCGGCTGCGGAATGTCCGCCGTCAAGACGTCCCTCACCGCGAACGACCTTCCCGGTGACCTGTCACGGCTGCGCTCCAAGATCGAGCAGGCCATTCCGGTCGGCCGGGGGATGCACGGTGACGCGGTGGACCCGGGGAAGCTGTACGGGTTCTCGACGGCGGGATGGGACGACTTCTGGGGGCGGTTCGGGGGGATCGCCGATGCGGTCAAATTCCGCCAGGAACGCGCCACGAAGCAGATGGGAACACTTGGCTCGGGAAATCATATGATCGAGTTCTGCCTCGACAGTGAGGGTGCGGTGTGGCTGATGCTGCACTCGGGCTCCCGCAACATCGGCAAGGAACTCGCCGAGCACCACATCGGCATCGCGCAGAAGCTTCCGCACAACCAGAGCCTTGTCGACCGGGACCTGGCCGTCTTCATCTCGGAGACTCCGCAGATGGCCGCCTACCGGAACGATCTGTACTGGGCGCAGGAGTACGCCAAGTACAACCGCGCGATCATGATGGCGCTCTTCAAGGACGTGGTCCGCAAGGAGTTCAAGAAGGCGAAGCCGGTCTTCGAGCAGGAGATCTCCTGCCACCACAACTACGTGGCGGAGGAGCGGTACGACGGAGCGGACCTGCTGGTCACCCGCAAGGGAGCGATCCGCGCCGGCTCCGGGGAGTACGGGATCATTCCCGGCTCGATGGGCACCAGTTCGTACATCGTGAAGGGTCTCGGCAACGAGAAGGCGTTCAACTCGGCCTCCCACGGAGCCGGTCGACGGATGAGCCGGAACGCGGCCAAGCGTCGCTTCACGGTGCGTGACCTGGAGGAGCAGACGCGCGGTGTGGAGTGCCGCAAGGACTCCGGCGTTCTCGACGAGATCCCGGCCGCGTACAAGCCCATCGAGCAGGTCATGGAGCAGCAGCGGGATCTGGTCGAGGTCGTCGCGAAGCTCAAGCAGGTCATTTGCATCAAGGGCTGAGGTGAGGGGGTGAGCCGGGCTCAACCGGTGCGGTGGACCTTCGTGTTGGAGGCCTGGGCGCGGGGGCGGACCACCAGGAGGTCGATGTTGACGTGGCTGGGGCGGGTGACGGCCCAGCCGATCGTGTCGGCCACATCCTCGGCGGTCAACGGGGCGTCGACGCCCGCGTAGACCTTGGCGGCCTTCTCGGTGTCGCCGCGGAAACGGGTGGTGGCGAACTCCTCGGTCCTGACCATGCCGGGGGCCACCTCGATGACGCGGACCGGGGTACCGACGATCTCCAGCCGCAGGGTCTCGGCCAGGACGTGTTCGCCGTGCTTGGCCGCCACGTAGCCGCCGCCGCCCTCGTACGCGGAGAGCGCCGCGGTGGAGGAGAGGATCACGATCGTGCCGTCGCCGCTCGCGGTGAGGGCGGGCAGCAGGGCCTGGGTGACGTTGAGGGTGCCGATCACGTTGGTCTCGTACATCTGCCGCCAGTCGGCGGGATCGCCGGTCGCGACGGGGTCGGCCCCGAGCGCCCCGCCCGCGTTGTTGACGAGGACGGCGAGGGAGCGGAACGCGGTGGCGAACTCGTCGACGGCCGCGCGGTCGGTGACGTCCAGGGGGTAGGCCGTCGCCTGGTGACCGGCTTCGGTGATCTCGGCGGCCAGTGCCTCGATGCGGTCCTTGCGGCGGGCGGTCAGCACGACCCGGAAGCCGGCGGCGGCCAGCGTACGGGCGGTCGCGGCGCCGATGCCGCTGCTCGCGCCGGTGATGACGGCGATGGGGGTGGCGGCCATGGCGATCTCCTCGGACTGCTGATCGGGTACGGGGAGAAGGATAGGCAGGCGGCGCGGGGCGCCCCGCCCGCGGGAGACCACGACCGGGGACCGCGCCGGACCGCGCCGGATCTGCGGCTCGATCGACGGGGGCCCGCGCCGGACCTACCGGGAGCCGCGCCGGACCGGCGCCGGATCTGCGGCTCGACCTACCGGGACCGCGCCGGATCTGCGGCTCGACCCCGCCATGGCCCGAACCGCGGCCCTCAGGCCGGCGCGGCCCCGAATTCGGCTATCGCCTCGGACACGATCGTCTCCAGGTGGCCGTGATGGGCGCCGCGCCAGTACACCCGGGAGCACCCCGTGCACTGGGCGAACACGTCGTACGCCTCCTGGGTGCCGTGTTCGAGGAGTCCGCTCACGGTGTCCTTCGCGGCCCCGGCCAGGGTGCCGTTGCACGCGGTGCAGCGGGTCCACGGGGCCAGGGCCGGGGCGAACCGGCCGAGGACGTCGCGGAGCTGCTCCGGGGGGCGGTCGCTGTAGACGTACGCCCCCGACCAGATCTCGCGGCGGCGCAGCAGCCCGCGGTCCCGGGAGAGCAGGACGCGCCGCTCCCGTGCGGAGAGGGCGGCCAGGGCGGGGTCGCCGATGTCCTCGCTCTCGTACGCCGCGTCGACGCCCAGGAGCCGCAGGCGGCGGGCCAGCGTCCCGAGATGGACGTCGAGGAGGAAGCGCAGGGGAGCGCCGGGGACCCGCTGGGGGCGTTCCACGGCGCGTACGTCCACGTGCTCGCCGGGGCCGGGCACATGCGAGCGGGCCACCGGGGAGCCGTTCACCAGCAGTGTTCCGGCCTCGGTGAGCGGCACGCCGAGGGACTCGATGACATGGCCGAGGGTCGAGGAGCCGTCCGTGACGAGGGGCGTGGGCCCGCCGCGACGGTCGTGCGAGACGAAGAGTCGCAGCTCAGGGGCTACTTCGAGGGTGATCTCGGGTCCGTTCACCCGGTCAGGATGCCACCGGGACGGGACGGGCTGCCAGGGATTTGGCGGGGCGTGCGGGGGCCGGACCGGCGTGCGGGTGCGCGGGTAGATGCGTGTGCGGAGTCGCGCCCGGCCGCCGTCAACGCGGGGCGAACGCCGTCGAGGGCCCGACTGCCCGTCAACGCGGGGCGAACGCCGTGGGGGCCCGACTGCCGTCAACGCGGGGCGAACGCCGTCGGGGGCACGCCCACCGTCGCGGTGAAGTCCCGCACCAGATGGGCCTGGTCGCAGTAGCCCAGGTCCGCCGCGAGCCGCGCCCAGTCGACGGCCGGGTCGGATCCGGCGCGCTCCAGCGCCTCGTGGACGCGGTAGCGGAGGATGACCCACTTGGGGCCGACGCCGACGTACGCGGAGAAGAGCCGTTGCAGGGAGCGGGCGGAGAGCCCGGCGTCCCGGGCGAGCCGGTCGGCCCGGAGCACCGTGCGGTCCGCGCGCACCCGGTCGACGACGGCCATCGCCAGCGTCGCCCGCGGATCGGGGCGGGGCTCCAGGGCCAGCAGGAAGGCGTCCAGCGCCGTGACCCGCGCGTCCTCGTCGTCCGGGTCCAGGACGCCCCGGACGGGGGGCGGCAGCCGCAGCGTCCCGGCGGCGTCGGACCGCAGCCCGGTCCACGTGGACACCGGGCGTCCGGGTGCGAACGGGCGGAACCCGCCGGGCCGGAACTGCACCCCGCAGACCCGCCCGCGCCCGGCCAGTTTCCGGGCGAAGAGCCCGGGATCGACGCCCGCGACCTCGACGTACCCGGACCGCTCCCGAGGGCCGTCCCCCGTCTCGTACCGCTGGAAGACCAGGTTCACCGACGGGTGCGGGACCACATGGGCGGCGTACGGCTCGGTGAGGTCCCAGTCGATCAGCCAGTAGTGCTCCAGATACGGGCGCAGCCCGGCGGCGGGCTCGCGGCGGCGGAAGCGCACGTGCGCGAACAGGTCCGGGGCGTCGACGATGCCCCGGGTGTCGCGGCGAGGTCCGGCGGCCATGACCCGATTTTAGGGCCCTTCGTCTGGATCGGGCCAGGCTCGCGGGGGCCGGTCCGAGCCGGTCCGGTCCGGTCCGGTCCGAGCCGGACGGAAGGCCGTGGTCCCGTGCCCTCGGAACACCTGTCGTGTTTCTTCAAGACGCCGTGCGGTGCGCGGGCGGAGGGTGAAGGCATGACACAGACGATCGGTGAACTGCTGGAAGCCGCCGCGGACCGGGCCCTGCCCGTCGTGCGGGGGATCGACGACGGGCAGCTGGGCGGTGGTACGCCCTGTGCCGAGTACGACGTACGGGCGCTGGTGAACCACCTGTTCCTGGTGGTCGTGAACTTCCAGGCCCTCGCGGCCCGCGAGGAGGTGGATTTCGGCCAGGAGCCGGAGTTCGTGGCGGGCGACTGGCGGGGCAGGTTCGGTGCCGAGACCGCCCGGCTGGTGGAGGCGTGGAGCGTGCCGGGCGTCGAGGAGGGCACGACCGGGCAGATGGGGCTGCCGGCCCGGACGGTGGGGCTCATGGTGCTCGGCGATCTGACCGTGCACGCCTGGGACCTGGCGCGGGCGACGGGCGCGGACTTCGTGCCGGAGGAGCGCGTGCTCGACGAACTGGGGCCGGGGCTGGCGGCGATGGCTCCGCAGGCCCGGGAGATGAAGGTCTTCGGTGAGCCGTTCCCGGTGGGGGAGGGGGCTACGGCCTTCGAGCGGCTGCTGGCGGTGACGGGGCGCGATCAGGCGTGGCGTCTCCCCGCGGCGCCCGGGACGGCCGGGGGCTGAGGCTGCCCAGGGGCGGTCCGGCGCGGCCCGGGGCGTCGTAGAGGGGGCCGAGCGCGGCGTGCGCGTCGTCGACGATCTCCTCGGCCAGGAGCAGCATCTCCTGTTCCGCGAGCCGGGCCGCCCGATGGGTGTAAGGGGACGGTGGCGCCGGATGCCTACGGCGCCACCAGCAGTCGCAGGCCGCGTAGATGCCGCCGCCGAAGACGAGCACGGGGATGGACAGGGCCAGCAGAACGTCGCCCACGGCGGACCTCCAGATGGTCGGGTGTCCTGTGCATCGGCGTGCCCGGTGGGTCGGCTGAAGACCGACTGTCGGCCAAATCCTCACGATATTTGGCTCGAACTGACCGTCGACCGTCGGTCGTCGCCGCACCGCTCCGCCGCGTGCGAGCGGCTCCGGGTATGCCGCGCGCGAGCCGGCTACCGGAGCACGAGGCCGCTCGAACTCCGCTCGAACTCCGCTCGAACTCCGCTCGAACTCCGCTCGAACTCCGTTCGGCCTTCGCCCGTCCCCGGATCAGGGCCAGACCAGGCAGTACGCCTGATGCCCCGCGTCGTGCAGCCGGTGGGAGAAGTCCTGCCACTCGTGGAGCAGCTGGTAGACGTTGAAGGCGTCGCGCGGGCCGCCGCGGTCGGGGACCGTGGACCAGATGAAGGCCGCCGCGCCGACCGACTCCTCGCCGACGCCGCGCAGCGGGTCGACGACGGTCATCGGCAGCTTGACCACGGCGTAGTCGGGGTGGAGGACGACCAGTTCGAGCGGGGGGACCTTGTGCAGGGGTATGCCCTGGATCCCGGTCAGGACCATGGCGGCCACGGTCTCCGGCTTGATCTTGGTGAACATGCCGCCCATGCCGAGCTCGTCACCGCCGAGCTCCTCCGGGCGCATCGAGATGGGCACGCGTGCGGCGGTGGCCCCGTCCGGGGCGCCGAAGTACTTGTATGTCACCCCCATCCCGCCCCCGCTCCTGGTCCCGGGGGGCGGCGTGCTGTCCGCGCCCCTGCTCTGGGCGCGCTCGGCCCTGCGCCGGTGCCGCCCTCGCCGGGCAGGCTCGGGCCCCAGGTCGTCGGTCCCCTCGCCCACTCCGCCACCGCGATGCATATCTCATCCACCCGACTACTTCTTAGGAGACACAGCCCCCGCCGCGCAACCCGATCATCGTGTCAGTGACCTCCCCCGCGGGCGTGCGGTGAAACACCTGTCCGCGAAGACCGTGCGCGCCTCTGACACCATGGCATGTGTGAGCTTTCCCTATGTCGGCCCAGTTTCGCAGACGCGAGGGGACTGACGCTCTTTCGTGATACGAGGGGAGTGCGCTCCCTGCTCACCGGTGGCCGAGATTCTTAGGGATTTCCCGGCCCGGCCTCCCGATACCCGAATCGCAGATCAGGACCAAAGTGGCGTATTCATACGAAGCCCCAGTTTCGCAGTCGCTGTTCGACCGGGCGTCCGTCGTGACGCCCGGCGGCGTGAACTCTCCCGTGCGTGCCTTCCGGGCCGTGGGCGGTACGCCCCGGTTCATGGTGTCCGGCACCGGTCCGTACCTCACCGACGCCGACGGCCGCGAGTACGTCGACCTCGTGTGCTCGTGGGGGCCGATGATTCTCGGCCACTCTCACCCCGAGGTCATCGCCGCCGTCCAGGAGGCGGTCTCCCGGGGTACCTCCTTCGGTACGCCGGGTGAGGGCGAGGTCGCGCTCGCCGAGGAGATCGTGGCGCGGATCGAGCCCGTCGAGCAGGTGCGCCTGGTCTCCTCCGGCACCGAGGCGACCATGTCGGCGATCCGGCTGGCCCGCGGTTTCACGGGTCGGGCCAAGGTCGTGAAGTTCGCCGGCTGCTACCACGGGCACGTGGACGCGCTGCTGGCCGCCGCCGGGTCGGGCGTGGCCACCTTCGGGCTGCCCGACACCCCGGGAGTCACGGGCGCCACGGCGGGGGACACCGTCGTGCTGCCGTACAACGACCTGGACGCGGTGCGCGCCGCCTTCGCCGCGCACCCGGGTGAGATCGCCTGCGTGATCACCGAGGCCTCGCCCGGCAACATGGGCGTCGTCCCGCCGGCGGACGGCTTCAACGCCGGCCTCAAGGAGCTGTGCGCGGCCAACGGCGCGCTGTACATCTCCGACGAGGTCATGACGGGCTTCCGTACGTCGAAGGCCGGCTGGTACGGCGTCGACGGTGTCCGGCCCGACCTGATGACCTTCGGCAAGGTGATGGGCGGCGGCTTCCCCGCGGCGGCCTTCGGCGGTCGCGGCGACGTGATGGCGCACCTGGCCCCGGCCGGCCCGGTCTACCAGGCGGGCACCCTCTCCGGGAACCCGGTCGCCACCGCCGCCGGCCTCGCCCAGCTGCGGCTGCTGGACGACGCGGCGTACGCGAAGATCGACGCGGTCTCCGCAGAGCTGCGCTCCCTGGTGGGCGACGCGCTCACCAAGGAGGGCGTCGCGCACACCGTGTCCGCCGCGAGCAACATGTTCTCCGTCTTCTTCACGGACGAGCCCGTCCGGGACTACGACGACGCCAAGAAGCAGGACGTCTTCCGCTTCACCGCGTTCTTCCACGCGATGCTGGAGCAGGGCGTCTACCTGCCGCCCTCGGCGTTCGAGTCCTGGTTCGTCTCCACGGCCCACGACGAGCGGGCGGTCGAGCGCATCGCCGCCGCCCTGCCCGCCGCCGCCCGTGCCGCGGTGGAGGCCACCGCATGAGCGAGATGAGCACGGACCGCGAGAGCGTCGGCCGCGACGAGCAGCTGACCGTGGTGCACGTGGTCCGGCACGGCGAGGTGCACAACCCGGACGGCGTGCTCTACGGGCGCCGCCCCGGCTACCACCTCTCCGACCTGGGCCGGAAGATGGCCGACCGGGTCGCCGGCCACCTGGAGAAGCGCGACATCACCCATGTCGTGGCCTCCCCGCTGGAGCGCGCCCAGGAGACGGCCGCCCCCGTCGCCAAGGCGCACGGCCTGGACCTCGCCACCGACGCCCGGCTGATCGAGGCGGCCAACGTCTTCGAGGGCAAGACCTTCGGCGTCGGCGACGGCGCGCTGCGCAAGCCGGACAACTGGAAGCACCTCACCAATCCGTTCAAGCCGTCCTGGGGCGAGCCGTACATCGAGCAGGTCGTCCGGATGATGGGTGCGCTCGACGCCGCCCGGGACGCGGCGCGCGGCCACGAGGCGGTCTGCGTCAGCCACCAGCTGCCGATCTGGATCCTGCGCTCCTTCGTCGAGCGCCGCCGTCTGTGGCACGACCCGCGCAAGCGGCAGTGCACGCTGGCCTCGCTGACGAGCTTCACCTACCGGGGCGACCGGATCGTCTCGGTCGGCTACTCGGAGCCGGCCCGCGACCTGGTGCCCGTGCACCTGCTGGCCGGGGCCAAGCCGGTGAGGGGGAAGGCCGCGAAGGGCCAGTCCAAGGCGTTCGGCGCGTAGTCCGACGCCACGGGACGGGTTCTACGGGATGTACGGGATGTACGGGCTCCACGGGATCTATGGGACGTACGGGACCGGCTGCCGCGCATCGCGGCGGGCGGTCCCGTCCCTTTTTCCGCGCCACCTGTCTTACACACCGTCAACAAAAAGTTAGCTTAGGCTAAGCTAACTTGACTCCAGGAGGGCGGGCCCACGGCCCGTCGGGCCCCGCTGGTTCCCGTGGGGCTCGTCGTGGTCACCGACGCCTGCGACGGAACGGTGGAACGATGATCCGCACTGCCCCCACGACCACGACCACGACCACGACCGCGACCACGACCGCGACCACGTCCGACCGGAGACCGGCCGGGCGGGCCACCCCGGTGAGGTCGGCCGATGAGTGACGCGGCCCGTGCGGCGGACGCCGCTCCCCGGCCGGTCACCGGCTCCCGGGTGGCCCGGCTCGCCCGGCAGCTCGAAGCCGCCCGGGACGCCGCCGCCCGGGACGCCCTGACCGAGGCGTTCTGGGAGGAGGCGGCCCGTACCGGCACCCCGCTCGTCGAAGCGCTCGACGACGCCCCCGGCCATCGCGCCGTCACCTTCCTCTGGCGGGGCCACCGCGCGACCCGCCAGGTCCTCCTGATGGCGACCGGCATCGGCGACCCCGACCGGCGGGCCGGCACACTCCTCCACCACCTCCCGGGCACCGACGTCTGGTACCTCGGCTACCGGCTGCGCGCCGACCACCGAGGGTCCTACCGGCTGGTCGCCGACATCTCCCCGGGCCCCGCGCCCGTCGATCCCGCCCTGCTCCAGCGGCGGCTGGCGGCGCTGACGGCGCACGGTGGGGCGGACCCCCTCAACCCGTGCCGGCTGCCGGCCCGCCGGCGGGCGGTGGAGAGTTCGGTGTTCGCCCTGCCGGAGGCCCCGCCCCAGCCCTGGGCGGGCCGGCGGGCCGACGTTCGGCGCGGCGCCGTCGAGCGGCACACCCTCGCGGGCCGGTCGCCCGGCGAGGGGCGCGAGGTCTGGACGTACCTTCCGCCGGAGGGGGCGGACCGCCCCGGAGACGGTCGGCCTGTGCCTGTGCCTGTGCCTGTGCCTGTGCCGGGGCCGCTGCCGGTGCTCGTGCTCTGCGACGGGGACATGTGGTTCGGGCGGCTCGGCTTCCAGGACACGCTGGACGCGCTGATCGCCGACGGGGCCCTGCCGCCGCTCGTCGTGCTCTCCCCGGACGGCGAGGGCACCGAGGGTGCCGAGGACGGCGAGGCCGCCGGGTCCCTGCGGCGCGACCCGGGCGGGCGGGAGGCCTACGCCGCCTTCCTCGCCGACGAACTGCTGCCCTGGGCGCGCGCCCGGTGGCCGTTGACCGCCGACGCGGACCGGACCGCCGTCTCCGGCCAGGGGCCCGGCGGGACGACGGCGCTGTACGCCGCCCTCACCCGGCCCGAACGCTTCGGCCGGGTCCTCGTCCAGTCACCCTCGCCGGACGGGCGGCCCGACGGCGAGGAAGGGACCCCGGGCGAGGGGGACCGGATGCCCGACGGCGGGGATCGGACCACGGCCGGCGGGGGCCGGACGGCCGACGGGGACCGGACCACGGTCGGTGGGGACCGGATTCCCGGCCCCGTCGTCCACCTCGCCCTCGGCCTGCACGACGGGGCCGCTTGGGCCGAGCACGGAGAGGCTCTCGTCCCGGCGCTGCGCGTCCGGGGGCACCGGGTCGTCCGCACCGTTCACAACGGCGGCCGCGACCACGCCTGCTGGCAGGGTCTCCTGGCCGACGCCCTGGTGGAGACCTTCCGCTCGACCAGCACCTAGGCCGGCCGACGGGCTGTCCCCGCGCCCGCGCCCGCGCATGAGTTCGACGATCCAGGGAAGCCGATCCGTCGACGCCGACCGTCGGCGCCGACGCATCGGCCCCGAAAGCGGTCGGTGACCCGTCGGCCGACGGCAGAACTGCGGAGGGCCACTCCCGCGTCCCCCGTCAGGGCTGCCCGTAAGCGCGTGCGAGCGTCGTACGGACGTGTCGCGCCCGGACCGGGCGGACCGTCGGTCGAGCTGCGAGGTAAAGCGTAAAGAAAGTCCCCAAATGCACGGAACCGACGTGTTACGCGCCCCATCTAACCCTTCAGCAGTTTGTATGGACTTGAGATAAAACGACCGCAGATGGGGACGGTATGCGCGAGATCAATCGAAGGGGCCTGCTCGGGGCGGGGCTCGGCGCCGCAGCCGCGATCGGCCTCGCCGGCTGTGGCGCCTCGGGCTCCTCCGGCGACGGAGGTCCCGGCCGGGGCGGCGCAGGCGACGCGGGCACCAGCGGCAACGGCAACGGCAGCGGAAACGGCGTGCCGAAGAACAAGGTCCGGCTGATCGGTGACGGCTCGACCGCCGACACCGGCAAACAGCCCAACCAGCCGCAGGCGCCCGTCCCGCTCGAACCCGGCCAGAAGCCGCCGCAGTTCGTGATCTTTTCCTGGGACGGCGCGGGCGAGGTCGGCAACGGGCTCTTCCCGCGCTTTCTCGAACTGGCCAAGGAGCACGACGCGGCCATGACGTTCTTCCTCTCCGGCATCTACGTGCTGCCCGAGTCGAAGAAATCCCTCTACCGTCCGCCGAACAACCCCCGTGGCGCCTCCGACATCGGCTATCTCACCGACGATCACGTCAGGGACACCCTGAAATACGTGCGCCAGGCGTGGCTGGACGGCCATGAGATCGGCACCCACTTCAACGGGCATTTCTGCGGTGGTTCCGGATCCGTCGAACACTGGACGCCAGCCCAATGGCACAGCGAGATCAATCAGGCTGTGTCCTTCGTCACGGAATGGCGGACGAACACCGGCTGGGAGAACGAGGATCCGCTCCCGTTCGACTACCGCAAGGAACTGATCGGCGGACGCACGCCCTGCCTGCTCGGCCAGGACAATCTCCTGCCGACCGCGCGCAAACTGGGCTGGCGCTACGACGCCAGCTCGCCGGGCGGCCGCCAGACCTGGCCCGTGAAGCGCGGCGGCGTCTGGGATCTGCCGTTGCAGGCGATGCCGTTCCCCGGGCACTCCTTCGAGGTGCTCTCGATGGACTACAACATCCTCGCCAATCAGTCGAAGAATTCGACGAAGGGCATGCCCTCGCGTTATCCGGGCTGGCGGACCCAGGCGACCGGGGCGTATCTCGCCGGTTTCCAGCGGGCGTACGAGTCGAATCGCGCGCCGTTCTACATCGGCAACCACTTCGAGGAGTGGAACGGCGGCATCTACATGGACGCCGTGGAAGAAGTGATCAAGAAGGTGTCGGACAAGGACGACGTGCGTCTCGTCTCGTTCCGGCAGTACGTCGACTGGCTCGATGTCCAGGATCCCGCCGTGCTCGCCAAGCTCCGGACGCTGGACGTCGGACAGGCGCCCGCCGACGGCTGGAACTCCTTCTTTAAACAGGCTTGACAAGGGGCTTTACGGGCACTGAGGGGGGCGCGGGGGAGCCCGGAATCCGCCATGCGAAACTTTTCACATGAGCTTTGGCCGCGCGTCCCGACGCCGCTTCACCCTGCTCGCCGCCACCGCTGTGGCCGGTGCCCTGACGCTGTCCGCGTGCGGCGACGGCAACAAGGCCGGAGGCGGCGGCAACACCAACTTCATCACCGGCAGCGGGGGCATCTCCACCGTCGCGAAGGCGGACCGGGTGGCGGCGCCGAAGCTCGACGGCGAGGGTCTGGACGGCAAGCCGCTCGACGTCGCCGACTACAAGGGCAAGGTCGTCGTGCTCAACGTCTGGGGCTCCTGGTGCGGCCCCTGCCGGCTGGAGGCGAAGTACTTCGCGCAGGTCTCCGAGGAGACGAAGGCCCAGGGCGTCCAGTTCATCGGCATCAACACCCGGGACCCCGAGCGGGACAAGGCGATCAACTTCGAGAAGGACTACGGGGTCGAGTACCCCAGCTTCTACGACCCGATCGGCAAGCTCATCCTCCGCTTCCCCAAAGGCACCCTGAACCCGCAGGCCATCCCGTCCACCGTGGTCCTCGACCGGGACGGGAAGATCGCCGCCCGCACACTCCGGGGGCTCGACGCGGACGAGTTGCGCGAGATGATCGACCCGGTCATCGCGGAGAAGTGATCCAGTGATCCCGCTCGCCGCCCCCCACGAGACCGTCGCGCTCGCCGCGTACAGCGACACCGTCACGCTGGCCGCGTACAACGACACCGTCCTGACCGGGGCGCTGCTGGTCGCTCTGCCGCTCGCCCTGCTGGCCGGTCTCGTCTCCTTCTTCTCGCCCTGCGTCCTGCCGCTCGTACCCGGCTATCTGAGTTACGTCACCGGGGTCAGCGGCACGGACCTCGCCGAGGCACGCCGAGGCCGGGTGGTGGCGGGCGCCTCGCTGTTCGTCCTCGGCTTCACCGTGGTGTTCGCCTCCACCGGCGCGCTCTTCGGCTACTTCGGCCAAGAGCTCCAGGCACACTCCGAGGTGCTCAACAAGGTCCTCGGCGTGCTGATGATCCTCATGGGCGTCTTCTTCATGGGGCTCCTGCCGGGGGTGACGATGCGCGAGTTCCGCATCCACAAGCGGCCGGTGGCCGGACTGGCCGGCGCGCCGCTGCTCGGCGCGCTCTTCGGGATCGGCTGGACGCCGTGCATCGGCCCGACCCTCGCCTCCGTACTGGCGCTCTCGACCGACAGCGCCACCGCCGGACGCGGCGCGATACTGACCGTCGCGTACTGTCTCGGTCTCGGTGTCCCGTTCATCCTCGCCGCGGTCGCCTTCCGCAAGGCGCTCGGCGCGTTCGGCTGGGTCAAGCGCCACTACGCATGGGTGATGCGGATCGGCGGCGGCATGATGATCGTGACCGGAATCCTGCTGCTGACCGGTGTGTGGGCCACGCTCATGCAGCACATGCAGAGCTGGTCCAGCGGCTTCGTTGTAGGGATCTGAGTTCATGAGCAAGTCGAACGGCACAGAGACGCGGCAGCGCGAGGACGAGCGCGACCAGGGCTCCGCCCACGGCGCGGCGGGCGAACAGCTCTCCACCGCGCCCCGCGAGGAGCGCCCCGACACCGGGGCCGGCGTACCCGCGATGAGCGTGATCGGCTGGGCGCGCTGGTTCTGGCGTCAGCTCACCTCGATGCGGGTGGCGCTGATCCTGCTCTTCCTGCTCTCCCTCGGGGCCATCCCGGGGTCGCTGATCCCGCAGACCAGCGTCGACGACATGAAGGTGCAGGACTTCAAGGACCAGCACACCACCCTCACCCCGATCTACGAGAAGCTCCAGCTCTTCGACGTCTACAGCTCGGTGTGGTTCTCCGCGATCTACATCCTGCTGTTCGTCTCGCTCATCGGCTGCATCGTGCCGCGCACCGGTCAGTTCGTGGGCCAGCTGCGCAGCCGCCCGCCGGGCGCCCCGAAGCGGCTGACCCGGCTGCCCGCGTACACCACCTGGCGCACGGAGGCCGAGCCCGAGGCGGCCCGTGAAGCGGCCCTCGCCCTCCTGCGTAAGCGGCGCTTCCGGGCGCACGTGGTGGGCGACGCGGTCGCCGCCGAGAAGGGCTACCTCCGCGAGGCCGGGAACCTGGTCTTCCACATCGCCCTGATCGTGATGCTGGTGGCCTTCGCCTCCGGGCAGCTCTTCAAGTCGGAGGGCGGCAAGCTGATCGTCGAGGGCGACGGCTTCTCCAACACGCTCACCCAGTACGACGACTTCAAGTCCGGCTCGCTCCACGACTCCGACTCGCTGGCCCCGTTCAGCTTCGTGCTCGACGAGTTCGTCGGTACGTACGAGAAGAGCGGCCCGCAGCGCGGCACCCCGCGGACCTTCGAGGCCCGGGTGACGTACACCGAGGGGGCCGACGGCGCGGAGCGCAAGGACGTCATCAAGGTCAACGAGCCGCTCACCGTGGACGGCACCAAGATCTATCTGATCGCCCACGGCTACGCCCCCGTCGTCACCGTCCGGGACGGCAAGGGGAAGGTCGTCTCCCGGTCCGCGGTCCCGCTGCTGCCGATCGACAACAACATCACCTCGTCCGGCGCCATCAAGGTGATGGACGGCTACAAGGACAAGAACGGCAAGAAGACCCAGCTGGGCTTCAAGGCCTTCTTCGTGCCGACCTTCGCCGGCGAGGGCAAGGGCCAGATGTTCTCGCAGTTCCCCGCCCTGGACTTCCCCGTCCTGGCGCTCAGCGCCTACCAGGGCTCCCTCGGCGTCGACTCCGGGCTGGCGCAGAACGTCTACCAGCTCGACACGTCCAAGATGAAGGAGTTCAAGGGCGAGGACGGCGAGCTCCTCAAGAAGATGATGATGCCGGGCGAGAAGCTGGACCTGCCCGACGGCGCCGGATCCATCACCTTCGACGGCGTCGAGGAGTGGGCCAGCTTCCAGATCTCGCAGCAGCCCGGCAACGGCTGGGCGCTCGGCGGGGCCGTCGCCGCCATCGCGGGTCTCGCCGGCTCGCTGTTCATCCAGCGCCGCCGCGTGTGGGTGCGGGCGGTCCGGGGCGCCGACGGCGTCACGGTCGTGGAGATGGCGGGCCTGGGCCGCAGCGAGTCCGCGAGGCTCCCCGAGGAACTGGGCGACCTGTCGGCCGCTCTGGTCACCACGGCGCCCGTCGCCCCGGCCGCTGCCAAGGCCCCGGACACGCCGGAGGCCCCGGACACGCCGGACGGGCCCGGTACGACCGGCGCCACGAACGATGTCACGAACGAGGCCGGGAGCCGGCCCGTACATCCTGCCGAAGCACCTGTCGAAGGGGCTGAGAAGTGAATCTCGCCGCCGCAACCAACGAGAGCCTGGCGAACACCAGCAATGTGCTGATCTATTCGTCGATGGCCGTCTACACCCTGGCCTTCTTCGCGCACATCGCGGAGTGGGTGCTCGGCAGCCGCAGCAAGGTCGGCCGCACCGCCGCCGGGCTGTCCGCCTCCGGAGCGGGCGCCTCCGCGTCCGCCGCCGCCGGGGGGGAGGCGCGCGCCGGTGGCACGGCCGTGCTGGACCGGCCCGAGGTCATCACCCGTTCCGCCACCGGTACGCGTGACGTGCCCGACGGCCCGGGTGCGGCCGGCGGCACGTTCAAGGGCGACCTGTGGGGCCGGATCGCGGTCTCGCTGACCGTGGTGGCGTTCCTCGTCGAGGCGAGCGGCGTCGCCACCCGCGCCCTTTCGGTGCAGCGGGCCCCCTGGGCCAACATGTACGAGTTCTCCATCACCTTCTCGACGGTGGCGGTCGGCTCCTACCTGGTGCTGCTCGCCCTGAAGAAGAACGTCCGCTGGATCGGCCTCCCGCTGGTCACCACCGTCCTGCTGGACCTGGGCATCGCGGTCACGACGCTCTACACCGCCAGCGACCAGCTGGTGCCCGCGCTGCACTCGTACTGGCTGTGGATCCACGTCTCGACCGCGATCATCTGCGGCGCCGTCTTCTACCTCGGTGCGGTCGGTACGGTCCTCTACCTCTTCCGCGACACCTACGAGAGCAAGCTCGCCTCCGGCGGCACGCCCGGCAGGTTCGCCACCTCGGTCATGGAGCGGCTGCCCTCGGCGTCCACGCTGGACAGGTTCTCGTACCGGCTCAACGCGGCCTTCTTCCCGCTGTGGACGTTCACGATCATCGCCGGCGCGATCTGGGCGGGCGACGCCTGGGGCCGGTACTGGGGCTGGGACCCCAAGGAGGTCTGGTCCTTCATCACCTGGGTCGCCTACGCCGCCTATCTGCACGCCCGCGCCACCGCCGGCTGGAAGGGCCGCAAGGCCGCCTACCTGGCGCTCGTCGCGTTCGCCTGCTGGCTGTTCAACTACTACGGCGTGAACATGTTCGTCTCCGGCCTGCACTCCTACGCGGGGGTCTGAGAAACCCGCGGGTCTGAGAAACCCGCGCACGACGTACGACGGCTCCCCGGGCGGATTCTCGTCCGGGGAGCCGTCGTGTAGCGGTCGGTGGTGCGCCGTCAGGCGGCCGGTCAGGCGGCCGGTGCGACGTCAGGCGGTCGGCGGGGTCTTGTCGTCGGGGCCCGTGCCGCCGTCGCGACGGCGGCCCCGCTCCTCCTCGGCCTCTGCCTCGGCGTCCTTGTCGTCCTTGAGCGACTTGAGGAAGTCCGGGTTGTCGTCCGGGGCCACCCACTGCTGCCGCCCGCGCCGCTGCCAGCCAGGTCCCGTGCCCCCGGCCCTGTTGTGGCGCTTCTTGCCGGCGGCGAGCCACACGACCGGGCCGACGATCCAGAACAGCAGGATGATGAAGACCCAGGCGATCTTCGGCAGATGCTTGGTGTCCTCCTCCGTGGTGTTCAGGCAGTCGATGAACGCGTAGATCGTCAGAGCCAGCGGGACGATGATCATCAGGGCTCTCATGGTGCGTCCCCCAGGAAGGCGGCGGCGGGCGGGATGAAGCCCGGTGTCGCGGCCAGGGTACCGGCTCGGCATGAAGGGGCCGGAGCCCGGAGGCGGACCAGCCGGGCGCGTGCCCGGACGGCCGGCGGACTTTCGGCGCGCGGCGCGGGGGGAGCCCCGGCGGGGCCGCGGGGGCGGGGATGACAAACTGGACCGCATGGCTTACGACGATCTTCGCTCCCTGCTCCGGGCTCTTGAGCGCGATGGTGATCTCAAGCGCGTCAAGGTCGAGGTCGACCCCCACCTGGAGGTCGGCGAGATCGTCGACCGGGTCAACAAGGCGGGCGGGCCCGCCCTGCTGTTCGAGAACGTCAAGGGGTCCTCGATGCCCCTGGCCATGAACGTCTTCGGTACCGACCGGCGCCTCCTGAAGGCCCTCGGACTGAAGTCGTACAGCGACATCAGCGACAAGATCGGCGGACTCCTCAAGCCGGAGCTGCCGCAGGGCTTCGTCGGGGTGCGGGAGGCCTTCGGGAAGCTCGGCTCGATGGTGCACGTGCCGCCGAAGAAGGTGAAGACCGGCGACGCGCCCGTCCAGGAGGTGGTGCTGACCGGCGACGACGTCGACCTGGACCAGCTGCCCGCGCTCTTCACCTGGCCCGAGGACGGCGGCTCCTTCTTCAACCTCGGCCTCACCCACACCAAGCACCCCGAGAACGGCGTCCGGAACCTGGGCCTCTACCGGCTCCAGCGGCACGACAAGCGCACCATCGGGATGCACTGGCAGATCCACAAGGACAGCGCCAACCACTACCAGGTCGCGGCGAGGCGCGGTGAGCGGCTGCCCGTCGCCATCGCCTTCGGCTGCCCGCCCGCCGTGACGTACGCCTCCACCGCCCCGCTGCCCGGGGACATCGACGAGTACCTCTTCGCCGGGTTCGTCCAGGGCAAGCGGATCGAGATGGTCGACTGCAAGACCGTGCCGCTCCAGGTCCCCGCGCAGGCGGAGGTCGTCATCGAGGGCTGGCTGGAGCCGGGCGAGATGCTCCCCGAGGGCCCCTTCGGAGACCACACCGGCTTCTACACCCCGCAGGAACCGTTCCCCGCACTGACCATCGACTGCGTCACCATGCGCAAGCGGCCGCTGCTCCAGTCCATCGTGGTGGGCCGGCCGCCGACCGAGGACGGGCCGCTGGGCCGGGCCACGGAACGGTTCTTCCTGCCGCTGCTGAAAATCATCGTGCCGGACATCGTGGACTACCACCTTCCCGAGGCGGGCGGCTTCCACAACTGCGCGATCGTCTCGATCGACAAGAAGTACCCGAAGCACGCCCAGAAGGTGATGAGCGCGATCTGGGGCGCGCACATGATGTCGCTGACCAAGCTGATCGTGGTGGTCGACTCCGACTGCGACGTCCACGATCTGCACGAGGTCGCCTGGCGGGCGCTCGGCAACACCGACTACGCCCGCGACCTCACGGTCACCGAGGGGCCGGTCGACCACCTGGACCACGCCTCGTACCAGCAGTTCTGGGGCGGCAAGGCGGGCATCGACGCCACGAAGAAGCTGCCCACCGAGGGCTACACCCGGGACGGCGGATGGCCGGAGATGGTCGAGTCCGACCCGGAGACGGCGGCGAAGGTCGACCGTCGCTGGAAGGAATACGGGCTGTGAGCAGTACGGCGGAAGCGGCGTCCGCTCCCGGGCCCGCGCCCTCGGCCGGCAAGGTGAAGGCCTTCCTGCGGCTCGTGATGATCGAGCACTCGGTCTTCGCGCTGCCGTTCGCGTACATCGCCGCGCTGACCGCGATGTTCCTGCTGGACGGCTCCATCCACTGGGGCACGCTGCTGCTCGTCACGCTGGCGATGGTGGGGCTGCGGACGTTCGCGATGGCCGCCAACCGGATCATCGACCGGGAGATCGACGCCCGGAACCCGCGCACCGCGGGCCGTGAGCTGGTGACCGGCGCGGTGTCGGTGAAGTCCGCGTGGACCGGTGCGCTGGTCGCGCTGGCCGTCTTCCTGGGCGCGGCGGCCCTGCTCAACCCGCTGTGCCTGGTGCTCGCGCCGCTGGCCGTCGTGCCGATGGTGCTCTACCCGTACGGCAAGCGGTTCACGAATTTCCCGCACGCCATCCTGGGCCTGGCGCAGGCCATCGGACCGGTCGGCGCCTGGCTCGCGGTGACCGGCAACTGGTCGTGGGACGCGGTGATCCTCGGGCTCGCCGTGGGGATCTGGATCGGCGGCTTCGACCTGATCTTCGCCTGCCAGGACGTGGCTGCGGACCGGGCCCACGGGGTGCTCTCCTTCCCGGCGCGCTTCGGGATCCCGGCGGCGCTGTGGGGCGCGCGGGTGTGCCACGCGGTCACGACCGGGCTGCTGGTGTGGTTCGGCCTGGCCACGGACGCCGGGCTCTTCTACTGGATCGGCATGGCGATCGTCGCGGCGGCGTTCGTCTACGAGCACCGGGTGGTGCGGCCGCACGACCTGTCCCGGCTGAACCGGGCGTTCTTCTCGGTGAACGGCTTCATCGGCATCGCGCTGTTCGCCTGCGCGCTGCTCGACCTGCTGGTGCGCGGCCTGACGCCGTGAGCGGAGGTCCGGCTCAGACCGTGACCAGGTTCTCCGGTGGGCGGCGCGGGCGGCGGAAGAGGAAGGCCGCCGCCACCCCGCCGGCCAGCCCGAACAGGTGGCCCTGCCAGCTGACGCCCGAGTCGGTCGGCAGGACGCCCCACAGCAGCGAGCCGTAGACCACGGCGACGCCGACGCCTATGAGGACGTCCCAGGGGCGGCGGTCCACGAAGCCGCGGACCAGCAGATAGCCGAACAGCCCGAAGACCACGCCGGACGCGCCGAGCGTGATCGTGTTCGCCGGGGCGGTCAGCCAGACGCCGAGGCCGCTGACCAGGATGATCGTCACGACGACGGCGGCGAACCGGCGGAGCCCCGCGAGGGCGGCGATGAAGCCGAGGACCAGCAGCGGGACGCTGTTGGAGGCCAGGTGCTCCCACCCGCTGTGCAGGAACGCGGCGGGCACCACGTCCCGCAGCTCCGCCGCCTCGCGCGGGCTGATGCCGTAGGGGTCCAGGGCGTTGGCCGTGGCGGTGTCGATCCCTTCGAGGATCCAGAGCAGGGCCACCCAGCCCGCCATCAGGAGCCCCGCGGTGAGGGCCCGCGCACCGCCGGTGGTGCCGTTGCCCGTGGTCCGGTCGGTGGTCCAGTAGTCGCCCATGGTCAGTCCCTGCCCCCGGTTGCCCGTCACCCGGTGAACGTCTGCGGCGCCCGCCCGGTTCCGGGTGCCGGGCGCGAGGGCGTGCCGGATAGGCTCGCAGGTGTGGAATCCAGGACTTCAGTGACTCATCAGCAGCGGCGGCCTTGGATTGTCGGGGTGTCCGGTGCTTCGGGTACCCCGTTCGCGGCCGCCGTTCTGCGCGGGCTGCTCGCGGCGGGCGAGAGCGTGGACCTGGTGGTGAGCCGGGCCTCGCGGCTCACGCTGCTGGACGAGACCGGCATCGCGTTCCGGGACGGGCACTGGCGCGAGGATCTGCGGACCTGGCTGGAGCGGGGGGCCGACGGGAAGCCGGACGCGTTCGCGGTCGGGGAGGCAGGGCTGGAGCTCGTACGCCATTGGCCCGCCGGTGATCTGGCGGCCGGGCCGTCCTCCGGGTCGTACCCGGCGAAGGGGATGCTCATCGTGCCGGCCTCGACGGCCTGTGTGGCCGGCGTGGCGCTCGGTCTGTCGAAGGATCTGCTCCAGCGGGCCGCGAGCGTGACGCTCAAGGAGCGCCGCCCGCTCGTCGTGGCGGTGCGCGAGACTCCGCTGAGCGGCCAGACGCTGAAGCAGATGGTGGCCCTGGACGAGGCGGGCGCGATCGTGCTGCCCGCCTCTCCGGCGTTCTACGCGGGTGCGACGCACATCCAGGATCTGGTGGATTTCGTCGCGGGGCGGGTGCTGGACGCCGGAGGCGTGCCGCACCGGCTGTACCGCCGCTGGGAAGGAGAGCTCGGTGGCGGTTCCCGAGGCACCCAGGACCGATAGGCCCTGGTCAGTACCTCTAGAGGCCCGGTCAGTCAGGTGCTGGTCAGCGCTTCTTGTGCGCGCGGCGCGGGGTGCGGGTCTTGTCGACGCGGTGCGCGGCGGCGGGCTGGTGGGCACGCGAGCGGTTGGCCAGGTCCTGCAGCTCGCGCATCCGGGCGTAGGCCATCTCGATCGTGTACACGGTGAAGTTCACTCCTGAAGATTCGAAAGCGTTTCTTGGATGTTCTAGAAGATTTGCAGGGTGTCAGCCCTACATGCCTTAGATTCTACACGTAGAATCGCGGTACTGCTGAACAATGGAAGGTTTCAGTCATATGGACGCGGTGGACAGGCAGCTCATCCAGGCCCTCAGGGAGAACGGCAGGGCCTCGTACGCCGAGCTGGGACGGCTCGTGGGGCTCTCCGGGCCCAGCGTCACCGACCGCATCAACCGGCTGGAAACCGCTGGTGTCATCACCGGCTACCGCGCCACCGTCGACTCCGCGTCGCTGGGGCTCGGCGTGACCGCGCTGATCGGGATCTCCCTGTCGGACGCGGCCGACCACGAGGACGTGGCGCGCCGGCTGAAGGACCTCGCGGAGATCGAGGACTGCTGGTTCATCGCGGGCGACGACTCGTACATGCTGAAGGTCCGGGTCGGCGACGTGGACGGTCTTGAGAAGACGATCCGCCGCCTCAGCGGTACGAAGGGCGTCTCCCGGACGCGTACGACGATCGTGCTCTCCACCAAGTGGGAGAACCGGGTCGGAGAACTCCCCGAAGAGGCGTAGGCGTACGGTTGGTCGGAGTCTGATACACGGAGATATGGGAGGCGCCCTAGTGGACGCGGGACTCAAGCGCGAGCTGGAGGAGAAGGTCCGGGCCGGCGAGCGGCTGACCCGCGAGGACGGGATCGCCCTCTACGCGTCCGACGACCTGGCGTGGCTCGGCGGGCTGGCGCACGAGGTGCGCACGCGCAAGAACGGCGACGTGGTGCACTTCAACGTCAACCGGCACCTCAACATGACCAACGTGTGCACCGCCTCGTGCGCGTACTGCTCGTTCCAGCGCAAGCCGGGCGAGAAGGACGCGTACACGATGCGCATCGAGGAGGCCGTCCGCCTCGCCAAGGCGATGGAGGGCGAGAACCTCACCGAGCTGCACATCGTCAACGGACTCCACCCGACGCTGCCGTGGCGCTACTACCCGCGCTCGCTCAGCGCGCTGAAGGAAGCCCTCCCGGACGTCGCGCTGAAGGCGTTCACGGCGACGGAGATCCACCACTTCGAGACGATCTCCGGCCTCTCGGCCTCCGAGATCCTCGACGAGCTGATCGAGGCCGGTCTCGAATCGCTGACCGGCGGCGGCGCGGAGATCTTCGACTGGGAGGTCCGCCAGCACATCGTCGACCACCGCACCCACTGGGAGGACTGGTCGCGCATCCACCGCCTCGCGCACGAGAAGGGGCTCAAGACCCCCGCGACGATGCTGTACGGGCACATCGAGGAGCCCCGTCACCGCGTCGACCACGTGCTGCGGCTGCGGGAGATGCAGGACGAGACCGGCGGCTTCCAGGTCTTCATCCCGCTGCGCTACCAGCACGACTTCGTGGACATGAAGGACGGCAAGGTCCGCAACAAGCTCCAGGCGCGCACCACGATGGCGACCGGCGCCGAGGCGCTGAAGACCTTCGCGGTCTCCCGGCTGCTCTTCGACAACGTGCCGCACGTCAAGGTGTTCTGGGTGATGCACGGTGTGCAGACCGCCCAGCTCGCGCTGCAGCACGGCGCGGACGACATGGACGGCTCGGTCGTCGAGTACAAGATCACGCACGACGCCGACGACTTCGGCACGCCGAACAAGCTCGGCCGCGAGGATCTGCTGGACCTGATCCGCGACGCCGGTTTCCGGCCGGTCGAGCGGAACACGCGGTACGAGATCCTGCGCGAGTATCCGGGTCCCGAGGCGGACCGCCGCGAGTCGCCGCAGCCGATGCGCGTCTGACGCCCGGCCTGTCCTACCCCGAAGCGCGAGAAGCCCCGGCCGCCGTCCCGGCCGGGGCTTTCTCGCGTTTCGGACAGGGTTGAGCCCTGCAGGCTGTAATGGTTACTCTGCCTCTATGGCGCTTACTTTCGAGTTGGACCCCTCGTTCACCCCCGCCCTGCGCGACGGCGTCACCGCCCTCTGGGCCGATGTCAGCAACGCGGGCGGAGCCGTCGGTTTCGTTCCGCCCGTCACGGCCGAGGAGATCCGGCCCGAGTTGCTGAAGCACCTGGTCGCCATCGAGGAGGGCCGTACCCGGCTGGTGGTCGGCCGGGACGAGGACGGGGCCGTCGCCGCCACCGCCTTCCTCGCCCTCAACGGCCACCGGCTGATGAAGCACTGGCTGTGGCTCTACACCGTCATGGTCCACCCCCGCCACCAGGGCAAGGGGTACGGCCGCGACCTCATGGCCGCCGCCGCCGACGCCGCCCGCTCCGTCGAGGGCGTCGAGGCGATCCGCCTCACCTGCCGGGGCGGCACCGGCGCCGACCGCTTCTACGCCGCCTGCGGATACAAGGAGGTCGGCCGGGTGCCGGACGCGATCCGGGTCGCCCCCGACGACGACCGCGACGACATCGTCATGCTGCTCCGGCTGTGAGGCCCGGGGCGCGGGTCGCGCCCGTCGCCGGGCCCGGCAACCCCCTGAACCGAGAGAATTCGGGCCATGCTTCACTGGACGGGCAGAAGCGTGTCGAGAGTCCATGGGAAGAGAGAGGGCCAGCCGTGTCCGCTGCCAAGCCGAGCGCGTTGATCCGTTACACGGCGTTGCGCCTGCTGATCTTCGTCGGCTGCTTCCTCGCCGCCGGTGTAGCCGTCCACTTCGGGCTGGTGCCCGCAGGGCTCGGGGGCTCCAACGCCATCTGGGTGATCCTCCTCGGCCTGCTCCTCTCCGCCCCGCTCAGCTACGTGCTGCTGCGCAAGCAGCGCGACGAGATGTCCGAGCAGATCGTCTCCACCGTCGACCGCACCAAGGCGCGCCTCGACGCCAACCGCACCCGCGAGGACGCGGTCCAGTAGCCCCCGTGACGCCTGTAGGTGCCACGTAAGCTTCCTCACACGCGCACGCCGCGCGCACCCTTCTCCGCCGGACCCCGGGCGGGAGCCAACAGGCTCCAGCACCGGGGTCCGCGGCGTTCTCCGCTGTTCCGTGCCGCTTTCCAGCCATTCCCGCCCGGCGGACCTCCACCCGGAAGCCAAAGAAAGGCTTTGAGGTTCCCAAAGTTCAAGTGTTAACGTATTCGACGTGAAGACAGCTGTGCGCCTCCGCCATGCCGCGAGCATCCCGCTCGTGGCGCGCCTGCATGTCGATCTCTGCCGCTGTATGTCCGCGGTCTGTTGCCGCGAGGTCTGATACGGCATCATGCAGCGGCGCCGCTCCCGACGCGGGCGCCGCGACCCCGTCCCCGTTCCACCGCACGACCGCACGGTTGCCTCCGTGCGTCCCGATGCGTCCCCAGTTGGAGTGTGTCCGTGTCCGCGAACCCCGCGTCCGCCGCCCCCGAGGCCGAGCAGCCCACCGGCTCCGGCCCCGGTTTCCGTATACCCAGGGTCCCGTTCTGGGCCCAGATCGTCGCCGGTCTGGTCCTCGGCGTGCTGCTCGGCTGGCTCGCCCGCAGCCAGGACCTCGGCTGGCTCGTCACCACCCTCGACGAGATCGGCTCGCTCTTCGTTCAGCTGCTGAAGCTGGCCGTCGCCCCGCTGGTCTTCTTCGCGATCCTCGTGTCGATCACCAACCTGCGCCAGGTCAACAACGCCGCCCGGCTCGCGACCCGCACCCTCCTCTGGTTCATGATCACCTCGCTGATCGCGGTCGCCATCGGCCTCGCGATCGGTCTGGTCACCAACCCGGGCTCCGGCACCGGCCTCACGCCGAAGGACGGCGCGCTCTCCGAGACCAAGGGCAGCTGGATCGACTTTCTGACCGGCATCGTCCCGGACAACGTGATCACGCCGTTCACCGAGCTGAACGTGCTCCAGATCGTGTTCATGGCCGCCGTCGCCGGTATCGCCGCCCTCAAGCTCGGCGACAAGGCCCAGCCGATCCTCACCCTCAGCCAGTCGATCCTGGAACTGCTCCAGAAGGCCCTGTGGTGGGTCATCCGCCTCGCACCGCTCGGCACCGTCGGCCTCATCGGCTACGCCATCGCCGACTACGGCTGGGACCTCATCGGCAAGTACGCGACCTTCACCGCCGACGTCTACATCGGCTGCGCCCTGGTGATGTTCGGCGTCTACCCGCTGCTCCTGGCCACCGTCGCCAAGGTCAGCCCGCTCCAGTTCTTCAAGGGCGCCTGGCCCGCGATCCAGCTCGCCTTCGTCTCCCGCTCCTCGGTCGGCACCATGCCGGTCACCCAGCGGGTCACCGAGCGCCTCGGCGTCCCGAAGGAGTACGCCTCCTTCGCCGTGCCGTTCGGCGCGACCACGAAGATGGACGGCTGCGCCGCGATCTACCCGGCGCTGGCGGCGATCTTCATCGCGCAGATCTTCGACGTGCAGCTGGGCATCGGCGACTACCTCCTGATCGCCTTCGTCTCGGTGATCGGCTCGGCGGCCACCGCCGGTCTCACCGGCGCGACGGTCATGCTGACCCTCACCCTGTCCACGCTGGGCCTCCCGCTGGAGGGCGTCGGCCTGCTGATGGCCATCGACCCGATCCTGGACATGATGCGCACCGCCACCAACGTGGCGGGCCAAGCGCTGATCCCGGTGATCGTCTCGGCCCGGGAGAAGATCCTCGACCACGACGCGTACAACTCGGCCTCGCCCTCCCCGCTCGACGCCTTCGGTCAGGACGACGTCCGCGAGGCCGAGCAGAAGGTGACCCTGCCGGCCCCCGCCTGACCACGCGGGCGGCACGCGCCCCGCACGACGACCGCGCCCCCGGCCCACGTACGCGTACGTGGACCGGGGGCGCGGCCCTGTCCCAGGGCCTCGCGCGCGGTCAGGGGCGCTGGAAGAGGACCTCGGGGTCGGCCGGGGTCGGGCCGTTCAGCAGCCGGGCCGGCCGGCCGCGCAGGCTCCGGTCGAAGAAGGCCGTCACATAGCTCCGGGTGATCGTGGTCGAGCGCGCGGCGGAGAGCGGCGCGTCCGGGTCCTCGATGCCGAGCTGCTCACCGATCTCGGGGATGTCCGTGAAGGTGAAGTGCCCGGAGTCCCGCACCGTCAGCCACCGCTTGAAGCCGTCCAGCCGGTCCCAGGCGTCGTCCCACGACGTGTCGCCGCCGGGGCCGTGCCCGGGGTCGGTGCCCAGCATCATGAACGGCCGCCCGTCCAGCCCCCGGGCGGGCGCCGGGTCGAAGAACGTGCCGTCCATGTTGACCCCCGCGTCCACCCGCCGGTCGGTGGCCATCGTGGAGGAGGCCGCGTTGCCCCCGATGGAGTGGCCCGCCATGCCCACCCGGCGCGGGTCGATCGTCCGGGCGTGCCGCCACGCCGGGTCCGGGCCGGTCAGCCGGTCCAGCAGGAACGAGAAGTCGTCGGCCCGCCCGGCGGAGACGTCGGCCAGGACCTCCCGCCGCGCGGCCTGGTCGGGTTGCGCGTCCACCTTGTCGCAGGCCGCACAGGTGAGGACCCGCCCGTCGGGCAGTTGCGTACCGGTCGACTCGTACGGGTGGTCCGCGGTCGCCACGACGTAACCAGGTCCGCGGTCGCCACGACGTAACCCCGGCTCGCCAGCTCCTCCGCGAGCCCGGTCAGCGTGGCCCGGGGCGTGCCGAAGCCGGGGGAGAGCAGGACCAGCGGGAAGCGTCCCGAGGCCGGCCGGGCCGCCGTACGGGCATGGGCGCCGATGCCGCTGACCCGCTCGGGCGGCACGACGTCGTCGAGACCGCGCTGCGCGAGCATCAGCCGCGCCTCTTCGTCCGTCATGTACGGGGCCGGGTCGCCGCCGGTGCCTGGGCGGGCCGGGTAGTTCAGCGACACCAGCAACTGGCGCGGCCCGGCGGCCGGTACCCATGGGTCGGTGCGCGCGTGGTCGGTCAGGAGCAGGGTGTCGCGGCCGGTGGCGTACCGGCCGGTGGGCGGGGGGAGCGTCGGCGGGGGCGGCGCGGCCAGGTCGCCGGGGCCGGCAGAGGCGGGGGCGGGGGCTAAGGCGGTGGCCGGCGTCGGGCCGGACGCCGAGGCGGGCGAGGCGGTGGCCAGCGCGGCCAGAGCGGCCAGGGCGAGCGCCGCGGCGGCGGCGACCCCGACCGGCCTGTTGTGAAGGGAGATCGTCATGTCCGCAACGCTAGGCGGCGGCTCGGACAACCCGCATCGGACGCCGGGTGGACCCACTGTCGGACCAGGGGATGACGCCTCTCCCCCGCGGTCGTACCCCGGCCGTCCCCGCCACCGGTGATCGCTCGCCACGACGCAGGGCCGCGCGCCGCCGTACCCTGGGGCGGGAGCAGGGCAGTGGGGGCGGGGAGGATCCGGACGTGGGTGCAGTGAAGAGCAAACGGATGCCGCGCGCCGTGCGCGAGCAGCAGATGATGGACGCCGCCGTGCGGACCTTCGGCCGGCACGGCTACCGGGCCGCCTCGATGGACGAGATCGCGGAGCTGGCGGGCGTGTCCAAGCCGTTGGTCTACCTCTACCTGAATTCCAAGGAGGAGCTGTTCTCCGCCTGCATCCGCCGCGAGGCGAACGCCCTGCTGGAGGCGGTGCGGGCCGGAGTGGAGCCGGGGCTGCCCGCCGACGGCCAACTGTGGGCGGGGCTGCGGGCGTTCTTCTCCCACACCGCCGAGAACCCTGACGGCTGGTCGGTCCTGCACCGTCAGGCGCGCTCGCACGGGGAGCCGTTCGTCAGTGAACTCGGCTCCATGCGGGACGAGATCGTCGCGTTCGTGACGGGTCTGATCGGGGCCGCCGCCCGCGAGGCGCACAGCGACCCCGCACTCGCGGACCGGGACGTGGCGGGGCTCGCGCAGGCGCTGGTGGGTGCCGCGGAGTCGCTGGCGGGCTGGGCCAACGACACCCCGGACGTCTCGGCGAAGGAGGCCGCGGCGACCCTCATGAACTTCGCATGGGCGGGCCTGGGCAACCTTATGCAGGCCCGGCCCTGGACCCCTCCGGCCGCCTAGGGAGCCGTCGGGATCACCGATCCCACGAGGTGCGCGGGCCCGTGGGGGCCGCGCAGTTCGAAGGCTTTCCCGGCGGCGTCGGCCGCGTACGTCACGGTGGCGGGCAGCAGGACGGGGGCCTTGAACTCGGCCCGTACGGAACGGATTCCGGCCGGGTCACCGGCCTCGGCCAGGCAGCGGGCGACCGTCCACATGCCGTGCGCGATGGCCCGGGGGAAGCCGAACAGCCGGGCGGTCAGCGGGTGCAGATGGATCGGGTTGCGGTCTCCGGAGACGGCTCCGTACCGCCGCCCCAGATTGCCGGGCAGCCGCCACTCGGCGCGGGCGGGCAGGGCATCGGCGGCCGGTGGGACGGCGGTGACGGAGCCTTGCACGGCTGTCGCCCGGCCCGGGGCCCCGCCCGGTATCGCGCGGCCCTCCGGCGCGTTGCCCGGCGGCGCCTGCCGGTGGCGGGACAGATAGCCGCTGCGCGACTCCCAGACCATCTCCCCGCCCACCCGGGCCTCGGTCGTCATCGTGACCTCAGTGCCCCGCCGATGTGGCCTCAACCCCTCTGCGTAGACGGTTAGTTCGAGCGACTCGGCAGGCGCCACGGCCCGGTGCGGGGTGATCTCGATCCAGGTGTGGACGAGCCCGAGCACCGGCAGCGGGTAGGCGCGCCCGGTCATCAGCCGCATGGTCAGCGGGAAGGCCAGCACATGCGGGTACGTGAGCGGCAGCGCCCCGGATTCGGGGAACCCGCAGATCCTCCCGTACGCGGCGAGGGGCCCGGGCGCGACGGGCGCGGCCGGGCGGGTGAGGCGGCCGGGGGGCAGGGTGGCGTCCGGGCGTCCGGCGCGCTTGAAGGGGGAGGTGAGGGCCCCGCGCGCGAGCGAGGCGGTGAGGGAGGTCATCGGGCTCACGCCCCCAGCAGGCTCTGGCCACAGACGCGCAGCACCTGGCCGTTGACGGCGCCGGAGGCGGGGTGGGCGAACCAGGCGACGGCCTCCGCGACATCGGCCGGGAGCCCGCCCTGGGAGAGGGAGTTCATCCGGCGGCCCGCCTGGCGGATGAGGAACGGCACGGCGGCGGTCATCCGCGTCTCGATGAAGCCGGGGGCGACCGCGTTGACGGTGACGCCGTGTTCGGCGGCGGCGCGCGGGCCGAGCGAGCGGACGAGGCCGATGACGCCCGCCTTGCCGGCCGCGTAGTTGGTCTGGCCGTCGTTGCCCGTGATGCCCGCGATGGAGGCGGTGGCGACGATCCGGCCGCCCCGGTTCATGGTGCCCGATCCCAGGAGTTCGTCGGTGGTGCGGAGCACGCTGTCGAGGTTGACCTCGATGACCTGGGCCCAGCGTTCGGCCGGCATGTTGGCCAGGCGGCGGTCGCGGGTGATGCCCGCGTTGTGGACGAGGACGTCGAGCCCGTCCGGTGCGGCGGCGGCGATGCGGGCCGCGGCGTCGGGGGCGGTGATGTCCAGCGGCAGCGCGGTGGCCCCGAGCCGGTCGGCCGTGCGCACCAGGTCGTCCTGGGCCCCGGGGACGTCCAGCGCGATCACGTGCGCCCCGTCGCGGGCCAGCACCGAGGCGGTGGACGCGCCGATGCCCCGGGCCGCGCCGGTTACCAGGGCGGTGCGGCCGGCGAGCGGGGCCGACCGGTCGGGCGTGGAGCCGGGGGAGGCGGCGGGGGCGGCGGCGGTCAGCTCGATCACCTGGCCGCTGACATACGCGGAGCGGGGGGAGAGGAGGAAGCACAGGGTGGACTCGGCGGCATCCGGCGTCGCGTCGGACGGGAGCCGCACGAGCTGGACCGTGGAGCCCCGCCCGACCTCCTTGCCCAGCGACCGGACGAAACCCTCCAACGCCTGCTGGGCAGCGGCCTGATGGTGGTCCTCTACGGTCGGCGGCGTGCCGATGACGACGATCCGGCCACCGGGAGCCAGCGACCGTACGACGGGATGGAGGGCGGCGTGCACCTCGGCGAGTCCCCGGGCGGAGGCGACCCCCGTGGCGTCCAGGACGATCCCGGCGGGCCGCGTCGGCCGCTCCTCGATGGTGAGCCCGGTCGTGGCCAGCACCTTCGCCAGTCCGTCCCGGATCGCCGAGGTCCCGGCGGTCAGGTGCAGCAGCGGCCCGTCCAGCCGAGGGGTCTCCAGGGTCCAGCGGCGCAGCGGGGCGGGCTGCGGCAGGCCGAGCCGCCGGGTGAGGAAGCGGCCGGGTGCTGTGCCGGTGAGGTGCAGATAGCGATCGGCCATTGTCCTGACTCCCTGCTCGGTCGTAGATTTACTCTTGAGTAAGGTTACTTAAGAGTCAGGAGCTGGTCGAGATGCACCGTCCCGGACCGACCGAGACGAGATGGTCACGGTGACGAGCCCGCGCCCGTCGATTCCCCTCGCCCTGCCGCAGCCGCGCCGCGTGGCGGTCATCGGCGGCAGCCGCACCCCCTTCGCCCGCTCGGACGGCCCGTACGCGACCGCCTCCAACCAGGACCTGCTGACGGCCGCGCTCGACGGCCTCGTGGAGCGCCACGGCCTGGCCGGGGACCGGGTCGGGGCGTTCGTCGCGGGCGCGGTCCTCAAGCACAGCCGCGACTTCAACCTGGCGAGGGAGACGGTCCTCGGCTCCGCGCTCGACCCGCGCACCCCGGCGTACGACCTCCAGCAGGCTTGCGGCACGGGCCTCCAGGCGGTGATCGCCGCCGCGAACACCATCGCGCTCGGGTCCGCCGACTCGGCGATCGCGGGCGGCTCCGACACCACCAGCGACGCCCCGCTCGGCGTCAACGACGAACTGCGCCGCATCCTGCTCGCCGCCCGCCGCGCGAAGACGACGCCCGCCCGGCTCAGGGCGCTGGCCGCCGTCCGCCCCCGCCACCTCGTCCCGGACATCCCGCGCAACGCCGAACCCCGTACCGGCCTGTCGATGGGCGAGCACGCCGCCGTCACCGCGCGCCGCTGGCAGGTGAGCCGCCAGGACCAGGACCTGCTGGCCGCCACCAGCCACCAGCGCCTGGCTGCCGCGTACGAACGAGACTTCCTCGACGACCTGGTGGTCCCCTACCGGGGCCTGGACCGTGACCAGAACCTGCGCCCGGGATCGACGGTCGAGAAACTGGCGCGACTGAAGCCGGTGTTCGGGACCTCCGGCCCCAACCCCACCATGACGGCGGGCAATTCGACGCCGCTGACGGACGGT
The DNA here is from genome assembly GCF_000377965.1 of Streptomyces sp. CNB091. Lineage (NCBI taxonomy): Bacteria > Bacillati > Actinomycetota > Actinomycetes > Kitasatosporales > Streptomycetaceae > Streptomyces > Streptomyces sp. CNB091. Next base: position 70,836 of record NZ_KB899016.1, read on the forward strand.
GCGGCGACGGTCCTGCTGGCGACGGAGGAGTGGGCGCGGGAGCGGGGTCTGGAGCCGCTCGCCTATCTCTCCCTGTACGAGACGGCGGCCGTGGACTACGTGGACGGCGACGACGGCCTCCTCATGGCCCCGGCGTACGCGGTGCCGCGTCTGCTGGAGCGGGCCGGTCTCGGCATCGAGGACTTCGACCTGTACGAGATCCACGAGGCCTTCGCCTCCCAGGTGCTGGCCACCCTCGCCGCCTGGGAGAAGCAGGGCCTGGCCCCGGTGGGCCGGGCCCGGCTGAACGTGGCCGGGTCCTCCCTGGCCACCGGCCACCCCTTCGCCGCGACGGGCGCCCGGATCGTCGCCACCCTCGCCAAGCTCCTCGCGGAACGGGACGCGCCGGGCCGGGGCCTGATCTCGGTCTGCGCGGCGGGCGGCCAGGGGGTGACGGCCATCCTCGAACGCCCCTGACCCGCTCGCCTCTTGCCGCATCACTGCCGGACGGACGACCCGGCGAACCGCCCCGGCCCACCGACCCGCCCGACCCCCGAACCGAGGAGCCGCACGTGTCAACGCCACCCTCCGCCGCCACAACCGCAACCGCAACGGCCGCCGCAGCCAAGCCCGTTCTGGTCGAGCCGACGAAGAAGCGAGGCCCCGACGGGCGGGTCCGGGAGGTCTCCGTACCCAAGTTCGCACCGGCCGTGGAGCGCGGCTCGCTGGCCGAGATCCCGTTCGACAACGCCCGACAGGCCCCGTCGGACCCGGTGCTCAGCCGCAAGGACGCCGGGGGCGTGTGGCGGGACGTGTCGGCCGCCGAGTTCGCCGCCGAGGTGCTGGCGGTGGCCAAGGGCCTGATGGCGGAAGGCCTGCGGGCGGGGGACCGGGTCGCGATCATGGCCCGGACGACGTACGAGTGGACGCTGCTGGACTTCGCGTCCTGGGCGGCCGGCCTGGTGACGGTCCCCATCTACCCGACCTCCTCCGCGTTCCAGGCCCGCTGGATCCTCCAGGACTCGGGCGCGGTGGCGTGCGCGGTGGAGACGAAGGAGCAGGGCCGCCTGATCAGCCAGGAGCGCAAGCAGCTCGGCGGCCTGGCGCACCTGTGGCAGTTCGACACGGGGGCGATCAGCCGGCTCAAGTCCCTCGGCCAAAACATCCCGGACGCGGCGGTCACGGCCCGCCGGGCTGCCCTGGAACCGGACACCCCCGCCACCCTGATCTACACCTCGGGCACCACGGGCCGCCCGAAGGGCTGCGTCCTGACCCACGGCAACTTCTTCGCCGAGGTCGACAACGCGATCGAACTCCTTCACCCGGTCTTCAAATCGGTCTCGAAGGACCCGGCCTCCACCCTCCTCTTCCTCCCCCTCTCGCACGTCTTCGGCCGCATGGTGGCGATCGGCTGCATGCGGGCCAGGGTGCGCCTGGGCCACGCCCCGTCCATCCGGACGGAGGACCTTCTCGCCGACCTGGCGGGCTTCCGCGCGACCTTCCTCCTCGCCATCCCGTACGTCCTGGAGAAGGTCTACAACACCGGCCGGGCGACGGCCGAGAAGATGGGCCGGGCCTCCTCGTTCGACCGGGCGGCCCGCATGGCCCAGCGCTACGGCAAGGCGGTCGAGGCCGCCGAACACGGCACGGGCCCCGGCCCGGGCCTCGGCCTGCGCGCCGCCCGCGCCCTGTACGACCCGCTGGTCTACCGCCGTATCCGGGCGGCGCTCGGCGGGAGGGTGCGGTACGTGATCTGCGGCGGCTCCCCGCTCGGCCGCCGGCTCGCCGCGTTCTACGAGGGCGCGGGCATCGGCGTCTTCGAGGGCTACGGACTCACCGAGACCACGGCCGCCCACACGGTGACCCCGCCCCTCAAACCCCGCCTGGGCACGGTCGGTTGGCCCCTGCCCGGAACGTCGGTACGCATCGCGGAGGACGGCGAGGTGCTGCTGCGGGGCGACCAGGTCTTCCGGGGCTACTGGGACGGCGAACGGGCGGAGGTGACCCCGGCGCTCCTGCCGGACGGCTGGTTCCCCACGGGCGACCTGGGTGCACTGGACGACGACGGCTACCTGACGATCACCGGCCGCAAGAAGGACGTCATCATCACGTCGGGCGGCAAGAACGTCACCCCGGCCCCGCTGGAGGACTGGCTGCGCGCCCACCCCCTGGTCAGCCAGTGCATGGTCGTCGGCGACAACCGCTCGTTCATCACCGCCCTGCTCACCCTGGAGCCGGACGGCCTCCAGCACTGGCGCCGGATGACCAAGAAGGAGGACATCCCGCTGCGGGACCTGGTCCACGACGAGGACCTGCGCACGTCGCTCCAGAAGGCGGTCGACGAGGCCAACCGCCTGGTCTCCCGCGCGGAGTCGATCCGCAAGTTCACGGTCCTGCCGGTGGACTTCACGGAGGAGAAGGGCCACCTGACGCCGTCGCTGAAGCTGAAGCGGGACGCGATCGCGCGGGACTTCGCGGGGGAGATCGAGGCGTTGTACCGGAAGTGAGGGGGCGGGGGCGGGGGCCGGGCTTACCGCGAGCACCGGTTTAGGAGAGCGGTGCTCAACTGTCCGTGCGGGGCCCGTCCCCGCCCCGCCCGCGCCGGGCACGGGCGTCGCCTGGAGGCGGGACGGGGCGCTGGTGTCGGCGACGGCGACCAGGTTCACGACCCCATCCCTTTGAGCGTGCGGTCGATCTCCTGTCGGTGAGATCAGGTAGGCCCAGGTCGGGCAGGCGCAGGGTGCCCATGGGGTCGGTCGGGTAAGGAGGGACGTCCTCGTCACTGATGGGCACGACGCGCGCGACGGCGGTGCCGTTCCTGGTGACGGTGATGGTCTCGCCGCGTGCTGCCGCAGCGAGGATCTGTGAGGACCTCTGGTTGAAATCGCTGGCCGTGATCTCCATGTCATGCATGGTGCTACGTATCGCTCGGGTACTTGCGCGCTCCTGTGATCTCGAACGAGCAGTCCCCGTCGAGTGGGCCTGACGGGGCCGCACGACGGACCTTCGCGTCCTGCGGCCCAGCCCAGCCCGGCCCCACCCCGCCGGGCCGCGTCGCCCCGAACTCCGGGACGGCGCGACCCGGCCGGGTTCAGCTCACCCGGCCTGCTCCCGCAGGTCGGCCCCGGCCGCCGGAGCGGGCAGGGGCGCGGGCATGCGCCAGGCCACGACCGCACCCGTCACGAGCCCCACGCCCGCGAGCAGCGTCGCCACCACGAACGGGTCGAAGGAGTGCAGGGTGGGCGCGAAGCCGACCCCGACGCAGACCGCCACCCCGGCCGCGCCGCCCAGCTGGTCGGCGGCGCGCTGCACGCCCGAGGCGATTCCGGCGTCGTCCTCGGTGACGCCGGTGACCGCCACGTACTGGAGTCCGACGATGCCGAACCCCATGCCGGCCGAGATCAGCAGCATGGCCGGGACCAGTGCCGCCCCGCCCGCGGAGGAGACCGAGACCAGCGCGATCGCGGCCATCGCCGCCGCCGTGAACCCCATGCCGGCGAGCACGCACGCGCGAGCGCCCCAGCGGCCCAGCAGACGGGGCACCAGCATGGAGAACACGATCAGCGAGACCGCGAGAGGCAGCATCGTCAGCCCCGCGCCCAGCGGACCCACGCCCAGCCGGTCCTGAAGATAGAACGTGAACAGCAGGAACGACGTCGACAGGGCCCCGCTCAGCAGCATCGTGGCCAGGTTGGCCGCGACCCGGGTGCGGTGGGCGAAGAAGCACAGCGGCACCAGCGGGTTGCGCGAGCGGGCCTCGACCCGTACGAACCCGATCCCGGCCGCCACCGCCCCGGCCAGCGCCGCCGGGACCACCCACGGGGACGTTCCGGGCTCACCGGCCTCGACCACGCCGAACGTGAACAGCAGCGGGCAGGCGGTCAGCAGCAGCGCGCCGGGAAGGTCCAGCGCCCGCCGGTCCTCGGCCACCGGTCGGTCGCCGCCGACCAGGAAGACGGCCGCCAGCAGGACGACCAGGATGAACGGGACCGAGATCAGGAAGATCCACCGCCACCCCAGGTGAGCGGTGATGACGCCGGACAACACGAACCCGAGCACGAGCCCGCAACTGGCCACCGCCGCCCACACGGACAGGGCCCGCGACCGGCGCGGCCCCTCGGGGAACATCAGGATGATGGTGGCCATCGCGGCCGGCAGCGCGACGGCCTCCCCGGCGCCCTGCAACAGGCGCATGACCACCAGCAGACCGAACGTGGGGGCCAGGCCCGCCAGCAGCGACGCGACGCCGAACAGGCCGGTGCCCAGCACCAGCACGCGCCGGCGCCCGAGCAGGTCGCCCAGCCGGCCGCCGAGCATCAGCATCCCGCCACCGGTGACCGTGTAGCCGACCACGACCCAGGTGAGGGAGTGCCCGTCGACGCCGAAGTCGGCGCCGATCGAGGGCAGGGCGATGTTGACCACGGTCACGTCGACCGCGATGAAGAACTGCAGCATGGACATCGCGCACAGCACCAGCCATGCGCGCACGGGGGACGGGAACGGGCTGCGCCCGCGTGAGGACCCGCGTGAAGAGAGGATGCCTGAGAACATCAGGTGCTCCGTAGCTCAGAAGTGGCTCCGAGCAGCACGAAGAGGCCGCCCGGATCTGATCACGAAGCGGCTGGACGCCCTGGAAGATGTGTGAGCAGACGCCCCGCCGCTAGCGGAGGGCCTTGGTCACTGCGGCGCAAGCGGCCGCGCACGAAGCTGCAGACATGTGATCGACGGTACCAGGAGTGCGGGGTGGGCCGGGGGCCCGCCGAGGAGCGCACCCCGTGAGGCCTGCCCCTCCGCCGGAAGATGCTGGATGGAACTGCTCAGCAGCGGGCGGCCGTTCAAAATCGCAGCGCGCTGATGAGGCGTCGCGCGGTGCGGGCGTCGATCGCGCCGAGCTCCAAGGTGTTCAGGGCGTCCTCCCGTACGGAGACAGTGAGGACGCCCCCGCCTGTGGCCTGCGGGAAGGCCTGGCCCAGCATCGCCCGTACGGTGTCGTGGTCCGGTCGCTCCCCTGCCGGCCGCACCGCGCCCAGTAGCCGGGCCAGCCGTGCCGCGTCGTCGACGTGGATGGTGCCGAGGGTGATGCGGCCCTGCCGGACCCGCAGCCCGGGGAGGCCGATCCGGTGCGCCTCGCAGATCTCCCGCAGGGAACGGGCGGCTTTGAGGGTGCGCTTGGTTCCGGTGCGGATCAGGCGGGCCAACTGTCGTGCGTCGGCGTGATCGAGGGCGCCGATGCGTACGCGGCCCGGCGCTTCCGCTTCGTGCTCCTCGGCGGCCCCCACGTTCAGCCCCGCCTCGCAGAGCGCGGCGCGCAGCTCGGCTACGGGAGAGGGCGGCGCGGGCGTATACGTGTCGTTCATCCGTGGCTCCTGAGTGCTTTTCGGACGGTAGGAGAGGAAGGGGAGGGGAGGGCGTCACGCGGCGTGGGTCGGGGGTGTGGCGCGGATGTCGGCCCAGACGTCCTTGCCGTCCCGCCGCATCACGGTGCCGCACTGCGCCGCGAGCGCGGCGATCAGGAGGACCCCGCGCCCGCTCTCCTCGCTCCACTCGGGTGCGCGACGCTCGGGCGGCTGGGTGTCGGAGTCGCTGACGGTGACCCGGACGCCGTCCGGCCTGCGCCGCAGGGTGATGGTGCAGAGCGGTGATCCGGTGTGCCGCATGACGTTGGTCAGCAGCTCGTGGGCGCAGAGTGTGGCGGCGTCGCTCAGGTCGCGCAGGTCCCAGAGGTCGAGGTGCGCGCTGACGATGCGCCGCATGATCGCGAGCGTTTCGGGGCGGGCGACGAGTTCCTGGCGGTAGTCGGGCAGGTCGGGTTCGGTGGCGGGGGTGACGACCATCGGTTCCTCCAGAACGAAGTGAGTGATGCGCCCGTTGATCGACAGTTCGTGATCGGTCGGGTGCTGTCGGTCACGGGGAAAATGGTGCCGCGTGAAGCATCGCTTAGGCAAGTATTCCTCCGTGACTTCATTCGGGAGGGTGCAAATTTCCGAAGTGTGTTGTGCCTGCGGGAGCTTGGCCTCCAAGATGGCGCCATGGCTCAGAGCGACATGCCCACGATGCGGAGCCGCCGACTCGGCGGTGAACTGCGACAGCTCCGACTGAACGCCGGTCTCAAGGTCCTGGACGCGGCAGAGGCCCTGGAGTGCGGGCAGCCGAAGATCAGCCAGATCGAGAACGGCAAGCGAGGCATCCGCCCGCTCGACCTGACGACCCTCCTCAATCTCTACGGAGTGAAGGATGGACGGCAGCGAGCCAGCCTGAAGCGGCTGGCGAAGGAGATTCACAAGGTCGACTGGTGGAGCGGGCAGGGGCCCTTCCTCCACGACGTCCTGAAGGACTACCTGATGCTGGAGGCGGACTCGCAAGCGGTCCGCACGTTCGAACCGATGGTCATTCCGGGGCTGCTCCAGACCGAGGCGTACATGCGCCACTTGTACGAGGTCGCATCACCGGCTGACCAGGTGGAGTCCCTTGTCGAGACCCGCATGAAACGCAAGGAACTGCTCGGCGACAGGCTCGGCTTCAGGCTCCGAGCCGTGATCGACGCCCCCGCACTGCACCGCGTCGGCGGTGGGCCGGACCTGATTGCCGGGCAGTTGGCCCACCTGCTGGAAGCTGGTTCGTCGTCGAATGTCAGCATTCAGGTGTTGCCGCTGAATTCCGCCCTGCCGATGGAGCAGTACGCCCCGTTCACCGTCTTCGGACTGCAGGCCGATCCGCCGGTGGAAGTGGTGTGGTTGGAGCACATCACCGGTGGTACGTTGCTGGAGCAGCGGCCCGATGTGCAGGCGTACATCAAGGCGTGGGACGAACTGACCGCTGCCGCTCTGTCACCCACCGCATCCCGGCAGTACATTCGCGACCTCATCGAGGACACCAGATCATGATCGAGGAATCGGCTCCCCGAGTTTCGGAGACCGAGCTTGAACGTGCACGCTGGCACAAGAGCACGTACAGCGGGTCGAACAACGGTTGCGTCGAACATGCCGTTCTGGCCTCCGGTCGCCACGCAGTCCGCGACACGAAGGACCGCGCCCTCGGCGCGCACACTTTCACCCCCGCCCAGTGGCAGGCCTTCGTCGCCGCCGTGCAGAACGGCTCCCTTTAAAGAGGGACGCGGGCCGAGGCACCCCCGATCATTCACCCGGCCGGGGCTTACGGTGCCTGCCCCGGCCGGCCCTCAGTGGCTGGGGTCGTGGGGCTGCCACGGTCGGCGGTTCTGCTGCACGCGGGTGCAGGAGGCGCTGGGCCTCGGCGAGGTTGGCCGCAGTCCCGTGCGGCTCCCAGGCGTACCCGTTCCACCGCTGAATGGCGCGGGGCGCGTCCGGGTTGAGGTGGGAGCCCTTGGGGCCATCGCCGGTCACGAGCGGCACGGCCCGAAGCCGGCCGATCTTCGCGTCCCGCCGTTCCGCCCAGTCCGACAGCGGCTCTTCGTTCATCGTGCTTCCTCGCGCTCCGGGAGGCTCTGGTTTCAGCAGGGTAGTGCGGCCCTGTCTCAGTGATAGTCGGGGTGGTCGAGCGCGTTGAGCGCGGCCGTGATCAATCTGCGGGCACCCGCACCATGCACGGCGCATTCCGCCAGTTCGGAGAAGGCCGCAGCGTAGGAAGTCACCTCGCTCGGAGCCGTAACGGTCAGGTAGCCCGAAACCAGTTCGACGTTGACCTGTGCGGTGTCGTAGATCCAGAAGCCTTCCACCGGCCAGCGCTCCCGGTCCGGCGTGGACGGGACGATGCCGATGCTCACGTTGGGCAGTGAACCAGCGGCGATCAGTGCCGCCAATTGGTCGGACATGACCTGCGTTCCGCCCACACCCGCCCGCAGCACGGATTCCTCCACCAGGAAGGCGAAGCGGCGGTTGCCCTGGTGCAGTACGCGCCGACGATCCATACGCGCGTCCACGGCCTCCGCGACGTCGTCCACGAGACCGCGCCTTCGTTGGACGGCTTCGAGGACCGCCGTGGTGTAGGAGCGCGTTTGGAGAAGGCCGGGTACGAGCCAGGAGGAGTACGCGCGGAACCGTTGTGTGCGCTCGTACAGGGGGAGGCGGTTCAGCTGCGCTTGGCGGAGACCTGAGCGCTCCATGCGCCGCCACTCGGTCCACATGCCTTCCGCGGCTCGGAGCGAAGCGATCAGGTCACCCGCTCTGTCCCGTGCTCCGCACGCACCGCACCACGCCGTGACGTCCTCGGCCGTCGGCGCGGTACGGGCGTTCTCGATGCGGGAGGACTTCGACGGGTGCCAGCCGCATCGACGCGCGAGCTCGCTGCCGGTCAGGCCCGCCTCGCGCCGGAGTTCGGCGAGGCGGTTCGCAAGCTCCTGCCGGGCTTGTTGGGCGCGGGAGTATGGGGAGAGGGGCATGCGTCCATACTCAAGCGGGCCGGTATTTCTCGTGCGGTATCGCTCGCAGCCATGCGGCGTCGTAAGCGTGGGCGTACCGCTCTGCCGCCTGGGCGTCGTCGCAGATCTCCATCCCCGGGCCCGCCCACTGCCCCTCGCCGCTGAAGTGGTGCAGGATCAGCAGGCGGTCGTCCATGACCCAGCCGTCCAAGGCCGGGAGCAGGAGGTCGCGAGCGGCGGACCGGTGCAGCCAGCGCACATCCTCACCTGCCGCGACGTTGGTGAACGTTCCGTCGTACTCGTACCGCGTGTAGTCGCTGAGGGGTTCGGAAACGACCCGCAGCCGACGCATCACCACACCGCGTGCGGTGGCGGCGGCCACCACGTCGAGCCAGGGGCGCCACCAGGAAGCCCGATCGGAGGGGTCGTCGCGGTGGCCCTGTTGCCAGCGGACGAAGTTCGGGTCGTCCCGCATGTAACTGTCGCGCATTTCCAGATGCTTGGCCGTTTGGCGCGCCTTGGCCAGCGCCTCGCGTACCGCTGTTGCCACTACTTCCCCTCGCTGAACGTGTCCGCCGTGAAAGTGTCGTCGGCGTCTGGCGGGGACGGCGTGACAACTGATGCGTTCTCGGTGCGGGGAATGAACTGCAGCATGTTGGCGGGCAGTCGGATGACCGCTTCGTGGCCCGGTACGTCGGTGGAGTGCCCGGGAATCGAACCGACTTCCTGCGCTGCACGAACAGTCTCCTCGTCCGCCTTCCAGGACTGGATGATCAGGTCGCCGGTCGACTCCTCCAACCAGATGGTGGGAGAACCGTCGTCGGGAGTATTGGGCCAGATCCCGAGGAATGGTAAAGCCATGCTGTGCTCCTTCGAGGGGTGTTCGGCTTGTTCGGCTCGGTGTGACTGAGCGTCGTTTGTTGGCCCTTGCTGGGTCAAGCGAGTCATTGGCGGTTCACCACCGGCCGGTGAAGCCGGCTGCAATCCCGTGCAATCCAGTGGTCAACACTCCCCGCATCCGTCTAGCTTCAACTCCGGCCGGGTCGGAAATGCCGGTGCAGTGAGCCCTGTTTCAGCAGATCAGCGGGAGAGCCGTGCCGGTCGTCGAGTACGAAGCGAAGTATCTGGAGGTCGACCCTGCCGCCATGGCGGCGCGGATCGCCGCCGCCGGCGGTGAGCACAGAGGGGGCCGGCTCATGCGCCGGTATGTCTACGACACCGTGCCCCCGATGGATGGGCGATGGGTGCGGCTTCGCGACGACGGGACAGTTACGACCCTGTGCGTCAAGGAGGTCACCTCCGACGCAATCGACGGGACGAGCGAGACCGAGACCGCAGTCGGGGACTTCGAGACCGCTCACGCGCTGCTGGGACGCATGGGCATCCAACACCGCTCGTACCAGGAGAACCACCGGGACTCCTGGGCCCTGGCCGGGGTAAGGCTGGAGATCGACTCATGGCCGCTCATCCCCTCGTACCTGGAGATCGAGGGCGATACGGCGGAGGGCGTCCAGGTTGCCGCGGCACGGCTCTCCATTGATATGTCGGAGTTGACGAGCGAGAACACGACCAAGGTCTTCGCCCGGTACGGAATCGACTTGGAAGGCATCTCTGACCTGCGGTTCTCCTAGGAGCGATGGGCGCACACAAGAGGTGACCGGCTCAGAACCGGTCCGTCGTGGAGGTGGTTCGATGAAGCAGGATGACGTTCCCGTCCCGGTGACCGTGGTGGCGGACAGCACCTTGAGAGTCAAAGTCATCGACGCGCGCGGCCTCGCGTGCACCTTCTGCCACAACGAGGGCACTCCTGTCGCCTCGGACAACCGGCTGCGTTCGGCGGCCGAGTTCACGGGCAAGCCTGGTCGAACCGGCCGGGTGTCTCTCTACCTCTCCACGAACGGCGCGAGTTTCCTGCCCGAGACGATCAAGGCCGACCCGGACTTCGCTCTTGCTCTGGCGGCCATGCGGGGAAGCCTGGCCATGGACGAGGTTCATCTGACCGGCGGCGAGCCCACCCTGCACCCGGATCTTCCTGGACTGGTCAGGATCGCTCGTCGACTGGGGCTGCGGGTGGGCGTCACCTCCAACGGGGAGAACGGCGCGGACGTGCTGCCCGCGTGTGCGTCGGAGGGCCTGGACCGGATCAACCTCAGCGTGTTCGGTACCACCCCTCAAGAACTGGCCGCTGTCCAGGCGAAGCGGCTCAACTCCGTGAACCTGGCTCAGCGGAAGCTCGATGCCCTGCGCTCAACCGTCGAGGTCGCAGTGCGGTGTGGGGTGAAGGTGTCCGCCAACGTCGTGATCCCGGACAGCACCCATGTCGAACGGGTGCTGCGCATCGTGGAGGACTTCGGGAGGGATGTGGTCGTGCGGATGCTGGTATCGCTTGAGGACGGCGGCCGGTCCCTCGCCGCTATGCAGGAAGTGGTGGACCACTTGGGCGCCGTTCCCGAGAGGCGCGTCATCACTGCGGGTGCTTCCGATCAGCGCACTCGTTACCGACCCCCCGATGGGCAGGAGCTGTACGCGAAGAGCATCCGGCGGGTGCGGCTTCCCGGTACCTGTGCCGACTGTCGCTTCAACAACGACCGTGACTGCCATGAGGGGTACTACGGGGTCCGTCTCTACCGGGCCGCGGTCGGTCCGTTCATGGTGGGCGTATGCATTCAGCGCATGGACCTCTGCGTTTCGCTCGGAAGCTTCGTCATGAGCCGGCTCTGCCGTGAGGTCACCACTTTCCGTGAACAGGAGATGGCGCGCCTCACCGCGCTCTCCGCCACTCCCGGCCCGGTCCTGTAGGAACGCCGCATGGTGCTGATGCTCCTATTGGCTGTCAAGCGCCGGTGAGCCAGTCGCGGTAGGTGTTGGCGAGGTGGTCGTCACGGCGGATTCCTCGTTCGAGGGTGGAGATCGTGGCGGGCCAGACGCCGAAGTGGCGGGCCGCTGTGGTGAGGGTGATGTTCTTCGACTGTCGCAGGGGGCGCAGGTCGGCGATGTCTGGGATGGTGACCGTGGTGGTCAGGCAGCGGAACATCTCCCGGGCGATGGCCCGTTTCAGCAGCCGGATGGTCTCCTTCTTGGTGCGGCCGGCGGCAGTCTGCCGTGCCACGTAG
>NZ_KB899017.1:0-69601 GCF_000377965.1 Streptomyces sp. CNB091
TAGCTTGATCTTTAACCTAGAGATCCGAACGGTTCGTCGTACTTGATCACTCGGATCGGTAACTGCCGGGCGTGCAGGCGGCCTTCGGCTGAGCATGTGATCCGACCAAGGAACACACAAGCTCAGCACGAAGGCCGTGAGGATGAGTCTGTCGCATCACGCTGTCCGGCAGGATCCGTTTGCGGGACTGTCACGCTTCCGGGGTGAGTTCTACTCCTGTCTGACCAAGCGTGCGGACGCACTGTTCGAACTCGCGGACGCGGTGTTGTGCGCGGACGGTCCGGTCCGGTCGCTGGTAGAGCTGTCCCTTGTCGGTGAACACCGTCGCGGGCACGGCGGGCTCTACGATGCCCTGTCTGCGGGCCGGGTCGATGTGGCCCGGCTGCGAAGGGCCCTGGCCGCGGTGCCTCTGCCGCGGGCGGCGGACGGCCGGCTGGTCCTGGCCGCCGACCTCACCTGCTGGCTGCGACCCAGCGCGCACACCTCGCCACAGCGGATCCTGTGCCACACCTACGGACGAGGAAAAGACCAGCACATTCCCGTTCCCGGCTGGCCCTACTCGGTGATCTGCGCACTTGAGACGGGCCGCAGTTCCTGGACCGCACCGCTGGACGCACTACGTCTGGCGCCGGGTGACGACGCTGCCACTGTCACGGCCCGGCAGATGCGCGAGCTCGTCGAGCGACTGGTCGCGGCCGGGCAGTGGACGGACGGCGATCCGGAGATCCTGGTCGTGGTGGATGCCGGCTACGACGTTCCCCGCCTGGCCTTCCTCCTGAAAGATCTCCCGGTGCAGGTACTGGGACGCATGCGCTCGGACCGCGTCCTGCGACGCGCGGTCCCACCCCGCGAGCCCGGCACCCGCGGCCGCCCTCCTCGTCATGGCGGCGAATTCGTCTTCGGCGACCCGGCCACCTGGGGCACACCCGACGCGCAGACGATGACCACAACCCGCCTCTACGGAACGGCCACCGCCAGGGCCTGGGACCGACTCCATCCTCGACTGACCCACCGTTCGGCCTGGACTTCCCAGCTCGGTGCACTGCCGGTCATCGAGGGCACCGTGATCCGCCTGCACGTCGAGCACCTTCCCAGCGGCGCCACACCGAAGCCCGTCTGGCTGTGGTGGTCGGGCACCGACGCCTGTGAGTCCGACGTCGACATGCTCTGGCAGACATTCCTGCGACGCTTCGACATCGAGCACACTTTCCGCCTGTTCAAGCAAACACTCGGCTGGACCTGCCCGAAGATCCGCACCCCCGAAGCAGCCGACCGCTGGACCTGGCTGATCCTCGCGGTCTTCACCCAGCTACGTCTCGCCCGTCCGCTGGCAGCCGACCTCCGGCGTCCGTGGGAAAAACCGGCCCCGCCCGACAGGCTCACCCCTGCCCGCGTCCGCCGCGACTTTCGGCACCTCCGCCCGAAGGCCCACTGCCCAGCCGGAGCACCGAAAGCCTCCCGCCCCGGACCTGGCCGGCCCCCCGGAAGCAAGAACACCCGGCCCACCCCACGCCACGACGTGCACACGGTCGGCAAACCAGGCTCCGCGAAACGACGAACGAAGAAGTCAACGGACCCACGTCCACGCCGCACAGGTTAAAGATCAAGCTAGGTATTGGTGGTCCCCCAGTCGTCCTCGAAGCCGTTCTGACCGCTGCGGTCCCGCAGCGACCGGACCCGCTCGGCGACGGAGGCGGGCACCTTGTCCCCGACCTTGTCGCTGACCGAGTGGTACGCCTTGCCCGCGAAGTCCCGTCCGCTGTGCGCGGCGCTCTCGGCGGCGTTGCGCACGGCGGGGTTCTCCGTGAACTGCCGGGCCGACTTCTTCAACTGCTCGTAACGCTCGCGCCCGGCTCGCGTGCCGAGCACGTAACCGAGGGCCACTCCGGCGATGAACGTGAGCCGGTACCGCATGGCTGCCACCCTTCCTACGCTTCGTGCGACGTGTGCAGCCCGCCTACCCGCGACCACCCGAGATCACCCCGGGCGTTACCGATTGGCGGAGCACCCCCCTGCTTGCGCTAATGTATGTGTCGCAGCGAACGCGCGCCGCCCGGCAGCCGCCAGGCAGGTACGATTTCGCAGCGACGCAGCAATCCCCTGTAGCTCAATTGGCAGAGCAGCCGGCTGTTAACCGGCAGGTTACTGGTTCGAGTCCAGTCGGGGGAGCGCGATCCCCTGTAGCTCAATTGGCAGAGCATTCGGCTGTTAACCGGAGGGTTACTGGTTCGAGTCCAGTCGGGGGAGCGGAACGGAAGAGGGCCCTTCGGGGTCCTCTTTCGCGTGCCCGGCCGACGTCTTCCCGGGGCTCCCGAGGGGCTTCGGAGTGACTCTTTCGGGTCTCCTCGATCTCCCCTGCAACCGGGCAGCACGCAGCGCCGTCTCAAGATCAGGTGAAGTCGGCCATCCGAAGCGAGAGATCGTATGACCGGCTATGCTGCGGCAGACGGTGCGCACACTTGTACGCGCCACGCCGAAACGGGGCGGTAGCTCAGCCGGTTAGAGCAGCGGACTCATAATCCGTCGGCCGTGGGTTCGAGTCCCACCCGCCCCACCAGCGTCCCCAGGCAGAATCGTTCTGACCTGGGGAAACGCGGATTTTGCGGCGGTTATCCGTGCGGTACTGACCCCTGTCGCACTGTTGCAGCGCACTTAAGGTGCGTCTGACCTGGTCCTTTACGGTAGGTGCCTGAGGGGGCGTCGTGGCGCGATCCCACGGCTGCTGGTCGGTTTGAGTCCGCTCATCGCGGCGCGTTCTCCGGCAGTCGCTGGAGTCCGAATAGTGCTCAATGCTTGTGGTCAGCATGTGGCTGAGGCGTCAGGCACTGGGATGAGTTGGGACGGACCGGACCGGCGGTTGCTTCGTCCGGCAAGGCGGCGGGGTGCCGACGGCCCCAACGTCCCGGGCGCGTAGGCCGGCGCCGGGGGAGTGCGCCGCACCTTCATCGAGGTGGATGCGCTGGCGCCGTGTCCGCCGGGCGCGGGTTTCAGGCAGTGACGCGCGGTGTCCCCGCCTCAGGGGTGCAGTCGGCGCCTACCCGCCAAATGGGGACGGGGCCTTGCCCGACGGGCAACAGACGCTGTCCTCATGCCGGTGCCGGTGCCGGTGCTCGTGGGCGGTGACCGGCCCACGCACCAGGTCGATGCGCTCGAAGCCGCTGGCGTGACCGCGTACTGCTAGGAAGTGACAGTGCCCAGCAGCAGGGATGCTCGTCCTCGTGGCGAAGACAGGAAGGCTCACGCGAGCCGGCCGCCAGGTCCCGGGCTCCGAGGCGGCCCAGGCGTCTCCCGATCGGTCAGAACGCCTGCAAGTACACCCGGGTTGTGCCGGCATCCAGTTCGAGGACGTGGATCTCGATCCACTGGACCTCGGTCCGGCGACTGTCTCCCACGCAAGGCGGGCAGACTCCGGCCCAACGGACGCCCTTCTTGCTCTGAGGCTCGGCGAGGCCGAGATGTCCGAAGAGCTCCGTGGGGGTCGGGGGGTTCTCGTTCCTGGCGCGCAGGGGCTTCTCGGGACGCAGGTCCTCCGCCACTCGTACCGCGGTCTTCTCGTCGGTGACGAAGGAGAGCAGGTAGATGTCCTCCTGAGGGTTGATCTGCACGGCGCCCTTCACCTCCGTCGCTCTCTTGGGCACCTCCAGCTGCATGAACGCCGATGCCTCCGGGGCGCCCAGGGCCTTTCCCCAGCGTGAGGTGCGCCCGTCTGTCGTCCGGTGATCATCCCCGTCGGCACTAGAACAGGAGGTGAGCAGCAGGGCGGCCCCGAGGGCCGCGAGCAGCCGTGGCCTCAGGGCAGATCGGTCGTTCACCGGTTCTCCTCGTCGCCGCGCGAGACGTCCCCGCGGGACCCTTCGAGCCCGGGGTCCGCCGGTGTCACCCCGGGGGCTGAGCCACTGTCCAGATCCTGGGTGTAGGTGCTGCTGCTACCGCGCATGTCGAATTCCTGGGCGAAGCCCACCTTGTGCAGTCGCCCCATATCATCGTCGGGAATGGTGACACCACCGGGGAACGTCGTCGCTTTTCCTGAGTCCCAGTTGTACCGGTCCCACACGTTGACCTGGTAGTCGAGCGAGACCTGTGGCTTGCTACCGTCGCCCGGACTGACGGTGACCATGCCCGACACGTTCTGCTGGTGCGACCCGACCGCGTGGAACCATTCGTCCTCACCGAAGGTCCGCCCGATCGCCTGGCTCTCCACGGGAACGACGACCGTCCTGTCGCCGCCGGCCTTCTCGAACTCATCAAGGGCCTTCTGACGCCATGCTTCCTGGTTCTCGGCGATGTGAAGCGTGCCCACGTCGGTCCGGAATCCGGAATCGTCGTGCAGGATGCGGTTGACATCGAGGTCGAGCGGCTCGCCGGTGCCACTGAGATAGTGCTGCATGTTGCGGGATGCCGCGACCTCTCCTGTGACATCGCCGCCTGTGGCGATGGCTTGAGCTTGCGTCAGGACCCAGAGGTCGTGAGCGGTGGGAGCCTCCGTGTCGAATGGTCCCGAGCCCGCGTCGGCCGGCCTCCACTCGTACAGCGGGGCCATGATCCCTGCTTCTCGAAGGTCGTTGCCGCGCTCCCGCAGCAGGATGCCGCGCGTAACCGGATCGAGATCACGCCACCACTCCGCCACGGCGGCCCTCCCCTTCGGCATGTTGGCGGCCTTGCCAGCCTCCTCCAGGGAGGGATAAGGGCTTCTTGCAGGGCTTCTGTTGAAGCCGTTCATGGTCCCGTCCATGATGTCGGAGTCGACCACGGCGGCCGCGAGGGCGAGCCTGATGCCGTCGTCGGCGTCAGTGACCGCCTGGACCGCCCGGTGGAGGAGATCGGCCCACCGGGCCACCTGAGCGCGCACGCTTTCCTGGTAGGCGGGGTCATGCGCGTACGCAGTGCGTGCACTCTGGCTGAGCTGTTCTGTATCGAACGAAACGACGCCCTGGTCGGAGATACGCATGCCGTCCTTGATGGCGTCACTGCATACGGTGTTCACCCTGCCACGGAGGGCGGCCAGCTGGGTGTGTGAATCCCGCAGGATGGACGCAATCGCCTTGGCCTCCTTCTGAGCCCCTTGCAGCTCCTTGAGCGTCACGCTGAACCTGTAGTTCGCGGCATCGGCGCTCTGGCCGACCCACGACCGTCCGAGCGAGATGCGATAGACATCGCGTTCGTACTGCTTCTCGATCGACTTGAACTTGCCCGCCATCTCTACCCACTTGTCGGCGGCGTCGGCGAGTTTGGACAGGTCGCTGCTCATCACTTCGTGATAGGTCGGCACGCATCCCCCGGGCGGTCGGTCGGCTGGTCAGTAGTTGTCGATCGGCGACGGCGGAGCCAGTTGTGAGCCGATGCCGATGTCGTCGTTCTGGAGGTCGATGCCCGTTTTGCTCAGGGCGTGCTTCTCCCAAGCCATTCGACCTAGCAGCGCCTTGACCTGTTGTTCCCACGTCCTGTGCGCTTTCCTCAACGCACCCGAAGTGTCCCAGCCGTGCCCGTCCCTGGCACCGAACTCCTTGACCACCGCTGTCACGCTCTCGGTGGCGTGCTTGCCATCCCTCTCGACGCTGGGTTCCAGATCCTCGTTGATGGCCTTCGCCGCCGCCTGCTTCTTTTGCGGGCTTGAGGCGAGATCCGGGGTGCCGCCGCCTCCCCCCGGGTCGAGCTTGTTCAGCCGCATGGAGTCCGTGCGCTCGGCGGCCACATCGTTCTTGATCTGCTTCCACTCGTCCCAGGCCATGGCCCCCCATCAGCGTGATCGTTACCCATGAACATACGGAATGCTGTGGCTCAGGCGACAGTTGGTGCCTGGCCAAAAGCTCGCTGCCGAGTGTCTGACGTGTGGCTGTCCTGCACGGCTCGATCGGGAGAGCTGCGCAGGCGGCTCATGGCCAATGGCTGCCGCACTGGGGGTGAGGTCACCTCGAGATGCGGCGGGTGGTGACACAGGACATTGCCTGAACCCTGCACTCCGCGGGCGACGACTTCACCCAGGCCGGCAACATGGTCCGCAAGGTCCTCTACGACGACACCCGCAAAGTCCTGGTTAGCAACGTGACCCGCCACCTCCTTAACGGCGTCTCCCGCCCGGTCCTGGATCGCGCGGTCCGATACTGGCGGAACAGCAACCGCTCTACCGGAGACAAGGTCGCCCAGGTACCAACGTCACCTGACGCCCGCGAACACACCGCCCAACAACCCACCCCAGGCCCCATGCCGGCGGATGGGGGCGGAAGGCTAACCGATACGCCTGCGGCTCCCGGTGCCCGGTCGATACGGAGTGTGACTGCACCTGGCAAGGGGAGGGGGCAACGGAGTCTGCGGCATGCGCTGCGGGTGAGCCGCGCGATTGCCTGCCTCGCGGTAGATGCCCTGAGTGGCCACTACAGGCGCAGGGGCCGTCACATAGCCGTGCGGTACGTACCGCACGTACCGCACGACATTGCCGTTGCCCGGGATCGAGGCCGATGCAGCAGGATTCAGTAGGATGTGAATGTCCGCCTCTGTGGTGTTTCCGCAGGTGAGAGGCGTCACGCTTTTGGGTTCGAGTCCCACCCGCCCCACTTCGTACCCCAGGCAGAATCGTTCTGACCTGGGGTAACGCGTTATCCGGGGATGTTTTCAGGTGTGGCGATCGTCTCTGGGGTGTGGTGAACGCGGGCCCTCGCAGGCCGAAGGTGATCTCTGGGGTGGCTTTGGTCTGGTGTTTTGTGGCGACGTCTCCGTGGGGGCGTCGTGGAACGGTCCCACGACCGTTGGGGGAGTGCCGCGCTCCGCTCGACCGCCCCGCATCGGCGTGCCATCGCCCCCTCCGAGCCTCCTCCGCGTCCTACGTCGGCGCTCGGGAATGTTGGTGAAGTATCACGCTTATGTACATCGTGGACTTCTAGAGGTGGAGGGGTGGCCGGTATGTCTGTGACCCAGGTCGATCTCGATGACGAGGCTCTGGCCGAGGCGATGCGGCTCATGGGTGCGTCGACGAAGAAGGAGACGGTCAACGGAGCTCTGCGGGACTATGTGGCGCGCGTCAAGCGGCTGGAGGCCGCCGAGAAGCTTGCGGCGCGAGGTGAGCGGGGCGAGTTCGAGGCTGCGGCCGCGGCGCATACAGCGGCCAAGCGTGCACGGCAGGCAGCCTTCGAGTGATCACGTACCTCCTCGATACGTCCGCCCTGTGGTACCTCTTCCGTACCCCGAGCGCGTTGCGGCTCTGGGAAGGCCACATCGCTGCCGGCGTGTTCCATGTCTGTGAACCCACGAAGGCGGAGTTCCTCTACTCGGCCACTGGCCCGGCGCATCGGGACGACTTGGCAGAAGAGCTGGATGATCTCTGTCATCTCTCGCCGGTCCCCAAGAACGCTCGGCGCTGGGTCGACACCGCGCAGTACAAGCTCACCCAGCGGGCGCAGCACCGGGCCGCCGGAGCCATCGACCTCGTGGTGTGTGCGACAGCGGTCCATCATGGGCACACGGTGCTCCACGTGGACAACGACTTCGCCACGGTGGCGGCGGTCCTCAAGGAACTGAAGCAGCGAGACGTACGCGCCTGATGTCGTCACACCCAGCCCACCGGAACCGGCTACGTCGCGGCCGACGGTGGTCGTAAGGTGCGAGGTGTGAGTGACGTTCCCAGGCCGCGACCGGCTGTAAATGATCTTGCCCAGCTCGTTCCTGCGATTGTCCCCCTCGACGGAGCCGACGCGGAACTGGTGGCGATCGGGGAGCGGTATTGGGCGCTCGCCGGTTTCGCGCCCGAGCTCGGCACTCCGGTCTGGTGTGAGAAGGCCAAGGACATCGACACCGCAGGCTGGGGTCATCAGATCTATGCCGTTGCCGCAGCCGGTGTCCGAGCCGTGGTGGTCGGACGAGTGTGCCCGCAGTGCGGAGGTTCGCTGAGCCTGACCTCCCGAGCCGCCTTTCAGCAGGTCTGTGACGGCTCCGACCCCGCTTGCGCCGACTGCAACGAGTCGCTGACCTCTGCCGTGCGCGTCATCAGCGATCCGGCGCGGAAGGCCAAGCGTGAAGCCGCCAGGGCGAAGGCCGAAAAGCGGAACGCCGTCGAATCCGGCCACGCACGCTGGAAGCGGCTCCAGCGGGACGTCATCGCTGAGGAGTACGCCGCTGTCTTCCCTTCGAACGGGGGAGTGCCGGCCTCGGGGGTACGGGAGATGGTCGGCGCACTGGCCCTGCTGCGGTACGCCCCGTCGACTTCTCCCATCACCGCGGTGGGCTCCTGGCCGGACCCGCTCCATCCGGACAGCGGAAAGGTCGGCTCGCTCCTTGGCGCGTTGGTCCGGGCCGATCTTCTCAGGATCCATGCCTCCAGCCCTGCGACCGCGTTCGTCTGGCAGCCGGCGACCTTCGAGGAAGCCCTGCGCGAGACCGAGGGCGATCTGGACGCCATCGACACGCCTCGACTGTCAGGCAGCTTCTACCCGCTGGCCGCCCACTACTACGCACCCCACGGTACAAGCGCGGGCAAGGCCGTCGAGGAGCTCGATGCTCATCTCGCCGCCGCTCTGGCGCCCGCCGGGATGAGTGAAGGCCGTCAAGAGGATCTGCTGGCCGTCGCCCGGGAGCTCATCGCGGAGGAGGCTCTCCGCTACTTCACCAACCGGCTCGACGACCTCAACCTGCCCGCTGTACTTGAGAACCACGCTGCCCGGCTCTCCGAAGCCGCGTACAAGGTGGCCGAGCACAGGCCGCTCGGTGAGATCTACAACCTCGTCTGGCGTGCTACTCGTGCGGCGGCTGAGGCTGCACAGAGGAACCCTCGGGCTCCACGCGCTCACATGACCACGCACGCCGTCAACCGGTTCGAGACCGACGCGCAGCGGGCAACCGCCGACCCCGGCTGGGAGCTCAAGCCCTTTACCGCGATCACGGGGCAAGGGCCGGCAGCCATGACGCGGGCACTGTTCTACAACCTCCTGGACAGCGACCCGATGGAGACGGGTCTTCCGCAGCTCAGGGACGCACTGCCGGAACCCCTAGTTGCTCCGAGGGCCGCGGATCCCCTCCCAGCGGTCGAGGGCGACGAGCTGGCGGCCACGGTCGCCTGGCTGAATTCGCACCCCGACGCCTGGAACCCGTACCTCGTCGCCGCCGGCCTCGGCGTACTCGCGAAGGAGCGGGAAAATTCTCCGGAGTGGCACTACGAGGGCAAGATCCTCGCGCGGGGAGCGGCGCAGCTTCTCCGGCTCTACGAGCGTCTTGCCCCGGTCCTCGGAGTCCAGGAAGCCGTTCTCGCCGTCTTCGCCGCCACTCCAATGCTCGTGCACCCGGTGACGATCGACGGTACGACGCTGAACAGCGGAACCTGGATCCTCGACAGGCTCTGCACGCTATTCCTCGCTCCATCGGCCGAGGAGACAGGCGACACGGAGGGGGGCGTCTCGGATGAGTGACCGTTGTGGGAGATGCATCACCGTCGCGATTGCGTGACGTAATCACCGGCGGTGGGTGAACCTGAGCCGGTCTGGCAGGTGGTTCCGGGACTACCTGCCGACGGAGCCGTCTTCGTCTCCGCGGGTGCAGGCCGAGCGCGTTGCGCGGCGGGAGGACGCTTGTGTCCTTGCCGTGACGCAGACGCTCGTTGCTGAGAAGCATGAGCGGCGTGAAGGCTTTGATTCCCGATGGTGCCGGGCGACTGACCGCAGCTGGCGCGTATGAGCTCCTTGAGGAAGGGGGGAGCGCTGTTCGTGGGAGCTTCGGTGGCTCAAGCGCGACGAAGGGCCCACCCCAGGTGTGGACGGTGAGGGGCTTCGTGCGTCCGGGCTTGCGGCTGCTCCACCAGCCGCAAGCCTTTCACTCTGTGTCGGCCCCAGCTGCGACCGGCCGGCCGCTTACGCCGGTGCCGCAACGGTGGTGGCTCTGCTCGCTCAGGTCGCGCGTCGTAAGTAGCGTCACGGCGGCGCCCAAGCGGCCACCCTGGCGATGAACCACATCGGACGGGACGCACAGGACTACTGGATCGTGAACCATCAGTCGGTCCTCAACGTCTTTCAACGGCCCGACCTCCCGGACCTTGGCCGACTTGAGCTCATCGTTGCCGCTCTGGCCGGAGCCGCCCGATGCGACGACGTCTCCAGCGAAGTCAATCGCTTCAAGAGCCTGTGGAAGCAGGCTGTGACGGAGACGGTTGCTCAGGCATCAGTGAGCCCACAGTCGGACGCTGAAGGCGGCGCCAGTGCGGACTCGACCAATCGTGAGCCCGCGCCTGCGTCCTGCGAAGGCTGATGGGCGCTGCCAAGAGCCGAGGCATGGCCCGTGGGTATGCGCCTGGTTCACCGTTCGTAGTGGAAGCGGCACGCCACCACGTGGATGATGGCGTTCTCATCGATGCGGTACACCAGTCGGTGTTCGGAGTTGACGCGCCGCGACCAGTAGCCGGAGAGGTCGTTCCTCAGCGGTTCGGGCTTGCCGATTCCTTCGTGGCCGCCCCGGTCGATGTCGGCGATCAGCTGGTTGATGCGCTTCAGTATTTTGCGGTCGTTCCCCTGCCACCACAGGTAATCGTTCCAGCCGTCGTCGACGAACAGCACCTTCACGCGGCGCCTCGCCCGGCCCCGTCATCGGGATCCACCAGCTCGCGAAGTGCACCCTGGCCGGCCCGGTCCTGCTCGATGGACCTGCGCAGGCGCTCGGCCATCGCGGGCGACCGCAGCAGGTAATCGGTCTCTTTCAGTGCCTCGTACTCGGCGAGCGAGACGACGACCATCGGCTCATGGCCAGTCCGGGTGATGACCAGCTCCTCGGCGTCGTTCTCCACCGCGTCGAGGGCGTCGGCGATGCCCGCGCGTAGCTCGGTGACACTCATCGTCTTCATGACGTACACGATAACGTACAGAGAGGATCCCCGTGCGCTGATCGCGACCCGCCTCCCGACGGCCATGCGGTTCGGCCTTCGGTGGCATCGGGGTGCGGCAGAGCCCGTCAGGCGGCTCAGTTGGTGTGGTGACCTCGTCGTTTTCGCGGTCGACCCGCTCCATGAGCGTGATCGTCGCGAACTCGGGAATGATCACTTACGGACACGGTGGTAGCGGACTCCGTCTGCGCGGAGTTGGCGGCGTTCGAGGCGGGCCCCAGTTGGGCGGCGTGCTCCTCGACCCGCGCCTGCGGCAGGTTTCGGTGACGTTCGACGAACGTTACTGATGGTTGTGCCGGACGTTCGGCTGGCCGATGTCTCAGATTCTCTGGTCGGCCTCCCGGCCGGAAGCGAGACTTCCGCTCGGTGCGGTTGAGAGGGACGTGACCGGACGGCCCGGATGCGGTCTCATGTGCCTCTCGGGTCGGTGCAGCGAACGCTGCACCGCGACCCGCTGGAGTCGGATCGAGCAGGATCATAAGGCCCTCATGAGGATGGAGCCGCCGTCGTTGAAGAGCGGGAGCTTCCGAACGGGCGTCATCGCAAGACCTTCAGCACTGCCAGAGAGAGGCGTTCCGCGGTCGGGCGGGGAGCTGCGCCGGGGAGGACGAGGTGGCTGATGGTCATCCGTACGGCGATGTCCGCTGCCACGGCGATGAGCTCCTCGTCCTGTTCCGGGAGGCGCTCGGTGAACCATTGGCGCAGCAGGCGCGTGGACCCGTCGAATATCGGGTCCGCGCGCGCGGTGAGGTAGGGCAGCAGGCTGTCGGATCCTTCCCGGGCCGCCGTCACGACAGCGCTGATGAGCGGGTTGCGGTGAGCCTCGGTGAGGACGTAGTGGATGGCCTCCTCCAGCGAGGCACGCGTGTCGGGCCGGCCCGGGTAGAGCGTCAGGGCGACGTCTCCCAGAAACTGCTGGGTCTCCCGGAGCACGAGGGCGCGGCCGAGGCCGGCCCGGTTTCCGAACTCCTTGTAGACGGACGGGCGGGACACCTCCGCCAGAGCGGCGACGGCGGACAGGCTCACCTGATCCCAGCCCGAGGCGCATGTCAGCTCACGTGCGGCGTCCAGTACGCGCTGCCTCATGAGTTTGCGCCAGGCGACGCGTGGTGGGTCGGGTACCACTGCGGTGGGTTCAGAGGACTCTGTCCTGTTCGTGGGTGCCGCCATGAAGCAAGTCTGGCAGGCCGCGCGAGCCGGGCTGGTTCCGGGCGCGCGAGCCGGGCTTGTTCCGGGCGTGTGAGCCGGGCTGGTCCCGGGCGGGCGCCCGGCGGGCACCTACTCCCTGCTCCGCCCGCGCGAGTCCCGCCGCATCCTCACGGCCAAGATCCAGGAGATAGAAGCCGCGGGCGTCGACTACGTCGCCGCGGTCAACCCGGGCTGCCTGCGCCAACTGCGTGCCGGCCTGCGCCGCTCCCGGTCGAAGGTCAAGGCCGTACACCTTGCCGAACTGCTGGCGCGGGCGTCCGATCACCAGCCGGTGTGAACCCCCCCGCCCCCGCCCCCGCCCCCGCACCCCGCCCCGCTCACCGAGAGGCAGCTCATGTCTTCCCCCGACCCGGCTCCGTCCCAGGACGCGGCCCCGGCCACCGACGGCACGACGACCGCAGCCCGCGCCGCGGCGAGTGCCCACGCGGCCGCTCCCGGTCTCGCGGCCCTTTCCCTTCCCGTACGCGCGTCTCTGCTGCGCGGCCTGTCCCACGTGCTGGGTGACAACGCCGCCCACCTCGCGGCCGTCGCCGAGGACGAGACCCGACTCGGCGTCGAACGACTGAAGGGGGAAATCCGGCGCACACAAGCGCAGTTGGAAATGTTCGCCGACACGGTCGAATCCGCCGCGTTCCTCGATGTCCTGATCGACGAGGCAGACCCGGCGGCCCGGCCCGCACCCCGGCCCGACATTCGCCGCATGCTGGTGCCGCTCGGTCCCGTGGCGGTCTTCTCGGCCTCCAACTTCCCGTACGCCTTCTCCGTACTGGGCGGTGACACCGCCAGCGCTCTCGCCGCGGGCTGCCCCGTCGTGGTCAAAGCACACGAAGGGCACCCCCGGCTCTCCGACCTGACCGCCGAACTGGCGGCCGAGGCCCTGCCCCCGGGCGTCCTGAGCGTCGTGCACGGCCGCGAAGCGGGCCGGAGTCTGGTCACCGACCCCGCAGTGAAAGCGGTGGGTTTCACCGGTTCCACCTCCGGCGGCCGAGCCCTGTTCGACCTTGCCAACAGCCGTCCCGACCCCATTCCCTTCTACGGTGAACTCGGTTCCCTCAACCCCGTGACGGTCACCCCGGCGGCCTGCGCGGCGCGCGGCGCGGACATCGTCCGCGAGTACGTCGCCTCGGTCGCCCTGGGACAGGGGTAGTTCTGCACGAAGCCCGGTCTGCTCTTCCTGCCGACCGGCCACGGGCTGGACGACGACCTGCGCCGGGAGATAGCGGCGGTGCCCTCGGCCCCCCTCCTCGGTCCCCGGATCAGCGCCGCCTACCGCTCCACCCTCAAGGAACTCGCCGCCCACCCCGCCGTGGGCGTCCTGCACCTTGCGGAGGAGCCCGAGGACCCCAGGGCCTCCGCACCTGCTCTGCTCACCGTCACCACCGACGACCTGCGGGCGTGTCCCGAACTGCTGCGCGAATGCTTCGGTCCCGCCTCACTCGTCATCACTTACGCGAGTACCGAGGATCTACTGGAAACGCTGCGCATGCTGCCGGGTGGTCTCACGGCAACCGTTCAGGGCCAGGAGCAGGATGACGAGAACCTTCTGCACGGCCTGATGGCCGGGCTGCGGGCCGGACGTCTGATCTGGAACGGATGGCCCACCGGCGTCGCGGTGACCGCCGCCATGCACCACGGAGGACCGTGGCCCGCGACCACGTCGCCCCTGCACACCAGTGTCGGCAGCAGGGCCGTCGCCCGCTGGATGCGTCCGGTGGCTTTCCAGAACATGCCCGACGCGCTTCTCCCCGTGCCGCTCCGGCGCACCAACCCGTGGAACGTACCTCAGGAGGTGGACGGTTCCGCCGGGAAGCCGAGCTGAATCCACCGGGGGCGACGGCCCGGCCACCGCCAGACGCGTCACCGTTTTGGGTTCGAGTCCCACCCGCCCCACCGGGCGTCCCCAGGCAGAGCCGTTCTGACCTGGGGAAACGCGTTTTCCTGGGGCGTTTTGCGTGAGGTATTCGCCTCACGGAGGTGTGGCGGATGTGGGTCTTCATGGGTCGGGGGCGTTTCCTGCGAGGCTGTGACCTGGACTGCGAGGAGGGCGTTCCGCGCTCACCCGGTACCTCTGCGCACCTCCCATGGGCGGACGGAAACAGACCGGGAGGTATGTATTCGGTTCCTCCCGAGGTCGGCAGAGGGCTCCGGCGGCCGACGGTCGACGCGGATGCTTGTTCTCGCGCCGTTGGCGAGCCTGCAACTCGCGGGCAACTTCGTTGTGTATCCCGGGGTTTGGGCGGATGTGTCGATCGTGTCGCCGTTTTGGAACGCCGTTGACAAACCGGATCTGCGGTTCGTAGATTGCCATGATCGTTGCTCTTTGTGAGCAGCCTGGACTAACGCGTTGGATGGTCGGGGGCACCATGGAACAACGTCGGACAGAACTGCTGGAGCTTCACAAGCTACTGCCACGACAACGGGGAGAGGCCGTCGCCGACCCGCTGGCCGCAGGCGGTCGGACGGGACGAACACCTCGCCCGGCCACGGCACAGCGGGTCCTCGTCGTGGAGGGGAGTGCCAAGGACGCGGAAGCGCTCGTGTGCGCGCTGCGGCGGCAGGGGTGCAGCGTCCAGAGCGTGACGACCGGGGGCGAGGCACTGCAGAGCTACGGGGACGTTGATCTCGTCCTCATCGACCTGGAACTGCCCGACCTCGACGGCCTGGAGGTCTGTCGCGGAATCAGATCGACGTGTGACGTCCCGGTGATCATCGTCACCGCCCGGGGATCGGAACTCGACCGTGTGCTCGGCCTGCAGGCGGGGGCCGACGACTATCTTGTCAAGCCGTACGGTTTCCGCGAACTGATGGCTCGCGTGGAAGCGGTCATGCGGCGGAGCCAGACTCAGGATCCGCTGATCCGGTCCATCAGCCACGGACCGTTAAAAATCGACGCCGACACGCGCAGGGTCACGCTGCACGATCGGCGCATCGAGCTCACCCGCAAGGAGTTCGACCTGCTGTACCTGCTCGCTTCCGAGCCGGACACCGTCATTCCCCGCAAACGCCTCATTCACCAGGTCTGGGGTGATTCGTGGTCCCGGCGGACGGTCGACACCCACGTCAGCAGTCTGCGGAACAAACTCGGGAACAGGAACTGGGTCGTCACGGTCAGGGGCGTCGGATTCAGCTTCGGCCGAGGTGACTGAGGAGCCCCGGGCTCGGAGTCGATCCGCTCGATCGGCTGCTGCTGCGGCGGCCGCAGCAACAGCAGCGGTCCGCACCGGGTGGGCGGGCCTCCTGCAGGCGCTCTGAGGTTCTCCTGAACTTCTGCGCAGAACGCCGCACGTTGCTGCGTAAACCTGTCGAACTCCTGAAGTCGCGCCGCTTGAGGCGCGCCACAGCACGAAGCACTCTCTAGGGACGGTCCGTTCAGCCGGATGAGGGAGTCATCGTGCGCAAGGTGCTCATCGCCAATCGTGGCGAAATCGCTGTCCGCGTTGCTCGGGCGTGCCGGGACGCGGGGATCGCGAGTGTCGCGGTCTACGCCGAGCCGGACCGGAACGAGGCGCTGCGGCGCACGGTCGCGTTCCAGGCCGACGGCGGCGAGGGGGCTCTGCCGTGACCGCGCCCGCCGCCCTGGCGCCGCCGCCGCGGCCGGGCACCGATCCGGAACGGGCGGCCTGGCCGGCCCGCTCGGCCGCCACCGCGGACGGCCACACGCAGGCCACGATGGAGCCCGGGAACCGCGACCTCCTCCAGCTGTCCCCGAGGCCACTACGTCAACGTCCGGGCGCGGACGCACGCTCCGTGACGATCGACCGGCTCCCGGGCGGCGGACACAACGTCAGCCTGGGCTGGGCCGCCCGCTCGTACCGCCTGCGCGCTCTGGGCTTCCTGGAGGAGTGCCTCGCCCTGCGCGAGAGCGCTCCGCCCGGACGTTGAGGGCGGCGGCATGTTCAGACGGCATCTGACCACGGTGTTCGGCTCCCTGTCGGTGCGCAACTTCCGTCTCTTCGCGGCCGGCCAGCTCGTGTCCGCCGCGGGCACCTGGATGATGGTCGTGGCCCAGGACTGGATGGTCCTCGCCCTCAGCGACGACTCGGCCGCGGCCCTGGGCGTGGTCACGGCACTGCAGTTCGGTCCGCTGCTGCTGTTCACCCTGTACGGCGGGCGGCTCGCCGACCGCTACGACAAGCGGATGCTGCTCACCGTCGCCAACCTGGTCTCCCTCGCGCTCGCCCTGGGACTCGCGGCGCTGGAACTGACCGGTGGGGCCCGGCTGTGGCACATCCACCTGTTCGCGCTCGCCCTCGGCACGGTCAACGCCTTCGAGATACCGGCCCGGATGGCCTTCGTCAGCGAACTGGTCGGCACCCGGCTGCTGCCCAACGCCTCCGCGCTCAGCGCGGCCTACTTCAACACGGCCCGGGTGGCCGGACCGGCCCTGGCGGGACTGCTGATCGGCGTGCTGGGGCCCGGCCCGGTCATGCTGCTCAACGCGGTGAGTTACCTGGCCACGGTGGTCGGTCTGCGGCTGATGCGCACCTCCGAGCTGCACCGGCACGAGCGGCCCGCCGGGCGGGGCGGTGTCCTCGACGGCCTCCGGTACGTGGCGAGCCGGCCGGATCTGCTGTCGCCCACGCTCCTGGTCGCGGTGATCGGCCTGGCCGGTCTCAACTTCCAGCTGACCCTCCCCTTGATGGCGAAGACCGTCTTCCACGCCGACGCCACCTCCTTCGGGCTGCTCACCTCGGCGCTGGCGGCCGGCTCCCTGCTGGCCGCGCTGGCCGGTACCGGCCGCCGGGGCCGGCCACCGGCCCGCACGGTCCTGGTGTCCGCGCTGGCCTTCGGCCTGCTGGAGACCGCGGCGGGCGGGGCGCCCGGCTTCACCTCGGCCGTGGTCCTGCTGGGCCTCACCGGCTTCGCGTCGAT
Organism: Streptomyces sp. CNB091; assembly: GCF_000377965.1. Taxonomy (NCBI): domain Bacteria; kingdom Bacillati; phylum Actinomycetota; class Actinomycetes; order Kitasatosporales; family Streptomycetaceae; genus Streptomyces; species Streptomyces sp. CNB091. The sequence goes on from NZ_KB899017.1 coordinate 16,934, forward strand.
CTACTTCGTGCAGGCCGCCAACCACCGCATCCAGCTCGGCAGCGATCCCGGTTACCGGGGACGGGTGATGGCCCTCTACACCCTGATCCTCCAGGGCTCCACCCCGCTGGGCGCCCTGCTGGTGGGCCTCCTCGCCGAGGCCCTGGGCGCCCGCTCCGGGCTGGTCGTCGGTGGCCTCGTCTCCACGGCGGCCGCGCTGGTCGCCCTGGTCGTGGAGCGCCGGTCCCGACCGGCGCCGGACCCGCGGCCCGTCCCCACGTCCAAGGTCGTGCACCCGACGGAGAACGGCACATGACCCGCCCACGGGATCTCCCCGTCGGCCCCGCGGGGAGGCGCCGGCCGACGACGTGCACCTGTGGGCGCTGGAGACGCCTGAGGGAACACGGGTGCCGCCGGCCGCCGCGGCCCCCTACCTGGGCGTACACCACGTCTCAGGCCGCTCGGCCGGCGCGCGGGGCTGGTCGGTGGCGGATCTGCCCGGCTGCCCGGACCACACGGCCGCCGGGGCCCTCGCCGCCGGCACCGGCCCCGCCCGATCCGTTCGGCGCGAACTGCCCCACGCGTTCCCGCACTTCCGGGCCGTCAGGCGGCCGAGCTGCTCGGCGGGGCCGGGCCGGCCCTGTGCACGGCGGTGCCGGCACCCGGCCGGCCCGGACCAAGCCCGTCCCGACCACGACGACAGGGGGAGACATGGCCGAGGCCATGACGACCGACAGGTTCGACGAACTGCTCCGGGTCAAGGAGGAAGCCCACCGGGGCCCTGATCCGAAGGCCACCGAACGACAGCACGCGAAGGGCAAGCTGACCGCGCGCGAGCGCATCGAACTCCTCGTCGACAAGGGGAGTTTCACCGAGGTGGAGGCGCTGCGCAGGCACCGGGCGGTCGGCTTCGGCCTTGAGGCCAAGCGGCCCTACACCGACGGTGTGGTCACCGGCTGGGGCACCGTCGAGGGGCGCACCGTCTTCGTCTACGCCCACGACTTCCGCATCTTCGGCGGCGCCCTGGGCGAGGCCCACGCCCAGAAGATCCACAAGCTGATGGACATGGCGATCTCCGCGGGTGCCCCTCTCGTCTCGCTCAACGACGGAGCCGGCGCCCGGATCCAGGAGGGCATCTCGGCACTCGCCGGGTACGGCGGGATCTTCCGGCGGAACACCCGCGCCTCCGGGGTCGTCCCGCAGATCAGCGTGATGCTCGGTCCGTGTGCCGGAGGCGCCGCGTACTCGCCGGCGCTGACGGACTTCGTCTTCGCGGTGCGGGACATCTCCCAGATGTTCATCACGGGCCCCGACGTGGTCCAGGCCGTCACCGGCGAGCAGGTCACGCAGAACGAACTGGGCGGCGCGGACGTGCACGCCGGCGTCTCGGGTGTGGCGCACTTCGTCTACGACGACGAGGAGACCTGCCTCGCCGAGGTCCGCTACCTGCTGTCCCTGCTGCCTTCCAACAACCGGGAACTGCCGCCCCGGGTACGAGGTGAGGACCCGGTGGACCGGCCCTGCGACGCGCTGCTCGACCTGGTTCCGGCCGACGGCAACCGCTCCTACGACATCCGTGCGGTGATCGAGGAGGTCGTCGACGACGGCGAGTTCATGGAGGTGCACGCCTCCTGGGCGCCCAACATCGTCTGCGCGCTGGCCCGGCAGGACGGCCACGTCGTCGGCATCGTCGCCAACCAGCCCCTGTTCATGGCGGGCGCACTGGACATCAGGGCCAGCGAGAAGGGGGCGCGGTTCGTGCAGTTCTGCGACTCCTTCAGCATCCCGCTGGTGACCCTCGTCGACGTGCCGGGCTTCCTGCCGGGTGTCGACCAGGAGCACGACAGCATCATCCGGCGCGGCGCCAAGCTGCTCTACGCGTACTGCAACGCGACTGTTCCGCGGATCTCGGTGGTGCTCCGCAAGGCCTACGGGGGTGCCTACATCGTCATGGACTCGCGGTCCATAGGCGCGGACGTCGCGCTGGCCTGGCCCTCCAACGAGATCGCGGTGATGGGCGCCGAGGGCGCGGCCAACGTGGTCTTCCGCCGTGAGATCGCCGCCGCGCGGGACCCGGACGCGACACGCTCCGAGAAGATCGAGGAGTACCGGCGCGAACTGGTCCACCCGTACTACGCCGCGGAGCGCGGCCTGGTCGACGACGTGATCGACCCACGGGAGACGCGCTCGGCGCTCTGCCGAACGTTGTCCATGCTCGTCGACAAGGACGTCGACCTGCCGCACCGCAAGCACGGAAACCCGCCCCAGTGATGTCCGCCCCTGCCGCCAGGAGGAGCCGACCATGCGTCACGCTGCCGACGTGGATGCCCCCAGCAACCTGTTCCGGATCGAGCGGGGCGCTCCCGACGCCGAGGAACTGGCCGCCCTCACAGCTGTCCTGCTGTCCCGGGCCGCCGCGGCCGGCGTCGAGCCGGACGACCTGTCCCGCCGCCATCGGGCGACGGCCCGGTGGCAGCGGCCGGAGCGCACCGCTGCCTACGTGGCCCCGCACGGCTGGCGCTCCGCCGCCGCCCACCACCGTGCCCGCACCCTCTGAGAGGACTGTCATGACCACGCACGACGAACTCGACCAGTTGCGCACCCGGGTACTGCGGCTCACCGACCGCGCCGAGGTGACCGAGGTGTGCGACCTCTACGTCATCCACCTCGACCGGAGCCGCCACGAGGACACCTGGTTCGGCTCGGTCTTCACCGAGGACGTCCATCTCGCCTTTCCCTTCGGTGAGTACAAGGGCTTCGAGGGGCTGGCGGGCTTCCAGCGGATGGCTCGTACGAACTTCGAGCGGACCCATCACCTCGCGGGGAACTACGAGGTCCAGCTCTACCCGGACGGCGACCACGACCGGGCGCGGGTACGGGCGCACCTGAGGGCCGTGCACGTCAGCAGGCGTGAGGAGCCGGGGGCCGAGCACTTCGAGATCGGCGGCCACTACGAGGCCGACCTCGTACGCACCGGCGCCGGCTGGCGGATCCGGAGGTTCGCCTTCGACCTGGTGTGGCACGCCGGGCAGCGGCCGGCCGCCGGTCACTGATCCGGGGGCTGCCGGGGAGCGGGGGCGGGCCGGGGCCGGGCGGGTGGGGGGCGCGGCCGGCGCCCCCCGTGCCGCCTCAGCTCCGGGGAAGGTGCCCGTACAGGAACGCGCGCACGCCGGCCGTCGCCATGGCGACCAGTTCCTCCTCGCACATCGCGTCCGCACCCGCCGGGCCCCGGCCCCAGGTGTTGGTCACGAGCACCACGAAGTGCTGGGCCGCGAAGTCGGCGTCGGGGACCCGCAGTAAGCCGCGTTCGGCGAGCCGGGCCATGCAGGAGGCGAGGATGCGCTGGACGCGCAGCGGTCCCGCCTTCTGCCAGGTCTCGCGCAGATGAGGCGGGAAGTCGTCGCCGGCGGTGCTGATCCGGCCGACGATCGCGAAGTGGTCGGTGAACTCCGGTCGGGGCCGCACCCAGTCCCTGGCCAGCCTGATCAGGTCGGCCTCCAGGTCATCGCCGGCCGAGACGCCGCCGAGGTGGCGCAGGGTCATCGCCTCGTGCGAGGCGGCCACCTGTTCGGTGCTGTCCGTGACGACGGTGGCGAACAACTCCTCCTTGCTGACGAAGTGGTTGTAGATCGTGCGGGTGGAGACACCCGCCTTGGCGGCGATCTCGTCGATGCTCGCGCCCCCGTAGCCGGCCTGGCCGAATACCTTCCGCGACGCACGCAGGATGGCCCGCCGTTTCGCGGGGTATCCCTTGCGAGGTCGTGCTCGGCCGGGCTGTCCGGTGTCGGTCATCGTGGCGCCTCCTCGTGAACCGCTGCGTTAGCTCCCTGCCCTTACAACGCATACTTTACTTGCTCCCATACAGCTTGTACTTTACCTTTATGAGCCAATCACGGAAGCTCGACGGCACCGAGCTGCCCCCAGGGGCGCCTCCTCCTCCCATCGGGAGGGTCAAGGCCGGGCTGACCCTCGGGTCCGTCCTCCTCGGCTATCTGATCGTCCCGATGGCCATGTCCGGCACCAGCGTCGCGCTGCCCCGCATCGCCGCCGACCTCGGCGGCAGCGGCGGTGCCCTGCAATGGGTGGTCACGGGCTACTTCCTCGCGGCCTCGTGCCTGATGCTCGTCGCGGGATCACTCGGTGACCTTTTCGGCCGACGCCGGATCTTCCGGGTCGGGGCCGCGCTCTACGCGCTCAGCACCTTCGGCGCCGCTCTGGCCCCGCACGTGCTGGTCCTCGACGCGGCCCGCACCCTGTCAGGGGTGGGGGCCGCCGGGGTGATGGCGGGCGGGGGCGCCATCCTGGCGAGCACCTTCCGGGGCGCCGCCCGGATCAGGGCCTTCGCCATGGTCGGAACCACCGTGGGGGTCGGTCTCGCCTTCGGACCGACCTTCGCGGGCTGGCTGGTGAGCACCGTCGGCTGGCGTGAGATGTTCGCCGCGTTCGCCGCCGCGGGCGTGCTGCTCGTGGCGGGCACGCTGTTCATGTCCGAGTCCGCGGCCGAGCAGCGCTCCCGGTTCGACCTGGCCGGCAGCCTGACCTTCATGCTCGGCATCATCGGCCTGATGTACGGCACCAACCTGGTGGCCTCGTCCGGCTGGACCAGCCCGAAGGTGCTGGGCTGCGTCGGCGCCGGTCTGCTGATGTTCGCGCTGTTCGTCGTCGTCGAGCGGCGCGCCCCTACGCCGGTCCTCGACCTGGACCTGCTCCGTGGCGGTCCGTTCACGGGCTGGCTGCTGGCCGCGCTCACCACGGCCGTCGGCACGGTCGGCGTCCTGGTCTATCTGCCGACGTACCTGCAGGGTGCGGGCGGCTACTCCGCCGGAGACGCCGGCACCATGATGCTGGCGATGACCCTGCCGGTCCTGTTCGTGCCTCCCGTGGCCGGAAAGCTGGTCAACCAGGGCACGCCGCCCCGGCTGCTGATCATCCTGGCGATCGGGCTGATCGCCGGCGGCAACGCCTGGCTCACCGTTCTCGCCCCCGGTTCGGGCATCGCCGACCTGGTCGGACCGCTGGTGCTGATCGGCGTCGGCAACGGTCTGGCCGCCGCCCTCATCGACGCGCAGGCGATGGAACACGTCGCCCCCGACCGGGTCGGCATGGCGTCGGGGCTGTTGAACACCATGCGCGGCGGTGCCAACGCCCTGGTCCTCGCGATCTTCGGCGCCCTCCTGATCACCCTGATGCAGTCGTCCGTGGGCGGACGCGAGGTGGCCGGCCGGATCGCCGCCGGCGACCTGGGCGAGGGCCGCACCGAGTTCCTGACCGCGAAGTACACCGAAGCCTGGCATGTCGTGCTGTGGGCGGTCGCGGCCCTGTGCGCGGTGTCGGCCCTGGCGGTCCACCGTCTGATCGGCCCCCGGCCCGCGCACCGCGAGGACCCGGCGCCCGCCCCGCAGCCGGCCGGAACCGCCGCGAACGAGAAGGAGTGACAGCTGTGCTCACGAATCTGCCGACGACGTCCATGGGCGGCACCGGCCTCGTGGTTCCCCTCCAGGGCCTGGGCTGCATGCGGATGACCGAATCGGCCGCCGCGGCCGGCCGGGCCGAGGCGAGCACCATCGTCAACCACGCGCTGGACCTCGGCGCCACCATGATCGACACCTCCGACATGTACGGCCGCGGCCGCAACGAGGAGATGGTCGGCCGGGCTCTTGGCAGTCGACGCGGCGAAGCGGTGCTGTGCACCCGGTTCGGCGTGGTCTTCACCCCCGACGGGGGGTGGCGGATGCGGGGCGACGCCGCTTTCGTCCGCTCCTCCTGCGAGGCCAGTCTGCGCCGTCTCGGCACCGACGTCATCGACCTCTACTACCTGGCCCGGCCGCACGTGGACGTTCCCCTGGAGGAAACCGTCGGTGCGATGGGCGAGCTGGTCACCGAGGGCAAGGTGCGCCACCTGGGGCTCTCGGAGGTCAGCGGCGACGAACTGCGCCGTGCCCACGCCGTGGCTCCCATCTCCGCGGTGCAGTCCGAATGGTCGCTCGGCGCCCGGCGCATCGAGTCGATGGTGTCCGTCTGCGCCGAACTCGGCGTCGGAGTGGTGCCGTTCTCGCCCAACGGCCGCGGGCTGCTCAGCGGCCGGCCGGACACGACGGCGCAGTTCGCCCAGACCTTTCCCGGCCGTGAGGACCTCCCCGCCGCCCTGCGGGAGATCGCCGCGGAACACGGCGTCAGGCCCGGCCAGATCGCCCTGGCCTGGGTGCACCACCGCGCGCGGGTCTGGGGCACCCCGGTCGTCCCGATCCCCGGCACCCGCCGGGTGCCGCATCTGGAGGAGAACGTGGCCGCCGCCTCGATCCCGCTCGGCGCCGACGAGCTGAACCGGCTCGACGCGGCGTCACTGTCCCCCGCCTGATCCGCGACAGCTCCACCGCGAGATCCCCTCGACCCGTACTCGTACCCGTACCCGTACCCGTACCCGTATCCGTATCCGTATCCGTATCCGTGCCCACCCGCTCATCCGCTTCCTTGGAGGAACCGTGTTCATCGCTTACGTCGTCGTCGCCGTCCTGCTGTCGATCCTGCTGGTCTTCTCCGGCCGCAGCATGCTGGTCAAGGGACGCCGTGCGGGCCTGTGCGGGTTCGGCCATTGCATACGATGCGGGTGGTGTCCCGTTGTCACCCGCCGTGGACACAAGGGCTTGGGAAAGGATGTTTCGTGGCAGGCAGGATGGTGGAGAAGCGGGAGTCGATCATGCGCGGGGCCCGCACGGTCTTCGGTCGTGACGGGTACACGCGTACCAGCGTCGACGCGATCGCCAAAGAGGCGGGGGTCTCCACCCGGACGATCTACAACCACTTCGAGAACGGCAAGGCCGAGCTGTTCCGCATCATCGTCGAGGAGGGCGCGGTCCAGATCCACGACGCGCAGCTCGACGTGATCGACCGCTGGCTGCGCAAGGTCACCGACCTGGAGGACGACCTCGTCGACTTCGGACGGGCCTGGGTCGAGCCGCTCGGCACCTTCCCCGATCACTTCGCGCTGGTGAGGCAGTTGCGGGCGGAGGTGGGGCACCTGCCACCCGAGCTCCTGAAGGCATGGGAGGAGGCCGGGCCGCTGCGGGTCGAGCGCGCCCTCGGGGAGCGTTTCCAAGGCCTGGCGGACGACGGCATGCTGCGGACCGACGACCCGCGCCAGACCGCGGTGCACTTCCTCCAGCTGATCTCGGGAGAGATCATCGACCGCTCCTACTACGGAGCGCTGCCGCTGCCTCCCGAAGAGGTGAGCAGCCTCATCCGCTCCGGCGTCCGGGCCTTCCTGCGCGGCTACCTGCCGCGCTGACCGGATCGTCGGGGCCGGGCGTGCCCGACGCCGCATGACGTTCACCTGACGTAACCGCGTCAACATTTGCATCGCCCTCTCTTGAGCCGCACACCGGCAGCGACAAGGCTTACGAACACCGCGAAGGTCGTTACCCGGTCAGGGGGTTCCGGCTGCTCCTCGACGCGTACGAGGCGACCGAGCCCGGCTATCCGGGCCACATATCCACCCCCGTGCTGTGGGACCGCCGCACCGGCCGCATCGTCAGCAACCATTCCGGCGACATCACCACCGACCTGTGCACCGCCTTCGACGCGTGGGCCGCTCCGGGTCCGGACCTGCGGCCGGAACCGCTCCGCGCCGAGATCGACGAGCTGAACGAGTACCTCTACGAGAACGTCAACGACGGGGTGTACCGCGTCGACGGCGCCGTGACGCAGGCCGGGTGCGAGTCGTCGCGACAGTGGCTGTGCCAGGCGCTGGAGGCGCTCGACGCCCGGCTCGCGGACCGCAGGTACCTGCTCGGTGACGCGGTGAGCGAACCGGACGTCCGGCTCTGGCCGACACTCGCCCGGTTCGACCTGGCCTACAACCCGGTCGGCGGCATCTGTCGCGGTGGTCTCCGGGCCTTCCCGCACCTGTGGGCGTACGCACGCGGCCTGTACCGCCTGCCCGCCTTCCGGGGCACCACCGACTTCGGCGCCTACCGCATGAGCCCGCCTCCCGAGCGGTCCGACGGCGTCCGGCACATCGACGTCGACCCGGCGGACCTCGACTGGCGGTGAGGTGCGGTGTGAGGCTGCGGTGTGAGGCCGAACTCTCCTGCCTCTCAACGGTGTTGGTCATCCCGGGCATGAGCAACGATGGTTGCAGTGTTTGCCATCACTGTTGTACCTTCAGGGCACATGACATCGTGTCAGTCAATGCGAAGAAAGCAGGACCCATGACCCGGATCGCCGTCATCGTCGGAAGCACTCGTCCCACGCGCCGCACCGCGGTCGCCGCGCAGTGGGTTCTCGAAGCCGCAGGACGCCACCCGGCCGTCAAGAACGAGGACGTCACCGTCGAACTGGTGGACCTGGCCGACTTCGACCTTCCCCACCTGGACGAGCCCGTGCCGGCGGCCTTCGGTGTGTACATCCACGAGCACACCAAGCGCTGGGCGGAGGCCATCGCCGGGTTCGACGGCTTCGTCTTCGTCACCCCCGAGTACAACGCCTCCGTTCCCGGTCCGCTGAAGAACGCCATCGACTTCCTGCACGGCGAATGGGCGCACAAGCCGGCCGGCTTCGTCGGCCACGGCGTCCACGGCGCCACCCGCGCCGTCGAGCACCTGCGCGGCATCCTGGCCGAGCTGAAGGTCGCCACGGTCAGCAGCCAGGTCGCCCTCTCCGTCTTCACCGACTTCGCCATCACCGACCCCACCGTCCCCGGCGACATCACGCCCGGCGAGCACCAGGAGGCCACCCTCCACGAGCTGCTCGACGACCTCGTCCTCTGGGCCGAGTCCTTCAAGCAGGTCCGAGCGACGGTCGCGCAGAAGGCCGCGACCGAGGCCTGACACCGGCCGCTCCGGTTCGCCCCTGACGGCGAACCCATGCCCCTACGGGGCCCCGGCCTCCGGGGCCCCTCCTCGGGCAGGGTAGGAGGCCTGCCGAATCGGCCGGCTCAAGAGGCCGTATCCCGCTCGCCCCGTCGCCGGAGGGTCTCCCTCAGCCGAGAGTGATACGGCGGAACCTCCTGAGCGCGAGCAGCATGAACGCGCCCGTGATCAGGCAGGCGCAGACCACGGCGTAGGGGAGTGCGTGCACGACCGGCCAGGTGTCGCTCGTCGGAACGCCGGCCGGCGGCGGGTTGCCGAAGAGCCGGCGGACGGCGGTGGCCGTCGCGGAGACCGGGTTCCACTCCGCGATCGTCCGCAGCGGGCCGGGCATGGTGTGCGTGGAGACGAAGGCCGAGGAGACGAACGTGACCGGGAAGAGCCAGATCAGCCCCGCGCTCTGCGCGACCTCGACGCTGCGGGCCATCAGCCCGATCGCGGCTCCCACCCAGGACATCGCGAAGGCGAAGAGAAGGATCAGCAGGTAGGCCAGGAGCGCGTCGGCCGGCGACGCGGAGATCCGCCAGCCCACCAGCAGCCCGCACAGCGAGGTGACGACCAGGGTCACCGTGCTCATCGTCAGGTCCGACAGGGTCCTGCCCAGGAGCACCGCCATGGCGGGCATCGGCAGGGAGCGGAAGCGGTCGACGATGCCCTTGTCCATGTCGTTGGCCAGGCCCAGGGCGGTGAAAGCCGCGTTGAACGTGACGGCCTGGGCGAAGATGCCGCCCATCAGGAACGTGCGGTAGTCCGCCCCTCCGAGGCTTCCGCCGAAGACGTAGGCGAGCAGCAGGACGAACATCACCGGCTGCACCAGGGCCGCGATGACCGACCCCGGTGTCCGGCGCAGGTTCAGCAGATTGCGCCAGGCCACGATGGAGGAGTCGCGGCTCAGACGCTGGACCGCGGTCACCGGCCATCGCCCCCGGTCGCCGTGGTGCCTGTCGAGGCCGCCGGAGAGGCCGTAGGTCCGCCCGGCTCCAGGGGGCGGCCGGTGAGGGAGAGGAACACGTCGTCCAGGGTCGGCGGGGCCAGTTCCACGTCCCGGACGGCGATGCCGGCCAGCCGCAGGCAGCCCAGGGCGTACTCCAGGCTCTGCGCGCCGTGATCGGTGGCGACGGTCAGGCGGCCGGTGCGCGGGTCGAGGTCGGGGAGGTGCTCCCCGAGCGTGACCAGGATCTCTGCCGCGGTGACCCGGTGCCGCGGTTCGGCGACGGTCAGCGAGAGCCGCTCGCCGCCGACCCGCGCCTTGAGTTCGGCGGCCGAGCCGCGGGCGACCACGTGTCCGCCCTCGATGACGACGATGGCGTCGGCCAACTGGTCCGCCTCCTCCAGATACTGGGTGGTGAGCAGCACGGTCGTCCCCTCGGCGACCAGGTCTCTGACGGCCTGCCAGGTACCGGCCCGGCCCCGGGGGTCGAGGCCGGTCGTGGGCTCGTCCAGGACCACCACGGCCGGCCGCGCGACCAGCGCGCCGGCCAGGTCGAGCCGTCTGCGCATTCCTCCCGAGTACGTTCCGCTCGGCAGGTCCGCGGCGTCCTCCAGGTCGAAGCCGCTCAGCAGTTGACCGGCCCTGCGGCGGGCGGCATGACGGCCGAACCCGTAGAGCCGGGCGACGAGGTACAGGTTCTCCCGGCCGGTCAGCTTCTCGTCGACCGCGGCGTACTGGCCGGAGAGCCCGAGGTCGCGGCGTACGGCCTCTGGGTCGGCGAGGACGTCGTGGCCGGCCATCCAGGCCCGGCCGCTGTCCGGTCGCAGCAGCGTCGACAGCACCCGCACCGTGGTGGTCTTCCCCGCGCCGTTCGGGCCGAGGACCCCCAGCACGGTGCCGGGGGCCGCTTCGAGGTCCACCCCGGCCAGGGCCTGCTTCTTCCCGAATCGTTTGGTGAGTCCTTCGGCGCGTATCGCCGGAGGGGTCGGCGGGGCGGTCATGGGTGCCTCTCGTGATGCGTGGGGTGCGGCGGGCGCGTGGGTCCGGCGCGCCCGGGGAGAGGGAGCAGGCGAGGGCAGGGTCATGCCACCCTTGCGCGGGCGCTCCTGGGGGTGATGTCGGTCCAGTTGACCTCCACGTACTCCAGGCAAGCCGCGTGTTCCGCCGGGCCGAACACCTCGTCCCAGCCGGCGGGCATCGCCGCGAACGACGGCCACAGGGCGTGCTGGCCCTCGTCGTTGACCAGGACGCGGTGCCGGGTCTGCGGGTCGTCGAAGGGATTCGTCATGACGGGTCTCCTTGTTCGGTGCGGTGGCCGGCGTCGAGCACGGCCGAGACGGTGGTGCCGATCTGTTCCCGCGCGGCGGGCTGCATCATCTGGGCGTGCGCGCACGCCACGTCGTGGTTCTCGATGGGCCCGTCGACGTACGGGCCCCACAGGGACAGGCCGAAGGTGTCCCGGGGGCGGCCCTCGGTGGCGGTGAAGAACAGCACGGGTCCGTGGAAGACACGGGGGGTGTACTTCCGCATCAGGCGTGCCTGAGCGGCGAAGTTGTCCACCATCGCGTCGATCGTGGCCGGTTCCAGCGACCCGAGCGGACTGCCGCCGGCGAGGAACTGGTCCCGTACGGCCGCGGCTTCCACCGGACCGTCCCCTTCCAGGGCCTCCTGGCCGACCCCCATGTTGGTGAGCAGGGCGCGGAAGACGGTGTCCCTGCTCGCGCTGTCCAGGTCGTCCAGCGGGGCGAGCGGGAAGGCGTCCAGGATCGTCAGCAGGGCCACCTCCTCGCCCGCCTCCTGGAGCTGGACGGCGACCTCCTGGACGACGTTGCCGCCGAATGACCAGCCGAACAGGTGGTACGGGCCGTGCGGCTGGACGGCCCGCAGCTCGGCCACGTACACGGCGGCCATCGCCTCGATGCTGTCGGGGAAGGGCTCGGTGCCGTCCAGGTTCGGGGTCTGGAGCCCGTAGACCGGCCGGTCGTTGCCGAGGTGGGGGAGCAGCCCCGCGTACGCCCAGGCCAGACCGCCGGCCGGGTGGACGCAGAACAGCGGCGGCAGCCCGCCCCTGGTCCGCAGGGGCAGCAGCGTCGCCAGCGGGTTGTCCCGGACGCCGGCGCCGATCCGTTCCGCGAGTGCGGCGACCGTGGGCGCCTCGAACAGGCTGCGGATGCTGACGTCCACACCCAGGGCGTCACGGACGCGGCGGATCAGGCCCGCCGCCAGCAGGGAGTGACCGCCCAGGGCGAAGAAGTCGTCGTCGATGAGGACCTGCTCGCGCTCCAGCACCTCGGCGAACAGCGTGCACAGCACGTCCTCCCGGGGGTTGCGGGGGCTGCGCCCCGTGCCCGCCGGCCCCGCCTGCGGTGGGAGGTCGGGCAGGGCCTTCCGGTCCAGCTTTCCGTTCGGCGTCAGGGGGATGCCGTCCACGGCGACCCAGCCGGCGGGGACCATGTACCCGGGCAGCCGGGCCGCCGCGTGCTCCCGCACCCCGTCGAGCCGTTCGGAGCCGGACCGCGCGGGGCCGGTGGGCGCGGCGCGGTCCACGGCACCGTTCCCGGCCGGGGCGGGTTGTGCGGCGAGCACCACGTACGCGGCCAGGCGGGAGCCTCCGGGGCCCTCGCCGTGCGCCACCACCGCCGCCTGGGCGACGTCGGTGTGCTCCGCCAGTACGGCGGCGACCCCCTCCGGCTCCACCCGGAACCCGCGCACCTTGACCTGGTCGTCGGAGCGCCCGGCGAACTCCAGAGCGTCGTCGGGCGTCCGTACGGCCCGGTCCCCGGTGCGGTACATGCGGGTTCCCGCGGGGCCGTAGGGGTCGGGCACGAAACGGTCCGCGGTCCCACCGGGCTGTCCGTGGTAGCCGAGGGCCAGGCCGGCCCCGGCCAGGTAGAGGTCGCCGGTCACCCCGACCGGGACCGGTCGCAGCCGGTCGTCCAGGAGACGTACGGCTGTCCCCTCGACCGGGGTGCCGAGTACGGGTCGTTCGGTCGCCCGGAGTTCGGCGGTGAGGGCGTCCACCGTCGCCTCGGTGGGCCCGTAGAAGTTCCAGGCTGTGAGGCCCGGCCGGGCCCGCAGGTCGTCCCAGAGGCCGGCCGGGACGGCTTCGCCGCCCAGGACGACGACGGACGGGGCTCGGCCGCCCCCGGCGAACAGCCCGGCGTTCAGCAACTGCCGGACATGCGTGGGCGTGGACTCCAGCACGTCCAGGCCCAGGACGCGGACCGCCTCGACCAGGGCCTCCGGGTCCCGCCGCGTCAGATCGTCCAGCACATGGAGCCGGTGCCCGTCGAGCATCCAGAGCACCGGGTCCCACGCGGCGTCGAAGGACAGGGCGGCCGTCAGCGCGACATCGAGCCGGGGTTTTCCGGCCGCCCGTACCGAGGGCCCGAAGAGATGGCGCCGGTGGTGTTCCAGCAGCCGGGCCAGGGAGCCGTGGCCGACCAGGACTCCCTTGGGGCGGCCGGTCGAGCCCGAGGTGTGCAGGAGATAGGCGGGCTCGGTGGGTCCCGGCCGGACACGCTCGGGCAGGGGAGCGGGCGCGGTGGCGGAGTCCGGGGAGTCCAGGTTCAGACGGTGCCAGCGGGCCGTTGCCCGGGTGTGGGTGGCGTCCGCCGTGAGCACGGTGTGCGGGCGGGCGTCGGCCAGCACCGCGTCGATCCGGGCCTGCGGGAGGGAGCCGTCCACCGGGACGTGGACGGCCCCGGCCTTGAGTACGGCGAGGAGGGCGGCGATCGAGTCGGTGCCGCGCGGCAGCAGCACGGCCACCCGGTCTCCGGCGCCCGCACCGGCCCGGGCGATCAGCGCGGCGATCCGGTCGGAGCGGGCGTCCAGCTCCGTGAAGGAGAGGCTGCCGTCCGGGGCGGTCACCGCGATGTCACCGCTGCGCGCCGCGGCCACGGTCGCCGCGAAGCGGTCCAGCACCGTCGTGGGAGGCGCGGTGTCGTGGCGGAGCGCGCCGGCGCCACCGCCGAGATCCAGCAGCCGTCGCTGTTCTCCGGTGCTGGTCAGCGGCAGGTCGCCGACGACCGTGGCAGGGTCGCCCACCGCGTGCGTGAGGAGGAGGGTGAACCGGTCGGCGATCCGAACGGCGGTCTCGGTGTCGAACAGGTCCTGGCTGAACTCCAGCGTTCCGTCGAGGTGGGTCCCGCCGCTTCCGGCCGACGTCCGCTCGGTGAAGGAGAAGGAGAGGTCGAACTTCGCGCCTCCGGTGTCGACCCCCTCCAGCCGGGCCTCCAGGCCGGGCAGGTCCAGTCGGGGCGGCCGGTGGTTGTTGAGGGTCAGCATGACCTGGAAGAGAGGGTGGCGGGAGAGCGAGCGCGTCGGCCGTACGGCCTCCACCAGCCTCTCGAAGGGAAGCTCCTGGTGGGCGTAGGCGGCCAGGTCGCTCTCCCGTACCCGGGCGAGCAACTCGGTGAAGTCCGGGTCGCCGCCGAGGTCCGTCCGCAGAGCGAGGGTGTTGACGAAGAAGCCGACCAGGGGGTCGAGCGCCTCGTCGGTGCGCCCTGCCACCGGGGTGCCGATGGTGACGTCGCCGCCGGCGCCCATCCGGTGCAGCAGCGCCGCCAGGGCGGCGTGCAGGACCATGAAGGTGCTGCCGGCCGTCGACCTGGCCAGCCGCGCCACCTCCGCCATGGTCTCCTCCGGTACGCGTACCGGGACCGTGCCCCCGCGGCCGCTCGGCGAGGCGGGCCGGGGGCGGTCGGTGGGCAGGACGGTCTCCTCCGGGGCGCCGGCCAGGCGGTCCTTCCAGAAGGCGAGCTGGGCCGAGGCCGCGGAGACGGGATCCTCGAAGCTGCCGAGCAGGTCGCGCTGCCACAGGGTGTAGTCCGCGTACTGGACCGGCAGCGGCGCCCAGTTCGGTGCTCGCCCGGCGGACCGCGCCGCGTAGGCGCCGGCCAGGTCCTGGGCCAGCGGCCCCATGGACCATCCGTCCGCCGCGATGTGATGGACGGTGACCAGCAGGGTGTGCCGGTCCTCACCGCTCCGGAACAGGACCGGCCGCAGGGGGACGTCGTGCGTGAGGTCGAAGGGCTCGGCCGCCGCCTCGCGCAGTGCCTCGCCCAGCTGTGTCTTCCCGACCGGCACGACGGGGAGTTCCGGCAGTGCGTCACCGGGCGCGAGCACACGCTGACGGGGGCCGCCGTCGCCGGGCTCGACCACCGTGCGCAGGACCTCGTGCCGGGTCAGAACATCACCCAGCGCACGCCGCAGGGCGTGCCGGTCCAGACTGCCGTCCAACCGGACCGCGAACGCCATGTGGTAGGCCGCCGCGTCGGGATCCAGTTGGTGCAGGAACCACAGACGCTCCTGAGCCGTGGACAGCGGTGGCCGTTCCGTGCGGGGCACCCGCCGCAGCGCGGGCCGCGCCGCGCCCGCTCCCTCCAGCCGCTCGGCCAGCGCGGCGGGGGTCGTGGCTTCGAACAGGGCCCGTACCGGGAGTTCGACGCCGAAAGCGGAGCGGATCCGGCCGATCAGCCGGGTCGCCAGGAGCGAGTGTCCGCCCAGCTCGAAGAAGTCGTCGTCGGGGGCAACCCGTTCGTGCTCCAGGCTCTCCGCGAACAGGGCGCAGAGGATCTCCTCCGGGGCGGACCGTGGTGCCCGCTTCTCCCCATCGGCGCTCTCCGCGACGGTGGTCAGCGCAAGCGCCGCGAAGTCCACCTTCCCGTGCGGGGTCAGGGGGAGGGCGGCGACCGGCACGATCAGCGAAGGCACCATGTGGACCGGCAGCCGCCGCGCGACGAAGGCCCGCAACTCCCGGGAGGACAGGTCCCGATGACCGGCGGGCACGACCCAGGCGACCAACTGCGCCGCCCCCGAGCCCGCCCCCGAGCCCGAGCCGGAACCCGAGCCGGAGCCCGAGCCGGAGTCCGAGCCCGAGCGGACCGCGACCGCCGACTGCGCGATGTCGCTGTGGGCGTTCAGGGCAGACGCGACCTCGCCGGCCTCGACCCGGAAACCGCGGATCTTGATCTGCCCGTCGGCGCGGCTCAGATACTCCAGGCGTCCTTCGACCCGGCGTACCAGGTCACCGGTGCGGTACATCCGTGAGCCCGGCGCCCCGTACGGATCGGGCAGAAAGCGCTCCGCCGTCGCGCCGGAGCGGTTGTCGTAGCCGCGGGCCACGCCCGGGCCCGAAAGATACAGCTCTCCCGTCACTCCGGGGGCGACCGGCTCCAGCCGCCGGTCCAGGACCCGGGCCCGGGCGCCGGCCACCGGATCTCCGAGGTGGGGTCGCGTCCCGGGCAGGACACGGCCCATCACGCTGTCCACGGTGGTCTCCGTGGGTCCGTACAGGTTCCACACCGCCACGTCGGACAGGGCGGCCAGTTCCCGCCACAGCGGTGCGGGTACGGCCTCCCCGCCCAGCGCCAGCACGCGTGGCCGAGGTCGGCCGGGAGCGAACAGGCCCCAGGAGCGCAGCTGTTCGACGAACGAGGGGGTGGTTTCCAGGACATCGATCGCCCGGTCGTGGAGCAGGGCGGTGAGGGCTTCCGGATCCCGGCGCGTCACGTCGTCCACCAGGTGCAGCTCATGGCCCGCGATCATCCAGAGCAACGGGTCGAGGGAGGCGTCGAACGTCATCGCGGCCGTGTGCGCCACCCGCAGTGGAAGGCCGTTGTTGTCCGCCTCGGCGGGGCCCATCAGCCGGTCGCGGTGATGGGCCAGCAGCGCGGCCAGAGACCGGTGCTCGACCACGACGCCCTTGGGCAGCCCGGTGGATCCGGAGGTGTACAGCACGTACGCGGCGTCACGGCCGCGGGGCGGCACCGGCAGGGTCACCGCTACGGGGCTCTCCTGCCCGGCGGCCTCGTCGAGAAGGAGGACGTCGGCCGCGTCCGGGAGGGCCGACCGAGTGGCGGAGGTGGCCAGCACCAGGCGCGGGGCGGCGGTGTCGAGGATCAGGGAGGTCCGGGCCGCGGGCTGCGCCGGGTCGAGCGGGACGTACACCGCCCCGGCTCGCAGGATGCCCAGCACCGCCACGACGGCGAGGGCGGTGCGGGGCAGTGCCACCGCCACCCGGTCACCGGCCTCGACCCCCCGGTCCCTGAGCGAGCAGGCCAGGCGGTCCGAGAGCAGGCGCAGTTCACCGAAGGTGAGGCGCTCGTCGTCGGCCACGACCGCGGTGCGGTCCGGCTGGACGGCCGCGCGGGTCGCCAGGACGTCCAGCACCGTCCCGTCGCCGTCGGCCGCCTCCGGCGACGCGCTGAGCGGCTTCCGCGCGGTGCGAGGCAGTTCGTCCAGTGCCGCCGCGCGCTGCGACGAGGTCAGGAATCCGACGTCCGTCATCGGACGGTCCGGCTCGGAGAGCAGGGCGCTCAGGAGGCGGGTGAAGTGCTCGGCGAACCGATCCGCCGTCGTACGGTCGAAGAGGCCCTCGTCGTACTCCAGCTCACCGGTGATCCCGTCCGGGCGGCCTTGGCCGTCGTGGTGCTCGGACAGGTCCCAGCTGAGATCGAACTTGGAGCCCGACCGCCCCACGGACCTCTCGTGGCCGACCGTGAGACCGTCGAGGTGCGGGCGGGGGACGGGTGTGTTGTTGAGGCTCAGCATCACCTGGAACAGCGGATGGCGCGCGAGTGACCGCGGCGGCACCAGCTCCTCGACCACCCGCTCGAAGGGGACGTCCTGGTGCGCGTAGGCGGCCACGTCGGTACGCGCCACCCGGTCCACGAGCGTACGGAACGCCGGGGAGCCGGAGGTGTCGGCCCGCAGGACCAGCGTGTTGACGAAGAAGCCGACCAGTTCGGTGAGCGCGTCGTCGGTACGGCCGGCCACCGGGGTGCCGACGGCGATGTCCTCGCCCGTGCCCAGGCGCGACATCAGGGCGGCCAGCGCCGCGTGCAGCACCATGAAGGAACTCGCGCCGTGGTCCCTGGCCAGTCTCGCCAGCGTCCGGTGGTCCTGGGCCCCGATCCGCACGGGGACGCTCCCGCCCCGTCCGGAGGAGCGGGCCGGGCGCGGTCGGTCCATCGGGAACGACGACTCCTCCGGCAGCCCGGCCAGCGAGTCCGCCCAGGAGGAGAGCTGGCGGCGCGCGAGACTGTCCGGCGCGTCGGGATCTCCGAGCAGGTCACGCTGCCACAGCGCGAAATCGGCGTACTGCACGGGGAGTTCGCCCCACCCGGGTGCCCATCCCGAGCGGCGCGCGCCGTAGGCGGTGGACAGATCCCGTACGAGCGGCCCCATCGACCATCCGTCGGCGGCGATGTGGTGCAACGTCACGATCAGGACGTTCTCCTCGGCGCCCACGGGGAACAGCCGGGCGCGCAAAGGGATCTCGTGCTCCAGGTCGAAGCGTGCGCCGTCCGGCTCCAGCGGGTCGCCGGCTGCCATGACCCGCAGAAGCGGATGCGGGAGCCGCGCGGGCGGCAGGATCTTCTGGCACGGGCCCTCCGGGGTCTGCGCCACGATCGTGCGCAGCACTTCGTGCCGCTCCACGACGTCGTGGAGGGCCAGTTCAAGAGCGTCGCGGTCCAGGGCCCCGCGCAGGCGCAGCGCCACCGGCAGATGGTAGGAGGCACCCGCGTCGCCCAGCGTCTCCAGAAGCCACAGCCGCTGCTGCCCGAACGAGAGGGGAAGCCGTCGCGGGCGAGGGGCGAGGGCCGTCACCGAAGGCCGGGCCGGGACGGCTTCGCCCAGCGTCGCGACCAGGCCGGCCGGCGTGGGTGTGGCGAACAGGGTGCTGATCGGCACCTCCGCGTCGAACGTGTCGCGGATCCGGCCGATCAGCCGCATCGCCAGCAACGAGTGGCCGCCCAGCGCGAAGAAGTCGTCGTCCCGGCCGACCCGGTCCACCCCCAGACACGATGCGAAGACCGCACACATGCGGGCCTCCAGGGCGGTGCGCGGGGCACCGCCGTCGGACGCGACCGGCAGCGCCGGCGGCAGAGCCGCCACATCGAGCTTCCCGTTGGGGGTGAGCGGCAGGCGCTCCACCGCCGCCCAGGCCGTCGGCACCAACGGGCCGGGCAGCAGGGCCGCGACCGCGTCGCGCGTCTCGGCGTGAGCGGGCGCATCCGCTCCGACCACCAGGAACGCGGCCAGCCGCTCGGGACCGTCCTGCGCGGTGGTCAGGGCGACAGCGGCGTCCACGACACCGGGGAGAGAGCGCAGCGCGGCCTCGATCTCCCCAGTCTCGACCCGTACACCGCGCACCTTGATCTGCCGGTCGCTGCGTCCGACGAACTCCAGTGAGCCGTCCTCGCCCCACCGGGCGAGGTCACCGGTGCGGTACATCCGGGCACCCGGAAGGCCGAAGGGGTCCGGCATGAAGCGTTCCGCCGTGAGCCCCGGACGGCCCGCGTATCCGCGCGCCACGCCCTCGCCCGACAGATACAGCTCGCCCACCGATCCTCTGGGCAGAGGGTGCAGGGACGGGTCGAGCACATAGGCCCCGGCCCCGGTGACGGGGCGCCCGATCACGGGGGACGCACCGGTGATCCGGGCGGTCACGGCGTTGACGGTGGTCTCGGTGGGTCCGTAGAAGTTGAACACCAGCAGGTCGGGATCGGCGGCCAGCTCCTCCCAGAGCCCGTCGTCGACAGCTTCCCCGCCCAGGGCGATGACACGCGGCCGGTGGCTCTCGGAGGTGAGCAGCCCCGCCGCCAGCATCTGCCGCAGATAGGTGGGGGTCGTCTCGATCGCGTCGACGCGATGGTCGACGAGGTACCGAACCAGCGCCTGGGGGTCGCGGCGGACGTCGTCCGCGATGATGTGCAACTCGTGTCCGGCGACCATCCAGAGCACCGGATCCCAGGCCGCGTCGAAGGAGGTCGCGGCGGACAGCGCCACCCGCAGCCGTCGCCCCAGAGCTTCCTCGGCCAGGGTGTGGGCCTCCCGGCGGTGGTGCTCCAGGAGGTTGCTCAGGGAGCGGTGCTCGACGACCACGCCCTTGGGGCGGCCGGCGGACCCCGAGGTGTAGATGACGTACGCGGCATCCTGGGGTCCGGGTCCGGGCAGCTCCTCGACGGCACCGGACGGGAAGCAGGCCGGTGCCGTCGAGGGGTCGATGCGCGGGACCGTGCCCCGAGGGTCGATGCGCGGGACCGTGCCCCGAGGGTCGATCGTGCCCGCCGAGGACGCGGTCGCCACCAGGACCACTGGCCGGGAGTCGTCGATCATGAAGGCGAGCCGGTCCGCCGGGTAGGACGGGTCGAGCGGCAGATAGGCGGCCCCCGTCCGCATCACGGCGAGCATCGCCACCACCAGGTCCGTGGAGCGTGGCAGTCCCACCGCGACGCGGGTGCCGGGCCGGGCGCCCCGCGAGGCGAGCAGGGTCGTCAGGCGGCTCACCCGGTGGCCGAGTTCCTCGAAGGTGAGGGTCGTACCGTCGCAGACAACGGCAGTGTGGTGGGGGGTGGTTCGCGCCTGCCGGGCGAACTGCTCGGTCAAGGGGGACGGTTCCGGGGCGTCACTCCCCGGGGGCTGAGCGGCGCCGAGGCCGAGCACTCGCCGTTGTTCGTCCTCGGCGACGGGGCTCAGCGCTCCGACCGTCCGCTCCGGGTCCGCCACGAACGCGTCGAGAACCCGGCACAGGCGTTCATGCGGCCCCACGAGGTCCTGCTGACCGTAGCGCGCGGCGTTGCCCAGCAGATCGACGTGCATACCACCGTCGCCGAAGGAGGCGTGCACGGCCACAGCCAGGTCCTCCACCGGGCCGATCGACAGGTTGTGCAGGGTCGCCGGGTGAGGGCCGAATCGCAGGGCGTCGTCGAAGGCGAGGATATTGACGGACGGTCCGGTCAGCGTCGCCGTCGTCCCGGTCAACCCCAGCTGGTGGCGGAGCACCTCGGCCGGCCGACGCTGGTGACGCAGTACCGAACGGGCTTCGGCGGAGGCCCGGCGCGCCAGATCGGCCACCCGGTCGGCGGGGGAGACGGCGAGTCGCATCGGCAGGATCGAGCTGAGCATGGCGGGCGTCGAACGTGCCGCGGGAGTGCGCCGACCGGTGACCGGCAGGCCCAGCACGACCTCGCCGAGGCCCTTCTCCCGGTGCAGGCACAGCGCCAGCGCCGCCATGACGAACGTCGGCCAGCCGGTTCCGGCCCGCTTGGCGGCGGCCTTCAGCCGTGCCGTCTCCGCCCGGCTGTACACCCGTCGCACCGACTCCGTCCCGTACTTCCTCCTCGTACCTGAGCGTGCGGGGGCTTCGGGCGTATCGGCGCCGACGAGGTGCCCGGTCCAGAACCTCTCGTCCCGGGCGCCCTGTTCGGACGCGAGGTAAGCGTCCTCCTCCTCGATGAGCGCGGCGAGAGAACCCGCGGGACGCGGCTCGGGAAGGACATCCGGGGCGAGGACGAGAGCGGTGTAGACCTCGGCGATACGGGAGAGAGCCAGGGCCGCCGCGTAGCCGTCGAGCGCCAGGTGGTGCACCTGCTGGTGGAAGAGGTGGCGCGAGGGAGAGAGCCGGTAGAGGGTGACACGGACCAGCGGCCCGGCCGACAGGTCGGCCGGCTCGGCCAGACACACCCGCATCCGCCGCAGAGCCTCCGCGTGCGGGTCGACCTCGTCGGAGAGGTCCACCCACGGCATGGATATGGGCGCACTCTCCTGCACGCGCTGGAAGGGAACCCCGTCCCGCTCACCGAAGACGGTGCGCAGAGCCTCCATCTCGGACGCGGTGTGGCCGACCGCGCGGCGCAGCAGCTCCGGTTCCACAGGGCCCTGGATATCGGCGTACTCCGCGATGTTGTACGCCGGATCCGCCGGGTCGAGCCGCTGCGCGAACCAGACTCCCTGCTGAGCGGCGGTCAGGCGCAGGGTGGTCGTCGGGGTTCCGGTGTGCGGTACGTCGGTCACGCGAATTCACCTCGGTGGGGGAGACCTGCGGCATGGGCCGGGGCGCGCATGTGCGGCAGGGCGGAGCGGGACGGGTCGGGGCCGGTCGCGGGAACCGCCGGTCCCGGTCGAGCGCGTACACATCGCGATCGCGAAGCGTCCGCTTCTTCGGGCCGGTGCACGTTGACAGCCTCCGTTGCGCTGACGTCGCCCCAACGGGGCCTTCACACCAGTCGTTCGGAGTCACATCAGCCTCGGATTGCTCATGTGGCGCACGGCACATCAGCGGGCCGATCTTTTGCAGTTAGCTGGCGCGTATCAGCCAATCGGCAGGCGGCTTCACGCCAGACACCCATCCGTGGAGGGCTCCGTACCGAAGTGGTGATGTCCGGACGTTCGTTCGGACACTGCGTTTCCACGTCCCGGAATGCGAAAAGGAGAACATGATGAAGATGCCTGTTCCCGCTCTGCGGTGGCAGCTCGTCGGAGCCCTCGTCGGCACCGTGCTGCTGGCGTCCGCACCCACGGCCTCGGCCGCCGCCTCTTCGGAGGTCGCGCCCCGCCAGGCGCCTACCGCGCGCGAGGGCGGGACTTCGCCCGGCCCGTTCGCCCGCTACCGGGGAATACAGGGCGGAAATCTCTGCCTGCTGGCCCGGTGCACCGTCGGCGAATCCGGACCCGGCGGCCACACGGGTCCCAGCAACACCCAGGGATTCAACCTCTGCCTTCTCGCCCTGTGCACTGTGCGTCCGTGAACGCAGCTGGACCTGGAGCGTCGTTGCTCCAGGTCCAGAGGTGACCGGTGATTCCGAGGCCGGAAGGGTCCGCTTGCCGGCAACCCTGGTCGGCCTGCGCCGAGCCCCGAGTCCGTTGGAGGCGACTCGGGGCTCGGCGTGCAGGCCGCGGGAGTGGTCAGGCCTTGGGCATCAGAACGGTGTCGACGATGTGGACGGTGGCGTTGGCGGTGGGCACGTTGCCGCAGACGACCTTGGACGTGTCGTTGACGGTGTAGTTCTCGCCGGAACCCTTGGTGGCGAGGGTGGACTTCTGGAGGGTGTCGTAGGTTCCGCTTTCCAGCTGCTCGGGAGAGAGCTTCTCGCCGACGACGTGGTAGGTGAGGATGTTGGTGAGCATCTCCTTGTCGGCCAGGACCTTGTCGAGGTCGGCCTTGGGGATCTTGGCGAAGGCATCGTTGGTCGGCGCGAACACGGTGATGTTCTGTGCGTTGTTCAGGGTGTCGACGAGGCCGGCCTTCTTGACCGCGGTGACCAGCGTGGACAGGTCCGGGTTCTTGGAGGCGGCGGTGGCGACCGGGTCCTGGGCCATGCCGTCGAAGGAGCCCGCGCCGTCCTGGGGGACGGACGCGCAGGCCGGCCCGAACGGGCCGTCCGCGGCGGCGGCGCCGTCAGCCGCCGGGCTCGACTTCTCGTCGGCGGGGGCGGAGCTGCTCGCCTTGTCGGCGGCCGTGTCGGAGGAACTGTCGTCCCCGCCACAGGCGGTCAGCGTGAGGGGCAGGACGGCGGCGGCGGTGACGGCGATGGCGGCGCGGCGGAAGCGGAAGGCGTTCACGGACGTTCTCCTGTGTGCTCGGTCGGTTGCGCTGGGTATCGACGAGGGGTGTGGGTGAGGCGTGGCTCGGGCGTGGCTCGGGCGAGGCGAGCGCTGACGTCAGGTCAGGCGTCGGGACACAGAGACGACGGTCAACGCAGTCGACCGGGCAGTGCGCTGAAGGTGGTGCTCGCGGTGCTCGCGCCGTGCTGGTGCCGCCTTGATCGTCATGTCTGCTATTCGGGGCTGCCGCGACAGCGGATTGGTCCGAATAGCGAGAAGGTTCGAGCCCGGGATCCATTGAGCCGTCCGGGTGCAGTGCGCGGGACGACCAATCCGGCGTGCGGGCGGTGGCGAATGCCCCATGTGAGCGGCTGTTCGGAGGAAGCACCGCACACGTCGAGGCAGCCATCGGGGATGGATGCCTCATCCGTTCCCCACGGTGGAAGGCCCGTGGAGGACAGCTGTCGCGGGGCGCTACTCTCCTGGGCGCCCCGCGACGGACCTCACCGCGAGCAGATGGTCGAGGCTTCTCCCGCAGGGGCGTTTGACGACAGGACCTAGCCGTTCCCGGTCGCGGCCCGCAGGGTCAGGCCGAGGCCGACGCCGACGACGAGGAGCGAGGTGATGACGGGGCCGGTCCGTGCCAGCTTCCGGAGCAGGGGGTTGTGGCGGAGGGTCCGGGCGCGGTCGTGACTCTCGATGCGTTCGCGCAGGCGTACGAGGAGGAGTCCGGCGAGGGTGAGGGTGGCGGCCATGCCGAGTCCGTAGCCGATGACGAGGAGGACGCCGAAGGCGGTGCGTCCCAGGGCGACGGCGCCGAGGAGCACGACGAGGGCGGAGGGGCTGGGGACCAGCCCGCCGGCGATTCCCATGCCGATGAGGCCGGAGCGGCGTGTACGCCGGGCGTTCGGGGGAGCCGTTGACGTGTCCGCCGGGTGGTGCTCGTGGTCCGGCGGGGCGAGTGTCGCGACCGCGGAGGCCGCCCGGAGTTCCCCGGCCGGCGCGCTGTGGTGTGCGGAGGCTGGGGTGAGGGGCCCGTGGTGGTGAGGGCTGTCGCCCCAGTGGTCGTGATCGTGGTCGCTGTGGCTGTGGCCCGGGCCGTGGTGATGGTGGTTGTGTTGCGGCCTGCCCCGGACGGCTCCGAGGAGGAGCCAGAGGCCGATGGACGTGACGAGGAGTCCGCTGGCGGCTCCGAGCCACATCAGGACGGTCTCTCCGGCCAGGTGGGTGGAGACGGGCAGGGCGAGTCCGAGGACCAGGACGCCGGCGGTATGCGTCAGAGTGACGGTGGCTCCGACGGTGAGGGCGTCCCGCCTGGTGCCGCGGCGGCCCGCGAGGTAGGCGGCCATGATGGTCTTGCCGTGGCCGGGCATCGCCGCGTGGGACGCCCCGAGGACCAGCGCCAGGAACAGAGCCAGGAGCCCCACCGGCAAGGTGATCTCGCGGGCGCCGACGAGCGAGTCGAAGGCCCCGGTGACCTTGGCGAGCACCCCGCTGATCACATCCGCGCCGGGGAGGTCCGCCACCACGGCCGGGACGACGCCCGCGCCCTGCCCGGGTTCGCTGCGCAGCGATGCCGTGCGCTGGTCGAGCGGGGAGGCGAGGGGGTCCTGCGGGTACTGGCGCAGTTCGCGGGTGGCGGAGGCCGCTGGTACGTCGGTGCGGGTGATCCTGACGCCTTGGCCGCTGGCGGTCATCTCGTGCCAGCCGATGCGGGTGGTGTCGTAGTCCGTCTCGGCTCGGATGCCGGTGGGCTCGGTGAGATCGGCCCGAGTGGTCAGCTCGCAGGTGAGGCGGCTGGTCTTCAGACCCGCTTCCCCGTTCTCGTACACCAGGGCGGCCGAGGACTGCTTCCAGTCCGCCCGGTTACCGTCCAGGCTCAGGTGGAGCTGTTTCCTCAGAACGGAACACGCTTCCTCGGCGTAGGCGCGCGACTCACCGTCGCTGACGGCGTCGTCGTGGTCGGAGTCGACGACGGGACGCTCCTGAAGCGCCGCGATCTCCGCGCGGTCGACGACGATCAGGGCGTCGATCCGGTCGGGTCGAAGGACGAGCCCCGTGTGGTAGTTGACGCTGAAGTTGCCCAAGGGGTGGGCAGCAGCCGCGGGGGCCGCCGCCACGCTCGCGACGGCGGCGAGGATGGCGGCGGTCAGCGTGGTGACGGCTTGGCGCAGGGTGTGGTTCATGGCGTGGTGTCGATTCGCTGGAGCAGGTCACGGGCGGCGGTGGCGTGCAGGGGGTGGAAGGCAGGCTCACGGAGTGCTTCGGTCAGGTCCCGGCGGGCGGCTTCGGTATGGCCCAGTGCGTGATGGACGACGGCGCGGTGGTAGTGGAAGAGCGCGCTGCGCATCCCCGTGGCCAGGGCCTTGCCGGCTTGGACGAGTGCTTCGGTGTCCCGGCCGGCCAGGTGCAAGGACCAGGCGTACGCGTCGTGGACGGCGACGAAGGGTCGGGTGCG
The DNA here is from genome assembly GCF_000377965.1 of Streptomyces sp. CNB091. Classification (NCBI taxonomy): domain Bacteria; kingdom Bacillati; phylum Actinomycetota; class Actinomycetes; order Kitasatosporales; family Streptomycetaceae; genus Streptomyces; species Streptomyces sp. CNB091. The sequence continues at coordinate 42,498 of NZ_KB899017.1, forward strand.
CAGTGTCTGTTCGGCCATGGTGACGGCGCGTCGTGGATCGCCGTGATCCGCTTCGAAGAGGATGGCGTCCGTGTCGGCCGGGTCGCCCGCGGCTTGTCGGACGCGGTCCTGTGCGCGCAGGAGGGTGTACTGCGATTCGGCCTGTTCGCGGTGGCCCAGGGACTGTTCGAGTTCGCCCAGGCCCAGCAGGTAGTGCGGCAGGGGTGCGACGGCGACGGCCGCCCGGTAGTCGGCGAGGGCTTTGGCGGTGTCGCCCAGGGCCAGGTGAGCGCGCGCCCGGGTCTCCAGGAGCGCCGAATCGCCCGGGGCGGCCCTGAGCCCGGTCCGCGTCCGGGTCAGGGCGGCCCGTGGGTCGGCGTCCTGGAGGTCCAGGGTGGCCAGGACGTTGTGGGCGAACGAGGTGTCGGCCCGGCTCGCCGCTGCCGCCAGGGACCGGCGCATGAGGGCGCGGGCCCGGTCGGTTTCCCCCTTCAGCTCGAAGGCGTAGGAGGCGCGGGCCAGGGAAGCGGCGTCCGGGCGCAGGTCCGTCATCTTCTGGACGGCCTCGTCGGCTTCGTCGTAGCGGCCCAGCTGGGTGTACGCGTCGGCCAGGACTCCGTAGGCGGAGGAGCTGTACGGGCCGCTGGCGGTGGCCTTGCGCGCCCAGCGCAACGCGGCGGGGAAGTCGTGGCGGGCCGCGGCCAGGGCGCCCATGCCGGTCTCGGCGTCCGTGTTGCCTTCGGCCCGCACCGTGAACGAGGTACGCAGCGCCTTCTCGGCCCGGTCGTACGTGGCAGGGTCGGCGGTGGAACGGGCCTGCTGGACGTAAGCCATTCCCAGGGCGGCCCAGCCCCCCGGGTCCTTCGGCAGGCGGGTGACCCGGGCCTGGAGCGCCTCGATCGACCCACGGGGTGGAGAAGCCCCGGGCCCGCCTTGGCCCGACGGACGGGAGGCAGTGGTCTGATCGAGCGCCGGCATGACCGCTCCGGCGGCGAACATCGCCGCGCCCAGGGCCAGGGTGACCACGATGTTCCGCAGCCGCCTGCCGTGCGAGGCGGGTGGCGGCCAGCGCGGGGGTTCGGTGTGGTCCGGGTGCACGAGTTCCCTCCCGAAGGTTCGATACTGCTGGAGCCGCGGTGCCCGGGCCGGGCGGCGTTCTTCGGCCCGGCCCGGGCACCGCGTCAGATGTCCGTCGCCTGCCGGGTCAGCTGTCCTTGCCGCGGCGGCGGAGGCGGAAGCCGCCGACGCCGAGAAGGAGCGCGCCGGCACCGGCGAGCGCCGCGGCCTGGGTGGTCCTCGTGACGGGGGCCGCCGCGGTGTTCTCCATCGAGGACTGCTCGGCGGTGCGGCCTGCCGCGCCCGGGCCGCGGTTGACGTTCTTGGTGTGCGGCAGCGCGACGTAGGGGAACGAGGCGCCGAACGGGACCTCGTTGGCGTTCACCTTGTCGCCCTCCGCGAGTTCGGGGACGATAACGCCGGTCTGGGCGGCGCCCTCGACGGCCTGGAGCGAGATGTCGATGACGTCGTCGGCGAGACGGCGCCCGTTCGGGAAGCCGGCCAGGTCACCCGCGAGGACACCGAGGCGCTGAGGCTTGGCGGTGGGCGGCACCGCCATGTTCAGGCGCAGCTCCTCCGCCGGGACGATCTTCCTGAGCGGCGCGTCCTTGTTGAGGCGGTGAGCGTTGAGGTCGGCCTTGATCGGACCGCAGAGCTTGCAGATGCCGGTCAGGTAGATCTCGGCGAGGTCGTTGCGGGGCGTCGCGGGCGCGGGGATGCCGTAGACCTGCTGAATGAGCTTGGGCAGGATCGGGTCGTACACCTTGTCGACGACGGGCTGGACCGTGCGGTCCTGGCTCGGGTTGAGCGTGTTGAAGGCGTCCTTGAACTTCAGCGGGACGACGACCTCGTTGACCAGCGGGTTCCCGAGGCGGGAGACCTGCTTCCACTGCTTCGCGCCGCCCTTGCCCTCCTGGTCACGGGAGTCGGCGACGGTGACACCCGCGCGATCGGTGGTCGACCACACGCCGATCACCGGGTTGCGGGACGAGTCGCCCTTGAGGGCGAGCTGCTTCTTGGGGACCTGGATGGCGATGGTGTTGACGTTGTAGCCGGCCAGGGTGTCCTGCCCGCGCTCGCTCAGGTCGCCGCCGTAGAGGAGGTCGAAGACGCGCAGGTCGGCGAAGAACGGGTCCTCGGCCTGCCCCGTGTACGTCTTGCCGCCGCCCGGCAGACCGAAGGTCGCCTGCTTGCGCAGGGCCGTGTAGTCGGGCATCGACGCCTTGCCCGTGCGGGACGGGGCTGCGGGCACGCCCGACAGGAGCGTCCGGCTCTTTCCTCCGGTCGTGACGACCAGGTCGTAGACCTGGCGGAAGTTGAGGTCCGGGTCGTTCAGCGAGGTGACCTGGCCGGTGTTGTAGAGGAACTGGTTCGCGTCATCGCGGTAACTGCCGCGGAAGCGCCAGCTGTAGGTGACGTCGGCGACACCGTCACCGCTGTTGTCGATCTTGATGTTGTAGCGCAGGTCGTCGCCGAACGCGTAGAAGTTCGGTCCGCCGTTGGGCTCCTCCATCGGGATCCAGTTCGCCACCATCGTGACGGTGTCGGCCTTGTCGGGGCTGGTGAACGCGTACACGTCGGTGTTGTCCGCCCGCGGGTCACCTGCGATCAGGGGCGCCTCACGGTGGCTGGAGGCCGCGCTGAGACCCGGGGCGAGGGTCATCGCCCCCAGTCCTGCGGCCAGGGTGGTGGCACCGAGCACGAGCAGGGACTGGTCCAGGACCCTCCGCGAACGGGGCCTGTCCTGTGAAACCTTCACGGCGTACCTTCTGTCTGCTGAACCCCTGCCAGGCATGCGTCGAGGCATGCGAAAGCGAGGGTGGGCTGATGGGGATGGCGTTCGGTACCGCGGCGGGAGATTGCGAACCGAGCGGTCAGGCAGGAAAGGGACGATCGACGGGGCGGCTCGAAACGCGGGCCCGTCGGCACCCAAAGACTGCGCAGCCGTAGACAAGCACGCCGAAACCCCGGCCCGTACACACTCCGACCGGATTCCCAGGTCGGGCACGCGGTCCACGGAGGGTGAACAGGCCGGTGGGAGCGGTGATTCAGCCAAGCGGCATCCCAGGAAAATCAGCGACGACACAGTCGCCGACCACTGGGCCGAAAGAGGCACGCCCGCCTTATTGCAAGCCTCTCGCAATAAGGCGGGCGGGGGTATTCACTCTTCCGGCGCACCGAGCTCATCAGCTTTCGGGACGGTGCCGAGACCGACGCGAAGCGCCCTCACCGAGCACCTGCCAAGCCCGGGTCGGACACGATCCGGCCCGGGCCTGGCGTCTGACGCCCTGATGTGCAAATGCTCGGAGACGTGGGGCTGTCGATGTGCTGGCCGCGAGGCGCTCGTGGCGACGTCGGCATGAACGCCCCTCGTCCACGGCCAGGACCAGGGCGTTCTCCGGCGGGGACAGGTAAACGCCCACCTCGTCGCGGACCTTGGTCACGAACTGGGGGTCGGTCGACAGCTTCCACGTCCGAACGATGGGGGGCGAGGCCGAATGCCCGCCGGATCCGCGAGACCCCGACTGCGACTTGCCCCCCGCCCGCCTCGGCCATCGCGTCGTTCGCCGGCACCCCGCGCTGAAGGTGCTCGCAGGGTCTGCCGGTTGCCTCAGGGCATGGCTGCGCCTCTCGGGAAGGACGGTGGGGCTCGCGCCTGAACAAACAGGCGGGAGCCCCGGGGTGACGTTCTGGGACTGATCAGTCCTGTCGGTCACCGGTGTAGCGGTAGATGTTGCCGCCCGCGTTGACGCCCCAGACGGTGCCGTCGGCGGCGGCCCCGATGTCGGTGAGGCTGCCTGTGATCTGGTTCCAGGGGCTGGAGGCGCGCGTGTCGAAGCCGGAGAAGCTGTAGATGCTGCCTCCCGAGTTGACGCCCCAGACGTTCGTCCGCGAACCGGCCGCGATGCGGGTCAGGTTGCCGGAGATCTCGGACCAGTGGTTTTTGTCGTTCTGGTCGCCGGCGTAGCGGTAGATGTTCCCCGCTGCGTTGACGCCCCAGACGGTGCCGTCGGCGGCGGCCCCGATGTCCGAGAGGCTGCCGGGGATCTGGATCCACGGGCTCGGGGTGAGGAAGTCGAAGCCGGAGAACTTGTAGATGTTCCCCGCGGCGTTGACGCCCCACACGTTCGTGCGCGAACCGACCGCGATGCGCTTCAGATTGCCGGGAATCTGGACCCACTGGTCGGCGCTCTCCTCCCGGTCGCCGGCGTAGCGGTAGATGTTCCCCGCTGCGTTGACGCCCCAGACGGTGCCGTCGGCGGCGGCCCCGATGTCCGAGAGACTGCCGGGGATCTGGATCCACGGGCTGGTGCCGAGGTCGTCGTAGCCGGAGAACTTGTAGATGTTCCCCGCGGCATTGACACCCCACACGTTCGTCCGCGAACCGGCCGAGATCGCAGTGAGGGTTCCACGGATCTGCTTCCACTCGGGCATGTCTGACACCTTCCATAGGGAATGACGCCTGAAGTGTCGTCGCCGCAGCAGAGGGTCACGTGCGCGGCGGGCCACGGGGCAGACCTGAAACCGATGTTTGGGCAGAGGCCGGCCCGCGACCACCAGGAAGGCACACCCCGACCGCCTCGTAGTTGGCCTGACCCGGTGTCACCCGTAGGAGCGACGCGGGCATCGCTCCCGTGACCCTTCACCGGGCGCATGCCTCCTGGGCGGCCCTTGCGCGACTCGGGCACGGGGCAGGCCGCCGTCAGCCATGGAGCGGCACGTTCAGTGCGTACACGGCCTGTGCGCCGGACAGCCGCACCAAGGCGCGGCAGGCCCTGGTCGTGGGTCGGCATCGAGAGACGCGCGATGCAGCTCCGAGGTTCGTAGGAATTTCTGGGCTATTTGTTACTTATGGGTGATCTCGATTACGCGGACAGGTCCGACTTCGACGACGCCGAGCGGGGCTTCGTCGCCGCCCTCTCACCGGCGGTGGTCCGGACGGAGGACGGCCGGGTGATCTGGGACGGGGAGGCGTACGCCTTCCTGGACGAGGACTGCCCGCCCAGCGCGCACCCGAGCCTGTGGCGGCAGAGCCGGCTCTGCGCCAAGCAGGGCCTGTTCGAGGTGACGACGGGGATCTCTTAGGTCCGCAACCTCGACCTCTCGAACATGACGCTGGTCGAGGGCGACACCGGTGTCATCGTCATCGACCCGCTGATCTCGGCGGAGACCGCGGCCGCCGCCCTCGCGCTCTACCGCGAGCACCGCGGCGACCGCCCGGTCACCGGGCTGATCTACACCCACTCCCACGGCGACCATTTCGGCGGCTCCCGCGGGGTCCTGCCGCACGGCCACGCCCCCGTACCGGTGATCGCCCCCGCCGGGTTCCTGGAACACGCCGTGGCCGAGAACGTGTACGCGGGCGGCGCGATGACCCGCCGCGCGGTCTACATGTACGGCGCCGAACTGAAGAAGGGGCCCGCCGGGCAGATCGGCGCCGGTCTCGGCATGACGACGTCCACGGGCACGATCACCCTGGTTCCGCCGACGCTGGACATCACCCGCACCGGCCAGGAGGAGACCGTCGACGGGGTGCGGATCGTGTTCCAGATGACGCCGGACACCGAGGCGCCCTCGGAGATGAACTTCTTCTTCCCCGACCGGCGCGCCCTGTGCATGGCGGAGAACGCGACGCACAACATGCACAACATCCTGACCCTGCGTGGGGCGGTGGTCCGCGACACCCGCATCTGGGCGCATTACCTGGACGAGGCGATCACGCTGTTCGGCGAGCAGGCCGAGGTCGCGTTCGCCTCGCACCACTGGCCCACCTGGGGCCGGGACCGCATCGTCGAGCACCTGGCGGGCCAGCGTGACATGTGGGCGTACCTCCACGACCAGACCCTGCGCATGACCAACCAGGGACTGACCGGACCGGAGATCGCCGAGCGGATCGAACTTCCGCCGGCGATCGCGAACCGGTGGGCGAACCGCGGCTACTACGGTTCCGTCAGCCACAACGCCAAGGCCATCTACCAGCGCTACATGGGCTGGTTCGACGGCAATCCGGCCCACCTGTGGGAGCACCCGCCCGTCGAGCAGGCCAAACGGTTCGCCGCCGACTACGGGGGCGTGCCCGCGCTGGTCGCCAAGGGCGAGGACTACGCCGCCTCCGGTGACCTGCGCTTCGCCGCGACGCTGCTGGGGCACGCGGTCTTCGCCGCCCCCGACGACTCGCTCGCCAAGCAGGCGCTGGCGTCGGTGTACGAGAAGCTCGGCTTCGGCGCGGAGAACGCCACCTGGCGCAACTTCTACCTGATGGGAGCCCAGGAACTGCGCGGCCCCGTCGCGCACACCTCGCTGGAGACGACCAACCCCGAGATGGCGATGGCGCTGACCGTCGACATGCTCATCGACTCGCTCGCCGTCCGCGTCGACGGCCCCCGAGCGTGGGACGAGGAGCTCACCATGACCTGGAACGTCACCGACGAGGGCCGCGCCTGGCACCTCCTGCTGTCCAACGGCGCCCTCACCCACCGCAGCACCGATGCCGCCGCCGGGGCGAACGGTCCGGTACCGGCCGCCGACCTGACCTTGACCCTGACCAAACCGCAACTGCTCGGGGTCCTCGCGGGCAAGGGACTCGACGGCGTGGGCGTCGAGGGCGATCCGCAGGTCTTCGCGACCCTCACCGGGCTGCTCGACACCCCCGACCCCGACTTCCCCATCGTCACGCCGTGACCACCGACGCCCCGCACGCTCCGGCCGCCACAGACGCCCCCGGCCGCCGGAGCCAGGAGCCCCCGGCTGCGGCACCCACGGGAACAGTGCGGTGAGCGGCACGGCGCAGCTGGCGATCGGCGCCGTCGGTTTCGGGTCGTTCGAGTTCACCGGTGGCGGCACGTTCATCAACCTGGTCGCGGCGACCACCAACGCTCTCAACGGGGCGCTGCTCGCCCGCCGTCCCGACCACTACAAGAACTTCACGGTGGTCGGCATCCTGCTCATGGCGCTGCTCGGCGGCATCGGCGGCGGAGTCAGCCGCGACGTCATGGTCGGCCACGTACCGGCCGCGCTGACCAACTCCTCGTACGTCGTGCTGTGCCTGGTCGCCGGATACATCGGACACCGCCTGGCGTACGCCGAGGGGCAGCTGTTCCGCGAGGGGCTCTTCCAGTTCGTCACGTCCTTCGCCCTGCCCTGGTACGCCATCGTCGGCGCCCAGACCGGGGTGGACGTCGGCCTGCCGGTCCTGGGCTCCCTCGTCCTCGCCGTCGTGGGCCCCACGGCGGGGCGCTTCCTCATCGACGTCGCCTGCGGCGTCCCGCCCAAGCAGTTCGTCCGCGGCGAGTGGTTCGTCGCCATCGCCGCACTGACCGGCGCCGTATGGATCGCCCTCGACCAGGCGGGACTCCCACGCGCCGCGAGTGCTCCGCTCGCGTTCCTGGTCGGCTTCACCGTCCGCCTCACCGCCCTGTACCGGGGCTGGGAGGAGCCCCTGGCCGCCGAACCCGCCGGCGTCTACCGCCACGACGACGGCCGCCCCCTCCTCGGCAGAAAGATCGCCGGAAAATCCGTGCGAGAACTGCGCCTGCTCGGCCTGACCGTCGAACCCCACGAGCCCGAGCCTCCGGCCGGAACAACGTCCAGAGCCTCTTGATCTCCGACCGCCCGCCGTCCAGGGCGGTCACCAGGTCCGGCTGCCCGTCGCCCTGAACGGTCATATCGTGGTGGTCGACGGTACGGGTGAACAGGGGCGGGCGGCGGCGCTGGTGGCTGGTCGGCTTCGTTCTGCCCAGCGGACGGCTGTCGGGAGGGCGAGTGCCGCACCGGCGAAGAGGGTCGCGAGAGCCGTCCACCCCAGGGTGCCGTTGGGGAGGACGAAGGCGGTCAGCAGGCCCGGGCCGAGCGCCTGGCTGACCGAGATCCCGGTCTGGTGAATGCTCTGGTAGGTGCCCTGGCCGTCGCCGCAGACCGAGATCGCGATCGACGGACGATGTCTGCTGCTGACCCCCAGCTGCTTCGCGGACGGCGTCTCCACCATGCTCAGCTCCCGGGCGCTGCCCCACATCATCTACGGCACGCGGGGCCTGGCCACCCTCGCCGAACGCCCCGTGCCGCCGGCCCCCCGGCCACTGGAACGGCTCCTGGGCGTGCCACGAGCGCGCCTGCTGGCCGAGCCGGCCTCCACGACGGAGCTGGCGCAGCGGCCAGCACCTGTCCGTCCTGCACACCGCGCAGCTTCTGGAGCGGGCCCGCCACGGACGCCACGTCCGTTACCGGCACAGCCCGCTCGGCGCGGCCCTGTGCGAACCACACCTCGGCCTCGGCCTCGGCCTCGGCCTCGGCCTCGACCGGGGCCGACCGGGCTGATCAGCGCCGGGCCGGGCATGACGACTTCCACCACACCCTCACCGTTGCGACGCCCGGTCAGGAGGTGAGGCCTGAGATCGCGTCGCCGACGTACTTGGCGCCCAGGAGCACCAGGACCACGGTCATGATCGCCGCGTTGTGGGCCGCCATCCAGCCCTTCCAGGACTCCAGGACGCGCGCCGACTTCTCGCCGCCGGTCAGGTAGACGCCGAGCGGCAGCAGCGCGCACAGCGAGGCGATCAGCACGAACAGCGCGACGGCGACGGTCTTGCCCCCCGCCGAGGCGGAGCTGCCGGAGATGGAGACGGCGCCGCCCACGGCCAGCACCAGGTTCTTCGGGTTGAGCCCGGACAGGGCGGCGGCCAGACCCGCCGCCCGGCTCGGGGAGAAGGTGTCGATGGCCTTCATCCAGCCGGGCAGCTCGGCCTCCTGCCCCGCGCGCGGACGGCCCTTCCACTGCTTCAGGCCCAGGAGCACGAAGAGAACACCGGCCAGGAGCTTCACCCAGTACACCCAGGAGGCCGTCTCCCCGTCCTCGTGTGCGTCGGCGCCGGAGCCGAGCAGGACGACGACCGTGCTCAAGGCCGTCAGGGTCACCACCCAGGCGGCCGTGAAGGCGGTGCCGTTCGCGCGCCCGCGCGGTGTCGCCAGCATCAGCACGACCGCGATGAGCGGCACCGGGCTGATGGCGATACCGACGGCCGGAGTGAGCATCTGTCCGATGGCGTCCCCCATGATCAGCCTGCCACGGTCAGGGCCGGCAGCTGCCAGGTGCCGTCGAGCACGGCGGCCTCCGGCCCGTAGACGCGGATGATGACGGAGAAGGGTCCGTCGGGGGCGGGCAGCCAGTTCGCGGCCTGCCGCGGGTCGGTGGGGCGGGTGTGCTGGACGTAGAGGGTCAGGCCGCCGTCCTGGTCGTGGACCAGGCCCGGGGTGCGGTCGCCGATGGAGTACCGGTCGATCGGGTTGTCCACCAGGAGGCGCTCGGGGAGCCGGTAGAGGGTGGCCGACCAGAAGAACCGCGGCCTGGGAAGCTGGTCGGCGGTGAAGTGGACGGTGTAGTCGCGGTCCGAGGCGTTCGGCGGGCGGTTGCCCTCGCTGTCGTTGACCCAGCCTCCGTACCAGGCTTCCGCCGGGGGAAGCCCGTACAGGCCCTTGTCCGCGCCGATCCCGCGGGCGAGGTAGTCCTCTCCCAGCTCCGCGCGCGTGCCGAAGATTCCGGCCGAGGTGGTCGCCCCGGCCTTGGCGGCCTCCAGTCGCTCGCGGCCCTCGCTGATGCCCTCTTCCATCGCGGCGCGGACTTCGGGCGCCGGAGCGGCCGGGTCGAAGGTGCCGCTGCCGCCCACACCGAGGGCGGCCAGCCGCTCGCGGAGATTCTTGCTCCCGGGAAGGACCGGGAAGAAGCCGAGCAGGAAGTCCAGCACGGTGAAGAACTCGATGTTCTGACCGGATTCCTCGCGCCACACCGGCCACACCGGGTCCGCGACAGGGGCCGGGGCGCGGGTTTCTGTGAAAGAGCTCAGGGGCCGCAGCGCGTACTGCTCCTGGATGGCGCGCAGTTTCTCGACGTCCGCGTCGGCCAGGCCGGTGAGGGTGGTGCGGCCCAGGCATCCCACGAGGTAGGTGTCGGCGCGCAGGACCCCGGCCACACCGTCGGGTACGTCGCCGGCCCACCCGGGACCCGCGATCAGATAGTTCCCGGCGTCCTGGCCGGTGGTGCGGGCGCCCACGAAGCCGACGTAGGTGGTGTCCAGGTCATGGAAAGGCAGCACGTAGTAGCGGTCCATCGCGGGCACCGACACGACCCACGGCTCCGCGCGCAGATCCAGCCAGCACCACGAGTACGGGGTGTCGTTGTTCGGCGTGACGATGTCGGTGTTCTCCGGCCTCGACGGCTGCGGATAGTGCCGGAACGTACCGAAACCGCCTACGTACCGGGAATCGTTCGGGTCCACCGCCTGCGCGTACATCGTCCGATAGTTCTCCAGCATGGGATGGCCATAGATCCAGCCCTCCGCCGCCGTCGCCCGCACCGTGTTCAGATCCACGCCGCTCATGCACCACCTTCAGAAGACCGAAATGTAGCTTTACATCCCATTTCTTGATCATAGGGGCGCATTCGGCGGCATGTATGGAGGGCGGGGCCGCAGGCCACCGCGGCGCACGTACACCGCCGCCGGTGCGCAGCGAGAGCGCCTCGCCCGAAGCCGACGGCCCCGGCCACTGGCCGGGGCCGCCTCTGCTGGTTCGGGAAAGCGATTCGACAACTCCGGCGGTCGTGGTGCCCGCCGTTCGCGTTCGGGTGGAACGGTCAGGACAGCGGCTCGTACGCGAGGGAGGGGAAATAGTCCTCCCGGTCGCCGTCGCGGTGGATGTCCCACGTGGCGCAGTGGAGGGAGCCGCCGTACTCGAAGACGTTGCGGAACGGGATCGGGAAGACCTCGAAACCGTGCGAGGAGAGAAGGTCCTGGAGGGGCTTCTCCTGCTCCTCGCAGATGACCTTGGTCGGCGAGATGCTCAGCACGTTCATCGAGAGCCACTTCGACGACTGGCAGTACATCGGCATCTCGTCGTTGGTCAGGACGGGCTGGGGCACATCGACCAGTTGCCAGTCGTTGTCGAGGAACATCTTCTCCTCGCCCTCGCGCAGCGGCCGCTCCGGGTTGGTGAGGATCAGGCCGGGGCGCAGCGGTACGAAGGTGCAGTCGATGTGGGACGGGAAGAAGTCCAGCGGGAAGTGCACGGGGTGGACGCGGAAGCCGCGGGGCTCCAGGTGGCGCTTGAGCCAGTGGATGCCGGCCCGGTTGGTGGTCATCGACTCCTGGACCAGGATGTCGCGGCCCAGCCGGCTCATGTCGGCCGCGTCGAAGACCACCTCGTCCTGGGTGACGCAGAATTCGAACGAGTGCATCTTCGCGTGGCGCTCCTCCAGCGGCCACTCCCAGAAGTCCTCGCGGTACATGCCGTCCTTCATCGACGGCTTGGGCGCGGTCGTCCATCCCACCCGCGGGTCGGCGTTCCAGTACTCGTAGACCAGCTTCCGGTAGGGCTGGTACTCGAAGTAGCGGGCCCGGCGCGACATGGTCGCCTCGATGATCTCGTTGCCCATGGTGATCATCACGTCGCGCGGGCAGACGGCGCAGTACTGGTTCTCGACCTCGAAGTCGGGGGTGGTGACCGGGGCGGAGAAGTCGTGCGTCTCGGGGCGGCGTACGGTCACGCCCTGGGATTCCAGGAGCGAGGCGAGACCGGCGAGTTCCTCGTTGGCCAGATCGATGGCCTCCTTGGACTTCGGGCCCGTCGGGAACGGCTGGTCGGGGGCGTTGCGGATCGCGGGCCGGCTGCCTGGTTCAGCCGGTTCGAAGCAGGCGTTGTCGGCGGAGCCGACCACCATTTCCCGGAGGGTGTCCCACTCGTTCCACGAGTTGACGACGGGGGGGAGGTTGTTCGGCATGTGCGGTCACCTGTCTCTGCCGGAGCGTTCGATGAGGAAACGGGTCAGGCCGCGTCGGTCGCGGCGAGCGAGGCGGGCCGGAGGTCGGTCCAGTTCTCCTCGATGTAGTCGAGGCAGGCCTGCCGGGTGCTGTCCGACACCACCGCGTTCCAGCCGGCCGGGACCTCGACGAACGCGGGCCACAGGGAGTGCTGACGCTCGTCGTTGACGAGCACGTGGAAGACGCCGTCTTCGTTGTCGAACGGGTTTGTCATGGTTTGAGTCTCTCTGTTCTCGGGGGTCGGCCCGGGCTGGTTCCGGGCTTCGCGTGGGCCTCAGGCGAGTGCGGTGCCGAGGGCGCGGGCGGTACGGCAGCGGAAGACGCTCTCCACGTCGACGGGCCGTCCCAGCTCCGTCTCGATGCGGCCCGCCAGGCGCAGGGCCGTCAGGGAGTCGCAGCCGAGCTCGAACACGTCCTCGTCCGCATGGACGAAGTCGCGTCCCAGCACCTCCGCGATCAGCTCGCACATCATCTGCTGCCCTGGTCCGGCAGGGGGTGCGGGAGTGTGTTCCAGGAACCGGCCCGTCGGGAGGGCCAGCGCTCCGGGCAGCTCGATCAGCAGTTCCCGTAGACGATCGGCCACCTGCTGCCCGAGTGGTGCGTCGAACAGGTCCGGGCGGTAGCTGATCTCCAGCTCCAGCTGCCGGCCGGGTGCGGCCATCAGCTTGAGCGGATAGTGATAGGCGTCGTGGCCGACGACATCGGTCAGCCGCAAGCCGTTGTCCGGACCGCTCGGCAGGGTCTCGGCGGTCGGGAAGTTCTCGAAGACGACGCAACTGTCGAACAGGGCCCCCAGTCCCACCGTCCGCTGGATGTCGCTCAGCGGAAGGTAGTGGTGGTCGAGGAGTTCGGCGTGCTCGCCCTGGAGGCGTTCGAGCAGTTCGGCCACCGGCTCGGACGGGTCGAGGCGCACCCGTACCGGCACCGTGTTGATGAACACCCCCACCATCTCCTCGACGCCCGGGAGTTCGGCCACCCTGCCCGAGACCGTGGCCCCGAAGGTGATGTCCAGCTGCCCGGTCCGCCGGTGCAGGCACAGCGCCCAGGCGACCCGGACCAGGGTGTTGAGCGTGACACCGTGACGGCGCGAGATGTCGAGCAGCGCGGAGGTGTCCGCCTCGGAGAGGGCGACGACGATCCGCTCCGGAAGGACGTGTACCCGCGCGGTGTCCGTGCCGGGGCAGGCCAGCGTGGGCTCCTTCAGACCCGCCAGCGCCTCCAGCCAGGCCGTACGCGCCTTCTCGCGGTCCTGCTCGGCCAGCCACCGCAGATAGTCGGGGTAGTGGCCGGGTGCGGGCAGCCCGCTCGCGGTGCCGTGGTCGTAGAGGGCGAGCAGGTCGCGCAGCAGCAGCGACGTGGTCCAGCCGTCCACCAGCAGGTGGTGCATGGTCAGGACGATTCTCTGCCGGTCCTCGCCCAGGCCGACCAGGGTGCAGCGCATCAGCGGCGGGGCGGCGGGGTCGAAGCGCCGCCGCCGGTCGGCCGCCACCACCGCCGCCTGCCTCTCGGCCTGTTCGTGCGGGTCGAGGCCGGTCAGGTCATGGACGTGCCACGGCATGGCCGTCCGCTCCGGGATCACCTGGACCGGCTCCCCGGACCGCTTCTGCAGGAAGGCCGCCCGCAGCATCGGGTGCCGTTCCAGGAGAGCGTCGCAGGCGCCCCGGAACCGCTCGGCGTGGAGCCGGCCCCGCACCTCCAACGAGATCTGCACGTTGTAGACGTCAAGGTCCCGGCTGTCGTACCGGGCGTGGAAGAGCAGCCCTTCCTGGAGCGGCGTCATCGGCAGGGCCTCGACGACGGGCAGGCCGATACGGGCGCCGAGAGCGGCGAGTTCGGTGTCGTGCCGGTCGAGCGGTTCTCCGCCCAGCGGACCGCCCTCCCGTGGCAGGGCGGGCGGCGTCGTCTGCCGCGGGACGATGGCCTCCGTGCTCGTCCCGTGCTCCACCAGCGCGCGCAGCGCCGCGAACCAGAGCCGACCCAGCTCGGCGACGTCCTGGTCGGTCAGGAGCCGGCGGGCCCACAGCCAGTGGGTGACCAGGCGTGGTCCTTCCGCGCCGTCGCTGACCGCCGCGGTCAGTTCGACGACGTGCGCCATGGGCATACGGGGGTCGGCCCCGAGGGGCAGTACGTCCGACTCGGGGGCCACGCTCCAGTCGGTGGTCCCCGCGCCGCCCTGTCTGCCGAGGTAGTTGTACCCGATCTGGGGTGCGGGGCGGGACGCCAGCTCGGCGGCTGTCTCCTGGTTCAGGTAGCGCAGCAGACCGAAGCCGGTGCCGCGCCGGGGGACGGCCTCGACCTGGGCCGTGACCCGGCGCACGGCCTCGCCGAGGCGGGCTCCGGCCGGATCGTCGTCCGGCGCCCAGTCGGCGATCCTGGCGTCGACGCGTACCGGGTACAGCGTGGTCAGCCAGCCGACGGTGCCGGACAGGTCGACGTCCTCGGACAGCTGTTCGCGGCCGTGGCCCTCGACGTCGATCAGTACGGCCGTGCTGTCGCCCTCGTCGGGCGAGCGGTCACGACGCCAGGCGGCGACGGCCACCGCGAGGGCGGTGAGCAGTACCTCGTTCGTGTGGGTGCCGAAGACGGCGGGCACGGTCGTGAGCAGCGGGGCGGTCAGCTCCGGCGGAAGGGCGAGGGAGAGTTCACCGGCCGTCGCGTAGACGTCGTGCGACGGGGAGAGCTCCACGTCGGCGAGCCTGCCGTCACCCGGCCCCCGTCCTCTGCCGAGAGTCCGCCGCCAGTGGGGCAGTTCGTCCCGCAGCGCGGGCGCCTCCGCCTCGGCGCGGAGCAGCAGGCTCCACTCCCGCATCGAGAACGGGACCGGACCGGTCTCCGGGACGGCACCCGCTGCCAGGTCCTGCCAGATGCCGTACAGGTCGGTCAGCAGGATGTGCCAGGAGACCGCGTCGACGGCCAGGTGGTGGACGGTGACGAGCAGCCTGCCCTGGGCACCCTCGCCGGCGTCGAACCAGGTCACCCGCAGCATGGCGCCGGCGCGCGGGGCGAGGGAGTCGGCGTCCTCGCGGGCGCACGCGGCGATCCGCAGACGGACGCCTTCCGGCGCGAGACCCACGACATCCACCCGGCGTACCGGGTTCCGCGACTTCACCGGGTCCGCCGGGTCCGCCGACTTCACCGGGTCCGCCGGGTCCAGCGTCAGCGCCCCGTCCTCCTGGAGGCGTGCGCGCAGCGACTGGTGCCGCTCGGCGAGAGCCTGTACGGCGGTGGCCAGCAGACCGGCGTCGAGTGCGGCCGGCACCCGGAGCAGGGTCGACTGGTGGTACGCGTCGGTCGTTCCGCCCTGCTCCCGCAGCCAGAGCATGATCGGCGTCGCGGGGATCACGTCCGCCGGCCACCGCGCCCCCGGGTCGGCCGCGCCCGAGCCGTCATCCGACCCGCCGTCCGAGGTGTCCACCGCGCCCGTCGGGCTCACCGTGAGGAAGGCGGCGAGAGCGCTCGCGGTGCGGTGGGTGAAGACGTGCTTCGGCGTCAGGTGGAAGCCCGCGGCGCGGGCGCGGACGACGAGCTGGATGGCGGTGATGGAGTCGCCGCCGAGGGCGAAGAAGTCGTCCGCCGCCACGGCGGTGTCCACACCGAGCACCTGGACGAACAGTTCGACGAGAACGGTCTCGACGCTCTCGTCCCGCGCCCGGTCCGCCCGCTGCCGCTGCCCGGACTCGCGCGCCTCGTCCGGGGCCGGCAGTGCGGCCCGGTCCACCTTGCCGTTCGGGCTCATCGGCAGTGCGGGCAGGGTGACGAACGCCGAGGGAACCATGTTCGCGGGCAGCCGCGCCCCGATCCGGTCCGCCAGCGCGGCGAGGTCCGCGGCCGGGTCGGCCGCCGGCACGACGTAGGCCACCAGCCGCTCGTTCCCGTGCCGGTCCCTCCGTACGGCTGCCGCGGTCTGGGCGACGGCGGGGTCGGCCGCGACGACGGTCTCCACCTCGCCCAGCTCGATCCGGAAGCCGCGGACCTTGACCTGGTCGTCGGACCGGCCGCGGTAGACCAGGATGCCGTCGGGCCGCCGGCACGCGATGTCACCGGTGCGGTACATCCGGGAACCGGGCGGGCCGAAGGGGTCGGCGACGAAGCGGGACGCGGAGAGCCCGGGCCGGTTGACGTAGCCGCGGGCGAGCACGTCACCGCCGATGTACAGCTCGGCGGGCAGGCCCGCGGGGACGGGACGCAGGAGACCGTCCAGGAGGTAGACACGGGCGTCGGGAACCGGACGGCCGATCGGCACCGCGCCCCCCGGCAGCGGATCGCCGGGTTCCAGCCGGTACTCCATGCACCCCACGGTGGCCTCCGTGGGTCCGTACTCGTTCACGACGGTCACGCCCGGGTGGGCCGCACGCCAGGGGGCCAGCGCCTCGCCGTTGAGTTGTTCACCGCCCAGGACCAGTTCCCCGGTCGGTGAGTACCAGCCGGACGACGCGGTCAGCACCGGCAGGTGGCTGGGCGTGGCCTTGACGAAGGTGGGCGGCGGGGTGGCGTCGGCCGGGGCGTCGAAGTCCTCCAGGTCGACGATGCGCACCAGACCGCCGGAGGTCAGCGGGCCGAAGATGCCGGTGACCGTGAGGTCGAAGGAGGGCGGTGAGTGCACCAGCGCCGCTCCGGCGAGGCCGGGGTAGGCCGCGCGGGCGAAGGCGAGGTAGCTGTCGACCGTACGGTGCTCGACGGCGACGCCCTTGGGCCGGCCGGTCGATCCCGAGGTGTAGATGACGTACGCGGCGTCCGCGGGCCGCGGCGGCGCGCCGCGTTCGCCGTCCTCCACGCGGTGCGCGGGCAGCAGTGCCAGCTCCTCCCGCACGGTGGGGGCGGCGAGCGGGACGACCGACGGATGCGTGATGTGCGCCGGGCGGGTGGCGCCGGCGCAGACGACGACGGCAGGGGAGGCGTCGTCGAGCATGAACGAGACGCGCTCGGCGGGATAGGAGGGATCGATCGGCAGGTATCCGGCTCCCGTCTTCAGCGTGCCGAGCAGCGCCACGATCAGGTCCGTACCGCGCGGCAGCGCCACGGCGACGAGGCCGCCGGGCCTCACCCCGCGGGCCAGCAGCAGCCGTGCCAGCCGGTTCGCCTCGGCGTCGAGCCGGAGGTAGCTGAGCGACCGCTCCCCGTCCGCCACGGCCGGGGCGTCGGGTGTGGCGCGAGCCTGGGCCTCGAACCGCTCGGTGAGTGTCGCCGGTACGCGTGCGGGAACGTGCCCGGCCCTGGGGCATGTCCGGTCGCCGATCACCTGCTCGCGTTCCTCGCGGGTCAGCAGCGGAACGGCGGCGACCGGCGTCATGGGCTGTTCGACGAACGTCTTGAGCAGCAACCTCAGCCGGGAGCCGATCAGTTCGATACGTTCGGCGTCGAACAGGTCGGTGCGGTAGTTGAGTTCGAGTCGCAGGCTGCGGCCGGGGACGGCGAAGACGCTCAGGGGGTAGTGGGTCGATCCGGTGATCTCCTGCTGTCCGGCCGCTTCCTGGTCCCCTTCCAGCAGCGTCACTCGCAGGCCGGCCGGACCGTCCTGTACGGCCTCCCAGTCGAAGGGCGCGTTGCCGAAACCGGTGGAGGTGTCGAAGAGCGCGCCGAGCCCGGCCAGCCGCTGCACCTCGGCCAGTCCCAGGTGGTGGTGCGGGGCGAGCGCGGCCTGTTCGTCCTGGATCCGTGCGAAGAGGGCGGCCATCGCGTCCTCGGGGGCGATCCGTACCCGTACCGGGATCGCGTTCATGAGCAGGCCCACGACCGAGTCGACCCCGGGGAGCTGTGGCGGGCGGCCGTGCACGGTCTGGCCGAAGACCACGTCGTCGCGCCCCGTCAGCAGCGAGAGGAGCAGCGACCAGGCGCCCTGGACGACGGTGTTGAGCGTGAGGCCGTACTCCCGGGCGGTCGCGGTCAGCGCCTTGGTCGCCTGCTCGGACAGCGTCACGAAGGACAGCCCGGGCATCGCCTCCGCGAAGGGCGCGCCGGGGGCGACGAGCGTCGGTTCGTCCAGACCGTGCAGGGCGCCGCGCCATGCCTGTTCCGCGGCGGGCCGGTCCTGGCGGGAGAGCCACCTGAGGAAGTCCGAGAAGGAGGTGAGGGGGCCAAGTCCGGCGTCGTCGCCGTCGCTCCGGTAGAACGCCAGCAGGTCCTGGAGGACGAGTGGCAGGGACCACCCGTCCAGCAGGATGTGATGGTAGGTCATGACGAAGGCGTGGTGGTCGGGCGCCAGGCGGATCAGCGCGAACCGCATCAACGGTGGCGCCCCCATCTCGAAGCGGCGCAGCCGCTCCTCCTCAAGGAAGGCCAGCAGCCTCGCCCGCCGTCCGGACCCGGACTCCGCCGACAGGTCGAGTTCCGTCCACGGCGTCTCCACGACGCGGCGGACCAACTGCACGGGCTTCCCGTTGGCGCGCAGCCGGAAACCGGCCCGCAGGGCGGCATGGCGGCGGAGCGTGGCGGCGCAGGCCGCGCGCAGACGCTCCGCCGAGATCTCCCCGGTCAGTTCGAAGCCGGCCTGGATGTTGTAGACGTCCACCGTCTCGGAGTCGTACAGCGCGTGGAAGAGCATGCCCTCCTGCAGTGGCGTGAGGGGCAGCGCCATCTCGATCGGCGACTCGGTCGCTTCGTTCACTGTGAGGTCATCCCCGTGAGCGGTCGGTGGTGGCGGTGACAAGGCGGCGGGCGGTGTGCGGAGGACGCCGACGCGGCCGACAGCGCGATGCTGCCGCACGGTTCGCGTGCGGGGACAGGCAGCCGACCGGCAGCTTCCCCGTCCGGCTCCCGCCCTCAGCGCAGCGTCGTTCTGAGGGCGTCGAGCGTCGCGGGCGCGCCGGTGAAGAGGTAGTCGTGCCCGCCGGGCAGCAGCCGGAGGGAGAACTCGCCCGCCGCGCAGTCCCGCCAGCGCTCCAACTGCTCCCCGCTGATCAGCGGGTCGTCCGCACCGCCGAGGACGTGCAGCGGGCAGTCGACCCGCTCCGGGCCGGGGGACAGGTAGGCCTCCGTGAGGGCAAGGTCGCGGCGGACGGTGCGCAGCGCGTGCCGCAAGTACGCCGGATAGCGCGACAGTTCCGAAGGAATGCCGCCGAAGCCGTTCAGCCAGTCGAGCAGCCCGGCGTCGTCCCGGTCCGATACGCGCCGGCGCACCGGGGTGTGCGGCGACCGTGCCGCGGAGACCAGCAGTGCGCGCGGCGGGGTCAGGCCGCGCCGCGCGATCCGGACGGCGATCTCGTAGCCGAGCAGCGCGCCGAAACTGTGGCCGAAGATCGCGTACGGCAGGTCGAACTCGTCCGCGATGCCGTCGATCACCGCGTCGGCCAGTTCCTCCATGGTCTCCGGCAGCGGATCCGCGCCGCGTACGCCCCGGCCCGGCAGCTCCACCGTGGCGAGCTCCACGCCGGAGGGCGGGGCGAGACGCCACGGGGCGAACGAGGCCGCGCTGCCGCCCGCCTGCGGCAGACAGAACAGCCGCGTCCGGGGCCGTGACGCGCGGACCCGGCCCACGATCCAGGGACAGTCGTCATCGGGAGCCGGTGCGCTTCGCGAACCGGACGGGTTCCCTGAGCGGGTGGGTGGTGCGACGGCGGTCATGCGCGTCCCGCCCCTTCGGTCGGCCGACGGTCGTGCGGGGCAGCGGCCCCTCCGGGGCATCATGGTTCGGCGGGTGGCGGCGGTGCCAGGCAGGGGACCGGCAACCGGTCTGCCGCCAAGTTGCCCCATGGGGTGCCTGGAGAGCTGTTCCGGGGCGCGTCAGACTCCACGAGCGTCAGTCCTGTTCCGTGCCCGAGGGGTGGACCGTAATCCAATGACCACAGTTCCGGACTCGGTGACCGGCTCGGCGGCCGCTCCTGGCGGGTCGGCCGCCACGACCGGCTCGGCCGAATCGACCTTCTTCACACTGGACACCGTCACCGCGGACCTCATGGAGGTCGACGCGATGTTCAAGGCAATCCTGAACTGGGACTACGGCCAGCGCGACAGCCGGGTGTGGAACCTCTACGAGAAGAACAAGGTCTCGCAGTGGAACGCCACCACCGACATCGACTGGAACCACGACATCCACTTCGGTTCGGAGATGTCGGAGGAGAGCGGGGGGAGACTCGCGTCCTTCGTCGTCGGCGAGGGAAGCCCCGTGCCCCGCGAACTGCTGACGCAGTTCCGCTGGCAGTACCAGTCGTGGATGTGCAGCCAGTTCCTGCACGGCGAGCAGGGCGCGCTGGTGACCACGGCCCGGCTGGTGGAGACGGTGCCGGACATGGATGCCAAGACCTACGCGGCCTCGCAGGTCGCCGACGAGGCGAGGCACGTCGAGGCGTTCGCCCGCTACGTCGACGAGAAGCTGGGCGACTCCTACCCGATCAACCCCGGGCTCAAGACGCTGCTGCACGACCTGCTGTCGGAATCCCGGTGGGACATCGTCTATCTCGGCATGCAGGTGGTCGTGGAGGGGCTGGCGATCACCGCGCTGCGGCTCGCGAGCAGCGGCTTCGGGGACCCGATCATCCGGCAGATCACCAAGATGGTCGCGAGCGACGAGGCCCGGCACATCGCCTTCGGCGTCACCGCGCTCACCGGCATGTACGGGCAGGTGACCGCCGCCGAGCTGCGTGAGCGCGAGGACTTCCTGCTGGAGGCCATCCAGCTGATGTCGCGCCGGTTCATGCTGCGCGAGGTCTGGGAGCGGATGGACCTCGACGTGGAGAAGGGGCTGCTGTTCGCCCGGACGAACCCGATGATGGCCACCTACCGGCAGATGCTGTTCCAGCAGGTCATCCATGTCCTGCGGCAGTTGGACATGCTCTCGGACCGGGTCAAGAGCCTGCTGCTGGCGGAGAACCTGGTGCGTCCCGAGATCATGGCGATGACGCGCTGACTCCGCGCTCCTCCACCGTCGCGCCGGCGCCGATGTCACCTCGGGTGACATCGGCGCCGGCGTTCCCGCTTGTCTCGCCTTCCTCCCGTCCTACTTCTTCGCCGCGCGGAAGCCGTTGACGACGGCGATCAGGCTCGCGACCAGGACGATCAGCGCCACCCCGGTGTAGACCTCGGACGTCGTGTTGTCGGTGACGTCCGCCAGGAAGTCCGGGTTGAAGATCTGCCGCTGCTGGAGGATCCAGGCCAGCGGCAGCACGAACACCGCCTGGGCGACGGCGTGCAGGACGGCCAGCCGGCTGGTCCAGCCGTGCGTGACCACACGGACCAGAGCGAGCACGACGAGGCCGGCGAGCCCGATGAGGATCGGCCACATCCACCCCGACCACAGGTCCGGGTCGAGTACGGCGATCCGCTCCCCGCCGTCGGTCCCGTAGGGCTCGGAGAGCTGCTGCCAGACGGTCAGGCCGAGCAGCAGCGCGTACCAGACCGCCGTCAGGACGGCACCGGTGCCGGCCTTCTGGGGCTCACGGGTCTCGGGCAGGTCGTCGGGGGTCCAGTCGGTGGTACGGATGAGAGTCCCCTTCCGGTGGCCGACGCGCTCGGCGACGGCGAACAGCACGGTGAGTACGGTGACCATCTGGGCGCCCACGGTGAACACCGTCTCGAAACCGGCGCCCACGGCCGCCCCGAGACCGTTGTCGTCCACGATCTCCAACAGCACGAACACCGCGGTGAGCACCGGCAGCACGGTGGTCAGCAGGAAGACCAGCAGCCGGATGTAGGTCGGGTAGAGATCGGGGCCGATCAGGGCGAGCGGCCGGTCGGTGTAGCGCGCGGCGTGCCGGATCGGATCGCCCATCTCGCTCAGCACCTCGCGCTCGACCGCCTCGGGACGGGCCGGGTCGCGTGCTTCGATGGTGTCGGCGATGGTGGTGCGCAGCTCGTCGGCGATGTCGTCGCGCTGATCCGCGGGCAGTCGCCTGACGACCTCGTGCACGTAGCGCTCGGTGAGCGTGTTCGTGCTCATCCATTCTCCTTGGTAAGCCGTGAGATCGAGGCGACGAGGTCCTGCCATTCGCGCACCAGTGAGGTGCGTACCCGGGAGCCCTCCGGGCTCACCCGGTAGAACTTCCGTGGCCGGGACTCGTCGGTGTTCCATTCGCTGGTGAGCAGGCCTTGCTTCTCGAGCCGGCGCAGCAAGGGGTAGAGGGTGTTGCCGTCGACGGTGACACCCGCGTCGTTGAGTGTCTCCAGCAGCGCGTAGCCGTACTGCGGCTTGCGGAGCAGCGCGAGGCAGGCCAGGACGACCGTGCCGCGCCGCAGCTCCTGGGCCTGGCCAAGAGCGATCTCTTCTGTAGCCATGCACCGCACTGTACTGTGCGGCGCACACTATTGTCACGCGTACGGTTCGCCCGGGACGGATCAGCCCGCCGCGACCTGCGCCTTCTCCGCCTCCGCGTCCTTCTCCTTGTCCGCCTCCGCGCCCTCCTCCGCCTCCGCCGTCAGCGGCCGGGTCGTCGCGTCGAACTCGCCCGCGCAGAGCGCCTTCCAGATGACCCTCCGGCGCGGCTTTCCGCTCGACGTGACCGAGACGCCGCCACGGGGCAGCTCGACCAGGTGGAGCTCCGCGTCGCCGAGCCACGCGGAGAGAACCTCGTGGGCGGCCTCCCGCCAGCCGGGCCGCACGCCGCCGAACACCGCCACGCCGGTCGGCACCCCGTCGCGTACCCCCAGCAGGACGGCGACGCGCCGCTCGGGAATGCCCCGGTGGTGCAGCAGGGCCTCCAGGCTCTCGGCGAAGACCATCTTCCCGTTCACCTTCAGCCCGTCGCCGAGCCGGCCGATCACGAAGAGCTGGCCGTCCCGCAGGAACCCCGCGTCACCGGTGGCGAGCCCCCCGTCACCGACGCTCGTACCGGAGGCGGACCCGGTGGTGCCGATGTACCCGCTCGCGATCGACACCCCGGTGACGACGATCTCGCCGACCCGCCCGTCCGGCAGTTCCTCACCCTCCTCGGACAGGATCCGCACCGTCCTGCCCTCCAGCGGACGGCCGCAGCCGACCACCGCCGCTCCGGCGAGGGACGCCGCGTCCCCGGCGTCCGGTGCCTGCGCCGACCAGCCCTCGCCGGGGGCCAGACCGGTCACCGCGAGGGTCGCCTCGGCGCTGCCGTAGGCGGGGAGCAGCGCGCCGCGGTCGAGACCGTGCGGCCCCAGCAGGGCGTGGAAGTCATCCAGCACCTGCCGGTCGACCCGCTCCGCGCCGATGATCACGCACCGGACCGAGTCGAAGCGCAGCTCCCGCAGGTCGGCCGGTCTCACCCGGCGGAGAATGTACGCCAGCCCGAAGTTGGGCATGGCCGTCATGACGGCGCCCTGGTCGCTGATGCAGCGCAGATACCGCAGCGGCGAGCGGATGAAGTCGTCCGGCTGCATCATCCAGCCGTCGAAGCCGGTGACGACGACGTTCAGCAGGAAGCCGACGAGACCCATGTCGTGGTGGACCGGCAGCCAGCTGATCGCCGGGTACTGGGGCGCGCAGCCCAGCCACTGCCCCATTCCGGCGAGGTTGGTCCGCAGGGCGTCGGCGGAGATCAGCACGCCGCGCGAGAAGCCGCTCGACCCGGAGGTGAACTGGATCAGCGCGGTCTCCGGCAGCGGCATCGGCCGCTCCAACGGCTCAGCTCCGAGGACGAGTTCGTTGAAGGCGACCGGCTCCTCCAGCCCCAGCCCGCTCGCGATCTTACGGATCTGCTCCAGCGACTCGTCGTCGCAGACGGTGAACCGGGGCGCGGCCGTCCCGAACAGATGGCTCGCGTGCCTCTCGTACTCGTCGGCGTGCTGGAAGGCGAAGGGCGGCGGGATGGAGCACGGCGTCGCACCGGCCGCCAGCGCGCCGAAGAAACCGGCGACGAAACCCGGACTGGAGCGCAGCACCAGGGCGACGACGTCGCCCTGCCCGACCCCCTGGGCCCGCAGGGCGGCGGCCGTTCTCAGCACCAGCGCGGCCAGATCACGGTAGGACCAGAAGTCCCATCCGTCGGCGGAGTCCGCGTAGTACAGGCCGCGCTCGGTGGACGGCTGGTCCAGCCAATCGAGCAGGCCTCGGTCCTGGTCTCCCAACGTCCCTGTCCTCTCCAGAAGTTCGTGGCACGTCCGGCACACGCGAGGCGTGGCGCCGTGCCCGGCTCGCCGCAGCATCACCCGCCTCCCGTACGAGAACCAGGCAAGCGGCCGGTAACTCGGCACGGACCGGGCGGCATTTCGAACAGCGCCGCTGATTGCCGGTTCGGTTGCCTGGTTTCCGCACCGGCGGGCGATGCAGCATCGTCGCGAGATCCGGGCCTCCAGGCTCGCGGGGATGCACGAGAGAGCGGTTACGACCCGATGACTTCACGCGCCGAGAACGGTCTGCTGCCGCTGACGGCGGCCCAGCGGGGGGTGTTCTTCGCCCAACGGCTCGACCCCGCCAACCCGGCCTACAACACCATGGTCGCCATGGAGGTACGCGGGCCGCTGGACGGCGGGCTGCTCCAGCGCGCCATCCGCCGGGCCGAGGGGGAGAGCGGAAGCTTCGACGTCGAACTGGTGGAGCGGCCGGACGGCACGTACCAGCGGCCGGTCCCGCCCGGCTGTTCGACGTGGCAGGAGTACGACCTCAGCGGCGAGCCGGACCCTCTCGCCGCCGCGCGGAGGCTGATCGACCGTGACCGCGCGAACCCGCTCGACCTGGAGAAGGACGCGCTGTCGGCGCACATCCTGATACGGGTCGGAGCCGATCACCACGTCTGGTACCAGCGCAGCCACCACATCCTGTCCGACGCCTTCGGGTCGGTGCTGCACTCGCGCCGGATCTCCGCGTGCTACGAGGCGCTGGCCGCCGGGACGGAACCCGACGGCGAACCGCTGGGCCGGCTCCAGGACCTGCTGGCGGACGAGAGCGCCTACCGCGCGTCGGCGGACTACACCGCGGACCGGGCGTACTGGGCCGGCGTCTTCGCCGACCGGCCCGAGACGGCCGCTCTGGCGCCGGGAGCGCCGACGACCGCGGCGGGCATGGCGATCGCCACGACGACGATGCTTCCGCCGGCCGGACTGCGGGCGCTGCACACCGCCGGGCGGGACGCCCGCACTCCCTGGACGGTGCCGATGCTGGCGGCGGTCGCCGCCTATCTGCACGGGATGACAGGGGCCCAGGACCTGACGATCGGAGTGCCCACCACCGCACGGCTCGGGGCGAGGTCACAGAACGTGCCCGGCATGCTGTCGAACACGCTTCCGCTGCGGATCACCGTCGACCCGGCGGCCGACCGCGCCCAGCTGGTGCGGCAGGTCGCGCGGCGCCTGGGAGAACTGCTCACCCACCAGCGCTTCCCGTACGACGAACTCCGGCGTGACCTGCGCATGCTCGGCACCGACGAGCAGCTGTTCGGGGTGCTCGTGAACATCATGCCGTCGGGGTCCGAGACCGCGTTCACCGGCCGCGAGGCCGAGGTGATGGCGCTGTCCGGGGGGCCCGTCACCGACCTCAACATCACCTGCCACCCCGATCCGGGCGGCCGGGGCATGCGCATCGAGTTCGAGGCCAACCCCGACCGGTACGACATCGCCGAACTCCGCACCCACCAGGACCGGTTCACGGACTTCCTCGCCCGCTTCCTCGCCACTCCCGCGGATGTGCCGCTCGCCCGCGTCGAGGTCCTGACCGCGGCGGAACGCACGCGGACCCTCGCCGCGGGCAGCCCCCGGCCGGACGCCGAACCCGTGCTCCCGCGCACCTTCCCGCAGCTGTTCGAGGAGCAGGTCGGGCGGACCCCGCACGCGTGCGCCGTGCTCTCCCCGTCCGAGTCCCTCGACTACGCGGCGCTCAACACCCGCGCCAACCGCCTGGCGAGGGTGCTGGTCGAGCACGGCGCCGGCCCCGAGCGGCTGGTGGCGGTCGCCCTGCCGCGCGGCAGCGCCGCCCTGACCGCCACGGTGGCCGTGCTGAAGTCGGGCGCGGCCTGCCTCCCGGTCGACCTCGACTACCCGCGGTCCCGGGTCACCGCCATGCTCGACGACACCGCACCGCTGCTCCTGCTGACGACCCGCGCCGCCGACGACCCCACGCTCGCCCCCACGGTGCCGCGCCTGTACCTGGACGAGGCAGCCGCTCCCGTCGGCCACCCGCCGGCGGGCGGCGACCCCGACGGCGACGATCTCGACGACCGGGACCGCCGCACGCCCCTGCGCCCGACGCACCCGGCGTACGTCATCTACACCTCCGGGTCGACCGGCAGACCCAAGGGCGTCGTCGTCACGCACACCGGGCTCGCCGCGCTGACACGCCACCAGAGCGACCTGCTGCGCCTGACGCCCGGGACCCGCGTCCTCCAGTTCTCCTCGCCCAGCTTCGACGCCTCCGTATGGGAACTGTGCACGGCGCTCCTCACCGGCGCCGCCGCGGTGGTCGCCCCGGCCGAACGGCTCACGCCCGGGCCGCCCCTGGCCGAGCTCGTCGCCGAACTCGGCGTCGACTGTCTGCTGCTGGCCCCGTCCACGCTGGCGGCCCTGCCGGCCGGAGGGCTCCCGGACGGGATCAACCTGGTCGTCGGCGCCGAGGCGTGCCCGCCGGACCTGGTCGCCCGCTGGTCGCCCGGCCGGCACATGGTCAACGCCTACGGCCCCACCGAGTCCACGGTCATCGCGACCCAGACCGGCGCGCTGTCCGGGCGGACCGTCCCGCCCATGGGCCGCGCTGTCCCCGGCACCCGCGTCCGGCTGCTCGACGACGCGCTGCGGCCGGTGCCGCCCGGAGTGGCGGGCGAGGTGTACCTGAGCGGTGACGGGCTCGCCCGCGGCTACCTCGGCCGCCCCGGAACCACCGCGGAACGGTTCGTCGCCGACCCCTTCGGCGCGCCCGGCACCCGGATGTACCGGACGGGCGACGTGGCACGGCGGTCGGAGAGCGGCGAGCTGTCCTACCTGGGCCGCGCCGACAGCCAGGTCAAGGTACGGGGCTTCCGCATCGAACTCGGCGAGGTCGAGAGCGTGCTCGCCGAGGCGCCCGGAGCCGGCCGGGCCGTGGCGGCCGTCCGCGAGGACCGGCCGGGCCACCGGCGCCTGGTGGCCTACGTGACCCCGGCCGCCTCGGGTGAGCGGCCGGACGTGGTCGCGTTGCGTGAGTTCGTGGCGGGGCGGTTGCCGGAGTACATGGTTCCGGCGGTGGTGATGGTGGTGGAGTCGTTCGCTCTGACGCCGAACGGGAAGGTGGACCGGGGGGCGTTGCCGGTGCCGGAGTTCCGGGCGGCGGGGGCGTACCGGGCTCCGGTGACCGAGCGGGAGCTGGTGTTGCACGAGGTGTTCGCGGAGGTGCTGGGGCAGCCGCGCATCGGCGTCGACGACAGCTTCTTCGACCTCGGCGGCGACTCCATCATC
>NZ_KB899018.1:0-63498 GCF_000377965.1 Streptomyces sp. CNB091
GGAGGCCGGTGAAGGTCCGGGCGGACAAGGCGTACTACTCCGCGGAGCACCTCCGCTGGCTCCGCAGCCGGAACCTCATCGCGCGGATCGCCCGTCCCGGTATCGAGTCCGGCGAGCAGCTCGGTCGGCACCGCTGGAAGATCGAGCGGTCGATCTCCTGGCTCTTCGGCTACCGCCGACTCACCGTCCGGTACGAACGAAAGGGCAGCCACTTCCTTGCCTTCCTCGGCCTCGCCGCAGCCCTGACCTGCTACAAAAGACTTGCGAAAGTCACCACGTGAGACGTCCTCTTAAACCTTTCACTGTCCTGATCGGCCCCAACGGCAGTGGAAAATCTACTCTTTTCGACGTATTCGCGTTTATGGAGACATCGTTTACGGTCGGAATCCGCGCCGCTTGGGACAGGCGGGGTGGGTTGGCGCAGCTCCGCTCGCGAGGCGCCGCAGGGCCCATTGCGATTCAAATCTCTTACCGTCAGGAACCTAAGGAGAACCTGCTTACCTACCGCCTGGAGATCACTGAGGAGCGCGGTCGCCCGGTGGTGAGCAGAGAATGGCTTCGATGGACTTCAGGCCGCGCCCAGGGGCGCCCGCGGCATATTCTTGATTTTCAACATGGATCCGGTTATGTGGTGGACGAGGCCACTGGCAAGAAATATCCGGAGGCCCTCGACGGGCCGGATAGGCTGGCCGTCAACGCGTTGGGACAATTCAAGTCTCATCCGCGAGTCGCAGCTCTCCGGCGGTTCATCTCCGGTTGGTACCTCTCTTATCTCTCAGTGGCAGAGGAGCGGAAGTCACCCACGGCTGGACCGCAAGAGCGTCTTTCGCAGTCCGGTGATAACATCAGTAATGTTCTTCAGTACCTGAAGGAGAATTACCCTCAGCGACTTGAGTCGGTAATAGAGTCCTTGCAAGATGCGGTTCCGACGCTTGAGCGAGTGGATTACTCCACTTCGCCGGACGGCCGTCTCGTGCTGTTCATTAAGGATGCCCCATTTTCTGATTCAGTTCTTGCCAGTAACGCATCGGATGGCACGCTGAAGCTTCTATCTTATCTAACCCTTCTTTATGATCCGGATCCTGCTCCGTTTATTGGGATTGAAGAACCGGAGAACCATCTCTACAACTCGGTCCTCCCCGGCCTGGCTCAGCAGTGCCGGCAGGCTAGTGAGAAATCCCAAGTGCTGGTGACTACTCACTCCCATGAATTTGTCAACGCTTGCCGCCCTGATGAGGTGATTGCGCTCTATCGGGGCGACGACGGTTACACGAGGGTGATTCGTCCGAGCGTCATCCCGTTGGTCAACGACATGCTTGATCATGGGGCGCTGTTGGGTACTCTGTGGCAGGAGAACTATTTCGGTGATCTCCCGATTCCCAGGACTCCGACGGTAGAGGCCGGCGCGAACGGATGACTCGGAAAATTGTCCGCCGAGCAGGCGGAGGACGCACCACTGTTTCCTTGGAATTCTTGGTCGAGGAAGAATCTGCGGCGGAAGCGCTGAAGCCACTTCTTGCGAGGATCTTCAAAGGTAAACGCGTTCGAACTGCGATTCGCCAGTTTCAGGGTAAACCGGATCTTTTGAAAAAACTTCCTCAGCGGCTTCAGGGGTATGCCGCCGCGCGTGAGCGCGGTGAGGATATTCGTGTTGTGGTTCTGATAGATCTAGACATGGATGACCGCGTTGCCCTGAAGCGGAAGTTGGATGCGGCGGCCGAAGGGGCTGGACTGATCACCCGTGCCAAAGGCGGAGCGAATGGCACCTTTCATGTGCTGAATAGGATTGCGATTCGAGAACTGGAGAGCTGGTACTTCGGGGACTGGGCGGCGGTTCGAACGGCCTTCCCTAAAGTGGTGCAAGATGTTCCTCGAGCGTATAGAGTAAATCCTGACTCGATCTCCGGTAAATGTTCGGATGCCTTCGAAAAGATTTTGAGATCGAATGGCGTAAGGATGTCTTCCAAGCCGGAGTGGGGGCGAAGGATCGGGCCCCACTTGAGCCTGCTGGAAAATTCGTCGCCAAGTTTTAATTCATTTGTTTCCGGGGTTCGAGAAATTGTCGGAGAGGCATAGGTCGGCCTTCCGGTAGGAGGTGCGATTTGCGGCGGTGACCTGACGTCGCACACCTCGCGTGCCCCGCATACTCATCCCGGATCTGAGTACGGTCGCGCTGCCGCGCCCCGCCCGGCCCGCGCGACCGTACACCCATGGGATCAAGTGTTCGTGAACGGGCCGGGGCGACGCCCGTCACCCGGGACCGCTACGTCGACCTCCTGCGGGTCGCCTCGCTCGGCGCGGTCGTGCTCGGCCACTGGCTGATGGCCGCCGTCACCCCGGACGGGGTGGGCAATCTGCTCGCCGTCGTTCCGGCGCTCCAGCCGCTGACCTGGCTGCTCCAGGTCATGCCGGTGTTCTTCTTCGTCGGCGGCTTCTCCCACGCGCTGTCCTACCGCTCCCTTCTCCGCAAGCGCCCCGAAGGGTCCGAGGACTCCGTCTACGCGGCCTTCCTGCGCGCCCGCCTCCAGCGGCTGCTGCGCCCGACCACGGTCTTCGTCCTGGTGTGGGGTGCGGCGGCGCTCCTGGTCCAACTCCTCGGCGGGGGCGGCGGACTGACCGGCGTCACCCTGCGCATGGTGACCCAGCCGCTCTGGTTCATCGGGATCTACCTGGCGATGGTCGCGTTCACCCCGCCGCTGCTGAAGCTGCACGAGCGGTACGGCTGGGGGGCCTTCGTCGGACTGGCCGGGGCGGCGCTCGCGGTGGACGTGCTGCGCTTCGCGGCCGGAGTCCCGTACGTCGAGTTCCTGAACTTCGCGTTCGTCTGGCTGGCCGTCCACCAGCTCGGCTTCCTGCGCGCCGACGGTCACCTCGGCCTCCGCCGCCCCGCGCTCCTCGCCGGTGGCGGCCTGGTCACCGCCGGCGCGCTGGTGGCGTTCGGGCCGTACCCGCTGTCCATGGTCGGGATGCCCGGCGAGAAGGTCAGCAACATGGCCCCGCCCACCCTCGCCCTGCTCTGCCACGGCCTCTGGCTCGTCGGCGCGGTCGAACTCCTCCGCGCCCCGGCCGCCCGCCTGCTGGAGCGCCCCCGGGTCTGGCGCACGGTGGTGGCGGCCAACGGGGTGGCGATGACCGCGTTCCTCTGGCACCTCACGGCGATGTTCGGGGTGTACGGGGCGCTGCTCGTCCTCGACGTCGAGCTGCCCGAGCCGGCGTCGGCCGCCTGGTGGGCCCAGGTCCCGCTGCGGCTCGCCCTCGCGGCGGCCCTCACCGCCGGGCTCGTCGCCGCCTTCCGCGCCTTCGAACGCCCGGTCTCCGGGACGCCAGGAGCCACCGGGGCCTCGGGAGCCGGCCCCCTCGCCGCCCTCGGCGCGACGCTCTGCCTGCTCGGCGTGCTGGGCCTGTCGATGGTCGGCTTCGGCGGCCTGCTGGACGGCCGTACCGCCCTGCTGATCGCGATCCCCGTCAGCGCCCCGGCCGCCGTCGCGATGACCCTGGGCGGCTGGCTGCTGGTGGAGCGGGCGGGGCGGGGGCCGGGGCGCGGAGGGCTTCAGCGGCCGTAGTGGTACCGGCAGGCGGCGATACGGACCTCGTCGGCGGTCACCTTGTAGATGAGCCGGTGCTCGTCGGTGATGCGCCGGAACCAGTAGCCCTGGAAGCCGTGCTTCAGGGGTTCGGCGTGCCTGCCCCGCCGCTCTCCAGGCGGTCGATCGAGGCCAGCAGGCGGCGAGCGTTCTCCGAACTCCGGAGCTGGTAAGCGGTCTCCTTGAGGGACTCGTACTCGTCGAGTGCCACGATCACCACCGGCTCCTGGCCGACCCGCGTGACCACGACCTCCGCTCGGTCGTCCACGACCGCGCTCGGGGTCTCGGCGTACTTCGCCCGAAACTCGGTAAAGGTCATCGTGCGCATGATCGCCTCCCAGCTTCCTTGCCGGTGTACATCATCCAGTACGTACGGGAAGCGGTGCAGCTCTCCGGGAGGGGGGCGGCGGGGGAAGGCGAGCCACCACGCCCCCGTCCTACACCGGCCGCGGCGTCTCGCAGTCATGGAGCTTCGCCGAGCGCTCGGCGAAGCGCTGGAGGGCAGCCCGCAGCCCCCGGTGGTCCACGACCGGCGCCGCGAACTTCCGGTCGTTCTCGTCGCGGAGGGTGTCCACCTCGAACAGGGCGGTCCCGCCCGCGCCGGGACATCGGGCGGCCAGCGCGTAGGTGCCGGTCGGCGCGTCCGGGCCCGTGCGGGCGGCGGCGTCGCTGTCCAGCCATGTGTCCAGCCGGAAGCGGGCATCCCGGGCGGACGGCCCGTAATACGCGGTGAAGCCGTACAGAAACGCGCCGCGCAGACCGCCCAGGACGCAGTTCTCCAAAGGCGCCGGGGCCGCCGTGATCTCCTGCACCGTGCGCACGCCCCACCGGGCGGCCGTCTTCCCGTCCAGCAGGCCCGCGCAGCTCCCCGTGGCCGCGGCGACGGGTTTGTAGTCCCTGCTCTCCGTCGTGACGCCGACCTGCTTCACCCGACCGCCGACCGGAGCCGCACATCCGGTGCGCCGGGTGTACGCCGTCGCCGTCTCCGTGAGGACGGCGACGAGCCGCTCCCGGGCCACCGGGTCGTCGAAACCGCCCCGGCCGAGGTCGGCCTCCGCCGTCATCAGCTGCCCGTGACCGGACTCCTTGCCACAGCTCAGCAGCAGGACGGCCCGCGCCTCGTCCGGGTCCTCGTCGTCCGGGTCGAACCGGAAGGAACCGGTCCAGCCGTGCCCCAGGGGCGCGTCGAACCCGCCGGAGTCCTCGATACCGCTCAGCCGGTCCGTGCTCCGGGCCCACAGCACCAGACCGGCGTCCGTGTCGTCGTCGGCCGCGCTCACCGTGCAGCTCCAACGATCGGCCCCGCCGCCCGACGCGGTCAGGCGGACGCCGTCGAACAGCTCCCGCACCGCCCCGGCCGCCAGATCGCCCTCGCAGGCCGAGTCCAGCGCCCGGTCGTCGCGCCAGGCGTCGTAGCCGCCCGAGACCCAGAAGACACCTCCCGCCAGCACCGCCGCGGTTACGGTCCAGGCCGCCGTGCGGCGTACCCACCGCCTGCGCCAGAAGCGGACGTCGCTCACTTCCACACCTTCCCGAGGACCTTCGCCGCACGGCAGTCGGACGAGACCAGATACGCATCGAGGATCCGGTCGGCACGGTCGGCCGCGAGGGAAGCCGTGGCCGTGTCCACCGTCACCCGGCTCAGTGTCCGGTGCCCCGAGCATGAGGCGTCGGCCCAGACGGCCAGCCGGTGCCGCTTCCGGCCGGTCTCCGCCTCCGGTTCCCGGGACAGAGCCGCCAGTTCGGCTCCGTACGCCGTGCGCGCCTCGGGCAGCAACGGGCCCCGCCAGCTCACCGAGGTCACCACAGCGGTCTGGTCCTCCCGGGCGGGCGCCTTCGTACGCCGGAGCATCATGGAGCAGGCGTCCGAGTCGTCGCCCGTGACGCCGTCGTTGTCCGGCTCGCCGCGCCCCCACTCCCTTCCGCCGAGCAACTCCGGCAGGAACCAGCGGCAGGCCTGCGGAACCTCCTCGGAGTCCTCGGAGTTCTCCGCCTCGGGCCTCGGCAGCGGCCGTACGTCCGAGGGCTCCACCGCCGTACCTCCGCAGCGGCCCCGGTCACGTACGTGGTTGGCGACGGCGGCCACCGCGTCGCCCAGCTCCTTCGCCGCCCCCGCGACCTCCGACCCGTCGGCGTACAGCGAGGCGTGGACGCGGAAGCGCGTCAGCGGCCGGGGGTAGCCGGGCAGACCGGCCGGGCAGGCGGCGGTGACCTGGGTGGTGGCGGTCCGGTACGCGGTGGCCCAGTCGGGCTCCTTCGCGGCCGCCGTGGAGAGGACGTCCCGGAGCCGCACGCCGGACAGCGGAACGTCCAGCACCGGCACCGCCGCGAGATCCAACGTCCCGTCCTCGCCCCACTCCAGCGAGCACCTCAGCAGCGTGCGCGGTCCGCGCCCGGACGGCCCGGTCAGGTCCAGGTCGTCGCGCAGCTCCCAGGTCTCGTCCCCGGGCAGCAGACCGCGCACCGCCTCGCGCGGCAGAACACCACCGCAGGCCGTTTCCAGGACCTCGGCGTTATGGGCGTCGCGCCGCTCGGACCGGACGAGGAGGAAGCCGGCCAGCAGCACCGCGGCGAGCACCACCGCGGTCGCTTTCGGCAGCACCCGGTGACCGATGAACCGTTCCCACGCCGTTGCCGCCATGTCGCCCCCCGGCCCTTGATCAGTGGGCGCACGGTATCGCACGCCCCCGGCCCTACGGCGGGCATGGACACGGAGCGGGCGGTCAGCCGAGCTTCAAGGTCCTCTTCGCCAGTTCGAACGCCGGAAGCATCGCCATGTGCTCCTCGGAGTCCATCCCGCCCAGGTGCACCACGACCGGGCCGTCGGGCGTCGCGACGGCGAAGGCGCGCTCCTTCTTCGGCTCGTCCAGCAGTTCGCTGTGGCCGGTGTATCCGACCTCGGCGGCCGCGAGCGCACCGGCCGTCACCTGCGTGTAGACAGCCTCGCTCACGGTCTCGCTCGCGTTCGGGGAATCCGCCACGAACGCCTTCAGAACGGCGCGCGGGTCGTCCTCGGACGGCTCGCCCTGCCACACCCGGAGGAAGCCGATGTTCCCCGCCGGCTTGGCGTCGATCTCGCAGACCACCTTCACCGTGCCCTGCTCGGCGAGGTCGGCCAGTGCCTCGGCCAGCTCGGGGTCCAGGTCGGCGCCCAGGTCCGTCGAGGTTCCCCGCGGCTTCCAGTGCGCGGCGATGTCGAAGGTCACCGGCAGTTCGCACGCCGAACCCGCGCCTCCGACCCGGCCGCCCTTCTCCGCCGCCTTCGTGGCGTCGGCCCCGGTCTTGTCGTTCCCGGTCCTGTCGGTCCCGGCCGTGCCCGCCCCGGCCGTGCCCGCCCCGGCCGTGCCCGCCCCGGCCGTGCCCGCCCCGGTCTTCTCCGCCCCGACCTCGGCCGCCGCCTTCGCGGGTGCGCTGCTCGCCGCCGGTCCGCCCGGGCTCCCGTCGCCCGCCCCGTTCGACGACGAACAGCCGGCCAGCGTCACCGCCGCCAGGACCGCCGGTATCAGACCCCGTACCGTTCCACGCGCCCTCGTCATGGAATCCCCACCCCGCATCTCTTCCGCACCGCCCCGACCGGGGCTGCTCCCCATGATCGATCGCGGCACGTTATCGCGCTCCGCGCGGCGACTACTCTGGTACGTCGAGCGGTCCTCACCGCAGGGACCCCCGGGACAGGAGTGAAATGGCCGTCAATCTGGTCAATGTCGAGCAGGTCAGCAAGGTGTACGGCACCCGTGCCCTGCTCGACGGCGTATCCCTCGGGGTCTCCGAGGGCGACCGGATCGGTGTCGTGGGCCGCAACGGCGACGGCAAGACCACCCTCATCCGGATGCTCGCCAAGCTGGAGGACGCGGACACCGGCCGCGTCACCCACAACGGCGGGCTGCGACTCGGCGTCCTCACCCAGCACGACTCCCTGGACCCGGAGAAGACCATCCGCCAGGAGGTCATCGGCGATCTCGCCGACCACGAGTGGGCGGGCAGCGCCAAGATCCGCGACGTGCTCACCGGGCTCTTCGGCGGCCTCGCCCTCCCCGGCTTCGAGCACGGGCTCGACACGGTCATCGCCCCGCTCTCCGGCGGCGAGCGCCGCCGGATCGCGCTGGCCAAGCTCCTCATCGACGAGCAGGACCTGATCGTCCTCGACGAGCCCACCAACCACCTCGACGTCGAGGGCATCTCCTGGCTGGCCGGCCATCTGCGGACCCGGCGCTCCGCCCTCGTCTGCGTCACCCACGACCGGTGGTTCCTCGACCAGGTCTGCACCCGCATGTGGGACGTCCAGCGCGGCACCGTCCACGAGTACGAGGGCGGCTACAGCGACTACGTCTTCGCCCGCGCCGAGCGGGAGCGCATCGCCGCCACCGAGGAGTCCAAGCGGCAGAACCTCATGCGCAAGGAGCTGGCCTGGCTGCGCCGCGGCGCCCCCGCCCGTACCTCCAAGCCGCGCTACCGCATCGAGGCCGCCAACGAACTCATCGCCGACGTGCCGCCGCCGCGCGACACCAGCGAGCTGATGAAGTTCGCCAACGCCCGCCTCGGCAAGACCGTCTTCGACCTGGAGGACGTGACCGTCCAGGCCGGCCCCAAGACCCTCCTCACCCACCTCACCTGGCAGCTCGGCCCCGGCGACCGCATCGGCCTGGTCGGCGTCAACGGCGCGGGCAAGACCTCGCTGCTGCGCGCGCTCGCCCAGGCCGCCCGCACCCAGGGCGACGAGCAGCCCGCCGCCGGGAAGGTCGTCGTCGGCAAGACCGTCAAGCTCGCCTACCTCTCCCAGGAGGTCACCGAGCTCAACCCGAACCTCCGGGTCCTGGAGGCCGTCCAGCAGGTGCGCGACCGGGTCGACCTCGGCAAGGGCCGCGAGATGACCGCAGGTCAGCTCTGCGAGCAGTTCGGCTTCACCAAGGAGAAGCAGTGGACGCCCGTCGGCGACCTCTCCGGCGGTGAGCGCCGCCGGCTCCAGATCCTGCGGCTGCTGATGGACGAGCCCAACGTCCTCTTCCTCGACGAGCCCACCAACGACCTCGACATCGAGACCCTGACGCAGCTGGAGGACCTCCTCGACAGCTGGCCCGGCTCGATGATCGTGATCTCCCACGACCGGTTCTTCATCGAGCGGACCACCGACCGGGTCATGGCGCTCCTCGGCGACCGCGCCCTGCGCATGCTGCCGCGCGGGATCGACGAGTACCTGGAGCGCCGGCAGCGGATGGAAGAGGAGTCCACCCCCTCCGCCGCCGCTCCCCGTACGTCCACCGCGGCCGCCGCGGCCCCGGCCGTCTCGGCGCAGGAGGCCCGCGCCGCGAAGAAGGAGCTCCAGAAGGTCGAACGGCAGCTCGACAAGCTGTCCACCCGGGAGACCGCGCTGCACAAGCAGATCGCCGACAACGCCACCGACTTCGAGAAGGTCGCGGGGCTCGACGCCGAACTGCGTGAACTCGTCACCGAGCGGGACGAGTTGGAGATGCGCTGGCTGGAACTGGCCGAGGACGCCTGACGGACGGCGATCCGGCAGGTGGTAGAACGGGACGGCAGGGACCGTACGTTCGAGGGGGACCACGCCGATGTCGCAGCCGCCGCAGGGCGGGCCGGGGGAGCAGGAGGGCTTCGGCGCTCCGTACGAACCGCGGCCCGGCGCGTACGGGAACCCCGTGCCGCCCCAGCACCAGCCGCAGCCCCAGCCCGGCCCGTACGGTCAGCCGCCCACGGCGCCGTACGGCTACCCGCAGCCGCAGCCGCAGCCGCAGCCCCAGCCCCAGCCCGGTCCGTACGGCCCGCCGCCCACCGTGTCGTACGGCCACCCGGAGCCCCGGCCCTCGCCCCCGGGCGGGCGCTCGCGGGGGCGCGTCGCGGGTCTCGTCGCCGCCGTGCTCGCCGGGGTCCTCGTCATCGGGACCGGTGTCTGGTTCGCGGCGGGCGGCGATGACGGCGCCGACGACGGGAAGCCCCTCGCGAAGGAGAGCGCCGCCCCGAAGCGGCCCGGCGCCGAGCCGGGCCCGAAGACGACGCCCGCCCCGGGGGCCGCGGAGATCAACAAGGGCCGCAAGGAGGGCGAGGCGAAGGTCCGCTGGGTCCAGCGGAACGGCGTGGACCTGCCGGGGGGCGGCGCCTCCGCCCTCGGCCCCTGGGTCGTCGGCGATGTCGTGGCCAAGGCCATGTACCGCACGGCGTCCGGCTACTCCCTCGACGACGGCGCGCGGAAGTGGAGCCTGCGGCTGCCCTCCGACGTCTGCGCGGCGCCCACCCGGCCGACCGCGGACGGGAAGATCGTCATCGGGCTCCTGACCGACACCTCCACGGAGAACCCGGTCTGCGACAAGCTCCAGATGATCGATCTGGCCACCGGCGAGGCGGGCTGGTCCGCGACCTTCGAACGCGCGCCGACGCAGGACGGGCTCGCCAACATCGTCATGGCGATCAGCGGCGACGTCCTGACGATCGGGCGCGTCGGCCGAACCGATGCCTACCGGGTCAGTGACGGCAAGCACCTGTGGGACAGGCTGCCCGGCCCCTGCCAGTCGTACGGTCTCGCCGGCGGAGCCGTCCTGCTCGCCGCTGTCAGCTGCCGCGACCAGCCGGCCGGTGAGTCCGGGTCCGAGTCCGGGTCCGAGTCCGGGTCCGAATCCGGCGATGTCATCGAGGAAGTGCGGCGCGTCGACCCGTCCACCGGCCGGACCCTGTGGACGTACGAGGCCGAGAAGGGCTGGCTGATCGACGAAGTCCACTCCGTCGACCCACCGGTGATCTCGCTCCGCAAGGGCGGGGCGGTGGAGGGCGAGTGGGCGATCACGGTCCTGAACGCCGACGGAACCTTCCGCTCCCGGCCCGCCGCCGGCGACGACGTCCCCGAGGCCCGGTGCACCGGCATGCGGCGGAACGTGGGCGCGAACCTCGACACCTGCGTCGGAGTGACCGCCGACGCCGACACGCTCTACGCCGCCACGAAGCACCGGTTCGCGGACGGGGTGCTGACCAACGACGTCGTCGCCTTCGACATGAGCACCGGCAGGAAGAAGTGGAAGGTCCCCGCACCCGCCGGCCAGACCCTGATGCCGCTGCGCGTCGAAGGCGGCAAGGCGCTGGTCTACCTCGGCCCGCCCGGCGCGAAGAGCGGGACCAAGGGCGTCGGCGGCGGCATCGTGGCGCTCGGGCCGGACGGCGGCGCACCGCGGCAGGTCCTGCGCCATCCGGCGTCGGCCGCGGAGACCGAGCGCACCTTCACTGATCCGCTCGTCCTCTACACCGGCGGCCGCTCGCTGCTCATGCTCCCGTACGTCTCCGGGGCCACCGACGAGGAGGAGATGGAGCTGCCGGCGATGATCGCCTTCGGTGACTGACCATCACCTCCCGCCGGGCGTAACGGAGGCATCACAAGGCGGTTCTCCCTTGGGAACAGGGGTTGGCCCGAACCGATGCCTGGTGGCGGGCGGGTGGTACAAAGAAGCCCCGCCCGACTGTCGTAACACCGCGGAAGCCATGCCCGATTCGCTCCTTTCCGAGGGGAATTGACCCTCTTGGGAATGCGGGGGAGACCGATTCGCGCACCGGGCCGCACGAAGGGGGACGTGCTGATATGAGCCAGCCGCCCAGCCAGCAACCGCCGCAGGGAGGCTTCGGGGCTCCGCAGGAGCCGCCGAACGGAGCTCCTCAGCAGCCCCAGGACCAGCCGAACCCGGCGAAGCCGCCGCAGACGCCGCCGGGCCAGCCGCCCCAGGGGCCGCCCCCCGCGCAGCCGCCCGGGCCCCCGGCCGGCCCGCCGCAGACGCCCCCGCCGGGCGCCCCGGCGTACGGCTATCCGCAGCAGCAGCCCCAGGCCGGGCCCGGCTACGGCTATCCGCAGCAGCCCGGCCAGGCCCCCGGACCGTACGGTCAGCAGGCCCCCGGACCGTACGGCCAGCAGCCCGGCCCCTACGGTCAGCAGGCCCCGGGCCCGTACGGTCAGCAGGCTCCCGGCCCGTACGGTCAGCAGCCCCAGCCCGGCTACGGCTACCCGACGCAGCAGCACCCCGGCATCCCCGCCCCCGGCGGACCGGGCTCCGGCCCCGGCGGGTTCCTCAAGAACAAGACCGGCATCGTGGTCGCGGCGGCGCTCGCCGTGGTCCTGGTCGCCGGGGCGGGCACCTGGTTCCTCGTGAGCGACGGCGGGGACGACCCCAAGAAGCCGGTCGCCGGCACGAGCACCGACCCCAAGCCCCCCAGCGAGTCGCCGACGGTCGACGAGGGCGACGGCAGCGGCGACGGCCGCGAGGAGAACGACGACCTCAACGCCGGGCGCAAGCCGGGCGAGGCCAAGGTCGCCTGGCTCCAGAAGAACGACGTCGACCTGCCGCGCAACGGCGCGTCCGTCGAAGGCCCCTGGTTCACCGGCGACCTGGTCGCCAAGGCCATGTACCGCGGTGTCTCCGGCTACTCCGTCGCCGACGGCAAGCAGAAGTGGACCCTGGCGCTCCCCGCCGACGTGTGCGCCGCGCCCAACACCGCGACCGCCGACGGCAAGCTCGTCATCGGCGTGAAGGACGGCACCACCGACCGGGCCAAGTGCTCCGTCCTCCAGATGATCGACCTCAACACCGGCAAGGCCGGCTGGAAGAAGACGATCAAGAAGAACGGCACCTGGGACTTCCTGTCGGACATCGGTCTGGCGATCAGCGGAGACACCGTCACGGTCGGGCGCACGGGCAACTCCAACGCCTACCGCGTCAGCGACGGCAAGGAGCTGTTCGGCAACCCCGAGGGCAACTGCAAGCCCTTCGCCTTCGCCGGCGGCGCGAAGCTGATCGCCGCCGCCAGCTGCCGCACCGACGACGCCAAGAACCCGCAGCACCAGGTCCAGGAGCTGGACCCGGTCACCGGCAAGGCCAAGTGGACGTACCAGCCCGCGCGCGGCTGGGAGGTCAGCAAGGTCTACTCGGTCAGCCCGCTCGTCGTCAGGTTCGACAACGAGGCGAAGAAGCAGTACGGCATCGCGGCGCTCACCGAGAGCGGCAAGCTCCGCTCGCAGCTCGCACCCGCGAAGGGCGACAAGCTCACCGCCGACTGCGGGGGCAGGTTCGCGGTCTTCGGCACGAACCTCGAAGGGTGCAGCGGCGTCGCCGCCGACGCCAACACCTTCTACATCGCGACCGAGGACGACAGCAGCGGGACCTCGCGGACCAACAAGGTCATCGCGTTCAACCTGAACACCGGGAAGCCCAAGTGGGAGGCGCCCGCCCCGGCCGAGCGCGTTCTGAAGCCGCTGGGCATGGAGGGCGGCGACGTGCTGCTCTACATGCGGCCGAAGTACGACACCGCCGGCGCACTCGTGACCCTGCCGCCGACCGGCGGCACTCCCAAGACGCTGCTCCAGCACCCGGCGTCGGCCGGCCGTATCGAGAACGGCTTCTTCTCGTCCAAGGTCCTCTACCAGGACGGCCGCTCCTACATCTTCAGCAAGCGTGTGAGCGCGAGCAACGACGAGGAAGAGCTGGAGCAGTCGACGATGCTGGTGTTCACCAAGTGACGGTCCGCCACGGCATCCGGCCGCCGTCGGCCCCTCCCGGCCCCACGCGCCCCCACACCCACTCGTCTCCCGAGGTACGCACGCCATGACCCAGCCGCCCCAGCCACCGCAGCAGCCACCCAACGAACCGCCGAACACGCCCCCGCCCGCCGGTCCGCCCTCCGGTGGGTTCGGCGCGCCGCAG
The DNA here is from genome assembly GCF_000377965.1 of Streptomyces sp. CNB091. Classification (NCBI taxonomy): domain Bacteria; kingdom Bacillati; phylum Actinomycetota; class Actinomycetes; order Kitasatosporales; family Streptomycetaceae; genus Streptomyces; species Streptomyces sp. CNB091. The sequence goes on from NZ_KB899018.1 coordinate 13,271, forward strand.
GACCCGCCGCCGGGAGGGTTCGGCCGGCCGGCCCCGCCGCCCGCGGACCCCTTCGGCAAGCAGCCGGAGCAGCCGCCGCAGCAGCCCGCCGCCCCGCAGGGCATGCCCGCCGGGGGCTACGGCACCCCGCCGCCGGCCGGTGGCTACCCCACCCCGCCCGCGCCGCAGCCCAACGGGTACGGCTACCCGCAGGCCCCGCAGCAGGGTTACGGCTACCCGCAGGGGCCCGCCGGGCAGCCCGGGCAGCCCGGGATGCCCCAGCAGGGTTACGGCTACCCGACCCAGCCGATGCAGCCGCAGTACGGGGCCCCGCAGCCGGCCGGCGACGGCGGCAGGAAGTTCTCCACCCAGATGCAGATCATCGTCGCCGCGGCCGTCGCCGTGGTGCTGATCATCGGCGGCGGGATCATCTACGCCTCCACCGGCGACGACAAGGGCGGCACGGACGAGGCCTCCTCGTCCGGCGCCACCGGCGGCGAGGCCAAGGGCGGCGAGGGCGGCCTGGCCGGCGGCAAGGAGAAGGCGCCCGCCAACACCAAGTCCAAGGTCGCCTTCCAGTTCCCGGAGCCGGTGGTCACCGACATCACCACGGTCGCGGGCTCCTGGGTCACCGACAAGGCGTACGTCAAGTCCGGCATCGCCGAGGTCACCGGCTACGACCGCGACAAGGGCACCAAGCTCTGGTCCTTCCCGCTCGCCGGCGAGATCTGCTCCGTGTCCCGGCACATGAGCAAGGACTACAAGGCGGCCATCGTCTTCCAGGAGACGAAGGCGACCAAGGAGAACAAGTACCCGTCGTGCAACCAGGTCGGCGCGATCGACCTGAGCGCCGGCAAGCTCCTGTGGAGCAAGAGCGTCACCTCCGCCACCGGCGGTGACCGGCCGATCCGCTTCGACGAGGTCACGCTCAGCGGGACCACCGTCGCCGCGGGCGGAACCTCCGGCGGCGCGGCCTTCAACCTGGCCGACGGCGCCTCGCTCTGGAAGCCGAAGGTCGGCGCGGACGGCTGCTACGACCGCGGCTACGCGGGAGGCGAAGCCCTCGCCGTGGTCCGCAGGTGCGGCACGTCCGACAGCCCCCAGCTCACTGTGCAGGCGCTGAACCCGACGACCGGCGCGCCGCTGTCCTCGTTCCAGATGCCCGCGGGCGTCGACTACGCGAGCATCGTCTCCACCAAGCCGCTGGTGGTCGCGGCCGACGTCGGCGACACCGCCGGCGACGGCAGCAGCATCTCCGACTTCTTCTCGATCGACGCGGCCACCGGCAAGCTGATCGTCCGCATCCCCGCCGACGCGGACAAGTACGCGGCGGAGTGCGGCTCCACCGACGTCGAGCAGTGCTCGAACATGGCCGTCGGTAACAACCGGCTCTACCTGCCGACCGAGAGGCACGACGGAACCAGCGAGTACGGCGACACGAACGAGGTCGTCGCCTTCGACCTGGCCACCGGAAAGCTCCTCGGCGGCCGGGCGGACGCGGGCGACCGCCACACCCTGACGCCGCTCCGGATGGACGGCACCAGCATCATCGCCTACAAGGAGGGCCCGTACGACAAGGGCGGGCAGGTCGTCTCCATCGACGGCGAGACCTTCAAGCAGACCCTGCTGATGGAGAACCCGAGCGACGAGACCGTCCGGGAGGCGGAGAAGCGGTTCAACATCGGCTCGGCCGAACTCCTCTACAGCGACGGCCGCTTCTACATGGCGGGCAGGTCGGTCCACAAGCCCAGCACCGTCAACCCCGACGAGAAGCGCTACCTCGTCGTCGCCTACCGCACCGACTGATCACCGCGCTCTCCCCGGGGAGCGTCCCGCAGTGCCAGGCCCCGCCGGTCGATCACCTCACCGGCGGGGCCGATCGCTTTCCGCCCGTGAAGTGATCGCGAACTGCCGGTCAACGAGCCATGAACGCAGGTCGACCGGGACCGAATGGCGCAGAATTCGGCATTCCGGGGGGCTTCTCCCACGTAAGGGCGGCGCGGCGTCGAACAAGCGTGTAACTTGCCGGGGCAGGAGTCCGGGGGGCCGGGCGTACAGGGGCTTTGGGGGTGAGGACCGTGGGTGTGCGGCTCATGGTGGTCGACGATCACCGGCTGCTCGCCGAGGCACTCGCCTCGGCGCTGAAACTGCGCGGGCACCGGGTGCTCGCGGCGGCGGCGCCGACGTCCGGGGCGGCGGAGCTGGTCGTCGGCAGGGCCCCGGAGGTCTGCCTGTTCGGTACGGCCTCGCCCGCCGCCCCCGGGGTCTTCGACCCGATCACGCGCATCGGCCGGGAACGCCCGCAGGTGGCGGTGGTGGTCCTCGGACCGGTGCCCAGTCCGCGCGGGATCGCCGCGGCGTTCGCCGCCGGGGCCGCGGGGTACGTCCGGCACGACGAGCGCATCGAGGGCGTCGAGCGGGCCATGCTCAAGGCGCGGGCGGGGGAGAGCGCCATCGCCCCGCAGCTGCTGCGGGGCGCCTTCGCCGAACTGCTCAACCCGACGGCCCAGCCCGACGACGAGGGGCGGCGGCTGCTGCGGATGCTGACGCCGCGCGAGGCGGAGGTGCTGGTGCGGGTCGCCGAGGGCGAGGGCACCCGGCTGATCGCGGCCGGCATGGACATCGCCCCGAGCACCGCACGCACCCACGTCCAGCGGGTCCTGATGAAGCTCGGCGTCGGATCCCGCCTGGAGGCGGCCGCCCTCGCGGCCCGTACGGGACTGCTGGAGAGGGCCGCGGACGACGGCGGCACGCCGCAGGGGCCGTACATCCCTGGACAGCGCGGGTGACGTACGGCCCCTGCGGGCACGGCGGACGAGCGGTGGGGCGGGTCAGCCCGCGCCGGACTCCTGCTTCGGGCCCGGGCCCCCCGGGTCCGGGTCGGTTTCCGGGGCCTCGGCCGGGCGCAGCTTCATCCAGACCAGGAAGAACAGGCCGAGCGCCAGCATGGCGAGACCCGTCCACAGGTTGATGTGGACGCCCTCGGCCTTCTTCAGGTCGGCGTCGGACGGGCTGACGCCGGCGATGGTGACGATCACTCCGTAGACCACGAACAGGCCGCCGATGATCCGCCGGATGTCGAAGAGACGGGCGGCGGTGGCGGACTTGCGCTCCAGTTCGGAGACTTCCTTGTGCAGGTCGGACTTGCGCGGGCCGGACGTGCGCGGGTCGGGCGTGTGCGGGTCGGACATGGTGAGTGCCTCCGATCAGAACGAGTAGGGGATGTAGCAGGCGGCGGCGAGGACGACCGCGCCCCAGCCGAGCAGTGCGGGCTTGCGGTACCAGGCGCTGTCGGCCTCGTCGAGCGCCTCGTCGGGGTCCGGCGATTCGGTCCCGTACACCAGCCCGGCCAGCTCCGCTTCGGGCTTCGGCGCGGTGAAGAGGGTGACGGCGACCATGACGACGGCTCCGGCGACGAATCCGACGATCGCGGAGACGAAGTTGGCGCCCTGGTCGGACGGGATGTCGATGATCCCGCCCTTGTAGATCCAGAAGTAGTTGACCATCGCGGCCCCGGTGCCCGCGACCAGGCCCCAGACACCGGACTTCATGGAGGCCCGCTTCCAGAACATGCCGATGATGAAGACGACGAACATCGGGACGTTGAAGAACGAGAACAGCGTCTGGAGGTAGCTCATGATGTTCGAGAAGCTGGCGGCGATGAACGCCGTGCCGATCGAGGCCAGCACACCGATCGCCGTGATCAGCCGCCCGAACCGCAGGTAGTAGGCGTCCGGCTTGTCCTTCACCACGTACCGCTGCCAGATGTCGGTGGTGAACACCGTGTTGAACGAGGACACGTTGGCCGCCATGCCCGCCATGAACGCGGCGAGCAGACCGGTCACCGCGATGCCGAGCACGCCGTTGGGCAGCAGCTCCTGCATCAGCAGGGGTATGGCGTCGTTGTAGGTGAGGTCGGAGTCCGGGGTGCCGATCTTCGGCACGATCACGGCGGCGACCAGGCCCGGGATCATCACCGCGAAGACGATGAAGATCTTCGGGAAGGCGGCGATCAGCGGGGTGCGCTTGGCGGCGGAGAGGTTCTTCGCGGACAGGGCGCGCTGCACCTCGGCGAAGTTCGTCGTCCAGTAGCCGAAGGACAGCACGAAGCCGAGGCCCAGGATGATCGTCAGCCAGTTGGCGCCCAGCGGGTTGGCGTCACCGATGCCGGTGCCGCCCCAGGCGGTCATGAAGTCCCCGCCGTGCTGCTTGGTCAGCGAGTCGCTCATCGCGTCCCAGCCGCCGACCCGCTTCAGGCCGAGGACGGTGAGGGGGATCAGCGCGGCGAGGATGACGAAGAACTGGAGCACCTCGTTGTAGATCGCCGAGGAGAGTCCGCCGATCGTGATGTAGACCAGCACGAACAGGCCCGCGACGACGATCGCGACCCACTGCGGCCAGCCCAGCAGCGCTTCCACGACGATGGACAGGGCGTAGAGGTTGACGCCCGCGATGAGGATCGCCGCGAAGGCGAAGAGCACGGAGCTGAGCAGGTGCGCGGACTTGTCGAACCGCTGGAGCAGGAACTCCGGCACGGAGCGCACCTTGGAGCGGTAGTAGAACGGCATCATCACCAGGCCGAGGAAGACCATGGCCGGGATCGCGCCGATCCAGTACCAGTGCACCACCGCGACGCCGTACTGCGCGCCGGTGGCCGCCATGCCGAGGATCTCGGTGGCGCCGAGGTTGGCCGCGACGAAGGCGAGCCCGGTCACCCAGGCGGGCAGGGACCGTCCGGAGAGGAAGAAGTCGAGGCTCGTCCTCACACTGGCACGGGCCGCGAAGCCGATGCCGAGCACGACGACGAAGTAGATCGCCAGGATGGCGTAGTCGAGCCCGTTCGTGGGGAGCCGGAGCCCTTCGGCAAGTGTGTGCATGGGGGGTACTCGCTTCGTTGCGCGAACTGAACCCGTCGGAACTTACGCCTCTGTGTTCGAGAAATGAACAGTCTCGTTGGGGTTCTTTGTTCGATCGTGATCGAGCGCGGGTGAATGTCCGGGTATGTCGTCGGTGTGCCGTCGGTATGCCATCCGGAATCGCGGAATGCTCGCGGATGCTCGCGGCCATTGACGCGCGTGTTCGTCTGTGATTTGTTATGTGCGATTATGTTGGGAGGATCTGGTGGAGGACCCTGGTGAAGAAGACGGTTACGACCCTCGCCGACGGCCGTGAGCTGATCTACTACGACTCCGCCGACGACACCGTCCGCGACGCCGTCGACCACCGCCCGCTGGATCCCGTCTCGACCTCGTCCGAGATCCGTCGCGACCCCCTGCTCGGTGACGCGGTCGCCGTCGCCTCGCACCGCCAGGCGCGCACCTACCACCCGCCGGCCGACGCCTGCCCGCTCTGCCCCACGCGCGACGGGCGGGTCGGCGAGATCCCCGACAGCGACTACGACGTCGCCGTCTTCGAGAACCGCTTCCCCTCCCTCGCCGGCGACTCCGGCCGCTGCGAGGTCGTCTGCTTCACCGCCGACCACGACGCGTCCTTCGCCGACCTCACCGAGGAACAGGCCGCCCTCGTCCTCGCCGCCTGGACCGACCGCACCGCCGCACTCGCCGCACTCGACCAGGTCACCCAGGTCTTCTGCTTCGAGAACCGGGGCGCCGAGATCGGCGTGACCCTCGGCCACCCGCACGGCCAGATCTACGGCTACCCCTTCGTCACCCCGCGCACCGAGCTGATGCTCCGCTCGGCCGCCCGCCACCGCGAGGAGACCGGCCGCAACCTCTTCGACGACGTGGTCGCCCGCGAGGAGAAGGACGGCTCGCGCATCGTCCTGGCCACCGACCACTGGGCAGCCTTCGTCCCGTACGCGGCCCACTGGCCCTACGAGGTCCACCTGTACCCCCGCCGCCGCGTCCCCGACCTGCGGGAGCTGGACGAGCGGGCGCGGACGGAGTTCCCCCAGGTCTATCTGGAACTGCTGAGGCGCTTCGACCGGATCTTCGGACCCGGCGAGCCGCCGACCCCGTACATCTCCGCCTGGCACCAGGCGCCGTTCGGGGTCCCCGGACGGGACGACTTCGCCCTGCACCTGGAGCTTTTCACCATTCGCCGGACCTCCGGCAAGCTGAAGTTCCTCGCGGGGTCCGAGTCCGGCATGAGCGTGTTCATCAACGACGTGCCGCCGGAGGCCGCGGCCGAGCGACTGCGAGAGGTAGCGAGCAAGTGAGCGATTCCCCGAAGGCCGGCGAGCTCCCGAAGAAATACCTGGTCACCGGCGGCGCCGGCTACGTCGGGAGCGTCGTCGCCCAGCACCTGCTGGAGGCCGGGCACACCGTGACCGTCCTGGACGACCTCTCCACCGGCTTCCGCGCGGGCGTCCCGGCCGGAGCCGCGTTCATCGAGGGCCGCGTCCAGGACGCCGCCCGCCACCTCGACCCCTCCTACGACGGAGTCCTGCACTTCGCCGCCTTCTCCCAGGTCGGCGAATCCGTCGTCGACCCGGAGAAGTACTGGGTCAACAACGTCGGCGGCACCACCGCCCTGCTCGCCGCGATGCGCGAGCACGGCGTGCGCACCCTCGTCTTCTCCTCCACCGCCGCCACCTACGGCGAACCGGCCTCCAGCCCCATCACCGAGACCGCCCCCACCGCCCCCACCAGCCCCTACGGCGCGTCCAAACTCGCCGTCGACCACATGATCAGCGGCGAGGCCACCGCCCACGGCCTGGCCGCCGTCTCGCTGCGCTACTTCAACGTGGCCGGGGCCTACGGCAGCTGCGGCGAACGCCACGCGCCCGAGTCCCACCTCATCCCGCTGGTCCTCCAAGTGGCCCTGGGGCAGCGCGAGTCGATCTCCGTGTACGGCGACGACTACCCCACCCCCGACGGCACCTGCGTCCGCGACTACATCCACGTCGCCGACCTCGCCGACGCCCACCTGCTGGCCCTTCAGGCCGCCGCCCCCGGCGAGCACCTCATCTGCAACCTCGGCAACGGCAACGGCTTCTCGGTCCGCGAGGTCATCGAGACCGTCCGCAAGGTCACCGGCCACCCCGTCCCCGAGACCGCCGCCCCCCGCCGCGGCGGCGACCCGGCCGTCCTCGTCGCCGCCGCCGCCACCGCCGTCGAGCGCCTCGGCTGGCAGCCCTCCCGCGCCGACCTGGCCGGAATCATCGCCGACGCCTGGCAGTTCGCCCGCCGAGAGGACACGACCACCCCATGACCGAGACCACCGCCCCGCCCACGCCCCGCGCGGAGCCGGACGGGACCGACCCCGCCGCCACTTTCGCGGAGCCGGACGCGACCGACCCGCCCACGCCCCGCGCGGAGCAGCCCGGGACCGACCCCGCCGCCACCTTCTCCGAGCTGTACGGGGGCGAGCCCGACGGCGTCTGGGCGGCACCCGGACGAGTGAACCTGATCGGCGAGTACACCGACTTCAACGACGGCTTCGTCATGCCGCTCGCCCTCCCGCACACCGCCGTCGCGGCCGTCTCCCGCCGTGACGACGGCGTCCTGCGCCTGTACTCCTCCGACGTCCCCGGCGGCGTCGTCTCGCTCCGCGTCGACGAACTCGCCCCGCACTCCGGCCACGGCTGGGCCGCCTACCCCGCCGGGGTGCTCTGGGCGCTGCGCGAGGCCGGGCACCCGGTCACCGGGGCGGACATCGCACTGACCTCCACCGTGCCCACGGGCGCCGGGCTCTCCTCCTCGGCCGCCCTCGAAGTCGTCACCGCACTGGCCCTGAACGACCTCTTCCACCTCGGCCTCACCGGACCCGAACTGGCCGTCGTCGGCCGCCGCGCCGAGAACGACTTCGTCGGCGTGCCCTGCGGGATCATGGACCAGATGGCCTCGGCCTGCTGCGTCGAGGGCCACGCCCTCCACCTGGACACCCGCGACCTCTCCCTGCGCCAGGTCCCCTTCGACCTGGCCGCCCAGGGCCTGACGCTGCTGGTCGTCGACACCCGGGTCAAGCACGCGCTCGGCGACGGGGCGTACGCGGAGCGCCGGGCCGGCTGCGAGGAGGGCGCCCGGCTGCTCGGCATACCGACGCTGCGCGACCTGCCGTACGCCGGTCTCGACGCGGCGCTCGCCACGCTCGCCGACGCCGGGGCGGCCGAGTCCGTGATCCGCTACGTACGCCATGTCGTCGGCGACAACCGCCGGGTCGAGCAGGTCATCGCGCTGCTCGACGCGGGCGACGTCCGCGCCGCGGGCCCCGTCCTCAACGACGGCCACCGCTCGCTCCGCGACGATCTGCGGGTCTCCTGCCCCGAACTGGACCTGGCCGTCGAGGCGGCGAACGAGGCCGGGGCGCTCGGTGCCCGGATGACCGGCGGCGGCTTCGGCGGCTCGGCGGTCGTCCTGGTCGAGGCGGCGGCGGCCGGCACCGTGGCCAAGGCCGTCAGCGAGGCGTTCGCGGCGGCCGGACACACGGCCCCGGGGATCTTCGACGCCATCCCGTCGGCCGGGGCGCGCCGACTGCGCTGACCCCGCCGCGGAGCCCCGCGTTCACAGGTCCTTGACCAGACGGCTCGTTGCCCCGCGTTCACAGGTCCTTGACCAGGATGAACTCGGTGACGCCCGGCGGGTAGTCCGCGACCCGGCCGATCTCCTCGTACCCCTGTCCGCGGTAGAAGCCGGGGGCCTGGAAGTCCCAGGTCTCCAGCCGCGACCGGGTGCAGGCGCGCTCGGTGCGGGCGGTCCGTTCGGCCTCGGCGAGCAGCCGCGCGCCGAGACCGGAGCCCCGGTGCGGGGCGTCGACCCAGAGCAGATCGACGTGCAGCCAGTACGCCCAGGTCCGCCCGGTCAGCCCACCGGCCAGGGCCCCGTGCTCGTCCAACGCCCAGACCTCCAGCGGCACTTCGTGCTCGGCGGGGGTGGAGAGCAGCGCACGCAGGCCGGCCGCGGCCGCGATGTTGTCCTCGTGCAGACGCCCGCTCAGCAGAATGCGACGTTCTTTGTCTACTTCTGTCTCAAGACGGAACATGAAGCACACCCTAAACACCCGGGGTGAACACCCGGGGCGACCAGTTCGGCGAATCGCCTTCCCCCCGTGGCCCCCACCCGTACGCTGATGCTCAGCACCGGTGGGGGCCGGTGCTCATTCAGGGGAGCGAGAGAGCCGGGTACGGCGCCCGGGGGCGGGGCGGCAGGCGGTGCGAAGGCGGCGGCCGGAGCACAGCGCGCCGCGCCGATCCCTCCGGACGCCGTACCCGCAGCTGTCCGCCCCCACCGATGGGGGTTCTGTGGCGCGTATCCGGGTCCTGGTGGTCGACGACCACCGCATCTTCGCCGAGTCGCTCGCGGCGGCCCTCGCGGCCGAGCCCGACGTGGACGTGTCCGCTGCGGGCAGCGGCCCGGCCGCGCTGCGCGCCCTGGAGCGTGCCGCCACCGAGGGGCGCGGTTACGACGTGCTGCTGGTGGACGCCGAGTTGGGCGCCCTGACGGCCGGCGGCGCGCACGCCGTCCCCGTGCCTCGGCAGGAGGAGACGGGCGTCGTCGACGGCATCTCCCTGGTCGCCGGGGTCAGTTCGGGCCGGCCCGCCGTCCGGTCGGTGGTGCTCGCCGAGAAGGACGATCCGCGGGCCGCCGCACGGGCGCTCCAGGCGGGCGCCTCGGGCTGGGTGGCCAAGGACTGCTCGCTGCAGCGGCTGCTGGCGGTGATACGGGGCGTGCTGCGCGACGAGACGCATCTGCCGCCCGCGCTGCTCACCGGCGTACTGCGGGAGCTGACCGCCACCCGCAAGCACCGCACCGAGAGCGAGCGGCTGGTGGAGGCGCTGACGCCGCGGGAGCGGGAGGTGCTGCGCTGCATGGTGGCGGGACTCGGCCGCAAGGCGGTCGCCGAGCGGCTGTTCCTCTCCCCGCACACGGTGCGCACCCATATGCAGAACGTGCTGGGCAAGCTAGGAGTGCACTCGACGCTGGCCGCGGTGGCACTGGCCCGCCGGGCGGGGGTCGGCCCCGCAGAGCCGACGATGCGTCCCCTAAGTGGGAATGTTGTCGAACGGGGCGGTCAACTGGCGCAGTAGCCCGGCCAGTTCGCCGCGCTGGTGGCGGGAGAGCTCGCCGAGGATGGCGCGTTCCTGGTCGAGCAGTCCGGCCAGCGACTGGTCGGCCCTGTCCCGCCCCTCGGCCGTGAGCCGGACGAGGACGCCGCGCCGGTCGCTCGGGTCGGGCAGCCGCTCGACGAGGTTCTTCTTGGTCAGCCGGTCGATGCGGTTGGTCATCGTGCCCGAGGTGACCAGGGTCTGGGTGAGCAGTTGCCCGGGGGAGAGCTGGTAGGGGGCGCCGGCCCGGCGCAACGACGTCAGCACGTCGAACTCCCACGGCTCCAGGTTGTGCTCGGAGAAGGCTATGCGGCGGGCCCGGTCGAGGTGGCGTGCCAGGCGGGAGACGCGGCTGAGCACCTCGAGTGGTTCCACGTCGAGGTCGGGGCGCTCTCGGCGCCATGCAGCGACCAGTCGGTCGACCTCGTCCTCCATATCGATCAGTGTAGAGGGTCCCTCGACATGAAGTCTCTTGAATTCAAGTGTCTTGACATCAAGAGATTCTCGGCGTGATCCTGTTCCCCATGACCGCACCCGACCAGCCCTCCTGGGACCCGCAGCAGTACCTGCGCCACGCCGACCACCGCACCCGCCCCTTCCACGATCTCCTGGCCCGCATCGGCGACCTCCCCGGCCACCCCGCACCCCGCATCGCCGACCTCGGCTGCGGCGCGGGCAACGTCACCGCCCTCCTCGCGGACCGCTGGCCGGCCGCCCGGATCACCGGCTACGACACCTCGCGCGCGATGCTCGCCGAAGCCGCCGCCCACGCCCGGCCGCCCCTGCTCGACTTCGCCGAGGCCGACGCCGCGACCTGGACGCCCACCGAGACGTACGGCCTGATCGTCTCCACCTCCGCACTCCAGTGGATCCCCGGCCACGCCGACCACTTCCCCCGCTGGCTCGACGCCCTCGCCCCCGGCGGAACCCTCGCCTTCCAGCTCCCCGGCAACTTCACCGCCCCCAGCCACACCCTCCTGGCCGCCCTCCGCGCATCCGACCGCTGGCGCCCCCTGCTCCACGGCAGCGGCGACCGCACCGCCTCCGCCCTGGACCCCGTCGACTACCTCACCCGCCTCCGCGACCTCGGCTGCACGGCCGACGTCTGGGAGACCACCTACCTCCAGACCCTCCACGGCGACGACGCGGTCCTCGACTGGGTCAAGGGCACCACCCTGCGCCCCGTCCTCACCGCCCTCGCCGACGACCCGGCGGCCCGCGACGCGTTCCTCACCGAATACCGCGACCTGCTCCGCGAGGCCTACCCGCCCGGCCCGTACGGCACGGTCTTCCCGTTCCGCCGCATCTTCGCGGTCGCCCGCAAGGAGCCGGACGCGTAACCGGCGCTCTACAGCTCCTTGAGCGCGTCCGCCGAGACGTCGATGTCCACCGGGAACGGCACACCCGTCTTCAGCCGGTCGTGATGGATCCCGGTCAGCGCGTACGCCTTCGTCACCGGATCCAGCTCATAGACCCGCACGACGGGGTGCGGGTCGGTGCCGGTCATCTCCACGAGCCAGAAGTGCGGGATGCCGGCGGTCGCGTACTTGTGCGGCTTGGCCTCACGGTCGCGGGCCTCGGAGTCGGGGGAGACGACCTCGACGGCGAGGAGGACGTCGGCGGCCTGGTACCGCGTCACGTCGAGCCCTGTGATCGCCTCGGTCCGCACGACGGAGACATCCGGCTCCGGAGCGTTCCGCCGATCCAGCACTACGGTCATCTCCCGGCGCACCCTCACCTCCGGGGGCGCCGTACTGCGCAGTCCTGTCACCAGCAGATCGATCATCGTGCTGTGAAAGTCTCGCTGCGGACTCACGAAAACCAGGCTCCCGTCGATCAGCTCTGTGTGCGGCGGGAGATCGGGCAGCGTGAACAGATCGTCCACGGTGTATCCGTCCTGCGGGGGCACCGGCCAGCGGGAGCTGTGCGCGGTGGTCGGCTCGGCGGTCATGGTTCCTCCCATGGACGAATCCTCTGCCCTCCCGACCACCCTACGGCGGGAAATCCGCACCCGTCATCACAACGGGTGACGACGTACGGAAGGGTCGCGCGGTCAGCTCTTCCGGTGCCCTATCAGCCGAGGCTTCGCCTCCAGGTTCTCCAGCCCGTGCCAGCACAGATTCACCAGATGCGCGGCCACCTCGGCCTTCTTCGGCTTGCGCACGTCCAGCCACCACTGGCCCGTCAGCGCCACCATCCCCACCAGCGCCTGCGCGTACAGCGGGGCCAGCTTCGGATCAAAACCCCGAGCCTTGAACTCCAGGCCCAGGATGTCCTCCACCTGCGTGGCGATGTCACTGATCAGCGACGCGAACGTGCCCGTCGACTGCGCCACCGGCGAATCCCGCACCAGGATCCGGAAACCGTCCGTGTACGACTCGATGTAGTCCAGCAGCGCGAACGCCGCCTGCTCCAGCAGCTCGCGCGGATGGCCCGCCGTCAGCGCCCCCGTCACCATGTCCAGCAGCCGGCGCATCTCGCGGTCGACCACCACCGCGTACAGGCCCTCCTTGCCGCCGAAGTGCTCGTACACCACCGGCTTGGACACCCCGGCACGCGCCGCGATCTCCTCCACCGACGTGCCCTCGAAACCCTTGTCGGCGAAGAGGGCGCGCCCGATGTCCAGCAGCTGCTCGCGGCGCTCCTTGCCCGTCATCCGGACCCGCCGGGCCCGGCGGGAGGGGGAGGTCCTGCTCTGCTCGCTGCTCGTGCTGCCGTCGGTCGCCACGTCGTCAATCATGCCGCGTCAGCCGGAACGGACATGCGCCGGGAGTCGATACGCTCGGCATCCGGCCACCGCACATCCGTGGCCCAGCCCAGCATCTCGAACCAGCGGATCAGCCGGGCGCTGGAGTCGATCTGCCCCCGCATCACCCCGTGCCGGGCACTCGTCGGGTCCGCGTGGTGCAGGTTGTGCCACGACTCGCCGCACGACAGCACCGCCAGCCACCACACGTTCCCCGACCGGTCACGGGACTTGAAGGGCCGCTTGCCCACCGCGTGACAGATCGAGTTGATCGACCAGGTCACATGGTGCAGCAGCGCCACCCGCACCAGCGAACCCCAGAAGAACGCCGTCGCCGCACCCCACCACGACATCGTCACCAGGCCGCCGACCAGCGGCGGAATCGCCAGCGAGACGATCGTGAAGGAGAGGAAGTGGCGCGAGATGCCCCGGATCGCCGGGTCCTTGATCAGGTCGGGGGCGTACTTCTGCTGCGGCGTCTGCTCCTCGTCGAACATCCACGCGATGTGCGCCCACCACAGCCCCTTCATCAAGGCCGGCAGGCTCTCCCCGAACCGCCACGGCGAATGCGGATCACCCTCCGCGTCCGAGAACCGGTGATGCTTGCGGTGATCGGCCACCCACCGCACCAGGGGCCCCTCCACCGCCAGCGAACCCATCACGGCCAGCGCGATCCGCAACGGCCGCTTCGCCTTGAACGAACCGTGCGTGAAATACCGGTGGAAGCCGATCGTGACCCCATGACAGCCGATGAAGTACATCGCCACCAGCAGCCCCAGATCCAGCCAGCTCACCCCCCGGCCCCACGCCAACGGCACCGCCGCGACCAGGGCCGCGAACGGCACCACGATGAACGCCAGCAGCGCGAACTGCTCGATCGACCGCTTCTTGTCGCCGCCCAGCGTGCCGGGCGGCAACGAGGCCCCGGCCGCACCGGGAGGCTCGGTCTCGTCGATCACATGAGGGGTGCTCGCCATGGGGGGATACCTCTGAGGGTGAGGGAGAAGACGCGGACGGCCGTGGCTACGGTTCCGTAACCTACGGCTTGGTAAGTATGGCAGTGACGGGCACCACAACACGAGAGGCCACTCCAACCCGTCCCACGCGATACCCCGCCCGCCCACGGGGTAAGGGGACAGGGGCCCGGGTGTCCCGGGCGGCGACCGCGACCCCCGTCGGGCCCACGGACACGCCGCCTGCGACGACACCTATCCTGGGAGCGTCGGACAGCGCGGTCCGCACCCGCTCGTCGGGGCGTGGCGACAGCACCGCTGCCAGCCGCAGGGCCCCGGACCCCGCCACCCGCCCCCACCACCACCCACATGGGGACGGCGAAGCGAACGCACCTCCTCATTCACTGCAAGGAGCCGCACACTGTGAGCAGTGCCGACCAGACCCCTGCCGCCAGCCCCGCGCTGCGCGCCGACATCCGCCGCCTCGGCGACCTCCTCGGCGAGACCCTCGTCCGCCAGGAGGGCCAAGAGCTCCTCGACCTCGTCGAGCGGGTCCGCGCCCTGACCCGCACCGACGGCGAAGCCGCCGCCGAACTCCTCGGCGACACGGACCTGGAGACCGCGGCACAGCTCGTGCGCGCCTTCTCCACCTACTTCCACCTCGCCAACGTCACCGAGCAGGTCCACCGCGCCCACGAGATGCGCGACCGCCGCGCGGCCGAGGGCGGCCTGCTCGCCCGCACCGCCGACCGGCTCAAGGACGCCGACCCCGAGCACCTCCGCGAAACGGTCAAGAACCTCAACGTCCGGCCCGTCTTCACCGCACACCCCACCGAAGCCGCCCGCCGCTCGGTCCTCAACAAGCTCCGCCGCATCGGGGCCCTCCTGGAGACCCCGGTCATCGAGGCCGACCGCCGCCGCCTGGACCTCCGCCTCGCCGAGAACATCGACCTCATCTGGCAGACCGACGAACTCCGCGTCGTCCGCCCGGAGCCCGCCGACGAGGCCCGCAACGCCATCTACTACCTCGACGAACTCCACGCGGGCGCCGTCGGAGACGTCCTGGAGGACCTCGCCGCCGAACTGGAACGCGTCGGCGTCGAACTGCCCGCCGGCACCCGCCCCCTCACCTTCGGCACCTGGATCGGCGGCGACCGCGACGGCAACCCCAACGTCACCCCCGCCGTCACCTGGGACGTCCTGATCCTCCAGCACGAGCACGGCATCACCGACGCCCTGGAGATGATCGACCACCTCCGCGGCCTCCTCTCCAACTCCATCCGCTACGCCGGAGCCACCGAGGAACTCCTCACCTCCCTCCAGGCCGACCTGGAGAACCTCCCCGGCATCAGCCCCCGCTACAAGCGGCTCAACGCCGAAGAGCCCTACCGCCTCAAGGCCACCTGCATCCGCCAGAAGCTCGTCAACACCCGCGAGCGCCTCGCCGAAGGCACCCCCCACCGCCCCGGCTGCGACTACCTCGGCACCGCCGAGCTCATCGCCGACCTGGAACTCATCCAGACCTCCCTGCGCGCACACAAGGGCGGCCTCTTCGCCGACGGCCGCATGGACCGCACCATCCGCACCCTCGGCGCCTTCGGCCTCCAGCTCGCCACCATGGACGTACGCGAACACGCCGACGCCCACCACCACGCCCTCGGCCAGCTCTTCGACCGGCTCGGCGAGGAGTCCTGGCGCTACACCGACATGCCCCGCGACTACCGGCAGAAGCTCCTCGCCAAGGAACTCCGCTCCCGCCGGCCGCTCGCCCCCACCCCCGCCCCGCTCGACGCCGCCGGCGAGAAGACCCTCGGCGTCTTCCACACCATCAAGCAGGCCTTCGAACGCTTCGGCCCCGAAGTCATCGAGTCCTACATCATCTCCATGTGCCAGGGAGCCGACGACGTCTTCGCCGCCGCCGTCCTCGCCCGCGAAGCCGGACTCGTCGACCTCCACGCCGGCTGGGCCAAGATCGGCATCGTCCCGCTCCTGGAGACCACCGACGAACTCAAGGCCGCCGACGTCATCCTCGACGCCATGCTCGCCGACCCCTCCTACCGCCGCCTCGTCTCCCTGCGCGGCGACGTCCAGGAGGTCATGCTCGGCTACAGCGACTCCTCCAAGTTCGGCGGCATCACCACCTCCCAGTGGGAGATCCACCGCGCCCAGCGACGCCTCCGCGACGTCGCCCACCGCTACGGCGTACGCCTGCGCCTCTTCCACGGCCGCGGCGGCACCGTCGGCCGAGGCGGCGGCCCCTCCCACGACGCGATCCTCGCCCAGCCCTGGGGCACCCTGGAAGGCGAGATCAAGGTCACCGAACAGGGCGAGGTCATCTCCGACAAGTACCTCATCCCCGCCCTCGCCCGCGAGAACCTGGAACTGACCGTCGCGGCCACCCTCCAGGCCTCCGCCCTGCACACCGCACCCCGCCAGTCCGACGAAGCCCTCGCCCGCTGGGACGCGGCCATGGACACCGTCTCCGACGCGGCCCACGACGCCTACCGCAAGCTCGTCGAGGACCCCGACCTGCCCGCGTACTTCCTCGCCTCCACCCCCGTCGACCAGCTCGCCGACCTGCACCTGGGCTCACGGCCCTCCCGCCGCCCCGGCTCCGGCGTCTCCCTCGACGGCCTGCGCGCCATCCCGTGGGTCTTCGGCTGGACCCAGTCACGGCAGATCGTGCCCGGCTGGTACGGCGTCGGCTCCGGCCTCAAGGCCCTGCGCGAAGCCGGACTCGACACCGTCCTCGACGAGATGCACGAGCACTGGCACTTCTTCCGCAACTTCCTCTCCAACGTGGAGATGACGCTCGCCAAGACCGACCTGCGCATCGCCCGGCACTACGTCGACACACTCGTCCCCGACGAGCTCAAGCACGTCTTCGACGCCATCGAGGCCGAGCACGCCCTGACCGTACGGGAAGTCCTCAAGGTCACCGGATCCACCGAACTGCTCGGCACCAGCCCGGTACTCCAGCAGACCTTCGCCATCCGCGACGCCTACCTGGACCCGATCTCCTACCTCCAGGTCTCCCTGCTGGCCCGCCAGCGCCAGGCGGCCGAGCGCGGCGAAGAAGCCGACCCGCTGCTCGCCCGCGCCCTGCTCCTCACCGTCAACGGCGTCGCGGCAGGACTCCGCAACACCGGCTGACCGTAGAGGACGTACGGACGTACGGACGTACGGAAGGACGGACGCACGGAAGGCCCCCGGGGCGGTCCCGCTACAGCGCGACGAACGTCGCCACCAGCAGGACCGCCCCCGCCGTACCCACACCCCACGCCGTCCGCGACATCCGCAGCCCGCCGCCGATCACGAACGCGGCCAGCACCATCGCCCCGCCCAACGGCACCCACGCATGCAGAAAGCCCGGCAACCCCGTGCGGACCACCGCATCGGAACCGGGCTTCACCACGACAGCGAAACGCTCCCCCTCCCGCGCCGCGACCGACCGGTCCACGCTCACCCGCGGACGCTCCCGCGACACCGCGTCCGGCTCGAACGAACCGGTGCACGTCTCCTCGCCGCACCCCGTCACCGTCACCGTGCCGTGGTCACGCCCCTTGGCCAGAACAATGTGGTGCGCCGTGTTCCACGACGACCACGCACCGGCGACCAGAAGCACCAGGACGACCAGCCCCATGGCCACCCGACGGCCCGCGAGCGCCGCACGCTGCGAAGAGCTCCGTTTCATGGGGGCCGATCCTTGGCCAGACCCCCACCCGCGGTCAACCTGTGGCCGAAAAACGCCCCACCAGGGAAGGGAATGTCAGGAGTTGTGGAGGGAGGAGGCAGGGCGCCTCAGGAGCTGTGGCGCCTCAGGAGTTGTACGCGCTCTGCGCCCGCTCCAGCCCCTCCGCCAGCAGACACTCCACCGCGTCCGCCGACCGGTCCACCAGGAACGCCAACTCCTTGCGCTCGGTCGACGAGAAGTCCTTCAGCACGAAATCCGCGACCTGCATCCGCCCCGGCGGCCGCCCGATCCCGAACCGCACCCGGTGATAGTCCGGACCCATCGCCTTCGTCATCGACTTCAGCCCGTTGTGCCCGTTGTCACCGCCACCCAGCTTCAGCCGCAACATCCCGTAATCGACGTCCAGCTCGTCATGGACCGCCACGACATGATCCGTCGGCACCTTGTAGAAGTCCCGCAGCGCCGTCACCGGCCCGCCCGACAGATTCATGTACGACATCGGCTTCACCAGGATCACCCGGCGGCTCCCCGGACCCGGCGGACCCATCCGCCCCTCGACGACCTGCGCCTGCGCCTTCTGCGCCCGCTTGAACTTCCCGCCGATCCGCGTCGCCAGCAGATCGGCGACCATGAACCCGACGTTGTGCCGGTTCGCCGCGTAGTCGGGGCCGGGATTGCCCAGGCCCACGATGAGCCAGGGGTCGGTGGCGTCGGACATCAGCGCTCGGTCTCCTCGCACGCAGGGGGACAGCAGGGACAGCAGGAACGGCACGCAGGCAGGGCAGGCATGGCAGACATGGCAGGCAAACGGGGCGGCGGCTCCCGGAAGGGAACCACCACCCCGTCAGTCAAGCAGGTGGAACGCTGAGCGGTACGGCTCAGGCCTCGGCAGCTTCGCCGGCCTCGTCCGCGGACGGCTCCTCGGCCTGCGCGGCGACGACCTGGATCACGATGGCGTCCTCGTCACCGGCGAGCACGGAGCCCTTCGGCAGCTTGATGTCCTTCGCCTGGATCGAGTCACCGGCGTCCAGACCCGCGACGGAGACCGTCACGGACTCGGGGATGTGGGTGGCCTCGGCCTCGACGAGCAGCGTGTTCAGCACGAACTCGAGCAGGTTGGCGCCCGGCGCCAGGTCGCCCTCGGCGTGCACCGCGATCTCGACGTTGACCTTCTCGCCGCGCTTCACGGTCAGCAGGTCGACGTGCTCGATGGTGCTGCGAAGGGGGTGACGCTGCACAGCCTTGGGGATGACCAGCGCGTCCTTGCCGTCGATCTCCAGACCGATCAGGACGTTCGCCGTACGCAGCGCCAGCAGCAGCTCGTGACCCGGCAGCGTGACGTGAACCGGCTCGGCGCCGTGGCCGTAGACGACCGCGGGAACACGGTTGGCGCGACGCACACGGCGGGCGGCGCCCTTGCCGAACTCGGTACGGACCTCGGTGGCGAGCTTGATCTCAGCCATGGTTGCACTCCTCGTCAGGTGGGTGAGCCGTCGGGAGACGGAACACGAACGGTCACCCGGCCCACGACAGGCCTGCTACGAAGAGCGCGTCGATAACGGACCGCCGTACACACAGGTACGGCCTCCCTCGCCGAGCAACTCGCTGAGTCTACCCGGCGGGGAGGCCGCACCCCAAAGTGGATCACCAGAGAGTGATCGTCACCGCTGTCAGCCCTGCTCCTCGAAGAGGCTCGTCACCGAACCGTCCTCGAACACCTCACGCACCGCACGCGCGATCGTCGGCGCGATCGAGAGCACCGTGATCTTGTCCAGCTCCAGTTCACCCGGGGTCGGCAGCGTGTCCGTGAACACGAACTCGCTCACCTTCGAGTTCTTCAAACGGTCCGCCGCCGGACCCGACAGCACCCCGTGCGTCGCCGTCACGATGACGTCCTCCGCACCGTGCGCGAACAGCGCGTCCGCTGCGGCGCAGATCGTGCCACCGGTGTCGATCATGTCGTCGACCAGCACACAGACCCGGCCCTCGACGTTGCCCACGACCTCGTGGACCGAGACCTGGTTCGGCACATCCTTGTCACGACGCTTGTGCACGATCGCCAGCGGCGCGTCCAGCCGGTCGCACCAACGGTCGGCGACCCGCACCCGGCCCGCGTCCGGCGACACGATCGTCAGCTTGGAACGGTCGACCTTCGCGCCCACGTAGTCCGCCAGGATCGGCAGCGCGAACAGGTGGTCCACCGGGCCGTCGAAGAAACCCTGGATCTGGTCCGTGTGCAGATCGACGGTGAGGATCCGGTCCGCACCCGCCGTCGCCATCAGATCCGCCACCATGCGCGCCGAGATCGGCTCACGGCCACGGTGCTTCTTGTCCTGGCGGGCATAACCGTAGAACGGCACGATCACCGTGATGGAGCGGGCCGAAGCGCGCTTCAGCGCGTCCAGCATGATCAACTGCTCCATGATCCACTTGTTGATCGGAGCCGTGTGGCTCTGGATCAGGAAGCAGTCCGCGCCACGTGCCGACTCCTGGAACCGCACATAGATCTCACCGTTGGCGAAATCGAAGGCCTTCGTCGGCACGAGACCGACTCCCAGCTGATGGGCGACCTCCTCGGCAAGCTCGGGGTGGGCGCGGCCGGAGAAGAGCATCAGTTTCTTCTCGCCGGTCGTCTTGATCCCGGTCACAGCACAGTCTCCTCAGACGTGTATCTGGCGCTGCACGCATAGGTCCCGATGTGCAACGAGCCAGCCGAAATGGGTGAGCATCTATCACGGTACGCCGTCACCGGCGCACCTGTTTCCGGTCAGCTTTACCCGTCGGTCTCCCGCGACGACGCCTGAGCGGCCTGCGCGGCGGCGCTGCCCGGCCGCTTCCGGGCCACCCAACCCTCGATATTCCGCTGCTGGCCCCGCGCCACGGCCAGCGAACCGGCGGGCACGTCCTTGGTGATGACCGACCCGGCGGCGGTGTAGACCCCGTCCCCGACCGTGACGGGCGCCACAAACATATTGTCCGAACCGGTACGGCAGTGAGAACCGATCGTCGTGTGGTGCTTCGCGACACCGTCGTAGTTCACGAAGACGCTCGCCGCACCGATGTTGGTGTGATCACCGATCGTCGCGTCACCGACGTAACTCAGATGCGGGACCTTGGTCCCTTCCCCGATCGTCGCGTTCTTCATCTCCACGTACGTACCGGCCTTGGCCTTCGTCCCCAGCCGGGTACCCGGCCGCAGATAGGCGTACGGGCCGACGAGCGCCCCCGCCCCGATCTCCGCCGAGTCCGTCACGGAGTTGTCCACCCGGGCGCCGGACCCGACGACGGTGCTCTCGATCCGCGAGTTCGGCCCCACCTCGCTGTCCTCCGCGAGATGCGTGGTCCCCAGCAGCTGGGTCCCCGGGTACACGACCGCGTCCCGCTCGTACGTCACCGTCGCGTCGATCAGCGTGGACGACGGGTCCACCACGGTCACGCCCGCGAGCATCGCCCGCTCCAGCAGCCGCTCGTTGAGCAGCCGGCGCGCCTCGGCCAGCTGGAGCCGGTTGTTGATGCCGAGGATCTCCCGGTGGTCGCCCGCCACGGAGGCCCCGACCCGGTGCCCGGCCTCGCGCAGGATGGACAGCACGTCGGTGAGGTACTCCTCGCCCTGGCTGTTGTCGGTGCGCACCTTGCCCAGCGCGTCGCCCAACAGCCGCCCGTCGAACGCGAACACCCCGGAGTTGATCTCCCGGATCGCCCGCTGCTCGGCGGTGGCGTCCTTGTGCTCGACGATCTCGGTGACGGCACCGGTGGCGGGGTCGCGCACGATGCGCCCGTAGCCGGTGGAGTCGGGGACCTCGGCGCTCAGGACGGTGACCGCGTTGGCGTCGGCGGCGTGGGTGGCGGCGAGCGCGCCGAGCGTCTCACCGGACAGCAGGGGAGTGTCGCCGCAGACGACGATCACGGTGCCCTCGACGGCGCCGCCCAGCTCCTCAAGACCCATGCGGACGGCGTGCCCCGTCCCGTTCTGCTGCGCCTGGAACGCGGTGCGCACGGGGGCGTCGCCGGCGTTCAGGTGCGCGGTGACCTGCTCACTGGCATGGCCGACGACCACGACGAGGTGCTGGGGGTCCAGCTCACGGGCGGCGGCGACGACATGTCCGACGAGCGAGCGCCCGGAGATCTCGTGCAGGACCTTGGGTGTCTTCGACTTCATGCGGGTGCCCTCACCCGCTGCGAGGACGACGACGGCTGCCGGGCTGGTTGCGCTCACGGATGTGCCCTTCGGCTTCGGGTGGTGGTCATCCGCAGGATACCGGGGGTGTTTCCGGTGGAAACGGGGGCGGGCCCCGACCGGTGTGGTCGGGGCCCGCATGAGGTGCTCCCGGGGAAGGAATCGAACCCTCATTCAATAGACCAAAACTATTTGTCCTACCATTAGACGACCCGGGATGGTAAGTCACCTATGTCCGTTTTGGTGGGTTGGACTTAAGTGCAGCCCCTACTATGCCGCACCAGGAGCCCTCGATGCGACGGTACAGCTCGGCGCTTTTCAGGACACGTACCGCGAGGCAGCCCCGGTAGTTGTCGCCGACGTTCTTCCGGTTCGTCTTCGGGGTGTGCTTCTTGAGCGATGTCTTCCCGAAGGCGGAAGGTTCGGCGCCGGTGAGTTCGGCCCAGAACTGCTCTGCGGCCGTGACGTCCGCCGTCTCGTGGATCAGGACGTGGAAGCGAAGGTGCTCGTCGTCCACGCCCAGGAGGCGGAGCCAGGCGAGGAAGACCTCGATCAGGCCCGGGTCACTGTTGACGAAGGTGACGCGCTCCTGGGTGCGATACGGCTTGGACTTGGTGCCCTCCGCCCAGTAGAGGCCGACGCCCAGGAGGAAGAGCTCGCGGTCGGTCATCGCGCCGACCTCGGCCGCGGCCTTCTGCTTCTGAGCCTGGCGCTCGGCGTCCCGCCGCTGGAGCGTCGCCTCCCAGCCGCGCCGCCCGATGGCGGACGATTCCTCCCGGGTACGCCTGCGCTCCGGCTTCGGCAGGTCCCGCACCCACAGCGAGATCGAACTCTTCGAGCACCCCAGCTCGACCTGGATCTGGTCGTAGGTCAGACCTCGGAGCCGTAGCTCCCGGGCCCTCTCTCGGACGTCGTCCTTGGCGTTCGGGCGCTTCGTCCACTCGGGGGCGGGTTCACCCTGGAGGAGGCGGTGGAGCATGTCGTTGTTGAAGACCTTCAGCCTGTCCCTGATCTGGCGCACGCTGAGCCCCTCCCGGCGCAGCGCCACCGCCTGCTCGCGCAGGCCCTCGAAGTCGGCGTACTTGCGTGTGGTTTCCGTCATACGGGGATCGTCGTCCGGAATGCGAACGTCCGGGTCGAAAGTGCGGTCGATTCGCTATTTCAGGCGATCGGCATGTGTTTCGTGCTTGTTCGAATGCGGAACGTGCTGTTGCCGGTCACCCGAAATTGGGATGCGTCCGCCCGTAGGCTGGATGCCATGACCGCAACGGGGGCAGACCGGGAAGCGGCGGGAACGACTACCCGCGGCTACTGGTGGTGGGAGCGGCGACGCGGTGTCGCCCTGGACGTGGGGCTCGCGCTGGTGTCGGCGCTGGAGTGTGGCCTGGAGGGGGTGGAGTTCGCCCGGAACACCGGGGTGCCGGTGCCGGTGGGCGTGGTGTTCGGGCTGTTGGCGGGTTCGGTGCTGCTGGTGCGCCGGCGGTGGCCGATCGCCGTGGTGCTCGTGACGATCGCGCTGACGCCCGCGGAGATGGGCTTCTTGATGGCCCTGGTGGGCCTCTACACGCTGGCGGCGTCCGAGGTGCCGCGCCGGATCACCGTCGTGCTGGCGGGGATGGCGTTGGTGGGGACGTTCATCGTCACGTGGGTGCGGCTGCGGCAGAGCGTGGCCGAGCAGGCCGACTTCGGGCCGGGGGACTGGTACGTCCCGCTGTTGTCCGTCTTCATGGCGGTGGGGCTCACGGCCCCGTCCGTGCTGCTCGGCCTCTACACAGGGGCCAGGCGCCGTCTGATGGAGAGCCTGCGGGAGCGGGCCGATTCGCTGGAGCGGGAGCTGTCGCTGCTCGCGGACCGGGCCGAGGAGCGGGCCGAGTGGGCGCGTACGGAGGAGCGGACCCGGATCGCCCGGGAGATGCACGACGTGGTGGCCCACCGGGTGAGCCTGATGGTGGTGCACGCCGCGGCTCTCCAGGCGGTCGCGCCGAAGGATCCGGCGAAGGCCGTGCGTAATGCGGCGCTGGTCGGGGACATGGGGCGGCAGGCGTTGACGGAGTTGCGCGAGATGCTCGGGGTGCTGCGCAGCGGGGACGCGTTGACCGCGCCGGCCGCCGCGGGGGCGGTTCCGCTGGCGTCGGTGCGGAAGGCGGCTGTCGCGGCCGCCGCCACCGTCGCGTCGGAGGACGGGCCCCGGCTGCATGAGCTGGAGGCGTTGGTGGCGCAGTCGCGGCAGGCGGGGATGGTCGTGGAGCTGTCGGTGGACGGTGTGGCGCGGCCGTATCCGCCGGAGGTCGAGCAGACGGCGTTCCGGGTGGTGCAGGAGGCGTTGACGAACGTGCACAAGCACGCGGCGGGCGCGAAGACGTGGGTGCGGCTCGCGCATCGGGAGGCCGAGGTCGCGATGCAGGTGGAGAACGGTCCTTCGGACGCGGCGGCGGCGGATGCGGGTCTGCCGAGCGGGGGGAACGGGCTGGTGGGGATGCGGGAGCGGGTGCTGGGGCTGGGGGGTGTGTTCGTGTCCGGTCCGACGGACGCGGGGGGCTTCCGGGTTTCGGCGGTGCTCCCGGACGCGCTGGGCGACGCCTGAAGCCGAGGTGTGGGGGCCGCACCTTTCATCCTGCCGGGCGTGGGCTGCCCGCTTCGGCCCGCTTGTGTGGAGGGCCGCACATTTCAGCCCGTCCGGCGTTTGAGGACGGAACCCTGGGCGTGGGGAGCGGCGACCCTTCCGGGGCCGGGAAGCGATGGTGCCTCTCCGCGTCCCGGAAGTGATGGTGCCCGTTCGTCCCGGGCGACGGTTCCGTCCTCAAGCGCCGGACGGGCTGGGGGTGGCCGGGGGCGTAGTCAAGCGTCCGACGGGCTGGAGGGGGTGGCCGGGGTCGTCCTCAAGCGCCGGACGGGCTGGAGGGTGTGGCCGGGGGCGTCGTCAAGCGCCGGGCGGGCTGGAGGGGTGGCCGGGCAGGCCGGGGTCAGGCGGAGGTCAGGCGGGCCGGTTGGGTGCCGGTTACCAGGGTGGCCAGGGCATCGTCGATGTCCTGGCCCAGGAACCAGTCCCCCGTGTGGTCGATGCTGTACACCCGGCCCTCCGTGTCGATCGCCAGGACCGCCTGCTCCTCGCCCTCCGCCCCGAGCGGGCTGACCTCCGTCTCCAGGGCGCGGCCGAGGTCCGCGAGCGTCCGCGCCAGGTGGAGGCCGCTGAGCGGGTCGATGCGCACGGCGGCGGGCGCGATCTGCCGGCCGGGTGCGGACGCGGTGATGTGGAGGCCGCCGAACTCCGCCCAGGCCTCGACCGCGGCGGGGAAGACCGCGTGCTGGTGGCCGGCCGGTGAGGCGTGGGAGCGCAGGGCGTCGGCCCATTCCTCGGCCTGGCGGATGTCCCAGCGTCCGGGCTGCCAGCCCGCTTCGCGCAGGGCGGCGTCGACGGCGACGGGGAATCGGGTGGAGGAGTGCTGCTGGCGGTCGTGCATCGGTGGGCGGTCAGCCCTTCTCGGTGGTGGTCGCGGCGCCGGTGGAGGTCAGGTCGACGGGGCGTACGCCGAAGTGGGACAGGAGTGCGGAGCAGGACCGGCAGGGTGGTGCGTAGCTGCCGTGGAGGGGGTCGCCGTCCTCGCGGATGCGGCGGGCGGTGAGCCGGGAGTGTTTGAGCGCGCGGCGCGCTTCCCCGTTGGTCAGGGGTTTTCGCTGGGCGCGTTTGGAGCGCCCGCTCTCGGCGGCGGTGAGTTGGCGTGAGAGCAGTATGGCTTCGGGGCAGCGGCCGGTGAAGCGTTCGCGCTGGCCGCTGGTGAGGGTGTCGAGGAAGTCCTGGACGAGCGGGTGCAGCACCGGTGGCTGGTCCCCCTTGCCGGCGGTGCAGGTCAGCGTCTCGCCGCGTACGGACAGCGCGGCGGCCACGGCGGGGAGAATCCCGTCGCGGCGGTGGATCAGTCGGGGCGTACGGCTGGTTTCGGTGCTGCTCCAGCTGAGGCGCGGATCCCCTGATGTGACGGTTTGTGTGGAATGCATCGTGCTGACGTCCCTCCCTGCAATCCCCCGAGTTGCGGGGACAGCCTGCCAAATGTGCCAGGTGGTGGGGAAGCTGGGTCGGGCAAACGTGTCCGCGTGTCGCCCGGAGGCGCGGGTCTGCCGCCTCACCGTCACGCGAATGTGACCGTTCGTGACGGTTCCGGCGGGACGGGATCCGCTGGTGCCCCACCGCTTAGGCTGTGCGGAACACCGGACGCAGCAGGGGGCAACAGCCATGACGACAGGTCGGCTCGGGCAGCAAGCCGCGCCACCGAACGCCGCCTACGCCGGGCAGGTCGTGAACTTCCCGGACCCGGTCCGGGTGTCCCGTCACCCCAGAGGGGTGCGGATGGACGGGAGCGGCCGCCCGGTTCTTTCGCCGTACGCGCGTGCCGCCGCCGAGATCGCCGATCCGCCTCCGGGCTTCGGTATCGATGAGCTGCGCCTCACCGACTACGTGTCGGCGAACGCGGCGTTGGCGGCGAGCGGTCACGACCTGTGGGACACGATTCCCGCGGTGGCGACCCCGCACGGCTGGACCTGGCATCACGTGCCGGGCGGCCGGCGGATGGAGCTGGTGCCGGTCGAGGTGAAGGCGCTGCTGCGTCATCACGGTGGTCTGGCGGGCACGGACGTGGATCAGGACCGGCGTGGCACCCGCCCGTTGCAGGAGACCCGCCCGGCGCACTTCCGGCTGCCGAGGGGTGCGGCCGCGGTGAGCGAGCAGCAGGTCCAGGGCGTCGAGGAGGACCTCGGCTACCGGCTGCCGGGTGCGTACCGCTCGTTCCTGAAGGCGGCGGGCGGTTCGGCCCCGGTGGGCGCGGCGTTGGACGCGGAGCTGGGGTTGTTGGTGGACCAGCCGTTCTTCACGGTGCGTGACGAGGCCGCGGTGAACGATCTGGTGTACGTGAACAAGTGTCTGCGGGACCACTTCACCAAGGATTTCCTGGGCGTCGCGTTCGTCCAGGGCGGGATTCTCGCTGTGAAGGTGCGCGGCCAGGACCCTGGTTCGGTGTGGTTCTGCCCGTACGACGATGCCCGGGACCAGGACGGCTGGAGTGTCCAGGAGCGTGTGGAGCGGCTGTTGCTGCCCTGCGGTGCGGACTTCGACGCCTTCCTCCAGCGGTTGGCGGGCAATCCGCCGGAGTTGGAGACCGTGGCGAACCTGATGGTGGACGGTGGCTTCGCGCGCGCCGTCCCGGTGGAGGGGTGAGCGCGGTGGTGACTTTCGCGCAGGCGCAGGAGCGGGCGGACGAGTGGGTCAACGGTGACGTGCCCGCGTATCAGCACCGTGAGGTGCGGGTCCGTGAGTTCGAGCTGGGTTTCGTGGTGTGGGCCGAGGACCGGGCGGAGGGCCCCGTGTCGGACGGGGGCCGTCAGCGGCTGGTGATCGCGCGGGACAGCGGTGAGGCGACGTTGTGGCCGGGGTTGCCGGTGGGTGAGGTGATCCGGCGGTACGAGGAGGAGTACGGGACTCCGGCCGGTGCGCCGGTCGCGGCTCCCGAGCCGCCGCAGCGGGTGGATCTGAATCAGACGTCGTTCCTGTTGACGCCGCCGGAGTGGCTCCAGGAGGCGGCGGACAAGCTGGGGATTCCGGACCATCGTGCGGAGCGCCGGGAGTCGGCGGAGGCGGCCGCGGCGGCCTCCGGTGCGCCCGCCGCCCCTGCCGCTTCCGTTCCCGCCTCCGCTTCCGTTCCCGCCTCCGCTCCCGTTTCCCCTCCCGTTTCCGAGCGCGGGCCCGTGTCCTCCGGTGTCGCGGACGTGTCGTCGCCGTCTTCCTCGCCCGCTTCCGTCGGGGGTTCCGCCGCTTCGTGGCCCGCTGCCGGTGGTGGCGACGCCCACGAGCCCACGGCCTCCGACGGTGTGCCCGCGGGGGCGACCCCCTGGGCGGGTACGGACACCAACTCGGACTCCGACGACGGGGCGGTTCCGCTGCCGGCGACGGTGTTCGCGCCGCCGCTGTCGGGCACGGACGACGAGGAGGCCCCGCCGCCGGTCGTCCCGGCGGAGGCGCCGACGGCCCTGATGTCCGGGGGCAGTCAGCTGCCGCGTACGCAGGTGGCGCAGGCGCTCCGCCTGGACCAGGGTCCCCCGGGTGGGGCCGGTGACATCGCGGACGCGGCCACCAGCAAGGCGGTCGCGCCGCCGCGCGGGGCTCGTGGGGCCGGTTCGTCGACCCCGCCGCCGCCCGGCGCCCCGGGGGTTCCCGGGATGCCGCCCGGTGCGACGCCGCCGCCTTCGGGTCCGGGTGCGCCTGGTGCTCCGGCGGGCGGGTACCTGCCGACGCAGCTCGTGTCCCAGCTCGGTCCGCCCGGTGCCACCCCGCCGGGTGCCACCCCGCCGCCCGGGCCTCCTGGGCCCCCTGGTCCTCCCGGCCCTCCTGGCCCGCCGCCGGGTTCCACGCCGCCTCCGGGCGGGGGGATGCACCATGCCGCGACGATGTTCGCCGACGGGAGCAGTATCGGTGCGGGCGTCGCGGGTGCGCCCAGGCCGCCGGGTCCGCCGGGTCCGCCCGGTGCCCCGGGGGTCCCGCAGTCTCCCGGCCCGCCCGGTGTTCCGGGTGCGCCGCAGCCTCCCGGTCCGCCGGGTCCGCCGCCCGGTTCCACGCCGCCTCGTGGCGGGGTGCACCACGCGGAGACGATGTTCGCGAGCCCGGGGCAGGTGGGTCCGCCCAGCCCTCCCGGTCCGCCTGGTCCGCCCGGGGCCCCTGGCGCTTCGCCGGTCGGGGCCCCCGGTCCCGTACCGCAGCCGCCGGGTCCGCCCGGTCCGCCGCCCGGTGGGCACACTCCGCCGCCGGCGGCGTACGGCTATCCGCAGCAGCCCACCGGTCAGCCGACCGTGGGCCCCGGCTACCAGGCCGTGCTGCGGTTCCGGGCTCCGGACGGCAGCGAGCAGCAGCTGATCCGCCGTTCGGCGCCGGGTACCCCGCACCCCGAGTGGCAGATGCTGCACGAGCTGCGGGCGATGAACGTGCCGCCGCAGCAGGTCATCGAGCTGCACACGGAGCTGGAGTCCTGTGAGCTGCCGGGCGGGTACTGCGCGCGGATGATCCGGGAGACCTGGCCGCAGGTGCGGATCACCAGCGTCGCCCCGTACGGCACGGATCACGCCAGTCGGCAGCAGGGCATGCAGCATCTGCTGACGCACCAGGGCGAGCTGCACCAGGTCGCGGACGGCCCGGCGCGGCCGGCGCCGGTGCGGGCGCCGCTGCCGCAGATGCCGCCCGCCCCGGCGCTGCCGCCGGAGGCGGTGGCCGAGGAGCTGGCGCAGGCGTTCGGTCCGCAGGGCATCCTGCGGTTCGACCAGCGTGCGGTGTCCCGTCAGGGGGTGCCGGAGATCGTCGCGCACACCCTGGTGTGGGCGGGGCTGCCCGCCGATTTCGGGCCGTTTTTCTGGGCGCAGCCGGGTCAGCCGGTGGTGCCGACGCTGGCCGAGCTGGCGGCGCAGCGTCAGGTGCGGTCCGCGCCGGACGCGGGGTCGTATCTGGTGATGGGCACGGACTTCGGCCGGGCGATCTGTGTGCAGTACGGGACGGCGAACATCGTGGCCGTGCCGGTGGAGGCGGGCCCCGGCGGGCAGTCGGTGCCGCCGCAGTTCGTGAACACCGGGCTGCCGGAGTTCGTGCGGTCGATGGCGTTGCTGGGCCGCATGTGGCGGCTGCGGTTCGGTCTGAACCCGGAGCAGGCGGGCCGCTGGACCGTCGATTTCCAGGCACAGCTGGTGGCGCTGGACCCGGCGGCGCTGGCGTCGCCGGAGAGCTGGTGGTCGGTGCTGCTGGAGCAGATGTGGGACGGCCTGATCTGAGCCGTACGCGGAGCTGAGCGGCGAGCGCGGCGGAGGCGCCCGGACCCGGAAGGGCCCGGGCGCCTCCTTGCGTACCGGGGGTGCACCGGGACGTGTACCGGGACGCCTGGCCGATGATCACCGGTTCGCCCGGATCTGTGATGCCGGTCGCTTCCGGCCTGAATGCCGCTGATCGATTCCGACTTCCGGCACCAATTGCCGCATCCTTGACGTGTTACGGGTGTCGGAGCGTGGCAGAGCGTGTCGGCGGGTCGGAGAGAGGTTTCAGGGATGAGTGCTGGACCGGTGTCCGCGTACGACGTCGTCGGGGTGCGGGGGCGTGGTTACCGTCCGGAGCAGGTGGACCGGGCGACGGCCAACCTGATCGCCGAGCGGGACGGGGCGCTCGCCGAGCTCGCGCGGCTGACGGGCCGGGTGGAGGAGCTGCTCGCCGAGTCCGCCCGGCTGGCGGAGACCGTCGCGACGCTGCCCGTGCAGGACTACGCGGAGCTGGGGGAGCGGGCCCAGCGGATCCTGGCGCTGGCCGAGAGCGAGGCGGAGGCCCTGCACGCCGATGCGGTCGCGGCGGGCCAGGCGCTGCGGGACGCGGCCGAGGCGGCGGGCCGGGCGGCCGGGGACGCGGCGCGCGAGGCGGCCGGCGAGGTGCGTGCGGCGGCGGACCGGGCGGCCGACGAGCGGGTGGCCGGGGCGGTCCGGGAGGCGGAGGGCCTGCTCGCCGCGGTCCGGCAGGACGCCGAGGAGGTGCGGGCGGCGGCTGCTTCCGCGATGGCGGCGACCCGTGACCGTACGGCGAGTGTGCTGGCCCACCAGGAGCAGGAGCACGCGGAGCGTCTCAAGGCGGCCGAGGCCGAACTGGCCGCCGAGGACGCGGCGTCGGAGGCCCGGTTCGCGGGGCTGACCGAGCGGGCGGAGGCGCTGCTCGCGGAGGCGGGCCGGGACCTCGCCGCCACGCAGGAGGCGGCCCGGCACGGCCAGGAGGACGCGGAGGCGCGGGCGGCGGAGCTGCTGGCTGAGGCACGGGTCCGCGAGGAGCGGGTGGTGCGGGAGACGGAGCGGATCCTCCGGGAGCACGACGAGGGCCGCGAGGAGGCCCAGGCGCACATGGCGCATGTGCGCAGCTCGCTGGCGGCGCTGACGGGGCGGGTGGCGTCGGAGGACTGAACGGGCCCCGGCGGGTCGCAACGTCCCGGCGGATCGCAACGTCCCGGTGGGTCGCACAGTCCCGGCGGGTCGCAACGTCCCGGCAGGTCGCACGGTCCCGGCAGGTCGCAACGGGTGGCAACTCTTGACGAACGCGTGTTCTCAGGAGGTGATGGAAGCGTTCAGTTCCCACGTATCCGTTCCCCGTTCAGCAGGGAGTGTGCATGTCGGTCCCAGCGCCGGACATTTTGTCACCGGAGTTCGAGAAAGATCCGTATCGGGCGTATCGCCTGATGCGTCAGGACGCGCCCCTGATGTGGCACGAGGCCACCGGAAGTTACATCGTCTCGCGTTACGAGGACGTCGAGCGCGTCTTCAAGGACAGAGAAGGCGAATTCACCACGGAGAACTACGACTGGCAGATCGAGCCGGTCCACGGGCGGACGATTCTCCAGCTCAGCGGGCGTGAGCACGCCGTGCGCCGGGCCCTGGTCGCGCCGGCCTTCCGGGGCAGTGACCTGCGCGAGAAGTTTTTACCGGTCATCGAGCGCAATTCGCGCGAATTGATCGACAGGTTCCGCGATGCGGGTTCCGTCGATCTGGTCGCCGACTACGCCACCCGTTTTCCTGTCAACGTCATTGCCGACATGCTCGGTCTGGACAAGTCCGACTATGAGCGCTTTCACGGCTGGTACACGGCCGTCATCGCGTTTCTCGGCAATCTCTCCGGTGATCCGGAGGTGACCCGGGCCGGTGAGCGTACGCGCGTCGAGTTCGCCGAGTACATGCTGCCGATCATCCGGGAGCGGCGGGAGGCGCCGGGCGACGATCTGCTGTCGACCCTGTGCACCGCGGAGGTCGACGGCGTCCGGATGGGCGACGAGGACATCAAGGCGTTCTGCAGTCTGCTGCTGGCCGCCGGGGGCGAGACCACCGACAAGGCCATCGCCGGTATCTTCGCCAATCTGCTGAGCCACCCCGAGCAGTTGGAGGCGGTCCGCGCCGATCGCACCCTGATACCCCGGGCGTTCGCCGAGACGCTGCGCTACACACCGCCGGTGCACATGATCATGCGCAAGTCGGCGACGGACGTGGCGCTCGGCGGTGGCACCGTACCGGCGGGTTCCACCGTCACCTGCCTGATAGGCGCCGCCAACCGTGACGAGGACCGCTACCGGAATCCCGATGTCTTCGACATCTTCCGTGAGGACCTGACCGCCACGAACGCCTTCTCGGCGGCGGCCGACCATCTCGCCTTCGCGCTCGGCCGGCACTTCTGCGTCGGTGCTCTGCTGGCCAAGGCCGAGGTGGAGATCGGGGTGGGCCAGTTGCTGGACGCGATGCCGGACCTGCGGCTGGCCGAGGGCTTCGACCCGGTCGAGCGGGGTGTCTTCACCCGGGGGCCGCAGAGCCTGCCGGTCCGCTTCACGCCGGTGCCCGGCTGACCGGAACGCCGACTGTCCGACTGCCCGTCTGACCGGGACGTCGACGTCGGCCCGAGCGGCCGGCTGGCCGGCTGACCGGCTGTCCGGCTGTCCGGAACGTCGACGTCGACCCGAGCGGCCGGATCCGCCACGGACTCCGGCCGCTCGCACCGAAACGGTGCCGAGGGACCCGCCCTGACCCGCCCTAATGCGCCATCGGGCTGAACTGGACCGGCAGCGTCGACAGGCCGCGCATCCAGATCGAAGGACGCCAGGAGAGCTCCGTCGGCTCGACCGCCAGCATCAGGTCCGGCAGCTGTTCCAACAGCGTCTCCACCGCCGTACGGGCCATCACGTCGGCCAGCAGCGGCGCGGGGTAGGGGCAGCGGTGTTCACCGCCGCTGAACGACAGGTGCGCGGAGTTCTCGGCGCCGACGTAACTCTCCGGCCAGATCTCCGGGTCGGTGTTGGCCGCGGCGAGTCCGAGGACCAGGCAGTCGCCCGCCCGGATGTGCCGGCCGCCGAGCTGGGTGTCCCGTACGGCCCAGCGGCCGATGAAGTTCTGCGTCGGGGTGTCGAGCCACAGCACCTCGTTGAGCGCCTCGCCGACGCTGAGCCGCCCGCCGGAGACGTTCAGCGCGAAGCGTTCGTCCGTCAGGAGCAGCCGCAGCGTGTTGCAGATCCAGTTCGCGGTGGGCTGCTGGGCGGCGGCGATCACCGAGATCAGGTCCTGGACGATCTCCTCGTCCGTGAGGCCGGCCCCGTGCGTCACCATGCGGGAGGTGACGTCGGTGCCGGGTGCCGTCCGCTTGTCCTTGACCAGTTGGCGCAGCCGGTCGCCGACGCGTCCGTAGGCCGCCACCGGGTCGTCGCCCTCGCCGGCGTCGAGCGAGATGCGCAGGTCGTCCACCAACTGCTGGGTGTCGGAGCCCGACACCGGCATGCCGCACATCTGGACCACGGCCCGCATCGGCAGGGCGTGGACGTAACTGCTCATCAGTTCCGTTCGGCCACTGCCGGCGAACTCCGCGATGAGCCGGTCGGCGATGCGCCGGCAGTCGCGTGCCAGCTCGAACTGGTCGATGCCTTCGAGGGCTTCGGTGATGACGCCGGCCCTGCGCCGGTGCTCGTCGCCCTCGGTGAAGAGCACCGACGGCTGGTAGCCGACGAACGGCATCAGCGGCCAGTCCGGGGGGATGGTCTCCCACTCGTTCCAGCGGCGCGAGTCCCGCGCGAACAGTTCGTCGTGCGTGGTGACGTAGGACAGTTCGGCGTAGCCGAGGACCAGCCAGGCCGGAACGTCACCGTCCAGCAGGACCGGCGCCACCGCCCCGTGCTCCCGTCGCAGCGAGCGGTAGAGCTCGGTTGGCGTCTGCTGGTAGGAGGCTCCGGACAGCCGCACCGCGCCGACGTCGCCACCGGCACCGACCGGGCAGCCGGAGGGGCCCCGGGGATCGAAGGAGGGACTGGAGGGACTGGAGGCACTGGAAGGGCTGGAGGGGCTGGAGGGGCTGGAGGTGCTCATAGTGTCGTCTCCCGGGCGATGGCCATCGTGCGCAGATGGTCGACGAGCGTGATCAGGACGTTCTTGCTGGACCGCCGGACCCGGGCGTCGCAGTCGATCATCGGGATGTGCTCGGGCAGGGCCAGGGCCTGACGGATCTCGTCGAGGGGGTGGGCGAGGTCGTCGTCGAAGCGGTTGACCGCCACCACGAACGGGGTGCCGTGGTGTTCCAGCCGGTCGATCGCGTACCAGGAGTCGTTCATGCGGCGGGTGTCCACGAGGACCACGGCGCCGAGTGTGCCGGAGAACAGGCGGTCCCACAGGAACCAGAAGCGTTCCTGGCCCGGGGCGCCGAACAGGTAGAGCACGATGCGCTCGTTGAGGCTGATGCGCCCGAAGTCGAAGGCGACCGTGGTGGTCGTCTTGCCGTCGACGCCGTCCGTCTCGTCGACGCCGACGCCCGCCTGCGTCATCACCTCTTCGGTGTTCAGCGGCCGGATCTCGCTCACCGAGTGGACGAGCGTGGTCTTGCCGACGCCGAATCCTCCGACGACGACTATCTTCAGGCCGGTTTCCGCGGCGTCGGCCAGCGGTGTGCGCCGGTCCGGCAGCTCATAGCCTCCGGAGTCCATGGAGCACCTCCTTCAGCAGGTCGGAGTCGGGGAGCGCGTTGGGTGAGGTCGCCGAGCGGGGGTGGCGGGCGGTGATACGGCCCATGTCGTGGAGGTCGTCGAGCAGGATGCGCACCACGGTGACGGGGAGGGAGAGTTCGGCGGCGATCTCGACGACGGCGGTCGGGTGGCGGCACAGGTCGAGGATCCGCGCGTGCTCCGACTGCATTCCGGCGGTGGGCCGGCACTCGCTGACGACCAGGGTCACCAGGTCGAAGGAGTCCGCGGAGCGGCTCCGTCCGCCGGTGACCGTGTAGAGCCGGTCGGGAGCTCCGGTGTCGACGGGGCGAAGGGTCATGACGCGCTCCTCGGCACCTCGCCGCGTGGTGCGGCGCGCAGGTGCTCGCCGATCTGCTCGACCATCTCCGTCATCTGGTGGCCCACCACGCTGGGGTCGGCCTCCTCCGTGGCGACGACGGCCAGATGCGCGCCTTCACCGGCCTCGACGATGAAGAGCAGGCCGCCGTGGAACTCGGTCATCGAGTGCCGGACGCCTCCGGTGCTGTCGCCGAACTCGATGGAGGCGCCCTGTGCGAGCGCCTGCATGCCCGAGCAGATGGCCGCCAGTTGATCGGCCTGGTCGAGGGTGAGGTGCTCGGTCCAGCAGAGCTTGAGCCCGTCGCGTGACAGGGCCAGGGCGTGCCGGGTGCCGGGGGTCTGCTCGAGGAGCCTCTGCAGGAGCCAGGTGAGGCTGTTGTCTGTGGTCTGCATGACGAGTGACGGGACCGCGGCGCCGGGGGAGCGGCGAGGGCCCGCACCTCCAATCTCGGGTGTTCGAGCGAGCGCGTCCGGTGACCGGACACCGAACGGATGGGCGTTCCGGGTTACGGAGCGGTGGTCGGCGGTACGGTCCCGCCGTCGGGTCCTTCGGCTCTGCCGTCTGGATCTCCGGCCCTGCCTTCGGGATGTCCGGGAGCGCCTCCGGGACTGCCTGGACTGCCTCCGGGATTGCTCGCGGGCTGGGTGCCGCGCCGGAAGGCGCCGAACTGCTGTCCCGCGCTGCGTGGCGGTGAGGTCCGCGGCGTGTTGCCGCGCGGGCCCCCCGGAGCGGCGGGCGCGGGCGAGCCGCGGTGGCGGCCGCGCTCCCGGTCCGCCTCTGCCATGGTGCGGCCGGGCGTCCGTACGGGCAGACCGCCGGGGGTGGAGCTCACCGCCGGGCTCGCGGCCGCCCGCCCGTGCTCGCGCGGACGGACCACGAGGTGGTTCTCCGCCGGTGCGGGCGCCGGAGGCGTCACGGCGGCGGGCGCGTCCGCTCCGGGCACGGAGGGCGTCCGGGGCACGGGAGTGCCGGGCGGCGGCGTGGAGGACGGTGACGGCTGTACGGGCGTGGGCTCGGGTGCGACCGGAGGCGCCGGGGAAGCCGGTGCGGCGGGAGGCGTCTGGTAAGCCGGTGCCGGTGCCGGTGCCGGTGCCGGTGCCGGTACGGGTGCCGGGGAGGCGGGCGCGGGCTGCGCGGGCGCGGGCGGCGTCGGCGCGGGCGCCTGTGCGGCTGAGGCGGGTGCGGCGACCGCCCGCTGAACCGGAGCCGGGTGGTTGTTCTCCCGGGGCTCCTGCGCGATCAGATGCCGGGGCAGCAGGACGACCACGCCGGTGCCGCCGCGCGAGGACGGGCGGTAGTTGACGCTGATCCGGTGCTTGAGCGCGAGCCGTCCGACGACGGCGAGGCCGAGCCGGGTGCCCTGGAGCGTCGCGAGGTCCGTCATGCGGCCGGCGACGGAGTCCGCCGCCCGTCGCATCGCCGCGTCGGCCATCTTCAGACCGCTGTCCTCGATGGTGACGACGATGCCGGTGCCGCGTTCCTCGACGTAGACGTGCACCTCGTCGATGGGCGGGGAGAAGTTGGCGGCGTTGTCCATCAGTTCGGCGAGCAGGTGCATGACGCCTTCGGCGGCGAAACCGGAGATGGAGACGTTGGAGGAGCAGTGCAGCCGTACGCGCTGATAGGCGGCGATGCGGCCGACCGCGCCGCGCAGGATGCTCTCCATGACGATCGGCCTGTTCCAGGCGCGGCTCGGCCGGCCGCCCATCAGCAGCGCCAGCCGGTCGGTCATCAGGCCGAGCTGCGAGGTGCTGTGGTCCAGCTTCAGCAGATCCCCGAACACCTCTTCGCCGTGACGTTCCTGCATGTTCCGCAGATCGGCGAGCATGCTGACGGACTTCGCCTGGACCCGGCTGAGCGCCTTGGCCGACGCGGTCGTCGCCGCGAGAGCGCGGCGCTCGCTGAGCGCGAGCTCCCGGAGCACCGCCTCGACCGACGCGCGCAGCAGCGGCTGCTCCGGCAGGTACACCTCGGACTGCACGGTGGCGCCGGACTCCCCGTCACGGAGCCTGGCGACCACGCCCGGCAGCGTCTCACGCGTGAACCGGTCCACCTCGGAGGTCAGCGCGTGCAGCTCCTCACGGAGCCGTGCGTTCTCCGCTCCCAGCTCGTCGTGGACCCGGGTGCTCTCCGTCCGCAGCGCGGCGGTCTGCTGCGCCTGCCCTTCGACCGTGGTCGCGAGGACGTGCAGCAGCTTGCGCTGACGCGGGCTGCGCGGCAGCGGGACCCGGCCGAGGGCGTCGGCGGCCTTCACCCCGCCGCGTACCAGCTGGATCAACGCGGGCAGCGCCACATCGGCGGTGTGCGCCGTGTCCGTTTCGAGAGCGGCCAGCGAGGCCTTGAGCTGTTCGGCCTCCGCGCCCTTGGCCGACGCCGAGCGCCGGGCCCGCCGGGTGACGCCGTGAGCGGTGGCAAGGGTGACGGCCAGCGCCACCCAGGCGGTGAGCACCACCGCCACGACCCAGCCGCGGGCCTCCGACGGCGCCAGAGTCGCTGCCACGGCTCCGGCGACGGCACACGCCGACAACACGGCCACGAGCGGGGCTATCGCGGCCCTCGGTGCTTTCCTCGGCCGGTGCTGACTGGCTGGTGCGGGTTTCGGCATGGATGCGGTTCCCTCAGTTCTACCGGGCAGAAGGTATGCGCCGCTCCGAGAAGGTGCAGATCACCTTGGCGCATCGGAGGAAAGCGGAAGCGGTCTTTCCTGTCAGGGGTTGACCACATCGTAGACATGCTTGTGCGGCGGATGATCCGGTCTGCGGCATAGTCCGTAGGCAGAGTGATTTTGTCGAGAAGTGGCCAGTGGGCTCAGGGTGTTGTGGTACTCGCGAGGCGGCGCGCTCGTGAGGGCGGGCGCCGGGGCGAACCTGGCTGCCGGACGGCGGCCCAGGTGTGTGCGATGCACCCATCGATGCGCCCCCCCGATGGGCCTCGGACGAAGCCGTGAACCAAGCCGCGAAGCGGAGATGGCAGCTGCGGAGGAATTCTTTTCGGTCAATCTGGAAAATCTCGCCGCGCCGTTCGACAGGGCGCGGCGGCATCGGTAGATCCGGGATGTCACCGGTAAGTGCTCAGTGACACCAGTAAGCAGCTGTTTCTCATCTCCGGTTCCGAGTGGCCTCGGGTCTGGCTTTGTTCACGGAGTGCGAGCGTCGACAGCGATTGTTCAGCTGTTCAGCACTTCGGGAGGCACCGAAACCGTGCCGTGTTCGGTGGTCAAGGCAGGAGGCAGCGCCGGGTCCGTGTCGCTCGGTGACTGGTAGCCCCGCCAACAAGGGCGTCGGCCGATTCGGGCCTGCCCCCCGGGAGACGTTCGTGGGCCGCCTCAGTCCTTCCGGTAGGTGGCGACTGCGTCATCACCGAAGGACGCGGCGAGCGCCCGTGTGATCAGGTCGGGCAGCTTGGTGTGTCCGTCGTCTTCGGTCCAACGTGTCAGCGCCGTGTGCATCGCGGCCAAGCAGGCGCTGGTCGCCGCCTGGGCGCGGAACGCGGCGTCGGGATCGGTCGCGTCATCCCCGAGGGCGTCGACGATGGCCTGTTGCAGCGCGTACTGGCTGTCCAGGTGCCGGGCCCGAGCGACGGCGGCGCGTCCTGTAGCTCCCCGTGGTGTTCCGGCTGTGCGGCATCTCTGTGCCCAGCGCTGCGAGGGCTCTGGTGGTGATGCGTTCGACATCGCCGCGCTCGGCCTCCGGGAGTGCGGCGCCCGAGGACTCCCGGGCCCGGGCAGCTGTGCCCAGGAGGCGGGCGGCCTTGCCCACGTCATAGCGGGGTGCCGGGCGTCGGTTCTTGGCGCCGGGTGGCCGTCCGGGCCCGGCGCCGCGGGGTTGGGGGACACGGGCCGGGCAGAGCAGAAGATCGCGGATGTTCCTGAACCCCCGTCGGACCCCCGCCTGGGTGAACAAGTTCGGGACGCCGTTCAAAGCCAGAAGATCAAGAACAAGCTCAGCCTTGAAGGAACTCGATGAGCTTCGGCGCGAGTTTCTTGGGCGCCATGACCACCGCTCCGTGATTGAGGCCCTGGAGCGTGTGATGGTCGGCGTCGGGCAGCACCTCCGTGACCGCTCGCGCGGCGCTCTGGAAGCCGTCCGGGCTCTTGGAGCCGGTCATGACGAGGGTCGGTGCGGTCGCGGGCGACCACACCTCGGCGGTGAGGGGTTTGCCCTGCTGGGTGTCGCCCATGACCGCGATGTCGTAGGGCAGGGTGTGGGCCATTGCCTTGAGGTTCGACCACACTCCGGGCATCAGCCGCATCGATCCGACCATGAACGCGGGCATACCCTGGGCCTTGGTCATGAAGGTCTTGACCGCCTCGCCGCGCCGGTCCTCGGCGATCAGACCGTCGATGCGCCGTGCGCCGAGCGGCCGTGGCCCCCGTTGCGGTCATTCCCCAGGACCACCTCGCACAAGCCGCCTGGACCCATCACCAACGCCCCAACCACGGCCCTGATCCGGCACGGAGTTCAGAACCGGCTTTCTACGCCTCGGCTTGCTCTTTGCCGTGGGTGGGGACGATGTCGAGCTGGCGCATGCGCCGGTCGCCCCATTCTCCCAGACCCTCGAGGGCCGCGTAGAGCTCGGCGCCTGCCTTGGTCAGTTCGTATTCGACTCGGGGAGGTGTCTCCTCGAACACGGTCCGCCAGACGATCCCGTCCGCCTCGAGCTCGCGAAGTTGCTGGGCGAGGACCTTCTCGCTGATGCCGGGGAGGCTACGGCGCAACTCGCCGAATCGACGGAGCCGTTCGTCCAGCGCCCAGAGGATCAGCGCTTTCCACTCGCCCTCGACGACATCCATCGCGGCGTCGAGGGCATGTAGGGCGGGTTACGCATCTGCCTCGTGGTAGCCGGGCTGCCCCCTTGTTCGTGGAAGCTCCTGGTGCGGGATCAACTGGCGTCGACGGCACGGCGCATCCGCCACAGCGAGGCGCGCAGGTGCCCGGCCAGATCCGTGGGCACGCCCGCCTCCCCGGAGGCGGAGAGGATGTTCTCCAGGCCGGTCGCCTGCATCGCCGGGTTGTACTCGTCCGGGACGGTTTCGCTCACGTCGGCCCCGGCGACCGTGATCGGCAGCATCTGCTCCATCCAGGGCTGGAGCACCTCCTGCCTGAACGTCTCGACGTCGCCGCCTTCCGCGTGGACCAACGCCACGGCGTGATCGGCCCCGGCCCCCATGCCGTACATGCCGCTCAGCGCGGCCATGTCGTACAGCGCCGCGAACCCCGGGTCCTCGCCCACCCAATGAGAACGGCCGATGGAGCCGAGCACCGGGGCGACACGGTCGAACACGTCTCGCGCACCGCTGTAGAGGATGAAGGCCCCCTGCGTCCCGACCGTCGTGGGTACGGCCATGATCCCACCGGCCAGGAAGTGCACCCCGTACCCCTCGACCCATCGGGCAAGCTCTCGCGCCTGCCGTACGGAGCCGCTGGTGAGGTTGACCAGTGTGCCACCGCCCAACTCCCGCACGGCTGGTGCGAGCGTCGCGCGGACACTGGCGTCGTCCAGAAGGCACACGACCGTCAGATCGCCGGCCTTGATCGCCTCTTCAGGACTCGACGCCTCCCGCGCACCACGCGCGACCAGTTCACCCGCTTTCCCTGGAGTGCGGTTCCAGACCGTCACCTCGCGACCGGCACCGAGGAGCGCACTCGCCAGCGCTCGTCCCATGGCTCCCAGGCCGAGAATGCTGATTCGTTCATATCGCGTCTTCATGCAGAACACTGTTCACGCAGGATGGAACGCGATACAAGAACTGACTTGGAAGTGCGTGGTTACCCAAAGGTCAGTCACCTGGCCTGCGCCGGACCGGGGGGCCAGGGTGCGGAACCAGTGGAAAAGTCGAGAAACACGCCCTGAACTTGACGTCTGTCTGATGAGGTCTGCACGGGCTCGAACTCGCCAGACAGACGGCAAGCTGAAGCCGCGCCAGGCGCAGGGGACCGGGCCCCGTGATCGTGGACTGCGCATCTGGCGGACTTCGTCACGGAAGGGGAACGCCGGAGCGGCAGGTCGCCGATACGGCGAGGGCGGAGTACATCGGCAGCTGCTGGGCGACGACTAATCGCACATCGACCCGCGCTACGTCGTGCAGCCCGCTCCGGCTCGCGCCGCGGCGGCCCTGCCCGCCGGGCAGATCCATGCCGGGGAGCACCCGTCGCCGGGAGAGGGGTTGCTGCCGGACCTGCCGACCTACCACCGCGCGACCCGCCCCGTCCGGCTCGTCCTCACCGGCCCGGCCCGGCCCGGTCGCCGGAGCGGGCAAGGCAACTCGACTGTGAGCACCGCAAAGCACTCCAGTTCGCGTAACGGCGGATCAGGCCCGATTCGGGCCGTGACCCCGCGCCGTCTGCTCCGATGCTGCCAGGCGCCGCAGGTCAGCAGACGTACGTACTGGGGCGCCTCATCAGGAAGCTCGAATTTCGCGGCTCACGGCGTGGAGGTAGTCGTCGATGGCTCGGTGATTCTTCGTGAGGCATTCGATCTTCTCTGCCATCCGGTCCCGTTCGTGTTCGAGTGTCGCGATCATGTCCGGGGTGACGTACGGCAGATGTATCGCCTGCGGACTGTCCAGGCAAGGAAGGATCTGCTTGATGATCCGCGTCGGCAGGCCGACGTCGAGCAAGCCCCGGACCTGCCGCACCCGATCGACAACGTAGTCCTCGTAGTGCCGGTACCCGTTAGGGAGCCGTTCGGACTCGATCAACTCTTGGTCCTCGTAGTAACGGAGCATCCGCACCGGCGTGTCCGTGCGCTGAGAAAGCTCCCCGATCCGCATCCCCCACCCCTTACGTCCGGGCTGCGATGCAACCGCACTTGACCCTCACACTAATGTCACACATTGATGATAACGATATGACACGAACGGATACGTCACCACCTCCTCCGGCCACTGAGACGCGGTTCCCCATCGCGGGTCTGCTGGCGCTGGCTGCCACAGGATTCATCACGCTCCTGACCGAGACGATGCCCGCCGGGATGCTGTCGCAGATGAGCCGCGACCTGGGAGTGAGTGAGGCGGCTGCGGGACAGAGCGTCACGGTCTTCGCGATCGGGGCGATTCTCGCGGCGGTCCCTCTGACGAGAGCGACGATCGGCTGGCGACGCAAGCACCTGCTGCTGTTCGCGATCTCGGGGTTCGCGATCGCCAACACTGTCACCGCCCTCTCCGACAGTTTCGCGCTCACCCTGGCCGCGCGGTTCCTCGGCGGCATCGTCGGCGGCATGCTCTGGGCGCTCCTTGCCGGATACGCTCGGCGGATGGTCCCCGCGCACCAGCGCGGCAAGGCCATGGCCATCGCCATGGCGGGCGGGACCGTTGCCCTGTCCGTCGGAGTCCCCGCAGCAGCGTTCCTCGCCAAGGTCGTCGAATGGCGATTCGCATTCGGGATCATCACGCTGGTGACTCTCGCGCTGCTCGTATGGGTGATCGCCAGCGTTCCGAACTTCCCCGGCCAATCCAAGGGCGCACGACTGCCGCTGCTCCACACGTTCCGCCTACCCGGGGTCGCCCCGATCCTCGTCGTGACGTTGACGTTCGTGTTCGCGCACAACATCCTCTTCACCTACATCGCCCCCTTCCTGGCCCCGCTCGGCATGGCAGGTCAGGTCGATTCGGTGCTACTCACCTTCGGTCTGGTTTCACTCGTGAGCATCTGGCTCACCGGCGTACTCATCGACCGGCACCTGCGCACGCTCATGATTCTCGCCTGCACGCTCCTGGCGACAGCCGCTCTCATCCTGAGTGTCTTCTCCGGTACCCCCGCTCTCGTGTACGCCAGCGCAGCCCTGTGGGGACTCGCGTACGGCGGTGCCTCAACCCTGCTGCAAACCGCGATCGCTGACGCCGCGGGTGCAGCAGGCGACGTCGCACAAGCACTTCTCACCACATGCTGGAACATCGGGATCGCCGCAGGCGGGATCATCGGCGGTATCACCCTCAACGTGCTGGGGCCTCCCTCCCTGGGCTGGATCACACTCGCGCTCCTGCTCCCCACGCTCGCTATCGTCATCGGCACACGTCGACACGGATTCACCAGCCGCACATGCGAATACGAGACCACCTCCGCACCGGATGCGTGACCATCGGACACCCGAGAACGGCGCGCAGGCGTAATCAGTGGCGTCTCCTCTTGCATCCGCCGCCAGGTAGCGAGCAACGAGACACAGAACCGTGGCAGGGGGATCGATACCGATGCGCACGCGCAAGGAGCGATCCTGACCCGCTGGGAGGTACGACCGGCAGGCGCGGGAGCATCAAGTCTTCTGCGCCTGCTCGCTCGGCTGCGGCACGGTTCGGGCTTTGAAGGTGAGCTGCACTCGCTCGGGCCGGAACCTCGCCCCACCATTCGGCAGCGGGAGGATGACGGCGAGGGCGTCCCCACGAGGCCACTGGGGCCTGCACTGCCGGACTCTGCGCAACAGCGGCCCCGCCTACCAAGTCCGGCACCGCGGACTCCAGCACTGGCTCACAGCCCACCTCCGGAAGTCGTCGTCCGCTTCCCACGCAGGTAGCGAAGGTGTTGCGCCACGACCTCCTGGACGGGGGCTGGCCGTCCCTGGCCCGGCGGAGGTCCCCGAGACCGTGCTCGACGAAGATGTCCACGCCGTCCGTGGCGATGCGCTTGGGGACGAGGCCGTACGGGGTGTCGAAGGTCTCCCGTACGGCTGCCGCCGCCTCCCTGATCTCGCTCATCCGCAGTCCCAAGGTCCTCAGGGACCACAGCACGTGGGCTGCTTCGGGCACTGCGATGAACGGTACGGAGGGCTGCCTCGTGCGCGTCGGCTCGACAGCGTGGACGAGCGGGGCCCTGCTGCCTTCTCGTTCAGCCAGCTCTTGAGAGTCGTGTAGGGGATCTCAAGGTGCGAGGACGTCTCGGTGGGTGTCAGGAGCCCGTCAGTGAATCGGTCGACCATGATCCACCTTTCGTATGCGGCTCCGCATCGCTGCACGCAACCTGGCCAGGGGCCGGCTGCTGACGCATGTTCAGTGAGCGGCGACCGCGTCGACGAAAGCGGTCCAGGCGGCGGCCGGCAGGACGAGGGCGGGGCCGTGGAGGCTCTTGCTGTCACGGACGGGGACGACGCCGGGGAATCCGTCCGCCACCTCCACGCAGTTGCCGCCTTCCTGGTTGCTGTAGCTGCTGCTGCGCCAGGCGGCGGTGGTCAGATCGGGACGGGATGCGGGTTCCACGGTGATCGGCCTCCAGTACGGGATCGGTCGAGCGTTACCAAGTGGGCGCGCGGGTCTATCCGGCGGTTACGATGCCGATGAACGCGGTCCAGACGGCGCTGGTCAGCACGAGGGCGGGGCCCTGGGGGCTCTTGCTGTCCCGGACGGGTACGACGCCGGGGAATCCGTCCGCCACCTCCACGCAGTCGCCGCCCTCCTCGTTGCTGTAGCTGCTCTTGCGCCAGGCGGCGGCAGTCAGATCGGGACGCGATGCGGCTTCCACGGTAAATCGGCCTCCAGTACGGGATCGGTCGAGCGTCACCAGGTGGGCGCGCGG
The DNA here is from genome assembly GCF_000377965.1 of Streptomyces sp. CNB091. Taxonomy (NCBI): domain Bacteria; kingdom Bacillati; phylum Actinomycetota; class Actinomycetes; order Kitasatosporales; family Streptomycetaceae; genus Streptomyces; species Streptomyces sp. CNB091. The sequence continues at coordinate 57,187 of NZ_KB899018.1, forward strand.
GTCTATCCGGCGGTTACGGTGCCGATGAACGCGGTCCAGGCAACGCTGGTCAGCACGAGGGCGGGGCCGTGGGGGTCCTTGCTGTCACGGACGGGGACGACGCCGGGGAATCCGTCCGCTACCTGTACGCATTCGCCGCCCTCCTGGTTGCTGTAGCTGCTGCTGCGCCAGGCGGCGGCGGTCAGATCGGGACGGGACACTTGCTGCACGGTAGTCAGCCTCCAGCACGGATCGGATCAGGTCGAGCGAGGCGAGCGGCGGCAGTGCCATCGCCCTGAGGTCATCGTAGGTCAGCTCGAACCGTTCGACCTCGTCCGGTTCCTCGGTCAACTGGCCATAGTGCGCGCCCTCGGTGTAGGCGACATGGCTGCCATCGGGCATCACGAGCAGGGTCAGGGAACCGCCCATAGCGTCGTGCTCGCCTTGATCGAACGGCAGTACCTGGACCGTGATGTTGGGTTCCTCAGCCATCCTGAGGAGGTGCTCCAACTGGTCGCGCATCACGGTCGATCCTCCGACGGGGCGGCGAAGGACGGCCTCGTCCAGGATGATCCACAGCTCCGGACGGTCCGGGCCGGTCAGCCGGGTCTGGCGACCGAGCCGGGCCGCGAGACGTTCCTCCAAGTGCTCGTCGTCCCGCAGCGACCGGCTCGCGCTCAGCAACGCCTTCGCGTATGCCGGGGTTTGCAGCAGGCCGGGCACCACGTGTGCGGCGTACTGGCGCATCACCCTCGCGCGTGCTGAGTACGTGATGACCGCCTGCGACCAGTTCGGAAACGCCTCCCGGTACACGTACGGCCACAGATCGATCAGCAGGTCGTCCGCCACCAGCTCCCTGTCCAGGGCCCGGGTGAGCTCCAAGGTCGGTTTCGCCCCGGTCGCGCGCTCGATCTGGGCGATGCGGCTGCCGACCACATGCGTGAGCGCGCCCACGTCGGTCTGGGTGAGTCCTGCCGCCGTACGCAACTTGCGTACGCGCGATCCGAAGAGCGCAGCCATGGAGGACTGCGGGTCAATGGGCTTGGCCACGACGCTACTTCCGTTTCTTACGGCCTTCGAGGTAAGGCGCTGTCACCTTCCGAGGCTAGGCCGCGCTGCCGACTCTTGAGTACGGAACGTCACGGAACTCGCACGTGTGGGTGACGTGAGGAGAGTCGAGCGAACGGATGGTCGGCATGACCGGCAAGAGGACGACCACGGCGGAGCAGGCAGAGCAGGCGGAGAGGGGCGATACGCGAGAAGCGGTCCGGCCCGTTCCGCGCGGCTTCGGGCTGACGGCCAACGGCTACGGCTCCCTGTCCCGGCAGTTCCCTTCCACGCCCCGGGGTGCGCGGCTCGCCCGCCTTTCCGTCGTGCGGCAGTTGGGTTACTGGGGGTTCGGTCCGATGACGGACGCGACGTGCTCGGTGGCCTTGGTGGTGGCGGAGCTGGCCGCCAACGCGGTGTGCCACGGGCGGCTCCGGGGGCGGAACTTCCATGTGCGGGTGGACTACGAAGGTCCCGCGAGCCGCTTCCGTATCGAGGTCTCGGACGCCGTGCTCGGCCGGACGCCCGAGGACCCGAAGCTGCCGCCGGAGGGTCAGGAGTCGGGGCGGGGCCTGTTCCTGGTGGAGTGCCTGGCGTCGCGGTGGGGGTGGGAGCCCCGGAACCCGATCGGGAAGACGGTGTGGGCGGAGGTGGCAGCTGTCCGGCCGGAAGGCGAGGGTTAGGAGGCGAGCGCGTCAGGCTCAACATCCCCCAAATGCAGGTCAGTTCGGAGGGCGCTCGTGGGATATTGGATGGCACTGCTCTGAGACGGGGGTCTTCCATGAAGAGTGCGCGGCGAGCGCCGTTCCGGGTGTGGCTGGTATGGCTTCTGGTGCCTGTGTTGCTGGCGGTGGCCGGCTGCGGGGCGTCCGGGCGCAGGGGCGGGGGCGGGGGGCCGGACGCGGACTCCGGCCGGCCGCCCGCCTCCTCCTCCGGGGCGAGGGATGGCGACGAATCGGGAGACTCGGGTGGTGGCCCCGGTGTCGAGTTCGGCGTGGATGTCAGCATCGGCGGCGGGAGCGGGGGCGCCGATGACGAGGGCTCGGGCGGTGACGGCGGAGACAGCGGCTCCGGCGGAGACAGCGGCTCCGGCGAGGACAGCGGCTCCGGCGGGGGCGGTGCGGTGGAGCCGCCGCCCGTGAGTGACCCGACGACGGAGGCGTTCCGGCGCGTACGGGCGGGAAGCTGCCTGCCCATCCACCGCACCGGGCCCGGTAGCGCCTGGAACGTCGACGTACCGCCCGAGGCCGTGTCCTGCGGCTCTAGTCGTGCCGGTCTCTTCCGTGTCACGCGGACCGGGGGCAGCGATGTCAGCTGTGAGACGGGCAAGGGCCGTACGTCCTGGAGCTACCACTCCCGCACGGGGGCCGCGAAGCTCTGCCTGGAACGGGTCTGGGTGAAGCGCTACTGCATCCTCGGCAACAACACCAGTGACGGCATGTCGCTGGGCACCACCACCGCCGTCGACTGCCGGGCCAAGCGCGTGCCCAAGCCGTACGACCATGTCCTGGTGGTCTCCGGCGTCTACCGTGCCCCGTCGGACGCCGGTTCCAAGTATTGCAGGGAGGGTTCGTCCGACCGGCGCACGTACTGGTCCCTGGTGGTAGCCAACCGCACGATCCTGGTCTGCTTCACCTACCCGAACTCCTGAGGGCGCTCCGCGCCGGTCCTGGGCGCGGTGTCAGGAGGTGTGCATGATCTGGATCAGGTTGCCGACGGTGTCGTCCAGGACCGCCGTGGTGACGGTGCCCATCTCCGTGGGCTCCTGAGTGAACCGCACACCGAGCTTGCTCAGCCGGTCGAACTCCGCCTGTACGTCGTCCACGGCGAAGGCGGTGGCCGGGATGCCGTCCTCGACCAGGGCCGTCGTGTACGGCTTCACGGCGGGGTGCTTGTTCGGCTCCAGGAGGAGTTCGACGCCGTCGGGGTCCTCCGGCGAGACCACGGTCAGCCAGCGGTCCTCGCCGCCGACCGGGACGTCGTGCTTCTTCTGGAAGCCCAGTACGTCCGTGTAGAAGCGCAGGGCCTTCTCCTGGTCTTCGACGAAGACGCTGGTCAGGTTGATCCTCATGGGGTGCTCTCCGGTTCTTTCGGCCCGAGCCATCGGCTGACGATGTGCTCAAGGGGTTCGGTGTCGAGGTCGTGGAACTTGTAGCGACCCTGGCGGCGTGTGACGACGAGGCCCGCCGCTTCCAGGACGGCCAGGTGCTGGCTGACCGCCTGGCGCGACAGGCCCAGGCCGTGTCTGGTGGCCAGTCGCGCGCATATCTCGAACAGGGTCTGGCCGTTCCGTTCCGTCAGCTCGTCGAGGATGCGCCGCCGGGTGGGATCGGCCAGGGCCTTGAAGACATCGTCCGCCATGACTCCACAATAGGCAAGTAGGGACTTGCCTATCAAGGTGGGTCCGATTGCCGGGCTCGGTTGTCGATGACTCGCGGAGCGTCGGCCATGGAGGGTGCCGGAGAAGTAGGGGCGCCATGGCGAGCGGGGTGTCCCCGTCGCCGAGGCAGAACAACGTGACTCCCATGGGCCCCGCACGCGCGGGGACCGTGCCCGAGGGCGTACGTGTCCGAGTCCCCGTACGGGGCCACCCCCGCGTTCGCGGGGACCACTGCACCGGGAACCGCGTCTCGGTGACGAAGCCGGGACCACCCCCGCGTGCGCGGGGACCACGGGGCTTGCCCAATTGGGCAAGAACGATCTTGGGGGCCACCCCCGCGTTCGCAGGGATCACATCCGGCTCATGTAGGCATACAGAGTCACCACGGGACCACCCCGCGTGCGCGAGGACCACCTGCTCCAACAAGGCGAACTGGCCTGGCAGGCGGGACCAGCCCTGAGTGCGCGGGGACCACAGGCCGTCTCCCTTGGGGATGTTCACGTGCGCGGGACCACCCCCGCGTGCGCGGGGACCACACGGGTCTCAGCTCCGTCTTCCTGAACGTGTGGGGACCACCCCCGCGTGCGCGGGGACCACGTTCTCGTCGTAGGCAACGGAGGACGCTCTGCGGGACCACCCCCGCGTGCGCGGGGACCGTCCGTGGCCCCGCTCGAGTTCGCAGAACCGCTCGGGACCACCCCCGCGTGCGCGGGGACCGTAAGTGCCTGTTTCTGAGCTGGGCATGACATGACCACTGGCGGCGTCTGGGCGTTTGCCCAGCTCAGAATTCGAACGGCGGGGTTTGGGTGGCGGGGGCGGCTGGTCGACTGCCGCTTGGCACCGCACCCGGCTCATATTCGGGGCGGTGCGGCCCCGTCCTGCCAGCGGTAGAGGTCGCGCAGCAGGGAAATTTCGGCACCGTGATGGATCAGCTCCCTGTTGACGTGCAGGACCCTGTTCTCCATGGGAAACGACTCGGGACCCATCGCCGGCGGATTGTCTAGGTCGGCGTCCGAGAGTTCGCGGACCCCCGCGTTCCATCTCCCGTACATCTCATCGAGCTGTTTTAACGCCTCGTCAGCGGTCCCCGCGTAGGCGAACGCTTCGGCGTCGAAGTCCTGGCCGTCGAAGTACCATTCGACCCGATAGGCCAGGCACGAGACGATGATGTGCGCCAGCCGCCAGGCAATCGTGGTCACCGGCGCCGGCTCCGGGGCAGGGGGCGCGCAGTCCATCGTCCACTCCCCTGAACCCGCCGACGTCGATGCGGCCGACGTGCCACGTGGGCGGATGCTCCAGCAGTCGCGCACCGGCTCCCAGAAGTACTCCTCGTCGGTAAGACCGTCCAGCCGTGGCCGCAGGTTCTTGCGCCAGTACCAGTCCAACTGCTCCGCGAGCCGCTCGCTTCTTGTCATTGCCGCACACTACAGATCCGTCGAGCAGAGCGTGCCGGCCTGGCGGACGCAGGACGACTCCGGCTATGCCGTCCGGCAGCGTGACCTGGGATTTCTGGGCAACAGGACACCGATCTCGATGTTGCCAGTTGCGCTGATGAAGTTGTCGTGGTGGTGCGAGAATTGGGCTGGCTTGAGGGCCAGGTGACTTCTCGGTGGCACTGCTGACCGTCAGTGCCGATCGGATCAGTCGCGGTGGGCTTCGCGGGACCACCCCCGCGTGCGCGGGGACCACGCACGCTCGGCGTTGCCCTGGTCGGCGTACTGGGGACCACCCCCGCGTGCGCGGGGACCACTCGGCTTGCTGGTTGCTCGCCATGACCACGAAGGGACCATCCCCGCGTGCGCGGGGACCACAGCATCCGCTCAAGGTTCTGCTTGACCGAGGGGGGACCATCCCCGCGTGCGCGGGGACCACCGAGCCGCGGTCGCCGACAGTCCCTGGCCCCTGGGACCATCCCCGCGTGCGCGGGGACCACGCGTCCAGTTCGATCCAGGCCGTTCCGGGGCCGGGACCATCCCCGCGTGCGCGGGGACCACACATCGCTGGGGACGACTCGGTCGCGGCCGGCGGGACCATCCCCGCGTGCGCGGGGACCACCGTACGGACAGCTCGGCTGCACCCGCGTCCAGGGGACCATCCCCGCGTGCGCGGGGACCACAGTTCGTGACCTGCGGGTCTATGCGTCCGAGGGGCTGTTTTTACCCACTTCTTGAGAAACGGACATATCTCCCCAATGTGGCAAACCGTCCTGGCCTGGAGTTGGGCATGTACAGGGGTGATTCTGCCCTCTGCCGGCCGCGTGCGGTATCTCGTCTCTGCAAGAGGAAGGGCGCTCGTCGTCGTGTTCGGTTCCAGGACGGCCAGGTGCTGGCTGACCGCCTGGCGGGACAGGCCCAGGCCGTGTCTGGCGGCCAGCCGGGCGCATAGCTCGTCCAGTGTCTGGCTGTTCCGTTCCGTCAGCTCGTCGAGGATGCGCCGCCGGGTGGGGTCGGCCAGGGCCTTGAAGGCATCGTCCGCCATGCCCCCACAATGGGCAAGTGGCGGCTTGCCTATCAAGGCGGGTCGCCGCCCTCTCGGCTCCCCGATCTCCCAGCTCGTCGCGGAGCAGCAGCAGAGCGCCCGGCCGGAGACGCGGGCATCCGCCGGGCGTTCGCTTGGGGGGGGTGCCTCTATGTCTTTCGTCAAGGGACCCTGTCGGGTTTGGGGTGGTTCAGCGTTGCTGGGGTTATGCGGCGAGCTCGACGTCCTTCGGCGTGCGGGGTTCGTAGAAGGTGCCGTCGCGGAGCATGGCGAACAGGACGCTGATGCGTTGGCGGGCGAGGCGGAGGAGGGCTTGGGTGTGGGTTTTGCCGCGGGCGCGTTGCTTGTCGTAGTAGGCGCGGGAGGCCGGATCGGCGTTCATGCAGGCGAAGGCGGAGAGGAACATGGCGCGTTTGAGCTGCCGGTTG
>NZ_KB899019.1:0-56512 GCF_000377965.1 Streptomyces sp. CNB091
GCGGCTCCGCCTCCCACTCCGCCCCACCACCCACCGGCCGCAACGACCAGTAAGGGCCGGCCACCCCACGGAACTCCCCCACCCGGTCACCCCGGGCAGTGTCCACCACAAGCGTTCCGAGGGCCGGGAGATCGGGAGGCTCCTGCGCATTCGGGCAAACGTTCTCGCCATACACCTATCGCTCCTCTCTGTAGCCAATTGACTACCGGGGCGATTCAGCGTGACCTACGGTCGAGATGTCTTCAACTTACGCAAACTGCCAGGCAAGTTAGGTGTCGCATGGTGAACCGGAAGGAACTGGATCCCGAGCGGTCGGCGAACGCCGCGTTCGGAGCACTTCTCCGCAGCTTGCGGGACGAGCGCGGCTTGACGCAGGACGAGCTCGGCGCCCTCATGAGGTGCTCGGGGGCGCATATTTCCGCCGTGGAAACTGGCAGACGGTCTCCAACTGACGCCTTTGCGGCAAAGGCTGACAGGGCGCTCGGCACAGGCGACCGCCTACAGCGTCAGAGCCGGGCCGTCAGGTACACGGCACTGTTGGAGGGATTCCCGGCGTACGTGAAGCACGAGGAGCGCGCGGCGGAGATCCGGCTGTACGAGGTCGGAGTCATCCCGGGGTTGCTCCAGACACCGGAGCACGCGGCCACGCTGGAGGCCGACGCCGTACGCCGGGAAGCGATCACTCAGGAACAGGCCGATGAGCGTGTTGCGTTGGTGGCACAACGACAGGCCGCGCTCGTGCGCTCCCCGACCCCCTTGTTGTTCGCGGTCCTGGACGAGGGATGCCTTCTCCGGCCGATGGGTGGCCCGGCCGTCATGGCAGCTCAGTTCGACCGGCTGCTGGCCTTCGCCGAGCAGCCGAACACCGTGCTTCAGGTCGCCCCGTTCCAGATGGGGGAACGCCGACCGTTCAGCCTGCCGCTCTACATCCTGACCATGCCCGACCGCTCGCTCATGTCGTACGCCGAGTCCGCCCAGCACGTGTACCTGGAACGCAACAACACACTCGTCCTCCCCCTGTTGACGGCCTACCATCAACTACAGGCAGAGGCGCTGTCGCAAGCGGCTTCCGTAGCCATGATCAGAAAGTTACGAAAGGGCATCCTGTGACGACCGAAACCCCTCGTTGGTTCACGTCCTCGTACAGCGGCAACGGCGGCGCGTGCGTCGAGGTCGCCACCAACCTCGCCACCCCGCACGGCATCGTCCCCGTCCGCGACTCCAAGAACACGAGCGGCCCAAGCCTGAGCGTTCCGGCCGGCGCATTCACGGCCTTCGTCGCGGGTATCAAGACTGGAGACTTGCAGCACCCGTAACGTCGGAAGGGCACCCGTGACAGCCAAAACCCCTCGCTGGTTCACGTCCTCCTACAGTGGCAACGGCGGCCAGTGCGTCGAGGTCGCCACCAACCTCGCCACCCCGCACGGCATCGTCCCCGTCCGCGACTCCAAGAACGTCAGCGGCCCGGCCCTGACCATTCCCGCCACCGCGTTCACCGCGTTCGTCACGGGCGTCCGGGCCGGGGACTTCGGCACCGCCTGAGCCACCCGAGCAGACAGCCCCACCGTGCCCGCACGGTGGGGCTCTCGCGCGGCCCGGCGGGCCCGCGCCGGGTGGTCCTGGTCGGCGCGGTCGCTGAGACCACAGCCGACAGGTGCCCTCCGAGCATCACGTTGACCTGAAACGGGGCCGCAGCCTCCTGCTTACCGACGGCGCTGGTCGACTGAGCACCTCATCTCCGGCCCACGCACATGCAGTTGGACAGCCAGCACTTGCTGACGTGCCGGCCGACCGCCTCGCATCGGAGTTCTCCGGGGAGTCGGAACGAAGAGCATCACCGCGCCGAAGCCCTGGAGTGGGTGGGGGAACCAGCACCCATGCCAGAGTCCCACCAGCCGAAACGGTAGGACTCTGGCGCGCCTCAGCACTCCGGTAGCACTTCACTTTTCCGGTCCCCGATTGATTACCGGAGATGGGAATCGTTCAGCCGTTGAACAGCTGCGAGTCGATTAGCTCTCACTGAACTCGGAGGACTTTGCGCATGCGGCACCGGGAACGCTCCAACAGAGGTTCATGAAGTACTTCGTGGAACCCACGATGTTGTACGTCTTACCGTCGCAGCCCGCGTCACCTCCGTCGGTGATCGTCCACATGATCCTGCGGTCAGAGGCGCGGTACAGGGACATCTGAACGCCGTGGCCGTCCGAGTTGGTGTCACATACAGTGAACCTGTCGCCGTTGTCCTTGAAGTGCGCGGTGCCGCGACCCCTGAGGGTCAGGTCTTTGTCCGCTGCGTAGGCCGGGGCCGTACCCAGAGCCAGCACTGTGCCCAAAGCGACGGCCAGACCTGCGGTCGACCGGACCATGTGCTTCAACCTCATGATGTCTCCTCCTTGCTCGGTAAAAGCGCTACAGCTGACCTCTCCTGACTGCCAGTCCGACTAATTCGCACCATCACCTCGCGCGAGGTAGTCGGTATTCCGAATGCCGAGGAGTGTGAGCTTGCGCTTCATGTGATCTGTCCTTGGCTCTTGGCGTGCCGGCTCCCTGTGCCATGGGCGGGGAGACGCTGACATCACCGAGTTCGTGGCACCACGTTAAAAGCAGGGACATGTGCCGGACAGGGTGCATCGTGCGCAGGTCCGCGCCGTGGGTGTGCACAGTGCGCAGCCGGACGGCGGGAACCCCGGCTGCCGCGCCGGACGTGAGCCGCCGACGCACCAGTTGTCCGACGCCCTCATGACGGCCGCTCGGACCGCTCAGCCGGACACGGGAGCCGGGGTGTTACGAAAGCGGCCCGGCCATGACACCCACTCTCCCCCTCAGGTTTTCCGCCGCGCTGCCGACGGCCCACCCGCATCGAACCCGAATGCGACAGGAATCGGGGCGGCCCTGGGCACCTGCACGGACGGTGTGAGGACCACCGCCGACGTCCAGACGAAGACGAAGGTCGGCCGCCACAAAAACGTCTGGTACAGCTTCGGCTACCGGTACGTCATGCCGCAGGTGGCCGCCTGGAAGTTCAAGGCCACCCAGTCCAACCCCAGATCCCCCTCCTTCGCCTGTGTGTCCTCAGGCGCGCCGAAGGCCTCCTATCTCTCCCTCGACCGCACGACCGTGCCCGACCGGCTCCTCATGGGCGAGTACTGCCGACCGCAGGTCGGGGGTCACCCCTCCACCCACTACCCGTCCACCGGCCGGATCGCCTCCTACCCGGTCGCCGCGCTGGAGCAGCGGTCCGGTGCGGTGGCCGCCCAGGGCTGGGCCAACTATCTGCCGCTGCCCGACGGAGGTGCGCAGGGAGCGGCCGCACACAACGGCAAGCTCTATGTGAACGTGAGCAGGGGGAAGAACCGCAACGGCCATCTCCACCGGGCCGCCTGGGACAAGAGCGCACTGACCCTGACCGGCCAGCCCATTGAGTCCGCCACAGGGCTTGAGGACCTCTATGTCGAGCGGGGTTCGGGCCGGCTGTGGTCCATTTCCGAACATGGGCCCAAAACCAAGGAATGCGGCAGCCTCTGCCATCGGGTGCTCTACGCCCACCGGCTGAGCTCGGTGGGCGCCAGGCGATGATGCCTGCCCGCCCCCGCACCCGGGCGGCTCACTGGCGGGCCGGCCGGGCTGGCGGGACCCGCGCCGGCGAACGCAGCCTGTCGACGCCGGTCAGCGGTCCTCTTCGAGCCGGTGGGGTGCCGTCAGCTGGGCCGGGTGAGTTCGCCGGTGGTGTGGAAGGCGTGGACGAGCTCATGGACGCCGGAGCCGGTGATCAGCACATCGCGTGCGAGAGCCCGCTCGGCACTGCGCAGTCGGGTTCTGACGGTGTTGCGGCTGATGCCGAGCAGTTGGGCGGCTCGCCGTGCGTCGGTGTCTGCCTCGATCCAGGCGAGCAGGGTGGTGCGGAGGCTTTTCCGTTCGGGGGAGCGCAGTGGGGCGAGCAATGATTCGGCCCAGGCGGCGGCAGCAGGTGTGCGGAGCAGGTCGTCGAGGGTGGGCGCGGTGGCGGCGGGGGCTTCGCGGACGCGCGGCAATCCGGTGATCGCCATGGCGAGGGAGAGCGCGGCTCGTGTACGGGTGTCCCGGAGGTCGAGCCCGAGGGTCTTCTCGGCGTGTTTGAGATGAGCGGCGACGGTGTTGCGGCTGATGCCGAGCAGTTGGGCCACTCCGCTCTGGGGGAAGGTGAGGGCGAGGCGGGTGATGTCGACGGTGATACGGGGGGCGGAACCCATGGCTCGGAGAAAGCCGGTGGCCCACTGCTGCGCTTCGCCGGCCGGCAGGAGACGGGCCAGGGGCTCCTGGCCTTCGTAGTCCGCGATCCGGTCGGGGGCGCCGCGCGCGATGGCGAGGGCGTGGCGGGCCTGGTCGTACGCCTCGGCGGTGGCGGTGAGCGGATGGGGTTCGCTGATGCCCAGGGCGTAGTGCCGACGCGCGCCGACGAGGCGGCGCAGCGCTTCCGGGAGACCAGGAGGAGCCTGACCGCCCGCCGTGCCGCACGCACCCGGACGGGAGCCCCCCTCCGTGCGGGAGCCGCCTTTCCCGGCGGCGCTGTTCCCGGTGGGGTCCGCTGCGATCAGGCAGATCACGTGGTCCTCGTAGACGGGGCAGCGGATCATGAGTCCGAGGCCGTGGTATCCGGCGGGGTCCAGGTGTTCTTCGACGAGGCGGTCACGGTCGTCCGGGGCGCAGCGCAGCAGGTGGACCCGGAGGGCGTCGGCATTGAGAAGGGCGGGCACGGCGCCGACGGTCATACGGCGGGCCAGGGTCAGGTCTCCCGACAGCAGCGCCATGAAGACGGCCAGCCGTAACTGTGCCGCTTTGCTCCGGTAACGGGAGAAGGCCGCGTCGGCTTGCTGCACTCGCTGCAGGAGGGCGATGAGACCGCCCGTGTGGGAGGCGAGGAGCGCGGCTTCGCGGCTGAGCGCGGCGGGGCCCGCGACGACGAGTACGGGGCGGGGGCCGGGGGCGGCGAGGATCTCCAGGCGTATGTGCAGCGTCCCGGCCACTGTGGCGGCGGCCGCCAACTGCCCGCCGGAGAGCCGAGAGAGCACCGCCCCGAGCGAGGGCAGGATCTCATGGGGAAAACCGGCACTCGCCACCTCGACCGCGCCCGTGGGGTCGATCAGCGCGACGCTCGCACCAATCCGCCGACCGAGCCAGTCCAGCAGGTCCCGCAATCCAAGTCCGGATGTCCGCGAGGCGTGCCGCCGCACCCGGTGCAGCAGCTCATCGAGCCCCTCCGCGGGCCCCTCCGCCGAGGGATGTGCCTTCATGCCTGTCAAAGTCCGCACCTCCGCGCTGTCGATGACATGTCACGCCGGTGCCAGGCGGATTCGGCGGCCCCGGCACAGAACAGTTCCCCGGGCGATGCCCGCCGCCCGGTCCGGGGACGGTGCCCCGGACCCGCCGGGCGCCTGCTCGTGGTCTCATCGGCGCACCCCATCCCACGCCGGGCGTTGTCAGGCCGGCCCACCGCGTGGTTCATGCTCCCGCCCACAAGTGTGTCAGTCACTCGCTTCGGCGAGGGCGATTTCGAGTCGGTGCCTGACGGGCCGACGGACCGTTGCCAGGTAGGCGTGTGCTGCCATGGCCACGGTGACAAGATCTGCGGCACGGCACTCGCCGCGAGAACCACACCCAGCGCACCCGGCCCGCCGCCGATCTCCAGGACCGCGAACGCCAGACCGATGGGCGCCACAGCCGAGCCGGTCCAGGGGAACAGACGCGCGGTGAAATGCAGCCGGTACGGCCTGATGGCCAGCGGGGCACCTGCCTCCCGGACTCGCGCCGCCCAGTTGATACGTGGAACGGGCCCCCTGGACTCCGGTCGTGCAGCCGCGCCTTACGCAAGGTCCAACTCCACCCGGAGAACACGAAATCCCGGCAGCGAGACGCCACCGGGAAGGTCGTCCCGACTCTGGAGCGATCCGAAGACCGTGTGTCGTAGAAGCACGAACAGGCACCCGACGGGTGCTCGCGACTCGGGGCTTGAGCCTCGGGCGGACCTGCCGGTTCGACCCCCGGCCGGTTCAGCCCGCCGTCAGCGTCTCCACGTCGAAGATCTGGGTGTTCTGCGCGGCGGCGATACGCCAGACCCCGTCGTCCTTGGCGAGTACGTACGTCGGGGTGCCGGGGACCGCCTCCGGGTGGGCGGCCATCAGCTCGGAGGGGTCCTCCTGGCCGTGGAATACCTCGTCCAGGAACCGGCCTCCGTCCCGGGTGGCCGGGCGCTGGCGGATCTTCACGGCGGCGATGTCGGGGCGGACGAAGAGGATCAAGTCGACCCTGTACGTGGCGGTCACCGGGGAGTCCGCCTGCGGGGGCAGCACCTTGCGGGTGAAGGCGCTGATCTCCGGCAGGCCGGTCAGCCGCTTGCCGTGGGCCGTGGTCCAGATGGCGTCCTCGCGGAAGCCGTCGAGGAAGGCGTCGGGCAGCGCGTTCTGCTGGGCGTGCTGCACGCCGGCGACGAACGCGACGATGGCGTCCACGTCCTCCTGCGGGGCGGGCACTCCGATGACGGTGGGCGTGGTGGCGGGGGCCTGGTTGGCGCTCATGAGGAATCTCCTTGCAGGGCGCGGCCGTTGCGTCGGCCGTTCACCAGGAGCCTCGGCCCTCAGGCACGGTTGAGGTCAAGTGGCGGAGGCCCCGCCCAACCGGCGGGGCCTGAAGGCTCGTTGGGCGTTCGGCGAAGACCGCCCGTCAGGCCGCCCCGACCGTTCGATCCCCGTACTCGATGGAAACCTTGATCCTGGCACCAAGCGCAGCCGCGTAGGTACGCATGCTCTCCAGGTTGTGGATCTCGCCCCGTTCGATCTGGGAAACCCGCGCCTGCGAAATGCCGACAGACTTGGCCACCTGCGCCTGGGTCAGGCCCTGCTCCTCGCGGATCACCCGCAGATGGTGCCCCAGCACGTACGCCTCGGTTGCGGTACGCGCCGCCTGCCTGCGGCCTTCCCGTTCGGCGTCGGTCACCTCCGGGGCGGCCCCGCGCATCCGCTGTTTCACCTCGGTCCAGCTGCTGTGCTCGCTCATCGGGCACCTCCAGGGTTCTCGGGCACACCGGACACGGCCCGATATTCGTCGTATCGGCGTTCGGCCACCGGGATCGACTCGCGATACCAGTCGCTCCACCGGCCCGCTTTGTCTCCGGCCACCAAGAGGATGGCCCGCCGCCCCGGATCGAAGACGAACAGGATGCGGACCTCACTCCTGCCGGAGCTGGCCGGCCTCAGCTCCTTGAGGTTGTGGATACGGCACCCCTGGAGCCGGTCCACAAGCGGTCGGCCCAACGTGGGCCCGCTGTCAGCCAGCGTGTCGACCGCCGCTTCGACAAGGTCAGCCGTCACGGGATCCTCCTCCGCCAGCCTGAGCAGCCACAGCTCCACCGATGAGTGAAGGTTGATCTCCCAGTTCATGCTTCGTACCTCAGCGTACGCCGCAACTGGGTAGAAGCGTTTCCTTATATTCTCTGCTCAAACGAGTGAACGAGAATCCGGTCCTGCATGTTCCGGCTACTTCACCGGGCGCAGGCCCAGCGGTCCCGCGATCTCCTCCAGCATCACGCGGCCCGCCTCCTCGGCGAGGTCCTCCTCGCCCGGGTCCTGGTCGGTGTCCAGGCCGTCCAGCTCCTCCAGGGGCTGGCCGAGGCGGATGTGGGCGACCAGGGACTGGAGGGCGCGGAGGGTGGCGGAGGCGGTGGAGCCCCAGTTGGAGAAGTACGAGAACTGCCACCACCACAGCGCCTCGGCGGTGCGCTCGGCGTCGTAGTGCGCGAGGCCGTGGCCGAGGTCGGTGACCAGGTCGGCCAGGTCGTCGGAGATCCGGTGCGGGACCGGGGCCTTGCGGGGCTCGTACGGGTCGAAGACCTCGGAGTAGACGTCGATCGGCTCCAGCAGCACCGCGAACCGCTCGCGCAGGCCGTCCGCGTCCGGCTCGGGGCCGAGGTCCGGTTCGTACCTCTCGTCGGGCAGGACGTCCTCGTACGCGCCGAGGCGGCCGCCCGCGAGCAGGAGCTGCGAGACCTGGAGGAGCAGGACCGGGACGGCCTCTTCCGGCTCGTCGACCTTGGACACCTCGGTGACCGCGACGATGAACGTCTTGATCTGGTCCGCGATCTGGACGGCGAAGTCGCCCGGGTCCTGCGTGACGGAGTTCAGCGTGGCGTCAGACATCGAGGGGACCTCCCGTGGGCGCGGTCACAGACGGTGAAGCGGACGACGAAGGGGATGACGAAGGGGACAGCGAAAGGGGCAGCGAAGGGGACGAAAACGAAGCGGGCAGCGGAGTGGACTGCGGTACGTGACGGGGGCGTACGGCGGTGGTGTCAGACATCCAGCAACCGCCTCCCCTCGAAGGCACGGCCCAGGGTGACCTCGTCGGCGTACTCCAGGTCGCCGCCGACCGGCAGGCCGCTGGCCAGCCGGGTCACTCTGAGGCCCATCGGCTTGACCATCCGCGCCAGGTACGTCGCGGTGGCCTCGCCCTCCAGATTGGGGTCGGTCGCGAGGATCAGCTCCGTGATGGAGCCGTCCGCGAGCCGCGCCAGCAGCTCGCGGATGCGCAGGTCGTCCGGGCCCACGCCCTCGATGGGGCTGATCGCCCCGCCCAGGACGTGGTAGCGGCCCCGGAACTCACGCGTCCGCTCGATCGCCACGACGTCCTTGGGCTCCTCGACCACACAGATGACGCTCCGGTCGCGGCGCGCGTCCCGGCAGATCCCGCACTGCTCCTGCTGCGCGACATTGCCGCACACCTCACAGAACCGGACCTTGTCCTTGACCTCCAGGAGGGAGTGCGCGAGCCGTCGTACGTCCGTGGGCTCGGCCTGGAGGATGTGGAAGGCGATCCGCTGCGCGCTCTTGGGACCGACGCCGGGCAGCCTGCCCAGTTCGTCGATGAGGTCCTGAACAACGCCTTCGTACAACGGAACGCCTTTCTTTGCTTTCTGCTCCGTACCGTAGTGGGTACGGGTCGGTACCAGTAGGCCTCGCGGACCCGGCTCCGTCCGGTCCGGTCAGAACGGTCAGGGCGGTCAGAGCGGTCGGCCCGGGCCGGTCAGAACGGCAGGCCGGGGATGCCGCCCCCGCCGCCCAGGCCCTGGGCCAGCGGGCCGAGCTTCTCCTGCTGGAGCGCCTGCGCGTTCTCGTTGGCCGCCTGGACGGCCGCGACGACGAGGTCGGCGAGCGTCTCGGTGTCCTCCGGGTCCACCGCCTTGGGGTCGATCACCAGGGCGCGGAGCTCGCCGGAGCCGGTCACGGTGGCCTTCACGAGACCGCCGCCCGCCTGTCCGTCGACCTCGGTCCTGGCCAGTTCCTCCTGGGCCGCCGCGAGATCCTGCTGCATCTTCTGGGCCTGCTGGAGCAACTGCTGCATATTGGGCTGACCACCACCGGGAATCACGGTCACTCCTGGCATTTCGACGACGAATGTTTCGGTAAGCCGAGCCTACGTGCTCCCCGGTCACCGCGCTCCACCCGCCAGGGACCAACTCTTTCGGGTGAGATTCAGGAAGCGGCGCGAGTGCTCCTATACCTGACCAGCGGCCGTACGCAGGCGGGAATCCCGCGATTCCGACCCCATGGCCCACCATTCGGCGGTAGGAAGGGCATGCGCATCGACACACGAGCGTGCATGTGCGGTGACGCAGAGTTACCCGGCAGGGGTCGTCGGTCGCGCGGCCCGCCCCGCCCTCTCCGGGCCGGACGGGTCCGGTTCCGGGAAGCCCTACGCGTCCGTCCCGTCCGTTCAGAGTGCAGAGGAGTGCCCCGGTGAGTCAGCCGGAGATGCAGCCCGAGGGGCCGCCCCGCAAGGAGTCCGATGCGGGATCCGGTGAAAACGGAGTTGAGCATTCCGCTTCCGATCCGGGCAGGGAACGCCCCGCCGGGCGCGATCTGACCGGGCGCCCGTTCCCCCTCGGCGACTGGGGCGAGCCGGCCGAGCGGCTCGACGAGCTCTACCGCTGGGTCGAGACCGGGGCGCTGGACACCGCCGACTGGTATCTCAACGACCGGGTCTGGAAGCGCCGGGCCGCCAGGGCCCTGCGGATGGGCGCCGCCACCGGGGTGGTCGCCGGGGCCGCCCTGCCGCTGCTCGACCTGACCGGCACCCTGAGCGGCTCGGCGGGCTGGGGCTATCTGTCCCTGCTGCTGGGGGCCGCGTGCATGGCCTGCGACCGGTACTTCGGCCTCACCTCCGGGTGGATAAGAGACCTCGCCACGGCCCAGGCCGTGCAGCGGCGGCTCCAGGTGCTCCAGTTCGACTGGGCGTCGGAGTGCGTACGGGAGATGCTCGGGCCGACCGAGGGCACGGCCAGCGAGGCGGCCGACCGGTGCCTGGGGGTGCTGCGGAGGTTCTCCGAGGACGTCACCGAGCTGGTGCGGTCGGAGACGGCGGACTGGATGGTGGAGTTCCGGGCGGGGCCCGCGCCGATGGGCATGCAGGCCCTGGCGACGGGGAGCGCCGGGGGGCGCGGCGAGTCGGCGGCGCCGGGGCGGTTCTCGATGCCGTCGGTGGCGGCGCGGCCGAACATGCCGCGGCAGCGGCCGCCGGAGTCGCCGCCGCGGTGAGGGGGCCGGGGCGAGGTGAGGAGTCCGGGGGCGCTGCCCCCGGGCCCCCGGTCCTCAATCGCCGGACGGGCTTGATTTTGGCGTCCCGGTCCGCGATGGGAAGCGGACGGGCTTGATTTTGGCGTCCCGGTCCGCGATGGGAAGCAGATGGGCTCCGGCGTTGTGCTAGCTGAAGATGATCATTGAGCCCTGGGCCAGGCTGCGGGTCGCCGCCGCGTGGAGGCCGAGCCAGACGTGGCGTTCCCGGGCGAACGGGCTGTCGTCGTAGGGGATCGGGTCCGCCGGTTCCTCCAGGGCCGTGGGGCCGGAGGGCGGTTGCGGGGCGGCCGGCGGGTTGGCCGGGTCGATGCCGATGGACGGGGCGACGAACTCCAGCTCGCGCAGCAGCCCGTGCGCGGAGCCCAGCGGTCCGCCGCCCGCCAGGAGCGCGTCGTCGGAGAGGGGGGCCGGGAAGTCCACCGGGACGTACGCCCCGGCGTGGTCGTAGTGCCACACCAGATGCGACTGCTGCGCGGCCTGCTCGAACATTTCGAGGAGCTGCTCGTAGTCGCCGTCGAGACCCGCGACGGGTGTGACGGCCAGGCCGCTCAACTGGAGCAGGTAGGCGCGGCGCAGGAAGTGCAGGGCGTCGTAGTCGAAGCCGGCCACGGGGGCGACTTCCCCGTTGAGGCCCGGCATGTAGGCGTAGACGGGGACGGGCGGCAGCCCGGCGTCGTTCAGCGCCTTGTCGTAGACGGCGATCTCTTCGGCGAACGGATTGTCGGCGCTGTGGCACAGCACATCGACGAGGGGGACCAGCCACAGGTCACAGGCCACGAAGTCTCGCTCTCCAACGGGTTCGGGCGATCGTCGGAACAGCGTAATGCGGGGCGAACCTCACGCACAGTGCCCCGGGGTCTTCGGAGTCTCCCCGGAGGCCTCGAACGCCCCGGAGACCTCGGGCTCGCCAGGGGCTCCGGGCTCCCCGGACTCCCCGGACTCCCCGGGCCGCCCCCCGTGCTCCCCGGACTCCTCGGCCCCCGGAGGGCCCGGCGGTCCGGGGGCGTCTCCCCCGGCCGCCCGCGCCTCCAGCCGGTCCGCCCAGGCGAGCGAGTGCGCGTAGTAGGAGTGCATGGCGGCGTGGACCTGCTCGTGGTCGCCCCGGGCGATGGCCTCGACCAGGTCCTCGTGTCCGAACCACAGGACGTCCTCGTCCATGCCGTCGCGGCGCAGTCGGTGCACGGCGAACACCCAGGCCTGGACGCGGAGCCGGGTGAGGAAGTCGGTGACGTACGGGTTGAGGACGAACTGCCCCAGCTCCCGCCAGAACCGCAGGTCGTACCCGATCAGCACGTCGAGGTCGCCGCCCTTCGCCGCGCGGACCGCCTCCGCCGCCCGGCGGCGGATCGAGGCGAGCCCCTCGGGCCGGACCGCGACCCGCTCGGCGGGGTTGCGGAAGAGGCCCTCGACGACGAGGGCGCGGGCCTCGGCCATCGCGCGGAAGTCGGCGACGGTGAATTCGCGCACCTGGAAGCCGCGGTGCTGGTCGGAGACGAGAAGCCCCTGTGCGGAGAGATCGAAGAGCGCCTCACGGACGGGTGTCGCGGAGACCCCGTACTGCTCGGCGATCTGCTTGACGGTGAACTCCCGACCCGGCGGGAGACGCCCTGCCAGCACCTCGTCACGCAGCGCGTCGGCGATCTGCTGGCGCAGGGTGTTGCGCGTCACACCTCCGCTCGGACTCATGCCGGCCCCCATCCGTCCGTCTGCCCCTGCCCGTCCCCTGCCCCCGTACACCGACCGTTCCGGCGTCGGCCGTTTCCGGCCTCGGGCGTTTCCGGCGGGGGTCATTTCTGGTTCGGGTCACCTTAAGCCAGAGCCGCCGCCGTGCCCGATTCCGGGCACGGCGGCGGTGCGCACAGGGTCGATCGCGTACGGAGCCGAGCAGTCCGGTTACCCGGCGTGCGGGCCGGGGGCGCGGGTTACGCGCCCTGCACCGTGTACGTGTCGGCGACGGAGAGAGCGACGTCCAGGGCCGCCAGCCCTTCCTTGGCCTCGGCCTCGGAGACGTTGCAGGCGGGGACGGCATGGGTCCGGTTCATGTTGATGAACGGCCACAGTCCCTGCTTCTTCGCCGCCGCGCCGAAGGCCGCCATGGGGGCGTTGGCCTCGCCCGAGGCGTTGTACGGGACGAGCGGCTCGCGGGTCTCCCGGTCGCGGACCAGCTCCAGCGCCCAGAACGCGCCGAGGCCGCGCACCTCTCCCACCGAGGGGTGGCGTTCGGCGAGTTCGCGCAGGCCGGGGCCGAGGACCCGCTCGCCGATCCGGGCCGCGTGCTCGACGACCTTCTCGTCCTCCATCACTCCGATGGTGGCGACGGCGGCGGCGCAGGCCAGCGGGTGTCCGGAGTAGGTGAGGCCGCCGGGGTAGGGGCGGGTCTCGAAGGTGGCGGCGATCTCGGCGTTGATGGCGACGCCGCCCAGCGGTACGTAACCGGAGTTGACGCCCTTGGCGAAGGTCAGCAGGTCCGGCACGACGTCGAAGTGGTCGGCGGCGAACCAGGCGCCGGTGCGGCCGAATCCGGCCATCACCTCGTCGAGCACGAAGACGATCCCGTACCGGTCGCAGATCTCGCGGACGCCCGCCAGATAGCCCGGCGGCGGGGTCATGATGCCCGCCGTGCCCGGGATGGTCTCCAGGATGATCGCGGCGATGGTGGCCGGACCCTCGAAGGCGAGGGTGTCCTCCAGGTGCTGGAGGGCGCGGGCGCACTCCTCGGCCTCGTTCGCCGCGTGGAACGGGGAGCGGTAGAGGAACGGGGCCCAGAAGCGGACGACGCCCGCCGAGCCGTTGTCGGAGGGCCAGCGGCGCGGGTCCCCGGTGAGGTTGATCGCGGTGGAGGTGGCCCCGTGGTACGAGCGGTAGGCGGAGAGCACCTTCGTGCGGCCGGTGTGCAGCCGGGCCATGCGGATGGCGTTCTCGACGGCCTCGGCCCCACCGTTGGTGAAGAAGATCTTGTCCAGGTCGCCCGGGGTGCGCTCGGCGATGAGGCGTGCGGCCTCGGAGCGCGCCTCGATCGCGAACGCGGGCGCGAAGGTGGCGAGCTTGCCCGCCTGCTCCTGGATCGCGGCGATCACGGTGGGGTGCTGGTAGCCGATGTTGGTGTAGACGAGCCCGCTGGTGAAGTCCAGGTAGCGGTTGCCGTCGTAGTCCCAGAAGTAGGACCCCTCGGCGCCGGCGACGGCGAGCGGGTCGATGAGGCCCTGGGCGGACCAGGAGTGGAACACGTGCGCGCGGTCCGCGGCCTTCACGGCCGCACCGGCCGCGGGGTCGGCGGACGGGGCATGAGGGGCATGAGGGGTCATGCGGCGAGCGTAGGCGCTGGTGGGGGCCGCCTCCATGGCCACCTTGTACGGCCTGGGGCGGATGGGTCGGCAGGGTGTCGGGTCCGGGGGCTGTGGGGTCCCCCTCCTCACCCATTGACAGCATACTGTCGTCATGACAGTCTTCTGTCATCTAGCCGAGGAGGTCATCATGACCAGCAGCAGCGACAGAACCGCACATCTCGCCGTCTACGACACCTTCGCCGACTGGGAGACCGGCCACACGACGGCCCATCTCGCGCAGAACGGCTACACCGTGCGGACCGTGGGGCTGACCCGGGAGCCGGTGACGACCATGGGCGGCCTGCGGATCCAGCCCGAGCTGGCGTTGGACGAACTGCACCCGCAGGACAGCTCGTTGCTGATCCTGACCGGTGCGTCCGGGTGGGACGCGGGGGACACTCTCGCCCCGTTCGCGCGGGCGGCCCGGGGCTTCCTGGACGCGGGGGTCCCGGTCGCGGCGATCTGCGGGGCGACGGCCGGGCTGGCCCGGGAGGGGCTGCTGGACGGCCGCGCGCACACGAGTGCGGTCTCCTTCTACCTCGCGGCGACGGGGTACGCGGGCGGCTCGCGGTACGTGGAGGCGGACGCGGTCACGGACGGCGGGCTGATCACGGCCGGGCCGACGGAGCCGGTGGCGTTCGCGCGGGAGGTCTTCGCGCTGCTCGGGGTGTACGGGCCGGAGAAGCTGGACGCGTGGTACCGGCTCTTCCACGACTCGGACGCGAGCGCGTATGAGGTGTTGCAGGGTGAGTGAGGGTGCGGGGCGCGTCCCGTCCGAGCAGGAGTTGCTGAGCCGGGCGGCGGTGACGGTGTTCCGGCTGAACGGGCAGTTCCTGTCGGTGGCCGACGAGTTGGCGCGGCCGGGTGGTCTCACGGCGGCGTGGTGGCAGGTGCTGGGGGCGGTGACGCGGGAGTCGTTGCCGGTGGCGGGGATCGCCCGGACGATGGGGATCACCCGGCAGAGCGTGCAGCGGATCGCGGACCTGCTGGTCGGGCGGGGGCTCGCGGAGTACGCGGAGAACCCGGCCCACCGCCGCGCGAAGCTGTTGCGGGCGACGGAGGCGGGGCGGGAGGCGGTCTCCCGGATCGGCCCGCCGCACGCGGAGTTCGCCGCGAGGCTCGCGGGGGAGCTGGGGATGGAGGATCTGGTGGAGACGGTGGGCGTGCTGGAACGCCTGTCGGAGGCCCTGGACACCTTGTCCACTACGGACCGGGCCACCCCCAGCCCGTCCGGCGATTGAGGACATAACCGTGCCGATGTCGGGCCTCGGGCCTGCCGGGTTGGTTCCTCCGGAGTACCGGCGTTGTCGCGTGCGTCGCCCCTGTCCGATCAAGGGTTCCGTCCTCAAACGCCGGACCGGCTGGAGAGTGCGGGACGGACCCGTCCCGGGGCCACGGGTCCGTCCTCAAACGCCGGGCCGGCTGAAGAGTGCGGGGGCGGCGTTATCCTCGTGCGGGCCGCACGGGGGAGGAAGCGCACCATGGACAAGCTCGGGTCCGACGACCCGCACCGCATCGGTGCGTACCGCCTCCTCGGCCGCCTGGGCGAGGGCGGCATGGGCCAGGTCTTCCTCGCCCGCTCCGACCGCGGCCGCACCGTCGCCCTCAAGCTCGTCCGCCGCGAGCTCGCCGAGCAGCCCGAATTCCGGGCCCGCTTCCGCCAGGAGGTCCGTGCCGCGCACCGCGTCGGCGGGGCCTGGACGGCGCCGGTGCTGGACTCCGACACCGAGGCCCCCGTCCCCTGGGTCGCCACCGGTTACGTCGCCGGGCCCTCCCTCCAGCGCATCCTCTCGGGCCGCCCCGGCGCCCCGGTCACGGACTCGGGGGCGTACGGGCCGCTGCCGTTGCGTTCCGTACGGTTCCTCGGTTCCGGGCTCGCCCACGCGCTCCAGCACATCCATGGGGCCGGGCTCATCCACCGGGACCTGAAGCCCTCCAACGTCCTGATGACCATCGACGGCCCCCGGGTCATCGACTTCGGGATCGCCCGCGCCCTGGAGGCCGTGCCCGACGGTGATCTGACCCGGACCGGGGCCCTGGTCGGCTCCCCCGGCTTCATGGCCCCCGAGCAGGTGCGCGGCGAGCGCGTGACCACCGCGTGCGACGTGTTCTGCCTCGGGTCCGTCCTCGCGTACGCCGCTTCGGGCCGGCTGCCGTTCGGTACGACGGAGAGCGGCGGGGTCCATGCCCTGATGTTCCGGATAGCCCAGGAGGACCCGGACCTGACCGGGGTTCCCGAGGACCTGGCCGGCGTCGTCCGGGACTGCCTGGCGAAGGAACCGGCGGCCCGCCCCGGCACCGGCGAGATCCTGGCCCGTCTCGGCGAGGCGCAGGCGCTGGCGCAGACGCAGACGCAGGCGCAGGCGGAGACGGAGACGGAGACGGACGAACCCTGGCTGCCCGCCACCCTGATCGCCCAGCTCGGCCGCCATGCCGTGGAGTTGCTCGACGCGGAGGACCCGGCGGAGCCGGAGAACCCGGAGGAGCCGGAGGGCCCGGAGGAGTCAGAGGAGCCGGCTGACCCACGCGGCCGGCAGGCTCCGCACGGCCCTCCAGGCACCCTGGACGCCCAGCGCGCCCAGCATCCGCAGCGCCCCCACACCCCCCAGCACCCCCAGCACCCCCACGCCGCCCCGGCGAGCCCGGAGACGGCCGGTAGCCCCGCACGGCCGCCCGTCGCCCCGATACCGCCCGGGCCCCACCCGTACGCTCCGCACCACTCGCCGTACGGCACCCCCGCCGCCCCGCAGCCGGCCCCGCAGCCGGCCCCCGGCCGTACCGCCGAACATTCCTTCCCCCCGTCCTACTTCGCGCCCACCGCTCCCCCGCCCGCCCCGGAGCGCCGCTCCGCAGGGGCCACCGCCGCGCTGGTCGCCGTCGCCGTGGTCGTGGCGATCGGGGCGGGCGGATCGGTGTACGCGTTCATGAACGGCACCGCCCCGGGGACGACCGCGTCTCCCGGCCCCTCGGGCTCCGCCGAAACCGACGGCGGACAGCAGGGAGGCCAGGAAGGCGCCGTCCCGGAGGACTTCCTGGGGACCTGGGCCGGCTCCATACTCGGCGAACAGGGCACTTCCTCACGGACGTTGACCATCCGGCAGGGGAAAGTGGGCGACCCGGTCCTCGTCCTCACCGCCGAGGGGCCCCTCGCCTCCGGATCCACGTACCGCTGCGAGTTCACCGCCCCCTCGCCGACCGGCCCGCCGAGGACGGCCCGGTCCGCATCGGACCCTCCACGGTGACCTCCGGCCGCCCGGCCTCCTCCTGCACGCCCGGGAAGCCCACAGAGCTGACCCTGCTCCCGGACGGGGACCTGCGCCGGTCCACGGCCGGGACGGGCGAGAGCCTGACCTACACCAAGTCGGACTGACGGGCTCCCGGAGCCGGCGCACCGGGCGGCTCCACGCCCGCCCCCGAGGACGGCGTTCGCAACGCCCGGGTGATCAGCGCCGCGCCGCCCAGCAGCACGAGCACCACCACCATCGCGTTCCGCAGCCCCACATGGTCGGCCAGGAAGCCCAGCGAGGGCGGGCCGACCAGGAACGCCGCGTAGCCCGCCGTCGAGACCGCCGCGACCCGGGCCGAAGCGTTCCGCACGCCCTCGCCGGCCGCCGAGATCGTGACCGGGAACCCCAGCGACGCGCCGAGGCCCCACAGCACCACGGCCGTCCCGGCGAGCAGCGCGTTGTCGGAGAAGACCACCAGCGCCACGCCGACCGCCGCCACCAGGGCGCTGGCCCGGACCACGGCCGCCGGGCCGTAGCGCACCAGCAGGGGCCCGCCCGTGAACCGGCCCGTCGTCATCGCGACGGCGAACAGCATGTACGTCAGCGAACCGGCCGTCGCACTCGTCCCGTGGCCGTCCACCATCAGCAGCGGCAGCCAGTCGTTGGCGGAGCCCTCCGCGAAGGCCATGGCCAGCACGATCAGGCCGATCAGCACCAGCCGCCGGTCCCGCCAGACCACCACCTGCGCGCGCACGCCTCCGGACCGTCCCCCGTCACCGGCCTCCCCGTCACCGGTCTCCGGCCCCTCCTGCCCCGTGGCCGCAGGCACCGCCCGTACGGTCCACGCCCCGGCGGCCGCGACGGCGACGGCTATCGCCGCCAGGTGCCAGCCGACCGGGAACCGGACCGCCGTCAGCCCCATCCCGACCAGCGCGCCGACCACGGTCCCCAGGCTGAAGCAGCCGTGCAGCACCGGCAGGACCGGGCGGCCCAGAGTCCGTTCGACGGCCGCGCCCTCGATGTTGAACGCCACCTCCGCCAGGCCCAACCCGGCGCCGAACAGCGCGAGTCCGCAGAACACCCCGGCCGACACCTCCAGCGCCGCGCCCCCGGCGATCACCAGCAGCCCGGCCACGAGCAGCCCCGCCCCGACGGCGATCACCAGCCGCCCGCCGTGTCGGCGCACCAGCCCGCCGGAGGCCAGCACCCCGGCCATCGACCCGACGGAGAGCCCGAACAGCACGAGACCCATCGATCCCGTCGTCACGTCCAGCGCGTCCCGGACCGCCGGGGTGCGGGCGACCCAGGACGCCATGCTCACCCCGGTGGCGAGCATGAAGAGGAAGAGCGCCGCGCGCCAGCGGCGGGTGGTGGCGTCCATGACCGGCGGGTTCTTCATGGGAGCGGGCCTCGGCAGACAGGTGGGGAGCACTTCACTTCCGGTGTACGAGCGTACGCCGGAAGTGTACGATCGTACATTCCCACCGGGGACCCGCGCCCCGGCGACCCCGCGACCCGGCAGCCCGGCACCCCGTCGACCGCACGGCCGCCCCTCCCCCGCGCTCTATGCTGCGAGGAGGACCGAGCCCACCGAGGAGGCCCCGCGTGGCGACAGGGCGCACCGACCCCGACCGGCGGGACCGCATCATCGACGCCGTGCTGGACCTCATCGTCGACGAGGGCGTCGCGGGTGTCTCGCACCGTAAGGTCGCCGCCCGCGCGGGCGTTCCGCTGGGCTCGATGACGTACCACTTCTCCGGCATGGACGAGCTGCTGCACGAGGCGTTCACGCGTTTCTCCGGCACGATCGTCGCCGTCTTCGAGGAACGCCTCGGCGCCGCGAGCACCCCCGACGAGGCGCGCGGGGCCGTCGCCGATCTCGTCCACCACCTCTCCGGCGGCAACCAGCGCGAGCTGATCCTCACCCACGAGCTCTACACCCTCGCCGCACGCCGGCCCGCCTACCGCGAACTCACGCGCACCTGGATGGGCCGCAGTCGGCGCGCCCTGGAATGGCACTTCGATCCGGCCACCGCCCGTCAGCTCGACGCGCTCATCGAGGGCCTGTCGATCCACCGCGCCCTGGAGACCGAGCCCCACGAGCGCGCCCTGACGGTCGAGGCGATCGCGCGGATCACGGCGTCGGGCCCCGGCGCCCCGGACGCGGCGGCTTCGGCTCCCTGACGCCCGGAGCGAGGGACCGGCTCCGGGCCCGGTGGACATCCCGAAGTAGTCCAGAGGTCGGCAAGTAGCAACGGGATGCTGTGCTTCGACACCGCGGGCTGTTGCTATGAGGTGGTCGCTTTCCTCTGTGGAGAAGGGAGTTCTCGCAGGATGCGAACCACAACACTGGGCAGGGACGGGCCGGTCGTCGGACGGCTGGGACTGGGCGCGATGGGACTCTCGTACCGCTATGCCCCGTCCCTCAGGGACAGGAGCAAGGCCGTATCGCTGGTCCAGGAGGCGGTGGACCTCGGGGTCAACCTCGTCGAGACGGCCGGCGCCTACGCGGCCGGGGACAACGAGCGGCTCATCGGTGAGGCCATCCGCGGGCGCCGGGACGAGGTGGTGCTGTGCACCGGCGGCGGCCTGCTCGGCGACGCCGACGGTGCGCTGCGACCCGATGGCGGTCCGCAGGCGCTGCGGTCCGCTGTCGACGAGAGCCTGCGCCGGCTGCACGTGGACCACATCGACCTCTATCTGCTGCGCCGCGTCGATCCCGGCGTGCCGCTGGAGGAGAGCTGGGGTGCACTGGCCGAACAGGTCTGGGCGGGGAAGATCCGCATGCTGGGGCTGCCCGTCGTCACCGTCCAGGAGGCCCGCGCAGCCGAAGCCGTGCACGAGGCGGCGGCGTTGGCCGCCGAGGTGTCGCTCTTCACCCGCCGCGGTCTCGACGACGTCGTGCCGTACGCGGTGGAGCGCCGGATCGCGCTGCTGGCCGGCGCCCCGCTCGGCCGCGGTCTGCTGACCGGCGCGCTGTCACGCTCCGACGACCTGGCCCCGGACGACTGGCGGCGCACCCAGCCCCGCTTCGCCCCGCGCGCCATCCGCCACAACTACGCCGTCACGCAGGCGGTCGCCCAGGTGGCCGCCCGGCATGAGGCCACCTCCGCGCAGGTCGCCCTGGCGTGGCTGCTCCGGCTCGGCGAGCACGTGGTGGCGCTGCCAGGCACGACGGTGCCGTACCACCTCGCGGAGAACCTCGGCGGCGACCGGATCCGCCTGACCGAACAGGACCTGACCGACCTGGAGTTCCTGCCCTACCCGTCGGGCGCCCCCGAGGTGTGAGCCCAGCCCGGCCCACGCACCGCCCACCCCCGTCCCTGGCTCCCCACCACTCCTGGAGTTCTTGACATGACGACCTCACTGGTACGGCAGGCCCTCCCGCGCCCCAGACCCCGTCCGACGACGGCCGGCGTCCTCGGAACCACGGCGCCCGGATTCGCCTCCGTGCGCCATTCCTTCGAACGTGCCTGCCGGGACGCGGGTCCGGCCGGTTCCCAGGGGGCCGCGCTGACGGTCGTACGGGACGGTGAAACGGTCGTCGACCTGTGGCACGGGACCGCCGACCCGGCCACCGGGACTCCGTGGACCGGCGACACCCTCGTACCCGTGCTGACGGGCTCCCACGGGATCCTGGCCACGGCGGTCCTGCTGCTCGCCGATATGGGCGCACTCGCACTGGACCGGCCCGTCGCCGACTACTGGCCGGAGTTCGCGATGCGCGGCAAGGGCGCGGTGACGCTGCGGGACGTGCTGACGTTCACCGCCCGGCTCCCGGGCATGGCGGCGGACCTCGACCAGCGCGATGTCGAGAACCCGCAGATGATGGCCGCGCTGCTCGAACTGCGCAGCCCCGAGGAGGACCCGCGGGCGGGCGGTGTGCTGCACGGGCCGTGGACCGCCGGGTGGATCGCCGCCGAGGTGATCCGCCGGGTCGACGGCCGCGAGCTCGACCTGTTCTTCCTTGAGGAGATCGCGGGGCCGCTCGGTCTCGACATCCATTTCGGCCTCGTGCCCGACCAGCTGCCGTACGCCGCCCGGATCTCGTACGACGCCGGCTTCCGCGCCCGCTTCCCGGCACCCGAGGGCGGAAGGGGCGGGGGGACGGGACGCGGCGCGGCGGGCGACAGCGGGGCGGGCGACAGCGGGGCGGGCCTCTCCGGGCGGGTGTGGAACAACCCGGCGCCGTTCCCCGCGGACGCCGGGGTGTGGAGTGAGAGCCGACGGCGGTACGCGGTCATCCCCTCGTTGGGGGCGCACGCGTCGGCCCGTGGCCTCGCCCGGCTCCAGGGCATCCTGGCGGCGGACGCCGCACGGGCCCCGGGCGAGGAACCGCTGCTGTTGTCGCGCCGCACGCTGGACCAGGCGCGGAGCTTCTGGGTCGAGGGCCTGGACCCGCTGCTCGGCGGGATCAGCGCGTACGGCGAGGGCGGCCTCCAGCTCCTCGACGAGGGCCTCCACCCGGACGTCCGCTCCGGCGCCTTCGGCCACCAGGGTCCCGGCGGAATCGTCTACCAGGCCTGGCCGGGGGCCGGAGCCGGCGCCGCCCTGGTCCGCAGCCGGCTGACGGCGGGCCCCGGCGCGCAGGTCCTGGACGAGGTAGCGGACGCGGTGGCGAGATCACTGCGGACGACCGCCTGAGACCGGCCGGAACACGGGCCGGAGTACGGGCCGGAGTACGGACCGGAGTACGGGCCGGAACCAACCGTCAGGCCGGAGTACGGGCCGGAACGCCCGTCATCAAGCCCGCGGCGTCGGCACGTCCGGCAGGTCCGTCCTCCCCGCCTGACCGGCCCGGTCGGCGGCGAGGCCGTGCAGGACGACGTTCCAGACCGAGTCCCACGCCGAGTCCCACGCCGAGTCCCGGGGCGCGCCGTGTGCAGCCATCGCACCCTCCGCCAGATGCGCCAGCAGGGCCATCGCGTCCTCCGGGGACACTCCGGGACGCAGATGTCGCGCGTCGTGGGCCCGGTCGAGCAGGCCGCGGAGCACGGGGAGCCAGACCTCGGTCAACGGCGCCACGTCCCCGGGGCCGTCGGCCTCCAGGCGGCGGGTGGCGCGCACGAAGGTGTCCTCGTGGGCCAGCCGCGCCAACGCACCGATCAGGGTGCGCAGTTCACGTAAGAGGTCGGGGGCGGCCACGAGGTCTGCCAGACAGCGCTCGAAGCGGGCGCGCCCCGCCGTGCGCACCTCCTCGGCCAGAGCGGTCTTGTTCCCGAAGTGAAAGGTCAGAGCGCCGATCGAGGTCGCGGCCCGCCGGCCCATCCGCTGGAGGGAGGCGCCCTCGTAACCGCGCTCGGCGAACTCGTCGGCGGCCGCTTCCAACACGGCCTGGCGCGTCCTGACCGCGCGTTCCTGCATGCGCCTTCTCCTTGGACCTCGGCAAGTAGTCGTTCCCTGGGTTAGAAATATAACGAACATTCTCTATGTTTGTTAGTCTGCTCAACGACGCTCACCTGGGAGGGACCTGCAGTGACGACGACGCACGAGACGCCCGACATGGCGACGGGCCGGCCGCCGGGCGATCTGTCCCGGCTCCTGTTCGGCCACTTACACCGATCCGACCAGCAGCGATGGGGTCGGGTGTACCTCCAGGGGCTGCTGCGGACGGACGGAAAGAAGACGGTGCGCCGGATGGCGGCCGTCGTGACCGGCTCGGAGGCGGCGTCGACCTCGCTGCACCAGTTCGTCAACGCCAGCCCGTGGGAATGGACCCCGGCGCGCGGCGAGCTGGCCCGCTGGGCCGCCCGGTCGCTGCCGGTGCGGGCCTGGACACTGGCGCCTGCGGTGCTGCCCAAGCGCGGCAACTGCTCGGCCGGGGTGCATCAGCGCTTCCTGCCGAAGTCCGGACGCACCGTCAACTGCCAGCTCGGACTCGGCCTGTTCCTGGATGCCGGGCAGACGCACGTCCCCGTCGACTGGCGCCTCTTCCTGCCTCCCCGGTTCACCCGCGACGAGGCCGTACGCGACCGGGCGAAGATCCCCGCGGCGACGCGGGCCCAGCCGCTGTGGGAGCACGCCCTGCGCCTGGTCCAGGAGATGACGTCATGGTCGAACGGGCGGACGGCGCCGGTGGTGGCCGACCTGACGGCCCTGTGCGACGTCGCGCCACTGGCGCAGCGACTCCAGGGCGGCGAGCACGCCTTCGTCCTCGCCATCCCGGGCCAGACCACGCTCGCCGGGCCCGAAGTGCCGCCAGGAGCAAGGGAGTCGGCGCGCGGCCTCCTGCTGCGCCGGGGTGTACGGCACTCGGCGGGGGCGGGCCGGCAGGTCATCTCGTACGACACGCCCGTACGCGGGCTGCGTCCGGACGGCGAGCGCAGCCTCGGGGCGGGGCGGCTGATGGCCGAGTGGGACGCGAGCAGCGGGCGTCCGGGCCGGATCTGGCTGACGAACATCACCGACCGCCATCCGGCCGAACTGCTGGAGCTGGCCCGTTCGCCCCAGGGGGCGCAGAGTTCGGTCGACCGCATGGGCGAGGACTTCGGACTCCTCGACTTCGAGGGCCGCTCCTACCCTGGCTGGCACCGGCACATGACGCTCGTCTCGGCCGCCTACGCATGCAGCACCCTGGGGGGCATGAACGACTGACCTTTTACTTGCTCCAACAACTATACAGCGGCCGGGGTCCCTTTACTGAGCACCACCACTCCCCAGATGATTGCATGGGCATGTATCTTGTGGTTCATCGCAGTCGAGAAGGGGAGCCGTTCCATGACGATCCACAAGCAGCCGCGCGCCGCCTCCGACCAGACCATGTGGGAGGCCGTCCTCGGCCTGCACGCCTTCGTGGAGCGTCAGCTCGCACACACCCTGCAGCGGCGCTACGGCGTCGGCCTCTCCGAGTACCGCGCCCTGGAGGCCCTCACCCAGGCCGAGAACGGCGAATGCCGCATGCAGGAGCTCGCGGACCACATCGGCCTGGGCCAGAGCTCCGTAACTCGCCTGGTGGGACGGTTGGACAGCGCCGGCTACGCCTACAAGGACAACTGCGCCGACGACAAGCGCGGCGTCTTCGCCGTCATCACCGACGAGGGCCGCAAGCACTACCAGGACGCCCGCGCCACCTACGCCGACGTCCTCAGCTCGGCCCTCAACACCGCGAGCGCCGACGACCAGCTCGCCCGCGCGGTGCAGGCGCTGCGCAGCGCCGCCTGACAAGACCACGACAGACGGCGGGACACGAGCCGGTTCATGACGGCGGCCATGCCCTGCCCCGCCGCCATGGCCATGACCATGGCCTCCTTGCGGGTCCACAGGTGGGCGAAGTCCCGGACCAGTTCGTCTTCCCTTCGCGGTCCCCCGAAGTCTGTGCACCTGCCACTGGTGCACCTGCCGCCGCTGGACTGGTTTCGCTTCACGGTTCCGAACGGAAACAGACAACTTGGCCCCCCAAGATCGGTTGCTTGAGCGGGCGACTACACAGAGGCGTTCCGAGATCAACCCCGCGTGCCCGACTCAAAAAATAATGTTCCTTTTTTTGGCACGTCAAGGGGCGGCCCACT
This sequence comes from Streptomyces sp. CNB091, assembly GCF_000377965.1. Lineage (NCBI taxonomy): Bacteria > Bacillati > Actinomycetota > Actinomycetes > Kitasatosporales > Streptomycetaceae > Streptomyces > Streptomyces sp. CNB091. The sequence continues at coordinate 24,663 of NZ_KB899019.1, forward strand.
GGGAACCCGCTTGGGGCGATTTGTTGTTTTTGCAACTCAATCCCACCGAAACGGACTTGCCCCGCCCTCTATCCACCCCGATAACATAAGGAGCATTCTTTTTGGGAAGGTGAGAGGCATGGCACTGAAGCAAGAACGGGCGGAACAGACCCGTCGAGCACTCCTGCTCGCAGCGGCGGAGGTCTTCGACGAGTACGGCTACGCGGGAGCCAGCATCACGCGCATCCTCAAGCGCGCCGGGGTGACGGCGGGGGCGCTCTACTTCCACTTCGGCTCCAAGGAGGACCTGGCCAAGGCCGTGATGAACAGCCAGCCGGGCACCCTCGTCCCGCTGATCGCCGCCAGCGGACTGCAGCGGCTCATCGACCTCACCCTCGTGTGGTCGTGGCAGTTGCAGCGCGACCCGCTGCTCCGGGCCGGCGTGAGGCTGACGAACGAACAGTCCTCCATCGGCGACTCCCTGAACTCCGACCCGTACGAGACGTTCCGCGGGATCATGAGCACGTGTCTCGACGAGGCGCGGGAGCGCGGCGAGTTGCAGCCGGGGATCGAACCGATCGTGGTCGCGGAGTTCGTGATCGCCGCCTGCACGGGGATGCAGATGTACTCCAACGTCGTCAGCGGCCGCAGGGACCTTCCCGAGCGCACCCAGCAGATGTGGAACCTGCTGCTCCCGGGCATCGCTGTCCCGGCCGTGATCACCCGCGCCGAAGCGGCCCCGGCCCGCGGCGCCGCGATGATGCCCTGACAGCCGGACCGCCCGCGCGCCCCGCCCTGCCCCGCCATGCCCAGCCTTGCCCTGCCCAGTACCGCCTTGCCCTGCCCAGTACCGCCCTGGTCAGACCTGATCTGACCTGTCCTGACCACCCTGGCTGTTGTGCCTGCTGGTGGGCAGCACCGACACGGAGATGATGGACGGCGTCCTGTCGGCCGGTACGCCGCAGGTGCCCGCGGCCCCCTCGTGAGGGGGCGGCGGGCACCTGCGGCGTACCGGCGGGGGGAATGTCAGACCTGAACCGCGGTGGGCCGGTCCGCGATCTGCTCGGAGCGGGGCGCGGTGGCCGCCTCGGGCTTCGTACGGTCGGCGAGCTTCAGCCAGATGACTCCGACGATGATGACGGCCAGCCAGATGCCCTTGGCCAGGGTGAGGGTCTCGTCGAAGAAGAGCGGGCCGAGAACCGCGGCGCCGACCGCGCCGATCCCCGCCCAGACGGCGTAGCCGATGCTCACGTCGATCGTGCGGAGGGCGAGGCTCAGTGCGTAGAGCGTCAGCAGGAAGAACACCACCGCGACCAGGGACCAGGTCAGAACGGTGAAGCCCTCGCTGCCGCCGACGGCGAGCGCGTAGCCGATCTCGAAGACTCCGGCGAGCAGGAGCGAGAGCCAGGCGTTCGTGGAGCTCTTGGCTTCGTTGGACATGGGAGGTGAGTCCTCTCTCAGGGAAGGCGTCAGATGGTTGCGGGGTGCGCGGGGTGCGCGATGCGTGCGAGGCGTACGGCATCTACGGGACCGGAAGTCCGGCTCCGGGCTCAGGCCTCATCCCTCAGGCGGAGCCGCTCAGCTGGAGGCCGACGACGCCACCGATGACGAGGAGGATGCCGATCGCCTTGTTCGTGTTCAGACGCTGGCCGAAGAACAGCGCTCCGAGGACGGTGATACCGACGCCCGCGACGGACGTCCACAGGGCATAGCCGACGCCGACGTCGAAGGTCAGCAGCGCCTTGCTGAGGAAGAACGTCGCGGCGGCGCCGCTGGCCAGGGTGATGCCGGTCCACTTGCGGTTCTTGAAGCCCTCGGCCTTTCCGGCGGCGATGGCGACCACGATCTCAAGAGCGACGGCGATGGCGAGGTAGAGCCAGTGCATGGGAGGTCCTTCCGTGCGGTGAGTGAGCGGGGATGAACGGGATGAGCAGGATGAGCAGGATGAGCGGAACGTCCGGGTGAACGGGAATGAACGAGAAGTGCGGGTGAGCGAGAAGTGCGGGTGAGCGGAGTCATCGGCCCCGGGCGGCGACGCCGCGTGGCGGAGGTCCGGCGGCTAGCGCGGGGAGCGACTCAGGGTCAGGAAGTCCTGGAACGGCTGCTCGGCCTCCGGGAGTTGCAGCGCGGTGACCTTGATGGGCCAGTTCTCCGGGTCCTCGGCGAAGACGGCGTACGAGCTCGTGTAGTCGAAGCCGTACCGGGCGGCGGTCCTGCGGTCGGCGGCATGCACGATGTGACCGATGCCGGCGAACCGGGCCGCCAGATAGCACAGGGCGCAGGGCTCGCCGGAGGCGAACAGGGTGGCGCCCGCCACGGCGTGGAGCCCGTACTTGGCGGCGGCTTCCCTGAGGGCGACGACCTCGGCGTGGGCGGTCGGGTCGTTGTCCTCGCGGACCCGGTTGAAGCCCGTCCCCAGAATCCGTCCACCGCCCACGACCACGCCGGAGAAGGGGATACCGCCCTGCGCGACGTGCTCGCGGCTGATCCGGACCGCCTCGTGGGCGTAGCCCAGCAGTTCGCTTTCGTGTGTACCCATCAGCAGTTCGTCCCCCGAGTTGCCCTGCGATCATTTCGCGTTGCATTTTGCCTGCACATGCAAGTGAATGCTTTCCGCAACCCCCGCCGACAACTTGCCCTGCGGGAACTAATCTTGCATGTGCAAGTAATCACTGTCAAGCGTGTGCGTGCGGGCGTTGCCCAGGGCCGGTTCCGCTTCGGCGTCCCCACCCGGCCACCGCCAGGCGGGATCGTTGATCTTCCCCTGCGAGAGCCGGACGCCGACCGGGAAACCGGGCCCGGCCGCGTCTCTGACCGTTGCCCTGCGAGACGGCCCCGGAGTGCAACAGCTGAAGGACGACGCGCGCGCCGGCGGCATGCACTCCCTCGACGACAGGCCGCCAGGCGGCGGCCTGCGCCTCGTCCGTGGTGCCGGGCTGGTGCAGGTACCCCTGGCTGAAAGCCCGGTCGGTGTAGGTCCCTTCGGTGATCAGGAGCCCGAAGCCGCCCTCGGCGTACGCCGCGTAGTACGCGGCCATGTCCCGCGTGGCCCGCCCGTCCTCGGTCGCGGAGACCCGGGTCATGGGGGCGACGGCGTATCTGTTGCACAGCTCCAGCCCCGCGAACCGGCAGGCCTTGAGCGCGGGATGGGTGGCGGGGCGCCGGGCGGGGGGCCCGGCGGGATGCGTGGCGGGCATCTCAGCAGCTCCCGTCGATGCCGCAGGAGGCGCCGTACACGTCGCCCTCCGCCTGCTGTGCCTGGGCGTCCAGGAGCGCCTTGCGCACCTGGGCCGGACGCGGAACTCCCTCGATCCGGGTGTCGCCGACGAGCATGGTGGGAACGGACTGCACCCGGTGGGCCGCCGCCTCCCGCAGGGCCTCCTGGTGCCGGGCCCGATAGGTGCCGTCCGCCAGCGCGGCCCGGAACCCGGCCTCGTCCAGACCGATCTCAGCGGCCAGGGCGACGAGGACGTCGATCTGTCCCAGGTCCTGGCTCTCCTGGAAGAAGGCGCGGAACATCCGCTGGTTGTAGGCGGTCCCGAGGCCGTGCTCGGCCGCGTACTGATAGCCCTCGAAGGCGAGAGCCGTGTACGGCTGGGGAGAGACGGCGGGAAGCGTGATGCCGACGCCCAGACGACGGGCCATGGGATAGACGGCCCGTTCCCAGATGCTGGGCAGGTACTCGTCCTCCGGCCGCAGGGTGGGCTGGGGGTGGGGACGCAGCTCGAAGGGCATCCACTCGACGTCCACCTCGACGCCGACGTCCTTGATCGCCTCTTCGAGCGGGCCTTCGGCCAGCATGCAGAAGGGGCAGACGTAGTCGGACCAGATCTTGATCTTCACGGGTTCAGCCACGCGCCGACCTCCAGGTCATTGATCGCGCAAGCAACAACATCCCCCGACGATGCGGCAGGAGTTGACGGACGTCCAAAAGGTTGCACGATCATGCACTTTTGTGTCAAGCCTCCCCGCCGTCGGTCGAGACGGCAACCCGGGAAAGCCGACCGGAACCGGCCGCCGGCGCCACGAGCAACGGGAGAGACGGGAGCGACGGCGGCAAGCAGCGAGATCGACGACAAGGAGCGGCAAACCCTTGCGGGAGCGCTCCCGCACCTGCAAGATCCCGCGCATGACTTCTCCGTCGCCCGTGCTGCGCCCGTACCGCCCCGAGGACCGCGAGGCCCTCTTCGACATCTGCGTACGCACGGGGCACGAGGGCGGGGACGCCCGCCACCTCTACCCGGACCCGGACCTGCTGCCGAACATCTTCGCCGCGCCCTACGCCGTCCTGGAGCCGGAGTTGGCGTTCGTGGTCGAGGACGGCGGGCGCGCGGTCGGCTACATCCTCGGTACGGCGGACACCGCGTCCTTCGTCGACCGCTACCGCGCCGAATGGCTCCCCGGCCTCGCCGAGCGCTACCCGGCCCCCGTACGCCAACCCGCGTCCCCCACCGAGCGGATGACCGCCCTGATGCACGACCCCGAGCGCATGATCGTGCCGGAGCTGGCCGGCTATCCGGCCCACCTGCACATCGACCTGCTCCCGGCCCACCAGCGGTCCGGGTACGGGCGACGGCTCATGGATGCCTTCCTGGGCGCCCTGCACGAACAGGGAGTCAAGGCCGTCCACTTGGGCATGCTCACCGTCAACACCCGGGCCCGCGCCTTCTACGATCGCGTCGGCTTCCACGAGATCGCGGTTCCGGACGCGGGGCCCGTGACGTTTCTGGGTCGCTCAGTTCAGTAACGTGTACGCCGCGTTGAACAGGATCAGCGTGTGCACGAACCGCCCCGCGCGCGTGGGCGGGTACCGCCACGCCAGCGGCCAGGTGTCACCCCCCAGAGCGGGTACGGGGACGTAACTGATCCGCCCCGTGGCCCCGTTGAACGTCGTCACCGCACGCGGCCACGGCCGCCCGGCCGTCGAGCCCGCCGGCACGAGGAAGTACACCCCGCGCCGGCCGTTCGACTCGGTGACGACGGGTCCCGGCTCGCCGCCGACCAACTCCTCCATCAGGTCGGCCAGCCGCCGCCCGTCGTCGCCGTCCACGCGGACGGCGTCGAATTGCACGCCCGCCTTGCGTAGGTGAAATCCGGAGTCCGGAATCCACTCGGCCCTCAGCCCACCATTAAGTGCGTTCACGAGACGATTGTGACCCCGATCACCTAGCGTTCTCTGTACCTGCCGAGGTGCGTCGTACAGCCGTTGACCTGCTCGAACTTCTGTGAAGTGGGGTGGAATTCAACGACTTCGAGTAATGACCGGTTGAGTTCGGTTGAGTCGAAAAGAGATCGCGTAATGGCGAGTGCTGAGAACAAGCAGACCGCGAGCCCGATGGCCCTCATGGTGGCGGAAGTGGCCCGGACGATGCGTATCCAGCGGGGGTGGACACAGGAGAAGCTCGGCCTGGAGCTGGGCTACTCGGCAGCGGCCGTGAGCGCCATGGAGACGTGCGCGCAGCCCGCGAGCGACGCGATGCTGGTCGAGCTGGGACGGTTGTTCAATAACGGGACCGCCATGTTCGAGAGCGCGCGGCGGTACATGCGGATGGAGAGGTATCCGCTCCAGTTCCAGGACTACGCGCTGCTGGAGCAGGCGGCGCTGAGCCTTCAGCTGTTCGCGACCAACGTCATCCACGGGCTGTTCCAGAAGGAGGCGTACGCGCGTGCGTTGATCGGCGGCGGATACCCGCCGCTCTCCGACCAGCGCGTCGAGGAGCTGGTCCAGCTGCGGATGGAGCGCAAGGCGCTCTTCGACCGGGAGCCGGTCCCGATGATCGAGATCATCATCGACGAGTCCGTCCTGCGCCGGGTCATCGGCAGCGAGGAGATCATGCGGGAGCAGCTGCTCCATCTCGTGGAGTGCGCGGGGCGCCGCAATGTCACGCTTCTGGTGCTGCCGCTGGACGCCGGTAAGTACGGGGAGTGTGCAGGTGCTCGCGGCGCGATGACCCTGGTGGAGACCCCGGCGCACGAGCATCTCGTCTATCTGGAGCCGCAGGACGAGAGCTTGCTGATCAGCGACCCGGCAAAGGTGAGCACCTACGCTCAGCGCTATGCGAAGATCCGGTCACAGGCCCTGGGTCCTCGTGAATCGCTGGACCTCATCAAGCGGTTGGCAGGAGTAGTGGAATGAGCAGCACCCTCCGATGGTTCACGTCGAGCTACAGCAGCGACAGCGGCGGCGAGTGCATCGAGGTCGCCTTCGACTGGCACAAGTCCTCCTACAGCAGCTCCAGTGGCGGCGAGTGCATCGAGGTGGCCATCTGCCCCCGCGCCGTCCACGTCCGTGACTCCAAGGTGCCCGACGGCCCCGCCTTCGCCGTCGCGCCGGACGCCTGGTCCGCGTTCCTCGGCTGGACGGGCTGACAGCCCGGCACCACCGCACCGACGGTCTGCCTCCTGGCGTGCATCACCACCACGCCAGGAGGCAGACCGCTCACGGAAGGCGCGACTCCGTCACGGAGCCAGCTTCACGGAGTTGATCGGCGTGAAGTCGTAGTCGTAGTACGTGCCGGCCACCTGGTTGCCCCCGCAGCCGGTGCCGTTGGAGCCCGTGCACCGGTATGCCTTGGCGCCGCCGGTCTGGTTGTTGAACCAGCGCTTCATGCCGATCTGGTCGTAGATCCTGTGGGTCCCGTACGAGTAGAACGCGTGGCTCGGCCTGTCGCCGTTCCAGCTCGCGTTGGGATACAGACAGACCGCCCCGGACGGGCAGCCGTGGATCGTGGCCGCCGCCTCCACCGCGGTGGCCGATCCGCCCAACGTGAGTACGGCGCCGGTGGCGAGCGCCGTGGCGCCCATCGCTGTCCTCTTGATGGTTCTCTGAAACTGACGCATGCGCGTTTTCCCCCATCTGGTCGGTCTTGGGTTCTGCATCGCTCCTTTAGGAGCTTCTCCAACGATGATGAGGAAGCCCGTGAAGACGGGTCCAAGGGTTTTCATCGCACGTCAAACGGATGTGTTCATTCGGGGGATCCATGGAACTCCGTATCCATTTCACAGCAGACGACCTGACACGCATCACGGTGGCTCCCCGCCCCGATCCCATGTGGGAACTGGTCAACAGCCTTCACGCGCTCCAGGCCCCGCGACCCGCCCCCGACCACGCGCCGTGGCTGGAGCACGTCCGCAGCCGACTGGCCAGAAGCGATCTGAGAGAGCCGATCCGCCTGCTCACCACGCTGGTGCCGGCCCGGGGGAAATTCCCCGACTTTCTGACCCCGCCCCACAGAGGCGGAATGGAGGTCGCCCGTGACCTGATTCTCGCCACACCGACGGAACGCGTGCGCGCCGAGCTAGCCGCATGCTGCACGCAGCGAAAGCCGCCCGACCGGCTCCGGCGGCTCGCGGAAGGTGACCGCGCTGCCCGACAGGAGCTCGGCACCGCCCTTACCGTCTACTTCTGCGAACTCCTCGCCCCACGACGGCACCTGATCGACGACGCGGTGCACAACCACCGCGCGCTCCACAGCCGGGATCTGCTGGAAGGGGGCGCAGAACGGCTGCTGAGCACGCTGTCGCCCTGCATCCGCTGGGAACCGCCCACCCTGGTCGCCGACTATCCGCGCGACGGCGACCTCCACCTGCGCGGTCGCGGTATCGCGCTGATCCCGTCCTTCTTCTGCACAGGACGTCCCATCACGCTCATCGACCCCGGCCTCCCACCGGTTCTGGTCTACCCCGCGAGCAGTCGTTCCGACTGCGCGGACCGCCTCGACCGCCTCGACGGCCTGCCCGAACTGCTGGGCCGCACGAGGGCCATGGCCTTGTGCGCCCTGTCCTCACCGTGCTCGACGGGCGAACTGGCCGTGCGGATCGGTGTGTCGATCGCGAGCGCGAGCAAGCACGCGTCGGTGCTGCGCAAGGCGAGGCTCATCACCAGTACGCGCAGGGGCTGCGAGGTGGTGCACGCCCTGACCCCGCTCGGGCGTGAGGTGGCGCAGGGGCGGCGGCGCGGATCGTGGTGCGGTGAGTGACGACTGCCGACCTTCCGCGTGGGCGCGCACCAACGCGACGTCCGTTTTCTGCCAGCAACCGCCTGCGCGCCGCTTCAGCATGGGCACATGACCACCTACACCGTGCTCCCTGTCGACCCGGCCGTCCTGAAGGAACTGCGGGTCCTCGACGACGCGGGCCGCCCCTGCGCCCCGTACATCGCGACCGGCGACGACGCGGGCTCTCCGCTGCGCTGCTGCCTGCGCTCCATCACGCTCGGCGAGCGGATAGCCCTCGTCTCTTACGCCCCTTTGCGCCGCTGGGCCGCCCTGAGCGGCGCAGACCCGGGCGCGTACGACGAACAGGGGCCGGTCTTCATCCATGCGGACGACTGCGGCGGGTTCACCCCCGGCGAGGGCTACCCCTTCGCCCGGCCGGGAGCCCTGCGCACCGTGCGCCGCTATGACGCCCGGGGCCATATCGCGGGCGGCCGTCTCCTGGAGATCCCGGCCGACGCCACGGCCGGCTTCGACGCGGCCTTCGACGACGCGTTCAACGACCCGGACGTGGTGCTCGTACACGTCAGGGCACTGGAATACGGATGCTTCCACTTCGAGGTGCGACGGCCCGCCGCCATGGAGCGGTGAACTGGCGGCGGGCATAGGACGGGGCGGCCCTCAGGCCGCCGCCCCCAGGTCCCGGGCCCTCAGCGCCAGCCACAGGTCGTAACGGGCGCTCGGAGGCCGGAGCAGCGAGCGCTGGAGGGCCGTTTCGAGCCGGGTGAGGCGTTTGCGGGCGCCTGGCACGCTGATGCCCAGCTCGGCGGCGGCCGGGCCCAGGCGGCCCTCGCAGCGCAGCCAGGTGCGCAGGGTCTCCTCGGCACCGAGGACGGGGGCCAGTTGCTGGTCGGCCCAGTGCCGTACGGCAGGGCGGCGCAGGACCTCGTCGAGCGCCCCTGCCGCCTCTCGCGTACCGGCCCCTGTGGGGGCGTACGGGGCGGGGTCGGGGGCGCACGCCGGGGCGGGGGTGGCGCGGACGCGCAGCGCCAGGTCCAGGGCGGCCTGGTCGGCGAGCCGGTGCAGGTCGAGGCCGAGCAGCTCGCCGATGAGCCGCAGCCGGGCGGCCAGGGTGTTGCGGTGGACCTTGAGGTGGTCGGTCGCGTGCGACGAGAACGCCAGCCAGGACCCGGCCGTGGCCGCCAGCTCCTGAGCCCCGGGATCCTGCGCGCGGCGCGGCGCATGGGTCAGGAGCGGGGTCAGCAGGTCGTGCGCCCACTGGCGCCCGGCCGGTCCGACGACGAGCGCGGGGCCCGGGGAGGTCCCGAACCGGGCGTGGCGGGACGGTACTTCGCGGGCGACGGCGAGGGCGTGGAAGGCCTGGCGGTAACCGGTCGCGGTGTCGGCCAGCGGCACGGGTTCGCTGACGCCCACGACGCAGTGGTCGACCCGGGCGGCGACGGCCTCGTCGGTCGGGGCGGCCCCCTCCTCCGGCTCGTCCGCAGGCATCACCAGGATGAGGTGGCGGGCGTAGACCGGGCACCGCACGATCCAGGAGCGGGCGCCGTCCGCGTCCGCGCAGACCCGGGCCACCTCGTCACGGCCGTCGCCCGAGCACTCCACGACGCACACCCGTACCGGATCGGGCAGCCGGGGGCGCAGCGCACCGGCGACCTGCTGGGCGATGGAGAGCTGGCCCGTCATCAGCAGGTGCAGCACCGCCTCCCGGCCCCGGGACTCGGCGAGGTCGACCCGGCGGCGCTTGCGCTCCAGGGCCTCGGCCTGCCGGCACAGGGACAGCGGCAGGACCACGTCGGCCAGCAGCGTGGCGAGCCCGGCGGCCACGGGCCGGGGAGTGACGACGGCGAGCACGGGGGCCGCGCGGTCGTCGGCGCTCAGGGGGAACAGCAGGGCGGTGTGCGCGCCGGTGTCGAGGGAGTACGCCCGGGCCGCGCGCTCCGTGAGGGCGCTCGCGCCCTCGGCGACGAGCCCCGCGATGTCGGGGACCACCGCCCGTGCCGTACGGGCCGCCGCGTGCAGCACCGTCCCGTCCGGGCCGACGAGCCCTGCCCAGCCGCCGGCCCGCCCGGCCAGCCAGCGCAGCAGCTCGGCGGTTCCGCCGGTGCGGGCCAGCCGGTGCATCAGCAGAAGGTCGTCCGCACGCTCCCGTGCTGGCACCTGTTTTCCCCGTTCCCGCCCTGGACACGGCCGTGGCGCCTGGCGGCCCGCCCCGCACGACTGACTGTGCGGACCGATACCCCGGCGGCCGCCCCACTGGGCGCATTGAATCTCCCGTCTCCTTACCCTGCGTTCTATGGTCCGAACGTGTTCCCGTCCGTCGGGGGACGGCTCCGAAAACAGGGGGCGCGGGGGGCGGGGATACGAGGGCGCGGGGGCGCGGGGTACGGGGGAACGTGCGGCGGCAGCGGCTCACGGGGGTGGTCGCTGTCGTCGGCTCCCGCCCCGCGTCGATTGTCAGCGGTGTTGTCAGTCGGGTTGTCAGTGGTGCCTTTTATCGTCGTTGTCGTGGGAGTCGGCCTCCGGCTCCGGCTTTCGACGTGCCAGGAAAGGCCCCCATGGAGTTCCGGATCGAACGCAGTGCCCTGACCGACGCCGTGTCCTGGGCGGCCCGTGTCCTGCCCGTGCGCTTGCCCGTCCCCGTACTGGGCGGGCTGCTGCTGGACACGGAGGGCGGGGGCGAGGGCGGCGGCGGGCCCCTGCGGATCTCCGGGCTCGACTACGAGGCGTCCGCGCGCATCGACGTGGACGCCGAGGTCGTGCGGCCCGGGAAGGTGCTCGTCATGGGGCGGCGGCTGCTGGACATCTGCAAGGTGCTGCCCGAGGGGCCGGTGGAGTGCTCCGTGGAGGGCTCCAGGTTCACGGTGTCGGGCGACGGGGCCCGGTTCGGCCTCTCCGTGCTGCCGCTGGACGAGTACCCCGCTCTGCCCCCGCTCCCGCAGCTCCGGGGCGCGGTGGACGCGGGGCTGTTCGCGGCGGCCGTGGCCGATGTGGCGGTGGCCGCGGGGCGCGACGACACGCTGCCCGCGCTCACCGGGATCCGGCTGGGGCTCGACGGCGACACGATGACGCTCGCCGCGACCGACCGGTACCGCTTCGCCGTACGAACCCTCCCGTGGAAGGCGACCACGCCCGGCGAGACCGCCGACGTCATCGTCTCCGCCCGCCGCCTTACCGAGATCGCCCGCTCGCTGGGCCGGTCCGGGCTCGTGAGCCTCGCTCTGGACGCCGGCTCGGCGGGGTTCGAGCACTCCGGGATGCGGACCACGGTACGGCTGCTGGAAGGCCGGCTGCCGCGCCACGAGAAGCTGTTCGCGATGGGGGACCCGGCCGTCGCGGTGGTGGACCGGGCCCGGCTGACGGAGGCCGTCAAGCGGGTCTCCGTCGTCGCCGACGGCGACAGCCCGGTGCAGATGACCTTCTCCCGCGCCGACGCCTCCGTAACACTCCGCGCGGGCTACGAGGACGATGTGGCGTCCCAGCGGCTGCCGGCTGCCCTGGAGGGGGCCGAGGAGCTGACCGTGGCCTTCAACCCCGGCTATCTGGCGGACGCCCTGGCCTCCTTCACGGAGCCGTCCCTGCGGCTCCTGCTGCTGGGGGCCGGTCAGCGCGCGATGATCACGGACGAGGCGGGCACGGACGTCCACCGGCACCTGCTGATGTCGGTGAAAGCGCAGTTGGCGTGAGGGCGAGTGCTCATCAACCTCACCATGCTCAGAGGCCGTTGAGCGTCACGCGGAGTCACAGCAAGCCATGTCGAGTCACGGGGGACGAACATGAACGGACAGGAGCTGTTCGCGCGGCTGTTCCAGGCGGCGTTGATGGTGTTCCAGCCGAAACGCGCCGGCCGGATCGTCGACGAGACGATCACCGCGCTCCAGGTCGCCCGCTCCCTCGTCGGGGCGGTCGCCGTCATCTGGATCACCATCGCCTACTGGGGATCGGCGGACGACCCGCTGCGGGCGAAGTTCGAGGAAGTGGCCCTGGCCGCGACGATCCTGGTCTTCGCCGTGCCGGTCATCCTGTTCGTCTTCATACTGGCCGCCGAAGGCACCCGCCGGGGCCTCTATCTGAGCCGGATCGCGGGCCCGCTCACGGCCGTGGGCACCCTGGCGGGCGTCTACTACCTGACCTTCGTGGTCAGCCCCGCCATCGGGCGCACCGCCGTCGAGGACTTCGACATCGTGCCGATGCTGCTGACCATGCTGGTGCTCCTGCCGTCCTACGGCGTGGCCGCCCTGTTCCTGATCATCGGCACGACGTTCGCGGTCGTGACCGTCTTCCGCCTCTCCGACGTCCACGAGACACTGCCCCCGCTGGTCTCGCCATTTCTGGTGTGGACGCTCTTCGTCATCCAGCTCGCCGATCCGCCGATGTCCGGCATCCCGGTGCTGCTCCGCATCCTCTTCCTGGTCGGCCCGCCGCTCTCCGTCACCGCGCTGTCCTATGCCGAGCTGCGCCAACTGCGCCTGCACCACGGGGTCACGCTCCGGACGGCGCTGAACCGCGCCTGACGACACAGCCGCGTCGACAAGGCGTGGGTACCCGCCCCTGACTGTGGCGCTTGCGACCGCGTCAGAACAGCAGGTAGAGCACCAGCCCTTCCAGTCAGCGACCCACCCACTGGTACATTGATCGGGTCACTAGAACAACGTTCCGGTGCTCGATCGACGTTCGCCACCGAGCCGTCCTCCGATTCGACGGCCGAGGGCCGGGGGGCGGTGGAGCGGTGGGATGCCCGCCCTGTCAGGTCGCCCCACAGGAGGAACACGTGAAACTGGTCATCTTCGGCGCGAACGGCCCGACGGGCCGGCTGACCACCGAACAGGCACTGGCCGAGGGACACGAGGTCACCGCCGTGACCCGCCGACCCGACGCGTTCCCGCTGAGCGACGCCCGGCTGAGCGTGGCCCAGGCGGACATTCTGAACCCCGATGAGGTGCACCGCGTGGTGGCCGACCATGACGCGGTCGTCTCCACCGTCGGCGTGCCGTATACCAAGGAGCCGGTGACCGTCTACTCGGAGGGCACCGCGAACGTCATCAAGTCGATGCAGGCCCACGGCATCCGGCGGCTGGTCTGCGTCAGCTCGATCGGGGCCGACTACGAGGACGCCCCCGGCGAGGCGTTCGTCTTCCGCAAGGTGATCGTGCCGATCCTGCTCAAGATGGGCCGCCCCCTCTACGAGGACACGAGCCGCATGGAGGAGATCGTGAGCGCGAGCGGCCTGGACTGGACGGTCGTCCGCCCCGCCGGTCTCTTCGACGCCACGACCACCACCGACTACATCGTCAGCAAGTCCCGTCACCCCGGCTGGTTCACCTCGCGCAGGGACCTCGCGGACGCGCTGGTGCGTGAGGCGGTCGACGACCTCAGCGTCGGCTCCCGCGTCGAGGTCATCACCACCAAGGGCGTTCCCAGCTACTTCCAGGTCTTCGCCAAGGAGGCGCTGCACATCGGCAAGAAATGAGCCGTACGGGGGTGGCCCGGTCCCGTGGCCGACGGGACCGGTGCCCGGAGACCCTGCTCGATCCGCGGTCCAGCGGGCGCCTGCGGACCTGTCGGGCGAGTTACCGCCGATCGATCGACTCCGGCCGTCTCCCGGCCGGGAACAGCCGTCAGACGTTGTCGGAGAGCTGGGCCTCCAGGCCGTCGAGAACGAGCTTCACGCCCAGGTGGAAGTTCTCCTCCCAGCTCTCGTCGAGCATGTACTCGTACTCCACGAGCGTCGGGTACTTGTCCTGCTGCCGGCGCAACTCCTCCTGAGCCGAGGCGCGTTGCGTCATCGACCACTGGAGGTTGGACTGGCTCGCCACGGAGCCCGAGACATGGTTGTACAGCAGCCAGCAGGAGGCCTGGGTCTGCTGTGCGTCGAACCCGGCGCGCGACAGCGTCGCCTGCAGAAACTCCAACCACGTGAGGAAGTTCGGCCCGATAGACGGTCGCCGGCGCAGCGGCAGCGCCGCGCACCATGGGTGCCGCAGGAGCATGGCGCGACACCCGGAGAGGAGGGCCACGACGTTCTCCCGCCAGTTCTCGTCTTCCCCGTCAGGGTTCAGGGCCTCGGCGAAGATGGCATCGGTCGCCAGGTCGACGACATCGTCCTTCGTGTCGATGTGCCAGTACAGCGTCGTGGCGCCGACGCCGAGACGCTCTGCCAGATGGCGCATGGTCAGCCGCTCCATGCCCTCCTCGTCCAGCAGGGCGACCGCCGCCTCCGTGATGCGCTCCCTGCTCAGCGGCGGCTCATGGCGCGGCGCAGGCGGCTGACGCAGCCAGACACTCTGCCCCGAGCCCGAATCCGAGCCCGAGCCCATACGACCGTTCCCCCGTGACTTTCCCACGCTGATACACACCAACCTTTCCGGGACATCGTACGCAGGGACGGCATCGACGCCGCCGACGCCGCCGATGCCGTCCCTGCGGTGCCGCCTGACGCACGGGCGCCTCTTACCCGAGGTGGTCCACTCGCCGCGGGGACACCGTGAGGAGAGCGCGCACCGCCGTGGTCGCGATCGGCGCAGGGGCCGGCGCGCGCTGCACCGGACGCCGAAACGGGGGTGCACCCGGCGCGAGCCGGATGCACCCCCGTTCTGGATGGGGCCTTCAGGGGCCCCTCAGCAGCCCGCACGGGCCGGTGAGGGGCGTGGGAGCGGTCAGCAGCTCAGGTTCGGACCGGTGGTGGTGCCGAGGATCTGGGTGAACTGCGTGAACTTGTTGATGCGGCTCTGGACCTGCGCCGGGTTGCCGCCGTTGCACTCCAGGGCGCCGTTGATCGAGCGGATCGTCTCGCCGAAGCCGGCGTTGTTGACGATGGCGTTGTGCGGGGTCATGGTGCCGGGGCCGTTCTGGGTGTTCCAGTACCAGAGGCCGGTCTTCCACGCCACGGCCGGGTCCTGCTCCACCAGGTACGGGTTGGCGAGCAGGTTGATGCCCAGGGCGTCACCGGCGGCCTTGTAGTTGAAGTTCCAGCTCAGCTGGATCGGGCCGCGGCCGTAGTAGGCGGCCTGGCCGGCCGGGCAGCCGTACGACTGCGTGGTGTCGCAGTAGTGCGGGTAGTTCGCCTCGTTGACTTCCTTGATGTAGTACAGCCCGCCGGTCTCGTGGCTGACGTTGGCGAGGAAGGCCGCGGCCTCGCGCTTCTTCACCTCGTCGCTGCCGGAGTTGGCGAAGGCCGGGAAGGCGCTCAGGGCGTCGGTGAGGCCCTTGTACGTGTAGAAGGCGTTCCGGTTCGGGAACATCTGGTTGAACTGGGCCTCGCTGACGACGAAGCCGTTCTCGCCCGGGTTCTCGCCGCCGGTGCCGCAGGCACCCTTGTCGGCCCAGACGTCCGACGTGCCCGGACGCTCGTTCTGGGTCCACCACTTCGCGGTGTAGTTGCGGCCGTTGTACGAGACCGCGCCGCCGTTCGTGTAGACGGAGGAGGAGCTCCAGGCCGTGGCGCAGGTGGCTGCCTGCGCGGTGGTGGCGGGAAGAACGATGAGCGCCGCGACGATCGCGGCTAGCGCGACCAGCAGACTCATGGCACGTCGGATCACGTGATCACACTCCTTGGACGCGGCGCGACGTCCGGCCTGCGCCGCAGTGGGGGTGCCGACACTCAAGCGAGGATGGTCTGGACCTGTCAAGGTCTAGACCACCCTCGGAAAAGGTGCTGGTTCCACCGGTTCCGGCCGCCGCCGAGCGGGGCGATCGCGTCAAGGGGGCCCTCAACAGCCGCTATTGCGGAAGGTGTCCATCCGGAGCCCCCGCGAACGGGGGCGGAACCGAAGGTAAAATCTTCCGGCCCGCCCAGCATGCGGACGGTTCCGGGCGGCCTGCGGGCACCGGAACCGGCAGGCTCAGCAGGTGAGTCCGGCTCCCGGGGCCACTCCGACGATGCCGGTGATGCGCTCGTACCGCTCCACCCGCGCGGTCACCGACCCCGGGTTGCCGCCCTCGCACTCCAGAGCCCCGTTGAGCGAACGGATCGTCTCGCCGAAGCCGGCGCCGCCGACCATCGCGTCGTGGGACGTCATGGTGCCGGGGCCGTTCTGGGTGTTCCAGTACCACAGGGCGGTGGCCCAGGCGACGGACGGATCCCGCTCGACCAGCCAGGGATCGTTCAGCAGGTCGAGCCCGAGGGCGTCCCCGGCGGCCTTGTAGTTGAAGTTCCAGCTGAACATGATCGGGCCGCGTCCGTAGTACGCCTCGCGCCCCGCCGGGCAGCCGAAGGGCTGGGTGTCGTCGCACTTGCGCCAGTAGTTGGCCTCGTTGATCTCCTTGACGTACTTCAGCCCCACCGACTCGAAGTCCGCGTGCGTCAGGAACGCCGCCGCCTCCCGGGCCCGCGTCTGCGGCGTACCGACGTTGGCGAAGCGCGGGTAGGCGTGCAGCGCGTCGATCAGGCCCTGGTACGTGTAGAAGGGGTCGCGGTCCGGGAAGATCTCGTCGAACCGCTGCTCGCTGATGACGAAGTCGGACACCCCTCCCGTACAGGCGCCCCGGTCCGACCAGGCGGAACCGGCCCCCGGGTTCTCGCCCCGCGTCCACCACTTGGCGCTCCAGTTGCGCCCGTGGTGGGAGACGGTGTCCCCGGCCCGGTAGTCGGCCGAGGCCCTGTGGAGCGGTGCGCAGGGCCCGTCGGCGGGGACGGCGGCCGACGCGGCGGGGGCCGCCGTCACGAGAGCGGCGGCGAGGGTGACCAGGGCCGCCGGGACGGTCAGGAACCTCTTGGCACGAACGATGCGATCGATGCGGTTCAGGGCTGCTCACTCCTTCGGTGCGGCACACCGAGCATCCCGGCAGGCCGACATGACGGGCCACCACCCAAGCCCGCCTGGTCTGGACCTGTCAAGGTCTAGACCAGCCATGCCCGAAGCCATGCCCGAAGCCCCGCCCGGATCTCACCGAAGCCCCGCCCGGAACCCACCGCAACCCCGCCCGAAGCCGCCCGAAGCCCCACCCGGGTTCACCCGGGGCTGATACCCACCCCGGGTATATGGCCGGTCAAGCCATTGTGGCGAGTGACGCCCCCTCCATAGCGTCGTCGGGGTGATAACCGCGCACCCCCGCCGCCAGGCCGCACTCGTCGTTCTCTGCTTCGTCCAGTTCATGCTGGTGCTGGACGACACCGTCGTGAACGTCGCCCTCCCCAGCATCAGGAGCGACCTCGGCTTCAGCACCACGGACCTGACCTGGGTCGCCAACGCGTACTTCCTCGCCTTCGGCGGACTGCTGCTGCTCTTCGGCCGCCTCGGCGACCTGATCGGCCGCCGCCGGGTCTTCCTCTGGGGCGTGATCCTGTTCGGCGCCGCGAGCCTGCTCTGCGGACTCGCCCAGGAACCCTGGCAGCTCGTGGCCGGACGGTTCGCCCAGGGAGCGGGCGCGGCCATGTCCAGCCCGGCGGCCCTGGCGCTGATCACCCTGCTCTTCCCCGGCCGCAAGGAGCGCGCCAAGGCGCTCGGCATCTGGGGCGCCATCGCCGGCCTCGGCGGCACCACCGGGGTGGTGATCTCCGGGGCGCTCACCGGACTGGCGTCCTGGCGCTGGATCTTCCTGATCAATCTGCCGGTCGCCGTCCTGGCCCTGGTGCTCCTGCCCCGCCTGGTCGGCGAGAGCCGCACCGACCGCCCCACCCGGCTGGACGTCCCGGGCGCGCTGCTGGGCACCGGTGCCGTCGTCTCCCTGGTCTACGCCCTGCTCCAGACCGAGCATGCAAGCTGGAGCGACCTGTCGGTCGTGGCGCCGCTGCTGCTCGGCACCGCCCTGGGGGCCCTCTTCCTCCTGGTCGAGGCACGCACGGCGGATCCGCTCATCCCGCTGTCCTTCCTCTCCGTCAGGATCCGCGCGGTCTCCAACGCCGCGGGCCTGCTCTTCGCCGCCGCCTTCTTCTCCTTGTCCTTCCTGCTGATGCTGCATCTGCAGACGGTGCTGGGATACGGGCCGCTCAAGGCCGGCTTCGGCTTCCTGCCCTACGGCGCGGGCATCCTCACCGGCGTCTGGTGCTCCTCCCGCCTGGCGGTCAGGCTCGGACTGCGGTGGGCCCTGGTACTGGCGTTCCTGATCAGCGCGGGCGGGCTCCTGCTGCTCTCCGGGGTCTCGCCGAACGACAGCTACGCGATCGGCGTGCTGCCCGGCATGCTGGTGGTGAGCTTCGGCTCCGGCCTCGGCTTCCCCGCCCTCGCCATCGCCGGGGTCTCCGGCACCGACGAGGAGAACGCCGGCCTCGGATCGGCGGTCCTCAGCTCGGTGCAGCAGATCGGCGGCGCCGTGGGACTGGCCGTCCTGGTCTCCGTGGCCACCCGGCGCAGCGAGGAGCTGACCGGTTCCGTCGGCCCGCTGCGCGCGGCGACGGAAGGGTTCTCCCTGACGCTCACCATCGCCGCCGGGCTGCTCGTCCTCGGCGCCGCGCTCATCGCCGTACTCCTAGCCAAGGACGGCGCGGCACAGCCGGAATCCGCCGCGCGGGAGCCGTCACCGAAACCGGTGCGGCGGTGAACGGGAGAGCGCGTGAACGCGAGAGCGCGTGAACGCGAGAGCGCGTGAACGCGAGCGGCGGCGGACGACGGGTCATGCCCGTCGTCCGCCGCCGCCGCGGTGTACCCGCCCGTTCCCTACAGGAACGAGTTGATCTCGATGGTCTCGGTCCGGCCGGGGCCGACGCCGATCGCGGAGATCGGAGCGCCCGACATCTCCTCCAGGGCCTTCACGTAACCCTGCGCGTTCTTCGGCAGGTCGG
This sequence comes from Streptomyces sp. CNB091, assembly GCF_000377965.1. NCBI lineage: Bacteria > Bacillati > Actinomycetota > Actinomycetes > Kitasatosporales > Streptomycetaceae > Streptomyces > Streptomyces sp. CNB091. Next base: position 43,314 of record NZ_KB899019.1, read on the forward strand.
CGAAGGTCTTGGCCTTCGTGATGTCCTCGGACCAGCCCGGCAGGTTCTCGTAGATCGGCTTCGCGTGGTGGAAGTCGGTCTGGTTGTACGGGAGTTCCTCGACGCGCTTGCCGTCGATCTCGTACGCCACGCAGACCGGGATCTGCTCCCAGCCGGTGAGGACGTCCAGCTTGGTGAGGAAGAAGTCGGTCAGGCCGTTGACCCGGGTCGCGTACCGCGCGATCGGGGCGTCGAACCAGCCGCAGCGGCGGTCACGGCCGGTGGTGACACCGCGCTCGCCGCCGATGCGCCGCAGCGCCTCGCCGTCCTCGTCGTGCAGCTCCGTCGGGAACGGGCCGGCCCCGACCCGCGTCGTATAGGCCTTGAGGATGCCGATGACCCGGCTGATCTTCGTCGGGCCCACGCCGGCGCCGGTGCAGGCGCCGCCCGCGGTCGGGTTCGACGAGGTGACGAAGGGGTACGTGCCGTGGTCGACGTCGAGCAGGGTGCCCTGGCCGCCCTCGAAGAGGACGACCTTGCCCTCGTCGATGGCATCGTTCAGGATCAGGGTCGTGTCGGCGACGAACGGCTTGATCTGCTCCGCGTACTGGAGCATGTCCTCGACTACCTTGCCGGCCTCGATGGCCCGGCGGTTGAAGACCTTGGCCAGGAGCTGGTTCTTCTGCTCCAGGGCCGCCTCCACCTTCTGCACCAGGATCGACTCGTCGTAGAGGTCCTGGACGCGGATCCCCACCCGGTTGATCTTGTCGGCGTACGTCGGACCGATGCCCCGGCCCGTCGTGCCGATCTTGCGCTTCCCCAGGAAGCGCTCGGTCACCTTGTCGAGCGTGACGTTGTACGGAGTGATCAAATGAGCGTTGCCGCTGATCAGAAGCTTGGACGTGTCGACGCCTCGCTCGTTCAGACCGCTCAGCTCGGAGAGCAGGACCGCCGGGTCGACCACGACACCGTTCCCGATGACCGGGGTACACCCCGGCGACAGGATTCCGGAGGGGAGGAGATGCAGTGCGTACTTCTGGTCGCCCACGACGACCGTGTGACCGGCGTTGTTACCGCCTTGGTATCGCACGACATAGTCCACGGATCCACCGAGGAGGTCGGTGGCCTTCCCCTTGCCCTCGTCACCCCACTGAGCACCGAGCAGCACAAGTGCGGGCACAGGCGTACACCCCTTCCGGGCGGGGCATGTCCAAGGTCAGGGGGCGTACGTAAAGGTCGTACCTGCCGTACGACGATGTACGGCAAAGCCTGAGCCGTCGAACCGGGTGCCCCGGAATAGACGAAGCCCCTGGCGCAATAGCGCAAGGGGCTCTTGCACCAAGATGCTACCCGAGGAAGGACCGAGGTGTCGGCTGCAGAGCCCCCCGGCGACGGAGACGACCAGCTCCTGGTGGTCATCGACCCGGTCGCCCGCCGGACCGACGGCGAGTCCGTCCGTATCGCCAAGGACGTGCTGAGCGCCGGCTCGCACGCCAAGATCTGCCTTCCGGACACCCCCGAGGAGTTCGCCCGGGCCCTGACCCGGCGGGGTTCGCGCAGGCCCGTGGTGGTCGGCGACGATCACGCGCTGCTGCGCGCCGTGGCCCAGCTCCACCGCGAACGGGAGCTGGCCGACGGCGTCCTCTCCCTGATCCCCGTCGGCGCGGCGCACGCCCTGGAGGTCGCCCACGCCCTCGGCGTCCCACGGGGCGCCGTGGCGGCCGCACGGACCGCGCTGGACGGCACGGTGCGACGCCTGGACCTCCTGGTCGACGACAGCGACGGCGTCGTCCTCGACCGCCTCCGCATCCCCGCCCCGGCCCCGCCGCCCGGACCGGGGGGCCCGGGGGGCCCGCACACGGGCGTCACGGCCGTCTGGGACACCTGCCGCTCGCTGATGACGTCCCTGGTCCGCCCGGCCCCGGTGGCCGCCAGCACGCACCCGGGCACGCACCGGCTGCGCGTCGAGGCGGACGGGGTGATGCTGAGCGACCTGGACACGCCGGTACGGGGCGTCCAGGTGACCTCCCAGGGCGGCGGGGGCCTGGCCGACGTCGTCGTCCGCGCCGCCTCGGGCGAGGACGTCACGGCGGAGGCCAAGGCGGTCACGGTCTCCGGCGCGGACTTCCGCTACCGGGCGGACATACGGACCGGGGGGCCGGTGCGCACCCGGACCTGGACGGTCCGGGCGGGCGCCTGGGGGCTGATGCTGCCGGGCCCGGCGAGCGCGGACGGGGCAGGGGGCGCACGCTGGTAGAAGACGGCCCGAGACGTCCCGGAGGTGACCGTCATGACCAGGATCGCTGTCGGATGGCACATCGACCTCGAATTCGAGGAGGACACCCACCGCACCCGCGCGGCGGCGCTCGTCCGCCTCTCCGACGGAACAGAGGTACGCGCCCACGGCTACGCCAGCCGCCATCCCTCGGACTCCGACCAGCAGCGGGTCGGCGAGGAGATCGCGGGGGCCAGAGCGCTGAACGAACTGGCGATGAAACTGCTGACCAAGGCGCACGACGAGATCGACGAGGCGTCGGGCCGACGGTCGTACCCGCTGACGTAGCACGGGGCTCCGCCCTGGCCCCCGCTCCTCAATCGCCGGAGGGGCTGAGTGTGCCGGCGTTCGAGGAGCGGAGGCCCGGGGGCAGCGCCCCCGTAAACGGAACCGCGCTCGCACCCCGCCGCGTCCTCCACCGTATGGAGATCCAGAACTCACGGCGGGAAGCCGTCGTCGGAACCGCCGGCTGTCTGACCGCCTTCGCCGGAGCGCTCGCGGGCATCGTGCTCTGGGCCCCGCACGGCAAGGGCGGCCTCCTCGACGGCTTCGAGGGCGCCTCCAACTGGAACGTTCTCTGGATCGGCCTGCCCCTCATGATCCTCGGCGGGATCGCGGCGGCCCTGGCCGTGTTCTTCCTGGCCCGGGGCGACTGGAAGCGGGCGCTCGGCCTCGTCGCGGCCATCGCCGCACTCTTCGCGGTCGGCGTCGGCGTGGACGCGCTGGCCGGAGCGCCGAGGCCGGAGTGCTACGACCCCTGCTGAGCCACCCGCGCAGGCGCTACACCTCCGCCCGCAGCTCCTTCAGCCCCCGGATCACATACCCCGGCTGCCACGCGGGCTCGGCCGTCATCCGCAGGGCCGGCGCCTTGCGGAGCAGCTCCCCGAAGGAGGCCGCCAGCTCCAGCCGGGCCAGCGGGGCGCCCAGGCAGAAGTGGATGCCCGCCCCGAAGGTGATGTGCGGGTTGTCCTCCCGGGACAGGTCCAGCGTGTCCGGGCGCGCGAACCGCTCCGGGTCCCGGTTGGCCGAGCCGAACAGCAGCGCCACCTCCGCGCCCCGCCCGATCACCTGGCCGTCGATCTCGATGTCGTCGAGCACCCAGCGCTCGAACATCTGCAACGGGGTGTCGTAGCGCAGCAGTTCCTCGATCGCGGTGGGCAGCAGCGCGGGGTCGGCGCGCAGGGCGGCCAGCTGCTCCGGGTGGTGGAAGAGCGTGCGCCAGCCGTTGACGGTGGTGTTCACCGTCGCCTCGTGGCCCGCGTTCAGCAGGAGCACACAGGTCGAGATCATCTCCTGCTCGGTCAGCCGCTCGCCCTCGTCGTGGGCGGCGATGAGCGCCGAGATCAGGTCCTCGCCGGGGTCGGCGCGCCGCTCGGCGATGAGCCCGCGCAGATACGCGGAGAAGTCGACGGAGGCGCGGACGGCGGCCTCGGCCGTCTCCTCGGACGGATGCAGCTCGAACATCCCGCAGATCGCCGCCGACCAGGGCCGCAGCAGCCCCCGGTCCGCCTCCGGAACGCCCAGCATCTCCGCGATCACGGCGACCGGCAGCGGCTCCGCGACCTCCGCGAGAAGGTCCCCGCCGCCCTTGGCCACGAAGGCGTCGACCAGCTCGGCCGCCAGCCGCCGTACGGTCGGGGCGAGGTTCTCGACCGTACGCGGGGTGAACGCCTTGGAGATCAGCCGTCGGATCCGGGGATGGTCCGGGGCCTCCAGATCGAGGATGCCCTGCCCGTTGAGCGTGGTGAACGGCTCGTGCGCGGCGGGCGGCGGGGTCCGGCCGAACTCCTCGTGGCTGAAGCGGTGCAGATACGTCCGGCCGAGGCGACGGTCGCGCAGCAGGGCCGATACGTCGGAGTGGTGCGGGATCAGCCACTGCCCCGTCGGCTCGAACCAGTGCGCCCGGCCGGCGGCGCGCAGCGCGGTGTAGGCGGGGTAGGGATCGGCGACGAACGCGGGCGACCAGGGATCGAAGGACACGTGCATGACCCGACGCTACCCGCGCCCGCCGCCACCGCAAGGGGTGATCCCGGCGGAGCGGTCCCGGGGCCGCCCGCCGCCACCACTGGAGGTGATCTGCCCGGGCCCCCGGGCCTCCCGGGTACCGCCCGCGGTCACCGCGAGAGGCGCGCCTGCCCGGCGGTCCCGGGGCCGCCCGCCACCACCGCGAGAGGTGCGACGGTCCCGGGCGGTCCCGGGACCGTCGCAAAAGCCGCTACCCGGGCGTCACCAGCCGCGCCTCGTAGGCGAACACCGCCGCCTGGGTCCGGTCGCGCAGCCCCAGCTTCACCAGGATGCGGCTGACGTGCGTCTTGATCGTGGACTCGGCGACGATCAGATGCGAGGCGATCTCCGCGTTGGAGAGCCCCTGTGCGATCAGGACGAGCACCTCCGTCTCGCGTTCGGTGAGATCGCCGATCCGGGCCAGGGCGGGCGGGCGCGGGGTCTCCGCGAGCTTGGAGAACTCGGTGATCAGCCGCCGGGTCACCGTCGGGGCGAGCAGCGCCTCGCCCGAGGCCACCACCCGTACCCCGTCGGCGAGCTGGCGGGCGGACGCGTCCTTGAGGAGGAAGCCCGAGGCCCCGGCCCGCAGCGCCTGGTAGACGTACTCGTCGAGGTCGAAGGTCGTCAGCACCAGCACCTTCGCATCGGCGTCCCGCGCGACGATCTCGCGGGTCGCCTCGATGCCGTTCATCTCCGGCATGCGGATGTCCATCAGGACCACGTCCGGGCGGAGGGCGGCGACCTGGGCGAGGGCCTGACGCCCGTCGACCGCCTCGCCGACGACGGTGATCCCCGGCATCGCGTTGAGCAGGACCGAGAAGCCCTCGCGGACCATCATCTGGTCGTCGACGATCAGGACCCGGATGTCGGTGTCGCTCATGCGCCGCCGCCCCGTTCGACGACGACCGTGTCCGCGTCGCCCGTCGCGCCCGTCGTGTCCGCCGTGCCGCCGGCCGTCTCCCGCGGCTCCGGCACGTCCGACAGCGGTACGGGGAGGAACACGGCGATCTCGTATCCGCCGTCCCCCGTCGCCCCGGCCGTCATCTCCCCGTTCAGCATCGCGACCCGCTCCCGCATCCCGGTGATCCCGTGCCCGGCCCCCGGCGAGGGCTTGACCAGACCGCGCGGGGGCCCGTTGACCACCCGCAGCCCGAGCCCGCCGAGGACATAGCCGAGCTCGACCCGGGCGGAGGCGCCCGGCGCGTGCCGCAGGCTGTTGCTCAGGGCCTCCTGGACGATCCGGTACGCCGACAGCTCGACGCCCTGCGGCAGCTCGCGGACGGCCCCGGTGATCACCTTCTCCGTCTCCAGGCCCGTCTCGCGGACGTTGTCCAGGAGCCCGTCGAGCGCGGCGAGGGTGGGCTGCGGGGCGTCGGGGGCCTCGTAGTCCTCCGCCCGTACGACCCCGAGGACGCGGCGCAGCTCGGTGAGGGCGGCCACCGCGTTCTCCCGGATGGTGACGAAGGCCTGCTCCAGCTCCGGCGGCGGGTTCTCGACCCGGTAGGGGGCGGCCTCGGCCTGGATCGCGACCACCGACATGTGGTGGGCCACCACGTCGTGCAGCTCCCGGGCGATGGTGGTGCGCTCCTCCAGCAGGGTGCGCCGGTCCCGCTCGACGGCGGTCACGGTGCGCTGCACGGTGACCTCGCGCTCGGCGTCGCGCCGGATCTGGAAGACGGCGACGACGAGCAGCGCGAAGGCGGAGAGCGTCGCCAGGGGTGCGGTGATGGACGGGTCGCCGCCCTCCAGCAGCATCCCGAAGAGCAGGGTCAGCAGCCACATCCAGGCGGCCGTGCGGGGCCGGGTCCGGGCGGCCACGACCACCATGACCACCACCTGGGCCCCGAAGGCGCTCGGCCCCCACAGCCCCTCGCTGCCCAGGACCCCGCAGAAGACGGTCGCCAGCATCGAGGCCCAGAACGCCGCGACCGGCCTGAGGAGGGTCATCGCCACCGCGATCGCGGGGACCAGGCCCATCAGGAGGCGGAACCGCCACTCGGCGAAGCCGGCCATCATCACGAGGAAGGCGGCGAACAGCACCAGTGCGTGCGGGGTCCAGACGACGACCCTGCGTATCCCCTCGGGCAGCCGCCGGATCAGCCGTCCGTCGGGGTTCAGCGGCGGCAGGGGGCGATAGGCGAGCGCCTGGCGGAAGAGGTCCTCCCGCAGGCCGTCCATCGCCCCTGCGGCTGCCCGGAACTCCGGGCCACGGTTCTTTGTCTGGGTCTCGGTCACGCTTCCACGGTAGGCGGCGGCGGACGGCGGGTCGTCACCATCGCTACGGATTCCGGGGCGTCCCTCTCAAGGACTACCCGGCTGACCACCCGCCTCCGCCGCCCCGCGCCAGGGGCCGGAAAACCCCTGGTGGCAGCCTTCTCAGGCCCCCGCGCGGAAGTGGTCCGCGTGCTCCTGCGCCCACTGCGCGAAGGTCCGGGCCGGCCGCCCGGTGACCTTCTCCACCGTGTCGATCACGGTCCGGCCCTCCGCCGGGGTGTCCCGGTAGACGTCGATGAGGAACGCGATCACGTCCTCCGGCATGCCCTGGCCCCGCCAGGCCTCCAGCGCCTGCTCCTCGGTCAGCTCGACCAGCTCCACGTCCGCGCCCCGCGCCGCCGCGATGGCCGCCGTCTTGTCGGCGACGGTCAGCGCCTGCGGCCCGGTGATCAGGTACTCCTGGCCGCCGTGGCCGTCCTCCGTGAGGGCCGCCGCCGCCACCGCCCCGATGTCCGCCTCGTGGACCATCGCGCTCAGCCGGCTCACGAAGGGCTCGCGCACCACGCCCTCGCTCCTGATGCCGGGCGCCCACTCCAGCGCGTTCGCCATGAACTCCACCGGCATCACGACGGCCCAGGCGAAGTCGCTCGCCCGCACCGCCGCCTCCATCGGGGTCTCCCCGCCACCGTGGAGCACGGTCACCCGGCGCACGCCGGCCTTCCGGGCCAGGGCGAGGATCTCCTCACCGGTCTCCAGCGGGGCGAAGAGCTCGCCGCCGAAGGTGATGAGGTGCAGCCCGCTCACCCCGTCCAGCGCGGCGCCCAGCGACCCCGGGTCCGTGAGGTCGCCCGCGACGACGTCGACCCCGTCCGGGAACTCCGCCCGCGCCGGGTCGCGGGTCAGGGCCCGGACGTGCTCGCCGCGCTCCAGCAGCTGCTCGACCACGCGGCGTCCGACCGTTCCCGTGGCTCCGGTCACCAGGATCGTCATGAGGTTCCCCTTCGTCGGTACCGGCTCCCTCTGAGCGGCAACAGGACCAACGTAGAGACCCTTGCGGACACCTTCCGTCCGCAACTCGGCTCCCCGGCCGACCGGCTCACCAGGCGAGCTGGGTGATCTCCTCGGCCACGACGGCGCAGGCGTCGGCGGCGGGATCGATCAGCGGGAAGTGCCCGACGCCGCCGAGCAGCGTCAGCCCCACCATCTCGCCGGACCTGGCCGCCGCGTCGACGTACGCCTCGGAGACGGCCTGCGGCACGACGATGTCCTCGACGCCCTGCACGATCGCGGTGGCGATCCCGGTCGGCAGCAGCACCCCGGGGTCGGACTGCGCCACCCGGCCCTCGAAGCCGACTTCCCCGCCCAGGAGTTGGGCGAACGCACCGCCGCACACCCCCAGTTCGGCCGCCACCGTGAAGTCCGCGATCGGGGCCAGGGCGACGACCCCGCGCAGCGGCGGCGGGGCGGGCAGCCGCCACGGCGACCCCTCGGGCAGGACGTGCCGCGCCGCCGCCCACAGGGCGAGGTGCCCGCCCGCCGAGTGCCCGGTGACCACGATCCGCCGCACATCGGCCCCGGGCAGCTCGCGGGCGGCCAGGACGGGCATCGCGTCCATCGCGGCGGCCACGTCGTCGAAGGTCTCCGGCCAGCGCCCCGCGACCGGGTCGACACCGCCCGGCCGGGTGTTCTCCCCGCCGCCGCGCTGCTGCGGGATGTCGTCGCCGCCGCGCCGGTACTCCACGCTCGCCACGGCGAAGCCCCGGCGGGCCAGGAAGTCCGCGAACGGGGAGACATGGGCCCGGTCGTACGTGGTCCGCCAGGCGCCGCCGTGCAGGAGGACGACGAGCGGGGCGCCGGTGCGGCCGTCGCGCGGCGCGTAGAAGTCGACGACCTGGTCGGGGTGGTCCCCGTAGGCGGCGGTCCGGTCGGGCGCGACCTCCGGATGCGCGAGCGCCGACTCCGTCTCGGCGACGTCCCGATCACGCGCGGCAGAATCCGACATGCTGCTCAACCGTCCTATGCCTGTGTCCAGTGCCTGTGCTCTTGCCCAACTGGGCTGACCTGCGGGGACGGTACCAGCACTCGGCACCGTCCCCGCCCGGCCGAACAGACGGTGACGGCCCGTCAGCCGACGGTGTCGCCGGCGACCACATCGGCGACCACATCGGCATCCACCTCGGCGAGCACATCGCCGAGAATCCGCGCCGCCCGTTCCGCGTCGGCGAACCCCACGTACAGCGGGGTGAAGCCGAACCGCAGCACGTCCGGCCGCCGCAGATCGCCGACGACGCCCTGTTCGATCAGCCGGCGCATCACGGGCTCGGCCCCGTCGCAGCGCAGGGCGACCTGGCTGCCGCGTTCGGCGTGCGCGGCCGGGGTGACGGAGGTGACCCGGCCCGCCGGGACGTACGCCTCGACGCACTCCAGGAAGAAGTCCGTCAGGGCGAGGGACTTGGCCCGCACCACGTCGACGGAGACCCCGTCCCACACGTCCAGCGCCGCCTCCAGCGTCAGCATGGAGACGATGTCGGGCGTGCCGACCCGGCCCCGTACGGAACCGTCCGCGGGGGCGTAGTCGGGGGTCATGCCGAACGGGTCGGCGTGCGAGTTCCAGCCCGGCAGCGGCGAGTCGAAGGCGGCCTGGTGGCGCTCGGCGACGTACAGGTACGCGGGCGAACCGGGGCCGCCGTTCAGGTACTTGTAGGTGCAGCCGACCGCGAGGTCCACCCCGTGCTCGTCAAGTCCGACCGGCAGCGCGCCGGCGCTGTGGCAGAGGTCCCACACCACGACCGCCCCCGCCGCGTGGACGGCGGCGGTCAGTCCGGGCAGGTCGTGCAGCCGGCCGGAGCGGTAGTCGACGTGGTTGAGCAGCACGGCGGCGGTACGCGGCCCGAGCGCGGCCGGGACGTCGGCGGGCGCGACGGGCACGATCCGGTGGCCGGTGAGCCGGGCCGCGGACGAGGCGATGTACCCGTCCGTGGGAAAGGTCGTCGCGTCAACCAGGATCTCGTCGCGTCCCTCCCCCGCGAGCCGGCCCGCGGCGACGACGGCCTTGAAGACGTTCACGCTGGTCGAGTCACCGACGACGATCTGCCCGGCGGCGGCCCCGACGAGCGGGGCGATCCGGTCGCCGATCCGCTCGGGCGCGGTCCACCAGCCGCTCTCGTCCCAGGACCGGATGCGCAGCTCGCCCCACTGGCGGGTGAGGACGTCCCTCACGCGGGCGGGGACGTGGACGGGCAGCGCGCCCAGCGAGTTGCCGTCGAGGTAGACGCCGTCGTCGAGGGCGAAGAGCTTCCGCCGCGCGGCGAGCGGATCGGCGGCGTCGAGGACGGCGGCGCGCTCGCGAAGGCCCTGCGCCTCCTCCGCCGCGTTCCTGTCCGTGGTCGTGGTCTCAAACATGGCTGCGCGCCGTCCATAGCTCAGGGAACACGTTCTTCGTGGCGCGCTTCTCCAGCCAGGCCACCCCGGCGGAACCGCCGGTGCCGGTCTTGGAGCCCATCGCGCGCCGGGTGGCGACGAGGTGGTCGTTGCGCCAACGCCAGACGAGCTCGCCGACGTCGGTGAGCAGTTCGCCGAGGCGCACCAGCTCGTCGTTCTGGTCGTCGGAGGCGTAGATCTCCGCCCACACGGCCTCGACCTCGGGCGACGGCTCGTACCGCTTGGTCAGGTCCCGGCCCGTGACCGCCTCGGGGATCGCATAGCCGCGCCGGGCCAGCAGGGCGAGGGTCTCGTCGTACAGGCTGGGCTCCCCGAGCGCCTTCTCCAGCTCGGCGTACACGCGGGGCGCACCCCGGTGCGGCACCAGCATGGAGGCGGACTTGTCTCCGAGCAGGAACTCCATCCGCCGGTACATCGCCGACTGGAAGCCGGAGCCCTCGCCGAGGGAGCCCCGGTAGGAGTTGAACTGGGCGGGGGTGAGTCCGGCCAGCGGCCGCCAGGAGTCGTTGAGCGCCTCCAGCTCGCGCAGCGAACGCTTCAGGGCGTCGCGCGCGACGGGTATGCGGTCCTCGCGCAGGGCGCGGGTCGCGGTCTCCCACTCATGGACGATGACCGTGAACCACAGCTCCATGACCTGGGTGGTGACAAGGAAGACCATCTCGCCGGGATCGTCCGAGCACAGGTGCTGGAGGTGGGTCAGGACATCCGCCTGGACGTAGTCCTCGTACGGAGTCGTTCCCTCGAAGTCCAGGTGCGGGGTGTCCGCACCGGTGGCTTCGGGGTCGGGGTGATTCGTCGACATTTCTGTCTCCTCGACACGAGCTTCCGGGTAGCGGTCCGCCCCTTCCGTGAGGTGATGGAGCTCCGGTCCCCTGCTCGCATACTAGGGCCTCGCTTCGGACCAGGCCGGATCAGGGAGCGGGGTCCGGTGCGTGCAGCTGCAAGGCGGAGGAGGGAGTCATGGCGGAGCCATGCCGACCGACGACAACGCCGGAGGGGGCCCCTCCCTGCTCGAGCGAAGCCGAGAGCTTGGGGGAGTGCGTGCCGGACCCCGCGAGCCCGGCCTGGTCCGAAGCGAGGCCCTGGGCCGCTCCCCGCCCGAGGTGCTTGGGCAGGGAGCGGCTCAGGGGAAGACTGCTCAGCTCAGGATGTCGGCGGCGGTCGGCGAGGAGTCCCGCAGGAACGTCGCGCAGCGCTCGTGCTCCTCGGTCTCCCCGATCGACCCGGCGGCCCGCGCCAGGGCGTGCAGGGCGCGCAGGAAGCCGCGGTTCGGCTCGTGCTCGAACGGGACGGGGCCGTGGCCCTTCCAGCCGGCCCGGCGCAGGGAGTCGAGGCCGCGGTGGTAGCCGGTACGGGCGTACGCGTACGACTCGACGACCCGGCCGCCCTCGAACGCCTCGTCGGCGAGCTGCGCCCAGGCGAGCGAGGAGGTGGGGTACTTCGCGGCGACCTCGGCGGGCGGGGTGCCGGCGGCGAGCAGCTCGCGCGGCTCCGGGTCGTCGGGGAGGTGGGTCGGGGCAGGGCCCCCGAGCAGGTTCTCGTGGATGGACATGGCTCAAGTGTGCCTGCCGCGAGGACCCGGCGGCACCGCGCCCCGACCCGGCCGCCCGGGCTCCGGGGCCTGTCCCACGGGCGTACGTCATCCCTCGCGGCGCTCCGGCTCCAGCGGCGGGGCGACGACCCCGCAGTGCACCGCGCATTCGGGCCGCTCACCGCGGACGGCGGCGGCCGGGGTGCGCACCGTCCACCAGGCGATGACCGCGCCCGCAACCAGCAGCCCGGCGCACATCGGCATCGCCCGCCGGAAGGTCGCGGCGAACTCGCCCGCGTCCCGGTACACCTCGGATCCCATCCCGGCGAGCAGCGGCAGGGCGGCCACCGCGATGAGCCCCGCGGCCCGCGCGGCGGCGTTGTTGATGCCGCTGGCCAGCCCGGCCCGCCCGGCGTCCACGGCGGCCAGGACGGTCGCGGTGAGCGGCGCGACGACCACGACGAGCCCTGCGCCGAGCACCGCTACGGCGGGCAGCACCTCACCGACGTACGAACCGACGGACGGGGTGCCCGGCCCCACCCGCAGCATCAGGAGCATCCCGGCGGCGGCCAGCAGCGGCCCCACCGTGAGGGGGATGCGGGGTCCGATCCGCCGCCCCAGCTCCCCCGACCAGGCGGAGAACAGCAGCATGAGGACCGTGGTCGGCAGCAGCGCGGTACCGGCCCCCAGCGCCGAGTACCCGGCCACCACCTGGAGCTGGATCGCGGAGAGGAAGAAGAAGCCGCCGAGGGCCGCGTAGACGCAGAAGGTCACCAGGTTCACGGAGGTGAACAGCCGGGAGCGGAAGATCGACGGCGGCAGCATGGGATCCGCCCGCCGCCGCTCGACCAGGACGAACGCCGCTCCGAGGGCCACCCCGCCGAGGGCCGACCCGGTCACCACCGGTGACGCGCCCCGCCCCGGGGCCTCGATCAGGGCGTACGTCACCCCGGCGAGGGCCAGCGCCCCGAGGGCGGCCCCCAGCACGTCGAACCGGCCGTGCGCCGCCGGATCCCGCGACTCCGGTACGTGCCGGAGCGCGACGGGCACGCAGATCGCGGCGAGCGGCAGATTGAGCAGGAAGACCCACCGCCACCCGGGCCCGTCGACGAGCCACCCGCCCACGAAGGGCCCCACGGCCGCCCCGACCCCGCCGAACCCGGACCAGAGCCCCACGGCCCGGGCCCGGTCGTCCGGATGGAAGCTCGCCTGGATGAGCGCGAGGGACCCCGGAGTGAGCAGCGCGCCGCCCACCCCTTGCAGGGCCCTGGCGGCGACGAGAACCCCCGCGTTCGGCGCGATCCCGCAGAGCAACGAGGCCACCGCGAACCACACGACCCCCACCACGAACACCCGCCGCCGCCCGTACCGGTCCCCGAGCGCCCCGCCGAGGAGGATCAGCCCGGCGAGCGTGAGCATGTACGCGTTGACGGTCCACTGGAGCGCGGCCATGTCGGTGCCGAGGTCCTCGCCGATGCGGGGCAGGGCCACGTTGATGACCGTGGAGTCCAGCATCGCCATGCCGGAGCCGAGCACGGTGGTCAGAACGACCCACCGCCCGACGGACGAGGCGACCCGGATCTCTCCGGGCGCGGGGGCAGCAGCCATGGGAGCAGCTTGCCCCGCCTCGCCCCGACCCGCACGCCATGGACCGGGGGCGCGGGACTGCGACCCACACGCCACGAACCGGGGCACAATTCCAGCCCCTCCGGCGATTGAGGAGCGGGGGTACGGGGGCAGAGCCCCCGCGACGGG
>NZ_KB899020.1:0-49871 GCF_000377965.1 Streptomyces sp. CNB091
TAATAGGCCGAGGGCTTGTCCTCAGTTGCTCGCGTCCACTGTGTTAGTTCTGAAATAACGAACGGCCGTGTTTTTATCCGGTGTTGGTTAATTTCATAGTGTTTCGGTGGTCATTGCGTTAGGGAAACGCCCGGTTACATTCCGAACCCGGAAGCTAAGCCTTTCAGCGCCGATGGTACTGCAGGGGGGACCCTGTGGGAGAGTAGGACGCCGCCGAACAATTTTTCCGGGAAAGCCCCGCACCTTTTGGTGCGGGGCTTTCCTGCGTTCCAGGGCCGATCGGCGACCCATGCAGCCGGGCCACGCGTGACCCGGGTGACCCGCGCGAACGAGGGGCGCCCGAGAGCCGCGACTCCGGCCGGCCGGGATTATGAGCATCCCCGGATCCCGTGTATGGTTTACCTCGTTGCCACAGCGCAACGAGGCCCCAATAGCTCAGTCGGTAGAGCGTCTCCATGGTAAGGAGAAGGTCTGCGGTTCGATTCCGCATTGGGGCTCAGAGAAAAGCGAAAGGCCCCCGCCAGTGGCGGGGGCCTTTCGCTTTGGGGGTCAGACGCGGGGCGGTTCCGGGACGCGCATGGCGAGGATCGCCATGTCGTCCGAGGCTGGCTCCGCCGCGAAGCGTTCCACGGCCCGCAGAATGCGTGAGGCGACCGCTCCGGCCGTCAGGCCCGTACAGGTCGACAGGACGTCCGCGAGGCCGTCGTCGCCCAGCATGCGGCTTCCCTCGCGGCGTTCGGTGACGCCGTCCGTGACGCACAGCAGGACGTCGCCCGGGTTGAGGACGACCTCCTGCTCGTACAGGTCGAGGTCCTCGATGACGCCGAGCAGGGGCTGCGGTTCCGCGGCGGACTCGACGGAGCCGTCCTGGCGCAGGCGCAGTGGCAGCGGGTGGCCGGCGCAGACGACCTTCAGGAGGGCGCTGCCGTCCTCCTGGGGCCACAGCTCGCCGTACAGGAGGGTCAGGAAGCGGCTGCGGGCGCCCTCGTCGAGGATCGCCGCGTTGAGGCGCTCCAGGACCGCCGGACCGCCGAAGCCCTCGCGGGCCAGCAGGCGCAGGGCGTGGCGGGCGAGGCCCGTGACGGCGGCGGCCTCGGGCCCGGTACCGCAGACGTCGCCGATGGCGAAGCCGTATGCCCCGTCGCTGATCGGGAAGACGTCGTAGAAGTCGCCGCCGACCTCGTTGCCCTCGCCCGCGGCGCGGTAGATGACCTCGATCTCGACGTTCGGCACGTCGGGGAGGCCCGGGGGCAGCAGGCTGCGCTGGAGGGACTGGCTGATCGCCATGCGCTCCGAGTACAGGCGGGCGTTGTCCAGGGCCAGGGCGGCCCGGCGGGAGAGGTCCTCGGCCAGTTCCAGGATCTCCTGGCGGAAGTGGTCGTCCGAGGGCTTCCCGAGCGTCAGCATGCCGATCACGCGGTTGCGGGCGACCAGCGGAAGGACCACCGTCTCGCCGCCGACGGCCTGAGCCGTGGCGAGGATGGTGCGGGTGGCCGTGCTCATGCTCAGCGGCGCGTCGTGCTGCAGGCTGCGGGTCGAGGTGGTCAGCGCGGCACGGTGACCGGCCTCCGAGGGCGCGGCCCAGACACGGGCGCCCGGGGTCGGTACCGGATCCGGCGGGGCGATCTTGGAGAGCAGGGCCTTGAGCCCGTCGATGAGGTCCTCGTCCTCGTGGAGCACGTAGGAGAGGTACGGCTCGGAGGACTGGTCCGCGATCGTGTAGACGGCGCACCAGGTGGCCAGCGTCGGGACCGTCATCTGGGCCATGAGCGCGAGGGTCTGGTCCCGGTCGAGCGTGCCGGCCAGCAGGTCCGAGGCTTCGACGAGGAAGGACAGGGAGCCGCGGCGCAGCCGTTCCAGCTCGCCAAGGCGGGCGGACTCCACGGCCAGCGCGATGCGGTCCGCCGCGAACTGGAGGCGCAGGGCCTCCTCGTTGGTGTAGCGGCCCGCCGCTTCCGCCGCGACGCCGAGGGAGCCGGTGAGGCGGCCCTCGACCTTCAGCGGGACCGTGACGACCGAGCGCATCCCGGTGTCGGTGAGCAGGGGCACGGCGCCGGGGACGGCCGTGAGGTCCTCGTGGACGGCGGGCATCCGGGCGGATCCGTAGCGTCCCGTCCCGGCTTCCACGGGCACCCGGGCGAAGCGCTGGCGGGCCGAGGGGAGGCCCGTCGTGGCGCGGACCTCCAGCTCCGTCTCGTCGTCCGTCGCGAGCAGGAGGAACGCCGCGTCGGCGTCGAGCATGTCGCGTGCCCGCTCGACCGTCCGCTGGAGGAGGCCGTCGAGATCGTCGGGGGCCGGGGAGCCGATGAACACCTCGAACGGGTCCGCGGTGCGGTTGTCGGAAGAGGCGTCGGAGACCGGGGCGCGGACGGGGGACTGGAGCACGGCGCGCTCGTCGTCGCGGACGAGGAGACAGACCGTGGAGGGTTCGCCGTCGGTGTCGCGGACCCGCAGGTGCGAGGAGTAGACGGCGATGGTCCGGCCGTCGGCGCCGCGGATTCCGTAGCTGCCCTCCCAGCGGGAGAGCTGGAGGGCGTCGGCGATGCCGGTGTTGGTCCCCGGGGTGTGCGGCCAGGCCACGAAGTCGGTGAACTGCTTGCCGGTGACCTGTTCCGCGGTGTGCCCGAAGACGTACGCGGCGTCGTCGTTCCACGCGCTGATCGCGCCGGCGCTGTCGATCTGGACGACGGCGACCCGCACGCGCTGGTCGGTGACGGGGAGCAGGGAGGTGGGCAGGACCGGACCGGCGGAGCGGATGCCCACGGGCCGGTCGGGCAGGTCCAGCTGGAACCAGACGTGCTTACGGGTGGGGGAGTACTCGACACCCCAGCGGGAGGCCAGTGCGGCGCAGAGCAGCAGACCGCGGCCGTTCTCGCGGTCGGGGCTGCCGAAGTCGAGGCCGTTGCTCTGGAGCGGGACCTCGCGTTCCGGATAGTGGTCGGCGACCTCGACGCGGACGCCGTCCGCGCTGCGCAGACACAGCACGTCGGCCGCCGTCCCCGCGTGCACGACGGCGTTGGTCACGAGCTCACTGGTGAGGACGACGGCGTCGTCGACGACATCGTTGTAGCCCCACCCCTGGAGCGTGTCCCGGACGAAGGCGCGGGCGGTCGCGACAGAGCGCCCGACCGGTTCGAAGGTGGCGGCCGCGCGCGCGGTGATCACAGCACTCCCCATATGGTGTCTCGTCGCTTCCCCGAGTCCTGTGCCCGTTTATCGCCGCTTCGATTCGCTTGCCAGGCTAGACGTTCGTCAAGGGTGCCGGTTACACGAGGGCCGAGTTCGGGACAGGACGGTCTTGTAGTGGTGCGCGGGCGCACAAGTATGGACTCCGGGTGCAAGGGATGGGGGGCAGCCGGGACAGGTTGCCCGCCGACCGGTTCCGGCCTGGTACGTTGCAACGATTTGACGTCCGCCCGGTCGCCCGTTGACGGTGTGCTGTGGCGGTGAGCCAAAGTGGAACTGGGCAAGCTTCCTTATAGGCCCGAGTGAAACGGTCAACCCCTGCGGGAGGGACACGGTGGAGTCTGGCGTGGCGGCGCAGGGTTCGAAGGCGCGTACAAAAGGCGGACAGTCCGTGAAAAAACAGCGCAATGGCACCGTCGAGGTCGACGCGGCAGCTCTGAACAGACTGCTCGCGGGACTCGTGGCGATGCGCGACGGCAACTTCCGCCGGCGGCTCACCGTCTCCGGCGACGGTGTGATGACGGAGATCTCCGCGGTCTTCAACGAGGTCGCCGACCGGAACCTGCACCTCACCGGGGAGCTGGCCCGGGTACGGCGCGTGGTCGGCCGGGAGGGAAAGCTCACGGAGCGGTTGGAGACGGGTGCCTGCGAGGGTTCCTGGGCCGCCGCGATCGACGCCTCCAACGAGCTCGTCGACGATCTCGCGCGACCGGTCTCCGAAGTGGGCCGGGTGCTGTCGGCGGTCGCCGACGGTGATCTGGAGCAGCGGATGGAGCTGCGGTCGCACACGACGGACGAGACGGTCCGGCCGCTGCGCGGCGAGTTCCTGAAGGTCGCCCGTACGGTCAACAACCTGGTCGACCAGTTGTCGGTCTTCACCGAGCAGGTGACCCGGGTCGCCGTCGAGGTGGGCACCGAGGGCAAGCTCGGGGGCCAGGCGCAGGTGCGCGGGATGTCCGGGTCCTGGAAGGACCTCACGGACTCCGTGAACACCATGGCGTACCGGCTGACGGCCCAGGTGCGGGACATCGCGCTGGTGACGACGGCGGTCGCCAAGGGTGATCTGTCGCGGAAGGTCACCGTCCATGTGGCCGGTGAGATGCTCCAGCTGAAGAACACCGTCAACACGATGGTCGATCAGCTGTCCTCGTTCTCCTCAGAGGTGACACGCGTCGCCCGTGAGGTGGGTACGGAGGGCGAGCTGGGCGGTCAGGCGACCGTGCCGGGTGTGGCGGGCGTGTGGAAGGACCTCACCGACTCCGTCAACACGATGGCGGGCAACCTCACCTCTCAGGTGCGCGGGATCGCGGAGGTGACGACGGCGGTCGCCAGCGGTGACCTGACCCAGAAGGTAACGGTGAGCGCACGCGGCGAGGTCGCGCAGCTCGCCGAGACGATCAACCAGATGACCGAGACGCTGCGCACCTTCGCGGACGAAGTGACGCGAGTGGCGAGCGAGGTCGGTGGCGAGGGACTGCTCGGCGGTCAGGCGCAGGTGCCGGGCGCGGCCGGGACGTGGAAGGACCTCACCGACTCGGTGAACACGGTCTTCCGGAACCTGACGACCCAGGTGCGCGACATCGCGCAGGTCACGACGGCGGTGGCCAGCGGCGACATGTCGCAGAAGGTCACGGTCGACGTGGCCGGCGAGATGCTGGAGCTGAAGAACACCGTCAACACGATGGTGGACCAGCTCCAGTCGTTCGGTTCCGAGGTGACCCGGGTGGCCCGGGAGGTCGGCGTCGAGGGCCGGCTCGGGGGCCAGGCCGAGGTGCCGGGGGCCGCGGGGACGTGGAAGGATCTCACCGACTCGGTGAACACCGCGTTCCGTAACCTGACCGGTCAGGTCCGGGACATCGCGCAGGTCACCACAGCGGTCGCGAACGGTGACCTGTCGCAGAAGGTCACCGTGGACGTGGCCGGGGAGATGCTGGAGCTGAAGAACACCGTCAACACGATGGTGGCGCAGCTGTCCAGCTTCGCCGACCAGGTGACGCGGATGGCCCGGGACGTGGGCACCGAGGGCCGCCTCGGCGGTCAGGCGCGCGTGGACGGGGTGTCGGGTACGTGGAAGGAACTCACGGACTCCGTCAACTTCATGGCCGGCAACCTCACCTCTCAGGTGAGGCAGATCGCGCAGGTGACGACGGCGGTGGCGCGGGGCGACCTGTCGCAGAAGATCGACGTGGACGCCCGGGGCGAGATCCTGGAGCTGAAGAACACCATCAACACGATGGTCGACCAGCTGTCCGCCTTCGCCGACCAGGTCACCAGGGTGGCCCGTGAGGTGGGTACGGACGGGCGGCTGGGCGGTCAGGCGCAGGTGCCCGGCGTGGCCGGGGTGTGGCGCGATCTCACCGACTCGGTGAACGGTATGGCCGGAAACCTCACCGCTCAGGTCCGTAACATCGCGCAGGTCGCCACCGCGGTGGCGCGCGGTGACCTGTCGCAGAAGATCGACGTGGACGCCCGGGGCGAGATCCTGGAGCTCAAGAACACCCTCAACACGATGGTGGACCAGCTGTCCAACTTCGCGGAGCAGGTGACGCGGGTCGCCCGCGAGGTGGGTACGGAGGGCATCCTCGGCGGTCAGGCCGAGGTCCAGGGTGTCTCCGGTACCTGGAAGGACCTCACCCAGTCCGTCAACGGCATGGCGAACAACCTGACGCTCCAGGTCCGCAACATCGCCGAGGTCACCACCGCGGTCGCCAAGGGCGATCTCTCCAAGAAGATCACCGTCGACGCCAAGGGCGAGATCCTGGAACTGGTCACGACCGTCAACACCATGGTCGACCAGCTGCTGAACTTCGCGGACGAGGTCTCGCGCGTGGCCCGCGAGGTGGGTACCGAGGGCATTCTCGGCGGTCAGGCGCGGGTGCGCGGGGCGACCGGCATCTGGAAGGACCTCAGCGAGAACGTCAACCTGATGGCCAACAACCTGACCAGCCAGGTGCGCAACATCTCCCGGGTCTCCTCGGCTGTCGCCAACGGTGATCTGACGAAGAAGGTCACCGTGGAGGCGCGCGGCGAGGTCGCGGAGCTGGCCGACACGGTCAACACGATGGTGACGACGCTGTCCTCGTTCGCCGACGAGGTCACGCGTGTGGCCCGCGAGGTGGGTACGGAAGGCGAGCTGGGCGGCCAGGCGCGGGTGCCGGGAGTCGCCGGTACGTGGAAGGACCTCACCGAGTCCGTGAACTCGATGGCCTCCAATCTGACCGGCCAGGTGCGGCAGATCGCCACGGTCACCACCGCCATCGCCAAGGGCGACCTGACCAAGAAGATCGACATCGACGCGCGCGGTGAGATCCAGGAGCTGAAGAACACCATCAACACGATGGTCGACCAGCTGTCCTCGTTCGCGGAGCAGGTGACCCGGGTCGCCCGCGAGGTGGGCACCGAGGGGCAGCTGGGCGGTCAGGCGCGGGTGCGGGACGTCGACGGCACCTGGCGCGACCTCACCGAGTCGGTGAACGAGATGGCCGGGAACCTGACCCGTCAGGTCCGCGCCATCGCGGCCGTCGCCACCGCGGTGACCCGCGGCGATCTGAACCTGAAGATCGACGTGGACGCGGCCGGCGAGATCCAGGTCCTCCAGGACAACATCAACACGATGATCGCGAACCTGCGCGACACCACCCTCGCCAACAAGGAGCAGGACTGGCTGAAGGGCAACCTGGCGCGGATCTCCGGCCTGATGCAGGGCCGCCGCGATCTGGACGACGTGGCCTCGCTGATCATGAGCGAGCTGACACCGGTGGTCTCGGCGCAGCACGGCGCGTTCTTCCTGGCCATGACCGCGGGCGACTCGGACGAGGTGGGTCCGGACGACGGTGCGGCCAGCGCGTACGAGCTGCGGATGCGGGGGAGTTACGGCTACTCCGCGGGTTCGATGCCGACCTCCTTCCGGCCCGGGGAGACGCTCATCGGGACGGCGGCCGAGGAGAAGCGGACGATCCAGGTGGACAACGTGCCGCCGGGCTATCTGAAGATCTCCTCCGGGCTGGGCGAGGCTCCTCCGGCGCATGTGATCGTGCTGCCGGTGCTTTTCGAGGGCAAGGTCCTCGGCGTGATCGAACTGGCCTCCTTCCAGCCGTTCACGCATATCCAGCGGGACTTCCTCAACCAGCTCGCCGAGATGATCGCGACGAGCGTCAACACGATCAGCGTCAACACCAAGACCGAGAAGCTCCTGGAGCAGTCGCAGCAGCTGACCGAGCAGTTGCGTGACCGCTCGCAGGAGTTGGAGAACCGGCAGAAGGCCCTCCAGGCGTCCAACGCCGAACTGGAGGAGAAGGCCGAGCTGCTGGCCCAGCAGAACCGCGACATCGAGGTGAAGAACACCGAGATCGAGGAGGCGCGGCAGGTGCTGGAGGAGCGCGCCGAGCAGCTCGCGGTCTCGATGCGCTACAAGTCCGAGTTCCTGGCGAACATGTCGCACGAGCTGCGTACGCCGCTGAACTCGCTGCTGATCCTCGCCAAGCTGCTGGCGGACAACGCCGAGGGCAATCTCTCGCCGAAGCAGGTGGAGTTCGCCGAGACGATTCACGGGGCCGGCTCCGACCTGCTCCAGCTGATCAACGACATCCTCGACCTGTCGAAGGTCGAGGCGGGCAAGATGGACGTCAGCCCGACCAGGATCGCGCTGGTCCAGCTGGTCGACTACGTGGAGGCGACCTTCCGCCCGCTCACCGCGGAGAAGGGGCTCGACTTCTCCGTACGGGTGTCGCCGGAGCTCCCCGCGACGCTGCACACCGACGAGCAGCGCCTGCTGCAGGTGCTGCGCAACCTGCTCTCCAACGCGGTGAAGTTCACCGACGGCGGTGCGGTGGAGCTGGTGATCCGGCCGGCCGGCGCCGATGTGCCCAACGCGATCCGGGAGCACCTGCTGGAGGCCGGTTCGCTGCGGGACGCGGACGCCGATCTGATCGCCTTCTCGGTCACGGACACCGGCATCGGGATCGCGTCCAGCAAGATGCTGGTGATCTTCGAGGCGTTCAAGCAGGCTGACGGCACGACGAGCCGGAAGTACGGCGGCACCGGCCTCGGTCTCTCGATCAGCCGGGAGATCGCACGGCTGCTCGGCGGCGAGATCCATGCGGCGAGCGAGCCGGGTCGCGGTTCCACCTTCACCCTGTACCTGCCGCTGCACCGGGCCGAACTGCCGCCCCAGGGCTACCCCGCGGTGGGTTCCGGTTCCGCCGAGGTGCTGGGCGGCGCGGGCGATATGGGGCACGTGCAGTCCCCGCAGGGTCAGCCGGCTCCGTTCGGCGACCCGGCCAACTCCGCCGGGATGTTCCGGCGGCGGCGCAAGGCCCTGGAGGACGCGGCCCGCAGGCCCGCGCTGCCGACCGGCCGGACCACGCCGGAGAGCTCCCCGCAGCAGGAGGAGTGGGTGCAGGCGCAGGGGAGCCAGGGCGAGAGCCAGGTGCAGGGCCAGTCGGCGGCGGACGAGGGGGAGCCCCGGCGGACGTTCCGCTTCCGCGGTGAGAAGGTCCTCATCGTCGACGACGACATCCGCAACGTCTTCGCGCTCACCAGCGTGCTGGAGCAGCACGGACTGGCGGTGCTGTACGCGGAGAACGGCCGTGAGGGCATCGAAGTCCTGGAGCAGCACGACGATGTGACGGTCGTGCTGATGGACATCATGATGCCCGAGATGGACGGGTACGCGACGACGACCGCGATCCGTCGGATGCCGCAGTTCGCCGGGTTGCCGATCGTCGCGCTCACCGCGAAGGCCATGAAGGGCGACCGGGAGAAGGCCATCGACTGCGGGGCTTCCGACTATGTGACGAAGCCGGTCGATCCCGATCACTTGCTTGCGGTGATGGAGCAGTGGATGCACGGAGAGTGATGAAGATGGGAAGGAAAGAGCATCAGTTGTTGACCGACTGTGCTCGAACGGGTGTGAACTCGCCGTACTCGGGGAACCTTCTGGTCTCCAACCGCGTTTGCGGTATGTGCACAGTGACATCGCGGTGACAGGGTGTGGTGACGGGCGGGGTGCGGCTACCATGACCGGCACAAGGACGGACGGCGTAAGGGAGTCGTCCCCTGGGGCGGCACCCGGT
Source organism: Streptomyces sp. CNB091 (assembly GCF_000377965.1). Classification (NCBI taxonomy): domain Bacteria; kingdom Bacillati; phylum Actinomycetota; class Actinomycetes; order Kitasatosporales; family Streptomycetaceae; genus Streptomyces; species Streptomyces sp. CNB091. The sequence goes on from NZ_KB899020.1 coordinate 9,261, forward strand.
GCATTTCCGGGGCGAGGAGGACGGGCCATGGTGCAGAAGGCCAAGATCCTCCTGGTCGATGACCGGCCGGAGAATCTGCTGGCGCTGGAGGCCATCCTCTCTGCGCTCGATCAGACACTGGTTCGGGCATCGTCAGGGGAGGAGGCGCTCAAAGCGCTGCTCACGGACGACTTCGCGGTCATTCTGCTGGACGTCCAGATGCCGGGCATGGACGGTTTCGAGACAGCCGCGCACATCAAGCGGCGGGAGCGGACCCGGGACATCCCGATCATCTTCCTCACCGCGATCAACCACGGTCCGCACCACACTTTCCGCGGCTACGCGGCCGGTGCGGTGGACTACATCTCGAAGCCGTTCGACCCCTGGGTCCTGCGGGCCAAGGTCTCGGTCTTCGTCGAGCTGTACATGAAGAACTGCAAGCTCCGCGAGCAGGCCGCACTGCTGCGGCTCCAGTTGGAGGGCGACGGCCACGCGGGCGGCGAGCGCGAGAAGGAGCCGGCCGGTCTGCTGGCCGAACTCTCCGCGCGGCTCGCGGCGGTCGAGGAGCAGGCCGAAGCGCTCTCCAAGCAGCTCGACGACGAATCCGCGGACGCCGCCGCGGTAGCCACCGCCGCCCACCTCGAACGCAAGCTGACCGGCCTGCGCCGCGCGCTCGACGCGCTGGAGCCGGGCACCGGCGGGGGTACGGGCGTGCTGCCCGCACAGAGCTGACGATCTGCGCTCCCTTCGGCTCGGCCCGTGCCGGCCGCTGCCGTGAGGCGGCGTCAGTTCCCGGCCCCCCGAGGGCGACACGGTCGGGTGAACCAGTAGGCGAACGTATTCACGGGCGACGACAGCGGTAACCTCGGCACCATGGCCTCACGTACGTCCGGCAAGGGTTCCCAGGGCGCGGCGGGCGCCGCGAAGCGCGTCGGCCGTACCCCGGGCCCGGCGAAGAAAGCCGCGCCCGCCAAGAAGACCGCACCCAAGAAGTCGGCTTCTCCCGCGAAGAAGGCTCCCGCGAAGAAGGCGGCGGCCAGGAAGCCCGCGCCCAAACCCGCACCGTCACCCACCGGAGGCGTCTACCGGCTGGTGCGGGCGGTCTGGCTCGGGGCGGCGCACGGCGTCGGCGCGCTGTTCCGCTCGATAGGGCGTGGAGCCAAGGGACTTGACCCCGCCCACCGCAAGGACGGGCTCGCCCTGCTGCTGCTCGGCCTGGCGCTGATCGTCGCCGCGGGCACCTGGTCCAACCTCCAGGGACCGGTCGGCGACCTGGTGGAGATGCTGGTGACCGGGGCCTTCGGCCGGCTCGACCTGCTCGCGCCGATACTGCTGGGCGCCATCGCGGTGCGGCTGATCCTGTACCCGGAGCGGCCCGACGCCAACGGTCGTATCGTCATCGGGCTCTCCGCCCTGGTCGTCGGAGTCCTCGGCCAGGTGCACATCGCCGTGGGGTCGCCGGGCCGGGCCGAGGGCACCGAGGCGATGCAGGACGCGGGCGGGCTGATCGGCTGGGCCACCTCCAAGCCGCTGATCTTCATGATGGGCGAGGTGCTCGCCGTACCGCTGCTCGTGCTGCTGACCCTGTTCGGGCTCCTCGTCGTCACCGCCACCCCGGTCAACGCCATTCCGCAGCGGCTGCGTCAGCTCGGCGTCCGCCTCGGCATCGTGGAACCGGCGCCCGAGGCCGGCGAGGGGTACGAGGACGACGACGAGCGCTACGACGAACAGTGGCGCGAGGCGCTGCCCGAGCGGACCCGGCGGCGTGGCACGCGGCACCCGGACGAGGACCCCGTCCACGACGAGGCGGAGGCGGAAGCGCTCACCAAGCGCAGGAGGCCCCGCAGGCCCTCCGCGCAGCCCGCGATGAACCGGCCGCTGGACGCGGTGGACGTCGCCGCTGCCGCTGCCGCCGCGCTCGACGGGGCCGTGCTCAACGGCATGCCGCCCTCTCCGGTCGTCGCCGACCTGACCCAGGGCGTCTCCGTGGACCGGGAGCGCACCGGGACGCCCGTCCCCGGGGCCCGGGAGGCCGAGCGGGACGGCGCGGGGAAGGCCGGAGCAGGGCGCAGGGCGGGCCGGTCCGGTGACGCGCACGACATGACCGGCGGTGACGCCTCCGGCCGGTCCGGCGCCGTTCCCGACCTGACTAAGCCCGCACCGGAGCGTTCCGAGGGCCTGCCCGCCCGCGCCGAGCAGCTCCAGCTCTCCGGCGACATCACGTACTCGCTGCCCTCGCTCGACCTGCTGGAGCGCGGCGGACCGGGCAAGACCCGCAGCGCCGCCAACGACGTGGTCGTCGCCTCGCTGACCAACGTCTTCACCGAGTTCAAGGTCGACGCCGCGGTCACCGGATTCACCCGGGGCCCGACCGTCACCCGCTACGAGATCGAGCTCGGCCCCGCCGTGAAGGTCGAGAAGATCACGGCACTGGCCAAGAACATCGCGTACGCCGTGGCCAGCCCGGACGTGCGGATCATCTCGCCGATCCCGGGCAAGTCCGCCGTCGGCATCGAGATCCCCAACTCCGACCGCGAGATGGTCAACCTCGGCGACGTTCTGCGCCTCGCGGACGCGGCCGAGGACGACCACCCGATGCTCGTGGCGCTCGGCAAGAACGTCGAGGGCGGCTACGAGATGGCCAACCTCGCCAAGATGCCGCACGTCCTGGTCGCCGGCGCCACCGGCTCCGGCAAGTCCTCCTGCATCAACTGCCTGATCACCTCGATCATGGTGCGGGCCACCCCGGACGACGTCCGGATGGTCCTCGTCGACCCCAAGCGCGTCGAGCTGACCGCGTACGAGGGCATCCCCCACCTCATCACCCCGATCATCACCAACCCGAAGAAGGCCGCCGAGGCGCTCCAGTGGGTCGTGCGGGAGATGGACCTGCGCTACGACGACCTCGCCAACTTCGGCTACCGGCACATCGACGACTTCAACCACGCGGTGCGCAACGGCAAGTGCAAGGCGCCCGAAGGCAGTGAGCGGGAGCTGTCCCCGTACCCGTACCTGCTGGTGATCGTCGACGAGCTGGCCGACCTGATGATGGTGGCCCCGCGCGACGTCGAGGACTCGATCGTCCGCATCACCCAGCTGGCCCGCGCGGCCGGCATCCACCTGGTGCTCGCCACCCAGCGGCCCTCGGTCGACGTGGTGACCGGCCTGATCAAGGCCAACGTCCCCTCCCGGCTCGCCTTCGCCACCTCCTCCCTCGCCGACAGCCGCGTCATCCTCGACCAGCCCGGCGCCGAGAAGCTCATCGGCAAGGGCGACGGGCTCTTCCTCCCGATGGGCGCCAACAAACCCACCCGTATGCAGGGAGCGTTCGTCACCGAGGACGAGGTCGCCGCCGTCGTCCAGCACTGCAAGGACCAGATGGCCCCGGTCTTCCGGGACGACGTCGTGGTGGGAACGAAACAGAAGAAGGAGATCGACGAGGACATCGGCGACGACCTGGACCTGCTCTGCCAGGCCGCCGAACTGGTCGTCTCCACCCAGTTCGGATCGACCTCGATGCTCCAGCGCAAGCTCCGGGTCGGCTTCGCGAAGGCGGGCCGGCTGATGGACCTGATGGAGTCCCGCAACATCGTCGGACCCAGCGAGGGCTCCAAGGCGCGCGACGTCATGGTGAAACCCGACGAGCTCGACGGTGTGTTGGCCGTCATCCGCGGGGAATCCGCTCCGTAAAGGTTCTGTGGGCAACCGTTTCGTACGGTCGTACGTCCAGTTGAAGAGAGGGACGGAACCGTGCTCCTCCCCACAGCTCGCTCCGTCGTCACCTCATCCGTACTCCCACCCCGTTCGGCCCACTACAGGTTGACCAGTCCTCGATCGGGGCTGTGCTCCGTCCCCGCTCCGCCCCGGAGCCGGCGGCGGGGCCGTCCGGCGAACCCGATGGCGTACAAAGTCGTCCCTCCCGGTTGCCCCTCCCTTTCGTACCCCCCCTAGACTGAACATCCAGCAGGTGGCTCACGCTCGAAAGGCGCCCCCGTGTCCATCGGCAACTCCCCCGAAGACGACCGGCCTTCGATCGGTCGTGCCCTTCAGCAGGCTCGAATCGCCGCGGCTCTGACGGTCGAGGAAGTCAGCAGCTCCACCCGGGTGCGCATCCCCATCGTGCACGCGATCGAGCAGGACGACTTCTCCCGCTGCGGCGGCGACGTCTACGCCCGCGGCCACATCCGCACGCTCGCCCGTGCCGTCGGCCTCGATCCGGAACCGCTGGTCGAGGAGTACGACGCCGATCACGGCGGCCGTCCCGCACCGACCCCCGCGGCTCCGCTGTTCGAAGCGGAACGCATCCGCTCCGAACCCCGGCGGCCCAACTGGACCGCCGCCATGGTCGCGGCCATCGTCGCCGTCGTCGGTTTCGTCGGCTTCACGCTCTTCAGCGGCGAGGACGAACCCTCGAACACCGCGCAGATCGCGGAGGGCTCCAAGCCCGACAAGACCGCGGCCAAGCCCACCGCCACCAAACCCTCCGACCCCAAGCCCGTGCCCTCCGAGAGCGCCATCGCCGCCGCCCCCCGGGACAAGGTGACGGTCAAGCTCAGCGCGGACCGGGGCAAGAGCTGGATCTCGGCCAAGGACCACAACGGACGGCAGCTCTTCGACGGCCTGCTGCTCCAGGGCGAGTCCAAGACCTTCCAGGACAAGGAGCGCATCGACCTCGTCCTCGGCGACGCCGGGGCGATCGCGCTCTTCGTCAACGGCAAGCAGGTCGAGGACCGCTTCGGTCCGGGCCAGGTCGAACGGCTTTCCTACACCAAGGGCGACCCCGAGGCCGGCTGATCCGCCGCCCTCCGCTTCCGCACACGTCCCGACGGGCGTCCGGCATCGCGCCGGGCGCCCGTCGGCGTTCCCCGGCCCGGACCGCCTGCTACGGGGAGTAACAGCGGAGAGGGCAGGCAACCCTGCACGGCAGGGGGGCCGCCGCGACAAAGTAGTCTTGAGTCCATGCCCGAACGCCGTACCGTCGCCCTTGTCACTCTTGGATGCGCCCGTAACGAGGTGGACTCGGAGGAGCTTGCAGGCCGCTTGGCAGCGGACGGCTGGGACCTCGTCGAGGATGCCTCCGACGCGGATGTCGCAGTCGTCAACACCTGTGGGTTCGTCGAAGCCGCCAAGAAGGACTCCGTCGACGCCCTGCTCGAAGCCAACGATCTGAAGGATCACGGCCGCACCCAGGCCGTCGTCGCCGTCGGCTGCATGGCCGAGCGCTACGGCAAGGACCTCGCCGAGGCCCTGCCGGAGGCGGACGGCGTCCTCGGATTCGACGACTACGCCGACATCTCCGACCGGCTCCAGACCATCCTCAACGGCGGCATCCACGCCTCGCACACCCCGCGCGACCGCCGCAAGCTGCTGCCGATCAGCCCCGCCGAGCGGCAGGACGCCGCCGTGGCGCTGCCCGGCCACGCCCAGGAGACGCCCGCCCCCGCGCCCGAGGACCTCCCCGAAGGGGTCGCACCGGTCTCCGGGCCGCGGGCGCCGCTGCGCCGCAGGCTCGGCACCAGCCCCGTCGCCTCGGTGAAGCTCGCCTCCGGCTGCGACCGCCGCTGCTCCTTCTGCGCCATCCCCTCCTTCCGCGGCTCGTTCATCTCGCGGCGTCCCTCGGACGTGCTCCAGGAGACCCGCTGGCTGGCCGAACAGGGCGTCAAGGAGGTCATGCTCGTCTCCGAGAACAACACCTCCTACGGCAAGGACCTCGGCGACATCCGCCTCCTGGAGACCCTGCTGCCCGAGCTGGCCGACGTGGACGGCATCGAGCGGATCCGGGTCAGCTACCTCCAGCCCGCCGAGATGCGCCCGGGCCTCATCGACGTCCTCACCTCGACCCCGAAGGTCGCCCCGTACTTCGACCTCTCCTTCCAGCACTCCGCCCCCGGCGTGCTGCGCGCGATGCGCCGCTTCGGCGACACCGACCGCTTCCTGGAGCTCCTGGACACCATCCGGAGCAAGGCCCCCCAGGCCGGCGCCCGCTCCAACTTCATCGTCGGTTTCCCCGGCGAGACCGAGGCGGACCTCGCCGAGCTGGAACGCTTCCTCACCGGCGCCCGACTCGACGCGATCGGCGTCTTCGGGTACTCGGACGAGGAGGGCACCGAGGCGGTCGGCTACGAGAACAAGCTCGACGCCGACACCATCGCGGAGCGCCTCGCCCACATCTCCCAGCTGGCCGAGGAGCTGACCTCGCAGCGGGCCGAGGAGCGCGTCGGCGAGACCCTCCAGGTGCTGGTGGAGTCCGTCGACTCGGAGGAGGACGGCGAGGTCGCGATCGGGCGCGCGGCGCACCAGGCCCCCGAAACGGACGGCCAGGTGGTCTTCACCACACGCGAGGGTCTCGTGCCGGGCCGTATGGTCGAGGCAAAGGCAGTGGGCACCGAGGGCGTCGACCTGGTGGCCGAACACCATGAGCTTGCGGAGGTAGCCAGATGACCGGAGTCCCGGCATCCGCGGCAGGCGGCTCCGGCGCGAAGCCGGTCCGCGGCGGCAAGCTGGGCACTGCGGCCGTCAACCAGGCCAGCCTGTGGAACATCGCCAACATCCTGACCATGGTGCGGCTGCTGCTCGTGCCCGGGTTCGTCCTGCTGCTGTTCCACGACGGCGGATACGACCCGGTCTGGCGCGCGTTCGCCTGGGCGGCCTTCGCCGTCGCGATGATCACCGACCTGTTCGACGGTCATCTGGCGCGGGCGTACAACCTGGTCACGGACTTCGGGAAGATCGCCGACCCGATCGCCGACAAGGCGATCATGGGCGCGGCGCTGGTCTCGCTGTCCGTCCTGGGTGATCTGCCGTGGTGGATCACCGGGGTGATCCTCGCCCGTGAGCTGGGCATCACGCTGATGCGGTTCTGGGTCATCCGGCATGCGGTGATCCCGGCCAGCAGAGGCGGCAAACTGAAGACGCTCGCGCAGGGGACGGCGGCCGGGATGTACGTCCTGGTGCTCACCGGGCCCCTGGCGACCTTGCGTTTCTGGGTGATGATGGTCGCCGTCGTGCTGACGGTCGTCACCGGACTCGATTACGTACGTCAGGCCGTGGTCCTGCGTCGCCAGGGTCTCGCCGCCGAGCGCGCGGCCGCGGCCGAGCGGGCCGCGGAGGCCCTTCAGGCCACCGCTGTCACCGCCGCCGCCGCCACCGCCACCGCCGCCGGTCCGGCCGCCGAGGCCGTGGCCGGCGCGAAGGACGTACGCGATACCGCCGAGGCGCGCGACGCCGCGGAGGCCGAGCGGTGACAGCCGCTGCCCGGGTGCTCCGGCTTCTCGGAGCGCGGGGTGAGACGCTCGCCGTCGCCGAATCGCTGACGGGCGGCCTGGTGGCCGCCGACCTGACTTCGGTACCCGGCGCCTCCCGGTCCTTCCGCGGATCGGTGACGGCTTACGCCACCCCCCTGAAGCGGGACGTCCTGGGCGTCGACGGGGGCCTGCTGGCGGAACGCGGAGCGGTGGACCCCGAGGTCGCGCTGCAGATGGCGGCCGGCGTCCGCCGGGTCCTCGACGCGGACTGGGGCGTCTCCACCACGGGGGTCGCGGGACCGGAACCACAGGACGGGCAGCCGGTCGGCACGGTGTACGTCGCCGTGGCCGGGCCCTCCGGCATCGAGAAAGTGACGGCTCTGCGGTTGAATGGTGAGAGGGCGGATATCCGTAGTGAGAGTGTGCGAGGCGCCCTCCAACTGCTCGCAAGTGAACTCGGTGAGAATGCGCGGGCACAGGATACGGAACAGACCGGGGGGAATTGATGTTTGCAGCCCTGAGTGAACACGTCATCGCTCCCGGCACGGCCACAGCACAAGGCGGTACGGTAGGGCGTGAAGGATGCGGCTACGCGGTCCGAGGAGGGAGCCACCGATGATTCTGCTCCGTCGCCTGCTGGGTGACGTGCTGCGTCGGCAGCGCCAGCGCCAAGGCCGTACTCTGCGCGAAGTCTCCTCGTCCGCCCGGGTCTCGCTCGGTTATCTCTCCGAGGTGGAGCGGGGGCAGAAGGAGGCATCCTCCGAGCTGCTCTCCGCGATTTGCGACGCGCTTGACGTACGGATGTCCGAGCTCATGCGTGAAGTGAGCGACGAGCTCTCGCTCGCTGAGCTGGCCGAGTCGGCAGCTGCCAGTGATCCGGTCCCAGTACCGGTTCGTCCCATGCTCAACTCCGTCTCCGTCTCGTCGGTCGCAGGTGTGCCGTCGGGCCGGGTGACCATCAAGGCGCCCGCGGAAGCGGTGGACGTCGTCGCCGCCTGATCCACGCGGCACAGTTGCTCGACCGGAGTCCCGGTCGGTCCCTACCGGGGCCGGCCGGGACTTCCGCGTTCGATGCCCACATGACCGCCGATTCTTCCGTGCGGCCTGGGGGCCGCGCGCCTCATACGGGTGTGAGCCCTCGGTGGGTGGGCAGACGGAGGACAAGGCTCGCGTGACCGTTTTGCTTCATATGTGCCATCGTGGGTGATGCACCGAGACGGTCAGCGAAGCGGCTGACGGATGGGAGTAGCGCACATGTCTGTGGTCAAGAGCACGTTGTCCGAGAGCGACCTCAAGGTCGTGGGAACGGCGCTGCAGGGCGCTCTGGTCGACCTCGTCGACCTCTCCCTGGTGGCCAAACAGGTCCATTGGAACGTGGTCGGTCCACGCTTCCGCTCCGTGCACCTTCAGCTCGACGACGTCGTCGTCACGGCCCGGCAGCACTCCGACACGGTCGCCGAGCGCGCCTCGGCGGTCGGGGTCAACCCGGACGGGCGTTCCGGCACGGTCGCCAAGGAGACCGCCATCGCGTCCGTGCCCGAGGGCTGGATCAAGGACACCGACGCCGTGCGGATCCTGGTGGACGCGCTGGGCGTGGTCATCGGCCGGATGCGGGAGCGCATCGAGGTGACCGACGCACCGGATCCGATCACCCAGGACCTGCTGATCGGGCTGACGGCGGAGCTCGAAAAGCACGCGTGGATGTTCCAGGCGGAAAGCGCCTGAACCGGCGCCCGACCGGTGACCGCGGTACGTCCCGAGCAGAAGGAGCGACATCATGAGTGACGGAGCCATGGACAAGATGAAGGGCAAGGGCAAGGAGGCTGTCGGCAAGCTGACCGGCGACCGCCGCAAGGAGGCCGAGGGCAAGGCCGATCAGGCCAAGGGCGGCGCCAAGGACGCGGCGGGCGGAGTCGGCGACCGTGCCAAGGGCGTGAAGGACTCCCTCCGCCGGGACGACGACGAGTAGTCCTGAGCCACTGCCCCGAGGTCTGAGTGCCCCCGCCGTTTCGGCGGGGGCACTTCTCCGTGTGGGCGACCCCTCGGCCGGGCGTTCTGGATGCACCACGGCCGCTGCCAGGGGAAACTGCCGGAAAGGACGTCGGCCGCGGGAGGCAGCGATGATACGGCGATGGGTGCCGGCGCTGGTTCTCGGCGGGCTGTGGTGGTGGGCGGTGCTCCGGCTGGTGCTGCGTCCGGAACAGGCGGGGCTGGTGGAGGGGGCGGTGGCGGCGGGGGGCTGGGGGCTGAGTCTGTTGCCGGTCCATGTCGCGACGGTCGGGGCGGTGGCCCCGGTGCGGCCGGTGAGTCCGTCGGGGCGGTCGGGGCGGTCAGGGGGGTCGGGGCGGTCGGGTCTGCTCGGGCCGTCGGGCTCGTTGGGTGCGTTGGCGCGGCGGTGGTCTACCAAGGCATGGCGACGCCGCCGTTCGGCCGGAGAATCTGACCGGTCATGAAGGCCGAGGCGTCCGAGGCCAGGTGCAGCACGGTATGGGCGACGTCCTCCGGTTCGCCGACCCGGCCCAGCGGGGAGATCCGGGCCATGGTCGCCTCCGCCCGGTGCTGACCCGGGGCATCGTGCCGGTCGGTCATGGGCGTACGGATCCAGCCGGGTGCGACGGCGTTCACCCGTATGGCATGAGGCCCCAGCTCCGTGGCGAGCGTTTTGGTGAGCTGCACCACGGCGGCCTTCGCGACGCTGTAGCAGAGCAGGCCCGCGCTCGCCGAGTCCACCGCGCCGGACGCCATCGTGATCAGCGAGCCGTGGGTGGAGCGGGCCGTCATGGAGCGGGCCACTTCCTGGCAGGCGTACAGCACCCCTCGGAAATTGACGGCCAGCACGCGGTCAAGGTCCTCGTCCGCCGTCTCCAGCGCGCTGCTGGTGTGCATGATCCCGGCCGAGGCGACCAGGACGTCGAGCTGCCCGGCCGCGCAGACGGCCGCACGGACCTGGTCGCGGTCGGTGACGTCGAGAGGGTGGGCCCGGGCGCTGCCGCCCGCTTCGGTGATCAGGTCGGACATCCGGCGCAGCCCCGTCTCGTCACGGTCCGCACAGTGCACCGTCGCCCCGGCCTCCGCGAGCAGCAGTGCGCTCGCCCGCCCGATGCCGCTCGCCGCGCCGGTGATGAACGCGGCGCGGCCCGTGAGGTCGTACGCGGAGAGAGGCATGACGGGACCGTACGACCGCATCTGACGGGGCGTCAACTAGGGGGTCGGTCCCGATTGGCAACCGGGACACCAGTAGGTGGGGCGGTCGTCCTGGTCGGTGAGACGGATCGGGGTTCCGCAGCGCAGACAGGGGCGACGGGCCCGCCCGTAGACGTACAGCCGCTCCTGTACGCGAACGGGGGGCCGGGCGCGTGGGCGGGCGGGCGGTGTGGTGGCCGGGGTGCTCGGTGGGGGTGCTGTGGCGGGCGGGCTCGGCGGGTCCGGTGGCGTGCGGAGTTCGGCGGTGATCGTCGTGGTGCGGGTGGGGCGGTCGCGGTTGGCGCGCAGCAGTCGCTCGGCGAGCGTGACGAGTCGGAGGAGCTCCCCGTCGGGGAGGGCGCCCACGGGGAGCCACGGCGTGACGCGTGCCAGAAAGCACAGCTCGCACTTGTAGACGTTGCCGATGCCCGCCAGATTGCGCTGGTCCAGGAGTGCCTCGCCCAGGGGGCGCTCCGGCGCGGCGAGCAGCCGGTCCAGTGCCAGGCCGGGATCCCAGTCGGGGCCCAGCAGATCAGGGCCCAGATGGCCCACGGCCCGGTCCTCCTCGCTGGTGCGCAGCAGCTCCAGCACCGGGAGCCGGTAGCCGACCGCGGTGTACTCCGCGTTGGCGAGGATCGCGCGGATCTGGTGCCCCGGGCCGCCCCGCCAGCGTTCGTCCGGGGCGTACACCTTCCAGGCGCCGTCCATCCGGAGGTGGCTGTGCAGGGTCAGGCCGCCCTCGACGCGGGTCAGCAGGTGCTTGCCGCGGGCGGTGACGTCCAGGACGGTCCGGCCGGAGAGGTCGGCGGTGGCGAAGCGGGGGACGCGCAGGTCCGACCGGGTCAGCACCAGCCCGGCCAGCGCTTCGTGGAGCCGGGTGGCGGTCTGGAGGACGGTGTCTCCTTCGGGCATGCCTCCATGATGGGCCGCGCCGGGGCGTTCGTGCGACGGTCCGGCCCACCGTCGGGTCGGGTGGCGCCCGGCCGGGGTCGGTGGCGTCGCAGACCGGGCAGGTGCCCTCCGCCGGGGTGCCGTCCGTCGAGATGCCGGGCCCGGGACGGTCGGGGACGGCACCTCGGATCGTCGGTGGCTCGGTTCAGGCGCGCAGGCGCAGGCCTCTCGGAGTGGCGAGGAACCCGGCGGACTCCAGCGTCCGGCCCAGCGGCGAGGTGAGGGAGGAGACGCCGTTCGTCCGCTCCACCGTCACCGTGCCCAGGGCGCCGGCGCGGGCCGAGGCGGCCAAGGCCTCGGCCGCCGCCCGCAGGGCCGGGGCCTCGGGGTCGGACGGCCACGCCAGGAGGGTCTTCCCGCCCCGCTCCATGTAGAGCGTCAGCTCGCCGTCGACGAGCACCACCAGTGCCCCCGCCTTGCGGCCCGGCTTGTGTCCGGCGCCGTCAGGGGACTCGGGCCACGGCAGGGCGGCGCCGTACGCGTTGGCCGGGTCGGCCGCGGCCAGCACCAGAGCCTGGGGTGCGGAGTCCGGATCCCGACGGTCGCGGGCCGTGGAGGCCGCACGCAGGCGGTCCACCGCGCCGTCCATCGCGAACTGGGCGGCCCCGAGCCCCTCGACCACATAGCCGCGCCGCGCCTGCCCGTTGTCCTCGAAGGCGGCCAGGACCCGGTACGTCGCGGAGAAGCCGCCCTCCACCCCTTCGGCCTGCACCGCGCCGCGGGTCACCACGCCGTGCCGGTCGAGGAGGGTCCGGGCCAGGGCGTGGGCACGGTGGGTCGGTTCCGGTTCGGCCGGGGGCAGCAGGGACCAGCGGCCCGAGACGGTCGGCGGGCCGGTCCGGGACGCGGGGCGGGCGGCGGCGGTGAGCGAGCCGTAGCGCCCGCGCGGGACGCTGCGCCGGGAGCGGTGGGCGGTGGAGCCCGCCGTCCGGCCCGAGCCCAGGAGTGAACGCAGCGGGGCCAGGGTGTCGTTGGTGAGCCGCCCGGACCAGGCCAGGTCCCACAGAGCGTCGGCCAGCTGCTGGTCCGTGCAGTCCGGGTGGGTGGTGGCCCGGACCTGGTCGGCGATCTGCCGGAAGAAGAGGCCGTAACCGCCGGAGAGCGTGGTGAGCGCGGACTCGTGGAGCGCCGACAGCTCCAGCGGGTGCGGCGGGGGCAGGAGCAGGGGCGCGCTGTCGGCGAGGTAGAGGGAGACCCAGCCGTCCTTGCCGGGCAGGGCTCCCGCCCCGGCCCAGACGACCTCACCCGTGGTCGACAGCTCGTCGAGCATCGCCGGGGCGTAGCCCATGACCCGGCTCGGCAGGATCAGCTTCTCCAGCGCCGACGCGGGAACGGGAGCGCCCTGGAGCTGCTCGACGGCGCGGGCCAGCCCGTCGATGCCCCGCAGACCGTTGGAGCCGAAGTGCTGCCACTGGGGGAGGAAGGAGGCGAGGGCCGCGGGCGGCACCGGCTCCAGCTCCTGGCGGAGCGCTGCCAGCGAACGGCGGCGGAGCCGGCGCAGCACCGTGGCGTCGCACCATTCCTGGCCGATGCCCGCCGGGTGGAATTCCCCCTGGACGGTCCTGCCGGAGGCCGAGAGACGTTGCAGCGCCCCGTCGGTGACGGCGGTGCCCAGGCCGAAGCGCTCGGCGGCCCTCGCGGCGGTGAACGGGCCGTGCGTCCGGGCGAAGCGGGCGAGGAGGTCGCCGAGCGGGTCCTTCACCGGCTCGGTGAACGCCTCGGGAACGCCGACCGGGAGCGCGGTGCCCAGGGCGTCGCGGAGCCGGCCCGCGTCCTCGATCGCCGCCCAGTGACCGGCCCCGGCGATCCGGACCTGGATCGCCCGGCGGGCCGACGCCAGCTCCGGTGCCCAGGACGGCTCGGCGCCCCGCTCGGCCAGCTCGGCGTCGGTGAGCGGACCGAGCACGCGCAGCAGGTCGGCGACCCCCTCGACGTCCTTGATCCGCCGGTCCTCGGTGAGCCACTGCAGCTCCCGCTCCAGCTCGGTGAGGACCTCGGGGTCGAGCAGTTCGCGCAGCTCCGCCTGGCCCAGCAGTTCGGCGAGGAGATGGGAGTCCAGGGAGAGGGCGGCGGCGCGCCGTTCGGCGAGGGGCGAGTCGCCCTCGTACAGGAACTGCGCCACGTAACCGAAGAGGAGCGAGCGGGCGAACGGCGAGGGTTCCTGGGTGGTCACCTCGACCAGCCGGACCCGGCGTGCCTCCAGGTCGCCCATCAGCTCCGTGAGCCCGGGGACGTCGAACACGTCCTTGAGGCATTCGCGGACCGCCTCCAGAACGATCGGGAACGAGCCGAACTCCGAGGCGACCTGGAGCAGCTGGGAGGCCCGCTGGCGCTGCTGCCAGAGCGGGGTGCGCTTGCCGGGGGAGCGCCGGGGCAGCAGCAGGGCGCGCGCGGCGCACTCCCGGAACCGGGCGGCGAACAGGGCCGATCCGCCCACCTGATCGGTGACGATTCCCTGGACCTCGCCCTGGTCGAAGACGACGTCGGCGGCCGCCACCGGGGGCTGGTCGCTGTCGTACGCCACGGCTCCCGGCGCCGTTCCGTCGTTCCCGGTGTCCGGGGGCCCCGGGGCGTCGAAATCGAGCAGATCCAGGCCCATCATGTCCGCGTCGGGCAGCCGCAGCACGATCCCGTCGTCGGCGTGCATCACCTGGGCGTCCATCCCGTAGCGCTCACCGAGGCGGGCGGAGAGCGCGAGCGCCCAGGGGGCGTGTACCTGCGCGCCGAAGGGGGAGTGCACGACGACCCGCCAGTCGCCCAGCTCGTCCCGGAACCGCTCGACCAGGATCGTCCGGTCGTCCGGGACATGACCGCAGGCCCGGCGCTGCTCGTCCAGATAGGCCAGGATGTTGTCCGCCGCCCAGGCGTCGAGCCCGGCGGCCAGCAGGCGCAGCCGGGCGTCCTCCTCGGACAGTCCGCCGATCTCACGGAGGAACGCCCCCAGAGCGCGCCCGAGCTCCAGGGGACGGCCCAGCTGGTCGCCCTTCCAGAACGGCAGCCGGCCCGGAACGCCCGGGGCGGGGGAGACGAGGACCCGGTCCCGGGTGATGTCCTCGATCCGCCAGGACGTGGTGCCCAGGGTGAAGACGTCGCCCACACGGGACTCGTAGACCATCTCCTCGTCCAGCTCGCCGACCCGGCCGCCGCCCTTCTTCGGATCGGCCCCGGCGAGGAAGACTCCGAAGAGCCCTCGGTCGGGAATGGTGCCGCCCGAGGTGACGGCGAGCCGCTGCGCCCCGGGGCGGCCCGTGACCGTGCCCCCGACGCGGTCCCACACGACCCGGGGGCGCAGCTCCGCGAAGGCGTCGGAGGGATAGCGTCCGGCGAGCATGTCGAGCACGGCGGTGAACGCCGACTCGGGAAGCGAGGCGAACGGGGCCGCCCGGCGGACCAGGGCCAGCAGGTCGTCCGCCTGCCAGCTGTCCAGCGCCACCATGGCGACCAGCTGCTGGGCGAGGACGTCCAGCGGGTTGGACGGGATGCGCAGCGCCTCGATCGCCCCGGTCCGCATCCGCTCGGTGACCACGGCGGCCTGCACCAGATCGCCGCGGTACTTCGGGAAGACCACCCCGGTGGAGACCGCTCCCACCTGGTGCCCGGCCCGGCCCACCCGCTGGAGGCCGGAGGCGACGGAGGGCGGGGACTCCACCTGGATCACCAGGTCGACCGCGCCCATGTCGATGCCCAGCTCCAGGCTGGAGGTGGCCACCACGGCAGGCAGCCGGCCCGCCTTGAGATCCTCTTCGACCTGGGCCCGCTGCTCCTTGGAGACCGAGCCGTGGTGGGCGCGGGCCAGCAGGGCGGGAGCGCCCCTGCCCGCACCGGACTGGGCCATGATCTCGGCGGGGGCGTGCGCCTCCGGGAGGACGGGGGCCGGGTTGTCGGGGTCGAACGCGGTGCCGGTGGCCCGCTCGTACGCGATCTCGTTCAGCCGGTTGCACAGCCGCTCCGCCAGCCGCCGGGAGTTGGCGAAGACGATGGTGGAGCGGTGCGACTGCACGAGATCGGCGATGCGCTCCTCGACATGCGGCCAGATCGAGGGCTTGTCCGCCTGGCCGGAGTCACCGCCAGTGGCGGGCGAGCCGCCCAGCTCGCCCAGATCCTCGACCGGGACCACGACCGAGAGGTCGAACTCCTTGGTGGACCGGGGCTGGACGATCTCCACTTTGCGCTGCGGCGACAGGAAGCGGGCCACCTCGTCGACCGGCCGCACCGTCGCGGACAGGCCGATGCGGCGGGCGGGACGCGGCAGCAGCTCGTCGAGACGCTCCAGGGACAGGGCGAGATGGGCGCCGCGCTTCGTGCCGGCGACCGCGTGCACCTCGTCGAGGATCACCGTCTCGACGCCGGCCAGCGCGTCCCGGGCGGAGGACGTCAGCATCAGGAACAGCGACTCGGGCGTGGTGATCAGGATGTCCGGCGGCCTGGTCACCATGGAGCGCCGCTCGGCGGGCGGCGTGTCTCCGGACCGGATGCCGACCCGCACCTCCGGCTCCGGCAGACCCAGGCGCACCGACTCCTGGCGGATGCCGGTCAGCGGCGAGCGGAGATTGCGCTCGACGTCGACCGCGAGGGCCTTGAGCGGGGACACGTACAGCACCCGGCAGCGCTTCT
The DNA here is from genome assembly GCF_000377965.1 of Streptomyces sp. CNB091. Lineage (NCBI taxonomy): Bacteria > Bacillati > Actinomycetota > Actinomycetes > Kitasatosporales > Streptomycetaceae > Streptomyces > Streptomyces sp. CNB091. The sequence continues at coordinate 25,232 of NZ_KB899020.1, forward strand.
TCGCGTCGGCGGGCGGCGGCTCGGCCGCCAGCCGGTCCAGCGAGGCGAGGAACGCGGCCAGTGTCTTACCGGAACCGGTCGGCGCGACGACCAGGACATCGCTGCCCTCGCCGATGGCCCGCCAGGCGCCCTCCTGCGCCGCGGTGGGCGCGCTGAAAGCCCCGCCGAACCAACTGCGGGTCGCGGGCGAGAACGCGTCGAGCGCGGATCCGGTCATGCTCCCCATCGTGCACCCCGGCACTGACAACGAGCCGGTGACACCGCCCGCGTTGGCCCGCTCAGCCGGTGGCCTACGGCCGGGACCTGCGAGAATGGCGTCATGACGGGAGCGGACGGCACGGAGGAATGGGCACGGCACTGGCAGTACGCCGCGCTGCCCGACCTCGATCTGCTGCGCGCCCGGTACGTCCGCCACACTTTCCCCCGGCACAGCCACGAGGGCTACGTCTTCGGCGCCGTCACCGGCGGCGTGGAGGACGTGGGGCTGCCGGGCGGCACGGTCCACGCGGTCCCCGGAACCGTCGTCATGATCAACCCGGAGGTTCCGCACACCGCCCGCTCCGGGGCCCCCGAGGGGTGGGCGTACGCCACGCTCTACCCGTCGGCCCGGGTCGTCAACGACATCGCGGCCGAGGTGACGTCCCTGCGCGGCACGGTCGGCTTCGCCGAGACCCGGGTGACCGACCCCCATGCCTCCCGCCTGATCACCGAGGTGCACCGGGCGGCGGAGGAGGGCAACGCGCTGGCGGCCGACAGCCTGCTGCGGGTCCTGGTCACCCGGCTCCTCAGCCGGCACGGCAGCCCCTTGCCCGGACTGGCCACGCACGCCGGGGGTGCGCGGAACGCCATGCGCGCCCGCGCCGCGCTGGAGGAGCGCATGGCCGCCCCGCCCACGCTGGAGGCGCTCGCCGCGGAGCTGGGCATCGGCCCGTTCGCACTGCTGAGAGCCTTCAAGAAGGAGTACGGGATGCCGCCCCACACGTGGCTCACCAATGCCCGGGTGCGCAGAGCCCGCCGCATGCTCGACGCCGGCGGCGCGCCCGCCGAGGCCGCGACCGCCGTCGGCTTCACGGATCAGCCGCATCTCAATCGCCACTTCACCCGGATCGTGGGTGTGCCGCCCGGCGCCTACCAGCGCGAGCGCGGAGTGCTGCGGCCCGGCACGTGAGGGCGCAAGAACGTACCGGTGATGGCGCAGAACATTCCGGTGATAATGGCGCAGAACATGTCAGCGGGTGTGCGGATCGCATCTCTCCGTGTGCGGAGAATGCCGACTGGTGTGCAAGAACGTACAAGACCCGGCCCCGGTGATCCCCGTAGCGTTCCGGGCGTGGCAGAACAGACAGCACCCCCAGGGAGCACCGGCGCGCCCGGTGCCCTAGCGTCCGGTCCGACCGGCCGGTCGGCCGAGGCCCTTGCGGACAAGCCGGACGGGGCCGTCGTCCGCGACGCGCTCGGCGTCGGCATCGCCGTCGGGCTCTCCGGCTTCGCCTTCGGCGTCACCTCCGCCGGCTCCGGCCTCAGCCTGCTCCAGACCTGCGTCCTGAGTCTTCTCGTCTTCACCGGCGCCTCGCAGTTCGCCCTGGTCGGCGCGCTGGCCGCGGGCGGCAACCCCTACACCGCGGCGGCCGGGGCGTTCTTCCTGGGCGTCCGGAACGCGTTCTACGGTCTGCGGCTCTCGCAACTGCTCGCGCTTCCCCGCGCGGTACGGCCCTTCGCCGCCCACTGGGTCATCGACGAGACGACCGCGGTCACCCTGCCCCAGCCCACCCGGCGGGCCGCGCGCATCGGCTTCACGGTCACCGGACTCACCCTGTACGTGCTGTGGAACCTCACCACCCTGGTGGGCGCCCTGGGCGCCGAGGCGCTGGGCGACACCGACGCGTGGGGCCTGGACGCGGCGAGTCCCGCGGTGTTCCTCGCGCTGCTCGCGCCGATGCTCAAGAGCACCGTCGAACGCGTCACGGCGGGGCTGGCCGTCCTGCTGGCCCTGACGCTGCTGCCCGTTCTGCCGGCGGGCGTGCCCGTTCTGGTGTCGGCGCTCGCGGCACCCGTCGTCCTCTTCCTCATGGGACGGACGAAACGGGGACCGGAAGCCGAGGACGGCGCGGCGGCCCGGCAGCGGAAGACGGCACAGCAGGAGAAGGAGGAGCGGCGCCCATGAACGTCTGGATCGCCATCGGACTGACCGTGGCGGGCTGCTACCTCGCCAAGCTCCTGGGCCTGCTGGTGCCCGCCGGCGTGCTGGAGCGACCACTGGTCCAGCGGATGGCCGCCCTGCTGCCCGTGGCGCTGCTGGCGGCTCTCACCGCACAGCAGACCTTCGGCGACGGTCAGCAACTCGTCCTCGACGCCCGTGCCGCCGGTCTCGGGGCAGCGGCACTCGCCCTGGTCCTCCGCGCTCCCTTCCTGGTCGTCGTCGGGGCGGGAGTCCTGGTCACGGCCGGATTCCGGGTACTGGCCTGAGCGAGCGGAACGCCCGAGAACCGAAACGCGGGAGCGATCCGTCCGCCACACCGGACGCGCGCCGCCACACCGGACGCGCGCCGCCACACCGGACGCGCGGTCAGCCGAGCGGACGACCGTACGAGCGGAGCGTCCCCAAGGCCCTGAGCGTCACCAGGGGGCGTCCTTCCAGTGCGGTTCCCGGGGCCCACTGACGCCAGGTCACCGGCCATCCGCCGTCGTCCTGCTGCTCGGCGGCCAGGTGGTCGAGCGAGCGCTCCAGCTCCGCGTCCGTGAACCAGCGGCGGGCCAGGGACCCGGGAGTACGGGCGTAGTCGTGCGGGAAGTGGTGCTCGCCCGGCGCGTAGCCCGTCGCCACCGGGTGCTCCGCCCGCCGGGAGGGGTCGAGCACCGCGAGCCGTTGTTCGCGCACCAGGCGGCCGAGCCGGTCGGCCGCGACCTCGGCGCGTGCCCGGTCCGGGGCGCAGTCCAGAAAAGCGACCGCGGCCTCGATCTCGTAAGGATGGGACTGTTCCAGAGCCTCGACGGCACTCCAGCAGAAGTCCGTCGCCCGGAACAGCCAGGCGTGCCACACCTGATTGCCGTGGAGCAGCCCGACGACCGGGCCGGTCGCGAGCAGCTCCGCCGGAGGGTCGTCCACGATGGGGATGAACGGGGCCGCCGGATACCCGCGCTGGGTAGGAAGCAGAGCGGGAAGTGCGCCTTCTCTGGTTGATACATCGGTCAGAAAACGGCAGATCCGTTCGACGCGCTGTCCGGCGCAGCGATCGATCGAGTCAAGAACGCTCAGCGCATGGGCGGTGTGCAGCGGTTGGCTCACCGGACCCCGGAGATCGGGTTCCAGCGCGTGACCGTAGCCGCCGTCCTCGTTCTGATAGGCGGAGAGGGCCGTTTCCACGGCGTCGGGATCGCCGTCCAGGAAGTCATGGGCGAACCTCCGCTGTTCGAGGACACGGGCCGTGAGCCAGATGAACTGTTCGGCTCGCGCGAGGGTGCTTGCTCCGGTTCCAGCCATGGACCGACCGTAGAGGGGAAAGGCGTCCGGCACATGCCCGGCGGACCGGCTGCACTCTCAGGAGCGGGATACTGGTGGCATGCGGTTGACGATTTTCTGGGAGCGGATGGCCGACCACTTCGGTGCGGCGTACGCGGACTCCTTCGCCCGTGACCATGTGATGGCCGAACTCGGCGGCCGCACGGTGCACCAGGCGCTGGACGCGGGCTGGGACGCCAAGGACGTCTGGCGCGGGGTCTGTACGGCCATGGACGTTCCGGCCGACAGGCGCTGAAGCCTGCGTGCGTTCCGGCGGGCGAGCGCTGACCCGTTCCGGGCGAGCGCTGACCCGTTCGGGGCGGGAACGGGACCGGCACGGACGGGAGCGGCCGGCTCGGGGCGGGGGACCGGCGGCCGTCGGCATAGGCCAGACTTGTCCCGTGTCATCGACAGACGAGACCGCCCCGGCTCAGCCGTCCGCATCCCCACCCGCCCCGCCGGCCGCACCGCCTGCGCCGCCCTCCGGCGCGGGCGGGGTCCGCATGCCCGGCTGGCTGCCGCGTGCGATGGTGCTGGCCCTGGCGCTCTACGCCTGCTTCCAGCTCGGCAGTTGGGCGTTCTACCAGCTCATCGGGTTGCTGACGAACGTGCTGATCGCGTTCTTCCTCGCGCTCGCCATCGAGCCCGCGGTCGGCCGGATGGCGGGTCGCGGCATGCGCCGCGGGCTGGCCACGTTCCTCGTCTTCCTCGCAGTGATGATCTCCGGCGTCGGATTCGTGGTGCTGTTGGGGTCGATGCTCGCGGGCCAGATCGTCGACATGGTCGACGAGTTCCCCAAGTACATCGACTCGGTGATCAACTGGGTCAACCAGACCTTCCGTACCGAACTCTCCCGGGTCGAGGTCCAGGACAGCCTGCTGCACTCCGACTGGCTGCAGAAGTACGTCCAGAACAGCGCCACCGGAGTGCTCGACGTCTCCACCACGGTCCTCGGCGGGCTGTTCCGGCTGTTGACGATCTTCCTGTTCTCCTTCTACTTCGCGGCCGACGGGCCCCGGCTCCGCCGCGCCCTGTGCTCCGTCCTGCCGCCGGCCCGGCAGACCGAGGTGCTGCGCGCCTGGGAGATCGCGGTCGACAAGACCGGCGGATACATCTACTCGCGCGGTCTGATGGCGCTGATCTCCGGCGTGGCGCACTACGTCCTGCTGGTGATCCTCGGGGTGCCCTACGCCCCGGCACTCGCCGTCTGGGTCGGACTCGTCTCGCAGTTCATCCCCACCATCGGCACGTATCTCGCGGGCGCCCTGCCCATGCTGATCGCCTTCACGGTCGACCCCTGGTACGCGCTGTACGTGCTCGGGTTCGTCGTGATCTACCAGCAGTTCGAGAACTACGTGCTCCAGCCCAAGCTGACCGCGAAGACCGTCGACATCCACCCCGCGGTCGCCTTCGGGTCGGTCATCGCCGGCACGGCCCTGCTCGGCGCGGTCGGAGCGCTGGTCGCCATTCCCGCCGTCGCCACCCTCCAGGCGTTCCTCGGCGCCTATGTGAAGCGGTACGACGTCACCGACGACCCACGCGTGCACGGGGGCAGCAGCCGCGCGCCCGGGAGGCCGTTGCCGTCCCGGATACGCCGTCTGGTGTGGCCTCGGCGGTAGCAGCCGGTCGTGGCGGGGGCCGCCTCAGCGGTAACCCGTCACATCGGCCGGCAGGCCGGGGTCCTGGACCTCGGTCAGATACCGCCAGGCGTCGGGCCGGCTCCCGTCCACATCGGTGAAGCCGTACACCTGGGCGAGCTGCCCGCTGGAGAGCGACCTGCCGTTCCAGCGGGCCACCTCGGGGTCGCCGGCGAGGGCGGCCACGGCGCGGCCGACGTACGCGGGGGACTCGGAGATCGCGAAGTGGGGCGTGTGCGCGACGGCGTCCCGCCAGGTGGTCTCGGTCACCCCGTGAGCCTGGAGCATGGCCTCGGACCGCAGCCAGCCCGGGGTGAGCGCCACAGCCGTCGCGTGGTGCGGTGCGAGCTCATGGCCGAGGGTGAAGGCCATCCGGTTCACCGCGGCCTTGGCCAGGTCGTAGAAGAACGAGACGCGGTAGTGGGACGCGTTGTACTCGTCCGTCCCGTCGGTCATCTCGACGACCAGGCCGCCCGGTGTCTCGATCAGCAGCGGCAGCGCGAAGTGACTGGTGATGGCATGGGTGTCGACGGCCAGCCGCAGGGTGTGCAGCCCGATGTCGAGCGACGACTCCCACACCGGCCTGTCCCACTCGATCTCGGCCCCCCAGATGTCGTTCACCAGAATGTGCAGTGCGCCCTGCTCGCTCGCGATGCGGGCCACCAGAGCCCTGACCCGGTCGGGAACCAGATGATCGACCTGGACGGCGATGCCCCGCCCGCCCGCCGCGTCGACCAGGGCCGCGGTCTCCTCGATCGTCTCGGGCCGGTCCATCTCGGACCGCTCGGACCCGCTCGTGCGGCCGGTCACATACACGGTCGCCCCGGCGGCGCCGAGCTGGACGGCGATGCCCCTCCCGGCCCCGCGGGTGCCTCCGGCGACCAGTGCCACGCGGCCGGCCAGATCGGATCCGGGGGTCTGTCCTCCGTCGGGTACTTCGAGCCCCGCAATCGCTCCCATATCAATCGAATATAGGGCGATACGCTCAAGTGTGCAGGTACGACTGCGTTCGGCCAGAGACTTCGGTCTGGGCTCCGGTCACGGGGCGACCGCGGGGCCGCGTGGTGCGCTTGACATGAAAATCGAACATCCATTCTGATGGGATTCCGGCCGGGTTTTCCCGGGCCCGGCCGCGGAGTTGTCCACAGGCCGGGAGGACGTCGAGGCCCGTTGTCAGTGGCAGGGGTTAGCGTCTGAGACGTGAAGCGATCGACTCAAGCAAATCGGGTGGAACCCATGGCAGCAGGCAACGACCGCGAGAAGGCGCTGGACGCCGCACTCGCACAGATTGAACGGCAATTCGGCAAGGGTGCGGTGATGCGCCTGGGTGAGCGGCCGAACGAGCCCATCGAGGTCATCCCCACGGGATCGACCGCGCTGGACGTCGCCCTCGGCGTCGGTGGTCTGCCGCGCGGCCGTGTGGTGGAGGTGTACGGGCCGGAGTCCTCCGGTAAGACGACGCTGACGCTGCACGCGGTGGCGAACGCGCAGAAGCTCGGCGGTTCGGTGGCGTTCATCGACGCCGAGCACGCGCTGGACCCGGAGTACGCGAAGAAGCTCGGCGTCGACATCGACAACCTCATCCTGTCCCAGCCGGACAACGGTGAGCAGGCGCTGGAGATCGTCGACATGCTGGTGCGCTCCGGCGCCCTGGACCTGATCGTCATCGACTCCGTGGCGGCCCTGGTGCCCCGTGCGGAGATCGAGGGCGAGATGGGCGACTCGCACGTGGGTCTCCAGGCGCGTCTGATGAGCCAGGCCCTCCGCAAGATCACCAGTGCGCTCAACCAGTCCAAGACCACCGCGATCTTCATCAACCAGCTCCGCGAGAAGATCGGTGTGATGTTCGGCTCCCCGGAGACCACCACCGGTGGCCGGGCGCTGAAGTTCTACGCCTCGGTGCGCCTGGACATCCGCCGGATCGAGACGCTCAAGGACGGCACCGACGCCGTCGGCAACCGCACCCGTGTCAAGGTCGTCAAGAACAAGGTCGCCCCGCCGTTCAAGCAGGCGGAGTTCGACATCCTCTACGGCCAGGGGATCAGCCGCGAGGGCGGTCTGATCGACATGGGCGTGGACCACGGCTTCGTCCGCAAGGCCGGCGCCTGGTACACGTACGAGGGCGATCAGCTCGGCCAGGGCAAGGAGAACGCCCGCAACTTCCTCAAGGACAACCCCGACCTCGCCAACGAGATCGAGAAGAAGATCCTGGAGAAGCTCGGAATCGGTGTCCGCCCGGACGCCGATGCGGGCGAGCCTGCCGCGGACGCCGCTGCGACGGCGGCTGGAGCACCGGCGGCCGAAGCGGCGGCGAAGCCGGCGACCACCGCGGCCGCCAAGGCCAAGCCGGCCAAGACCGCGGCGGCCAAGAGCTAGGCCGTGACACGTCGTACGGAGTGGCCGGGCGGCCCTGCCGAGCCCGGCGGCGACCCCGAATCCGACTACGGGCCCGTCGAGCCGGAGGCCGGCGCCGGGGCGCGGCCCGGGCGCCGCTCACGCGGTGGAGCGGGCGCCGGGAGCGGATTCGGCGAGGGGGCGGGCCGCCGTGCCCGCTCCGGCACCAGGAGCAGCGGCTCCCCTTCCTCGTCGAGGGCCGAGAAGGGGGAGCCGCGTGACCCGGTCGAGCAAGCGCGCAACATCTGCCTGCGGCTGCTCACCGGGACGCCGCGAACGCGCAAACAGCTCGCGGACGCCCTGCGCAAGCGGGAGATACCGGATGAGGCGGCCGAGGAAGTGCTCGCGCGCTTCGAGGACGTCGGGCTGATCGACGATGCGGCGTTCGCCGGGGCGTGGGTGGAGTCCCGGCACCACGGTCGGGGACTCGCGCGCCGTGCCCTCGTCCGTGAGCTGCGGACGAAGGGCGTGGACGCCACCGTGATCGACGAGGCGGTCGGTCGGCTCGACCCGGATCAGGAAGAGGCGACGGCGCGGGAGCTCGTGGCCCGCAAACTCCGCTCCACGCGGGGTCTGGACCGGGACAGGCGGCTGCGTCGCCTGGCGGGGATGCTCGCACGCAAGGGATATGGGGAAGGCATGGCCCTGCGGGTGGTGCGTCAGGCGTTGGAGGAGGAGGGCGAGGACGCGGAAGGCCTGGACGAGCCTTTCTGAATACGGGGGACCGGAGTGTGTGCGCCCGGGGGCGAGGGCCGACCAGGGGAGCGGCGACCGCCATCCGCAATCCGACGGCCAGCGACCAGTGGTCAGCGGCCAGTGGGCAGCGGCCAGGGTGCAGCAGCGTCCGGCGGCCGCCTTCAACAACCAGCGGATGGTGCCCCCCGACGGCCCGCGTCCGATGGTCAGGGGCCCACGGTCACTGTCCCGCCAGGGACGCGCGACGGATGGTGGCGTCCACGAGTGCCAGGGCGTCCGCTGCGGTGCGGCCGGGGTGGCGGTTCCAGGGGCCGATCAGTCCGGGCCACCCCTGCGCGCGCAGCTCCGTGATCAGCCAGGCACCCGCCCGGTCCACGGTGTCGAGGGAGCCGTAGCCGAGGCGGTGCGCGGAGATGAGGGCGCCGCAGACGCAGCGGGCGCCACGGGTGTTCCGCAGCCGGTACGGGGTGTTCTGCCAGCCCCACTCGGCCAGGATCTGCCGTGCGTAGCCGAGATGGGTCGACGGGCGGAGGTCGCCCTGCCCGACCCGCCGCCAGAGGTGGACGCGGTCGGGCAGCATCGCACCCACCCTCCCGGGCAGCGGACGCTCGTGGGGAGGCGCGACGGGCAGTGTCCGCAGGGTGTCGTCGACGAGCCGGTCCACCGGCACGGACAGCAGGGTGCGCCAGTCGAAGGGCTCTGTGGGTGCCGGTTCCGCAGGTTTCGTGGGTTCCGCGGTCCGTGCGGACGTGGGCTCCGCCCGAGTGAGCAGGACCTCGGGAGGCTCGGGAACCGTGCGCTCCCAGCCCGTGACGATCTGCTGCCACGCCTGGGTGTCGTGCAACCGGGAAGCCTGGCCGTCGAGCTGGTCCGGGGTGAGGAGAGCGGTCGCCATGAATGCGTCATCTCCGTACATTTCGGTCCTCTGTGTGAGGCGAATGTCGGTCACGCACGGCGATTGCTCCAGTGGAACGTGGCATTTGGGTGTGTGACATCCGAACGGATCGGATGCCTGACGCTGTCCCCTGACGCCTGTTCCCTGTCCCCTGATGCCTGACGCCCGCCACCTGAGCTCAGGTGGCGGGCGCTGGAGGGCAGATCCCGGGGGCATGCCCGGGATCTGATGCCCGGCCACCAGCCCCCGGCCACCAGCCCCCGGCCACCAGCCCCCGGCCACCAGCTCCCGGGCATCAGCTCCCAGGTCAGGTGGAGGTGGAGGTGGCGGCGGAGACGACGGGAAGGCCCGCGCCGCGCCACGCCTGGAAGCCGCCGATCAGGTCGGTGGCGCCGTGCAGGCCCAGCTGCCGCAGCGAGGCGACCGCGAGGCTGGAGGCGTATCCCTCGTTGCAGATGACGACGATCCGGAGGCCGTGGCCGACCGCTTCGTCGGCGCGGTGGCTGCCTCGGGGGTCGAGCCGCCACTCCAGTTCGTTGCGTTCGACGACCAGTGCGCCCGGGATCAGTCCGTCCCGGGCGCGGAGCGCCGCGTACCGGATGTCCACCAGGAGGGCCCCGGCCTCCGCCGCCGCGGCAGCCTCGGGCGGGCCGATCCGGTCGTAGCCGGCCCTGACCCGCTCCAGCAGTTCGTCGATGCCCAGGGGCGTCGGGGCGGCCGGTACGGCCTCGCCCCGGTCCGTGTTCCGGTCCTCGCTCACTGCCAGTCCTCCGGGCTCTCGGTCTGCTCCAGGCGGAGCACCGCACCGGTTCGGCTGAACCGGCGGATCCGCGGCAGGGGCGGGTAGTAGGCGTGGACGGAGACCGCGTGGGCGACCTCGGACTCGTTGAGGACCTCATGGACGTGGTTCTGTCCGAAGGCCCTGCCCTGACCGGTCGCCAGCTTCCTCGACCGGTCCACCCCGTCCGTCAGCTCCAGCGTCTTCCAGCCGTCGGTGGGCAGCCGCACAGCCAGCGAGTGCTCCTTGAGGGCGCCGGCAGCGGTGGTGAACGCGCCGAACGAGTCGGCGTGGTCGTGCCAGCCCGTGCCGGTGCCCGGCGGCCAGCCGATGAGCCATGCTTCGCTGCCGCCCGGTCCGTCGAGCCGGATCCAGGTGCGGCCCTCCGGATCGAGGGGCAGCGAGGCGATGAGCGCCTCGTCCCGAGCGGCGCTGCGGACGAAGTCCATCAGCTCCGCGACGGTCGGTGCGGCGGAAGTGGTTGCGGAGCCCCCGGTCATGGGGGTGGAAGGTGCGGAGCCCCCGGCCACAGGGGCGGAAGGGGAAAGAGCAGCGGCAGCCGTGGGCACGGCGGAGCTGGGGGAAGACACGAGGACCGTCCTGGGAGTTCGCACGCGGGTTCCGGCCGTGCGGAAAACAGCACGCACCGGCGGAGGGAGGCGAGTCAGCAGGACGGGCGACACACGCAGCCCGCGTAACGGACGAGGTCCATATGGACCCTCCGCCACAGGCGCACATCGGTGTCGGTCATGATCTGGAGTACACCACGCGCGCCCGTGACGGTCAATCGATCAACGGAGACCGGCGGTCCCGTCGGCGTGGACCCGTGCCCGGGGCTCCGGTTCGCGCCCCGCGTCTTGTTCGTCCCCGCCGCCAGGTTCCACGGGCTCCCGCTCTTCGCGGGGCGCACCGCCCAGAGCGGCCCGTGCCGCGGTGAGCAGCTCCGCCGGCCGTACGCCGCCGAAGGCGGCCACCAGGTGCCCGTCCGGCCTCACCAGCAGGACGGTGTGTGCCGATGCTCCGGGATACCTCTCGGTGACCAGCAGCTCCGTCGACCCGGGGAGTGCCGCCACGGCGTCCGTGAGGCGAGGCATGACACCCGCGGTCTGCCAGTGCCGCCGGTCCCAGACTCCGGTCCCCGGCGCGACCAGGACCACCAGCGGATGCCCCTGCCCCAGCCGCTCCCGCAGCCGCACCGTCGTCCCGTCCGGCGCGGTCACCGTCACATCGGCGACCGGCGCACCGGGGGGCGTACCGACGACGGCGTGCGCCTCCGTGTGCGGTGGTGCAAGGGGGGAGTGCGAGTACGAAGGGGGCGCACCCAGCGCTCCGCAGCCCAGATGGCCGTCGGAGAGCAGGGTGTCGTGACCACGTGCGGCGCCCGGGACCAGGGTCCGCAGACCGCCTCCGCCGCGCAGTATCGGCAGCGACTGGTCGGCGGCGCGCAGCCGCGAGGCCACCGCCGCCCGGCGCTCCGCCTGATAGCTGTCGAGGAGGTGCTCGGACGTGCCGTGGTGCCAGGCGTGGGCCAGTTTCCAGGCCAGGTTCTCGGCGTCCCGGATCCCCTCGTCCAGTCCCTGCGTGCCCACGGCGCCCAGCAGGTGCGCCGCGTCCCCCGCCAGGAAGGCACGCTGCTTGCGCCAGCGCCGGGCGAGCCGGTGGTGGAGCGTGTGGACGCCGGTGTCCAGCAGTTCGTACGCCGGGGTCTCGCCGCACCAGCCGGCCAGCGTGTCCCGGATACGGGTGATCAGAGCTTCGGGAGTGACCAGTTCGCCACGCGGCGGCAGCAGCCAGTCCAGCCGCCAGACGCCGTCCCGAAGCGGCCGGGCGGAGACCTCGGCGCCCCCGGTCCGCCAGGGAGGCTGCCGGTGCAGGACGGCCTCGTCGGGCCAGGGCAGCTCGGCCCGGAGCGCGGCGACGGCATGCCGCTCCACCGCCGTACGGCCGGGGAACCGGATGTCCAGCAGCTTGCGCACGGTCGACCGGGCGCCGTCGCAGCCGACCAGATAACTCCCGCGCCACCAGGTCGAGCCCGGCTCCCTCGTGTGCACCGTGATGCCCTCGGGGTCCTGCTCCAGTGTGTCGATCCGGCTCAGCGGCACCCGCTGGACCAGCGGTGCCTTGTCCGCCGCCGCGCGCAGCGCGGCGCTCAGCGCATGCTGCGGAACATGGAGCGGCGCGGGAAGGAGCCCGGTGAGCGGGGCCTCGTCCGTGCCGCCGCCGCCCCCGCTCAGCGGCACGTTCCGGACCAGCTGCTTCCGGCGCATCGAACGCCACCCGGACCAGCGCAGCCCGACCCGGTCCAGCTCCCGGCAGCCGAGGCGGCCCACCAGATCGGCGGTGTCCTCGCGCAGGACGACCGTGCGGGCGGGACGGGGCTCCTCCGTGCCGGGGCCCTCGTCGAGAACGACCGAGGGGACGCCCTGGGCGGCGAGGGCCAGCGACAGCGTCAGCCCGACGGGCCCGCCGCCGACGACGATCACCGGGTCCACGGCTCGTACCCTCCGGCCCGTACGGTCATGCGGAACGTGGCATAGGAAGCCGGGTGCGTGATCACAGAACGTATGCAACCCACTGGTGGTGCTTGCGTCAAGTGACCGAGGCAGCGACGCGTGCGCCGCTGCCTCGAATGCTCCTGCTCGTCGGGGCCGGGAAGGGCCCGGGGACGGTCAGTCCTTCCTCACACCGGTCCCACCGGCACCGTCGGCCGTCGGGCCTGCGCCCCCTGCGCCCCCCGCGTCCGGGCCGGGAACGGCCTCCATCGCCGGGATGCCGGCGGCCGGGGCGCCGGGCGCCACCTTGATGCCGGTCTTGGCGCGACGGCCCCGCTTCTCGATCCATGTCGCCAGCGCCGAGAGCAGCAGGCACATCGCGATGTAGAGCGTGCCGATGACGACGATCGTCGAGACGTACGGGTACTGGCCGTTCACCTGCGTGTTGGAGGCGATCAGCCGCGCGGTCTGGAGCAGCTCCGGGTACAGGATGATGAAGCCGAGCGAGGTGTCCTTGAGGGTCACCACGAGCTGACCGATGATCGTCGGCAGCATCGACCGGACGGCCTGCGGCATCAGGACGCTGACCATGACCTGCGTCTTGCTCATGCCGAGCGCGTACGCGGCCTCGCTCTGCCCCTTGGGCACCGAGTTGATGCCGGCCCGCAGCACCTCGGCCTGGACGCAGCCGTTGTAGACGGACAGCCCCGCGGCCAGCGCCCACATCGAGTAGTCGGTGAGGAAGCCGACCCAGATGGCGTAGATGGTGATCAGCAGCGGGAGCGAGCGGAACAGCTCGATGAAGATGGTCGCCGCCCAGCGGACCGGCTTGTGGTCGGAGAGCCGGCCCACCACCAGCACCACACCGAGGACCAGCGAGCCGACCGCGGCGAGACCGAACGCCTTGAGCGTGGCGATCAGGGCGTCGGCGATGTTCTGCCGGATGCCCGTGTAGTTGAAGATGTCCCACATCGCGGGGGCGAGGTGCCCCTTGTCGGCGAGCCGCATGACGCTGATCGCGATCAGCGCCGCGATGGCGAGGCTGCCGACGACCGCGTAGATCCGGTTGCGGACGACGGCCTTGGGACCCGGGGCGTCGTAGAGAACGCTGGCGCTCATCGGGCGACCTCCATGCGACGCTCCAGCAGCCGGAAGAGGCCGCTGATGGTAAACGTGACGATCAGGTAGCCGATGGCCACCCAGATGAAGACGGGGACGATGTCGTAGCCCTTGTCGCTCATCAGCTTCTGCCAGCCGAACAGCTCGGCGACGCTGAAGGCGCCGGCGATCGCGGAGTTCTTCGTCAGCGCGATGAAGATGCTGCTCAGCGGCGGGATCACGGTCCGGGTCGCCTGCGGGAGCACCACGATCTGCAGGGTCTGGGCGAACGTCATGCCGATGGAACGCGCGGCCTCGGCCTGTCCCAGGGGCACGGTGTTGATGCCCGAGCGGACCGCCTCGCACACGAACGAGGAGGTGTAGAAGCCGAGCGCCAGCGAGCCGAGCACGAACGGGCTCATCCCCGGGAAGAGGATCTCGGGCACGACGAAGAAGAAGATCAGGAAGAGCAGCGTCAGCGGCGTGTTGCGCATCAGCGTCACCCAGGCGGTGCCGAAGTACCGCAGCGGCGGCACCGGCGAGACCCGGAATCCGGCGATGAGCACACCGAGGACCAGGGCGATAACCGAGCTGACGGCGGTGATCGACACGGTTCCTATGAAGCCGTCGCGGAACTCTGGGAAATTGTCGAGCAGTACGTTCATGAGGTCTCCGCGTCGGCGGTCAGCGGCATCAGGGCAGGGGAAGGGGCGCCCCGTACGCCCGCGGTCCCCGGAAGAACCGGGACGGCGGTGGCGTACGGGACGCCTGGGTCACTCGCGGGGCGTCGTGACGGATGACGGATGTCGGCCGACGGACCACGGGCTGGAGCCCGCGGTCCGGGGCCGACGGCGTCAGTAGCGCTCGATGGCCGGCGGCTCGACGTAGTCCGAACCGGACAGACCCAGCGTGGCCTCGTAGATCTTCTTGTACGTGCCGTCCTTGACGCGCTCCTCCAGCGACTTGCTGATGGCCTCGCGGAGCACCTTGTCGTCCTTGTTCAGGCCGACGCCGTAGGGCTCGTCGGTGAACGGGTCGCCGACGACGTGGAGCTTGCCGGAGTTGGCGGCGGCGTAGCCCTTGAGGATCGAGTCGTCCGTGGTGACGGCGTCGACCTGCTTGGTCAGCAGCTGCTGCACGCAGTCGGAGTACTTGGCCAGCTCGACGACGCTCGCGCCGTACTCCGGCTTCTTGATCTCCTGGAGCGGCGTGGAGCCGACGATCGAGCAGACCTTCTTGCCCTTCACCGAGTCCTTGCCGGTGATCGACTTGTCGTCCTTGCGCACGAGGAGGTCCGCGCCGGCCTTGTAGTAGGGCCCGGCGAAGCCGACCTGCTTCTTGCGCTCGTCGTTGATCGTGTACGTGCCGACGTAGTAGTCGACCTGGCCCTTGGAGATGGCCGTCTCACGGACGCCGGAGTCGACGGTCTTCCACTCGATCTGCTTGTCGGAGAAGCCGAGGTCGGCCGCGACCATCTTGGCGATCTCGATGTCGAAGCCCGAGCGCTCCTTGGTCGACTGGTCCTCGAAGCCGAGGTACGGCTGGTCGGCCTTGGCGCCGATGATCAGCTTGCCGCGCTCCTTGGCCTTCTTGAAGACCGGGGAGTCCAGGGCGACGTCCTTGGCCGCGGTGTACGTGGGCAGTGCGGGGGCCTCGGAGGAACCGGGCTTCGTGCCGCCCGGCTTGTCACCGGCGGAGCCCTCCTTGCCGCCGCAGGCGGTCGCGGTCAGGGCGAGGACGGCGATGGCCGCGACGGCGGCGGACTGACGGAGCTTCATGTGAGCAATCCTTAGGTCGTGGGTCGTTGTCGTCAGTGGTGAAGGATCTTCGACAGGAAGTCCTTGGCCCGGTCGCTGCGCGGGTTGCTGAAGAACTGGTCGGGGGTCGCCTCTTCGACGATCTTCCCGTCGGCCATGAACACGACGCGGTTGGCGGCGGAACGGGCGAAGCCCATCTCGTGGGTGACGACGATCATCGTCATCCCGTCCCGGGCCAGCTGCTGCATGACCTCCAGGACCTCGTTGATCATCTCCGGGTCGAGCGCCGACGTGGGCTCGTCGAAGAGCATGACCTTCGGGTCCATCGCCAACGCCCGTGCGATCGCGACGCGTTGCTGCTGGCCGCCGGAGAGCTGCGCCGGGTACTTGTCGGCCTGTACGCCGACGCCCACCCGGTCGAGCAGGGTCCGGGCCTTCTCCTCCGCCGCCTTCTTGTCAGCCTTGCGGACCTTGACCTGGCCCAGCATGACGTTCTCCAGCACCGTCTTGTGTGCGAAGAGATTGAACGACTGGAAGACCATGCCCACGTCGGCACGCAGCCTGGCCAGCTCCTTGCCCTCCTGGGGCAGGGGCTTGCCGTCGATCGAGATCGCTCCCGAATCGACCGTCTCCAAGCGGTTGATCGTGCGGCACAGCGTGGACTTGCCGGACCCGGAAGGCCCGATGACGACCACGACCTCGCCACGGGCGATGGTCAGGTCGATGTCCTGGAGCACATGCAGCGCGCCGAAGTGCTTGTTGACGTTGCTCAGTACGACCAGGTCGTTCGCCGCGGGCGCGGCATCCTCGGCGTCCTTGGTCACTGAAACTCCGCTCATCGGCTTCTCGCTCCGTCCTCCTCGGTTGAACAAGGACAGTAATGACGCAGTGCTACCAACGTCATTACATCTGAGCGGAAATTGAGCATAACGATCCGGCGGCAACCGGACACTCCGCGTGAACAGGACGTCACACGCCGCCCCGGAGGCGTACCGGGTGCGTAACGGAACCTTGCTGTAACCGGGAGGCTCTTGACTGGTGTGCCGTTCATCGGCGTGGATGCCCTGGAGCGAGAAAGACGTGAAACACCGCAGAACGGGAAGTCTCATCGGGGCTCACGGGGATCTCGTGGATGAAGCGCGGGTTAATGTCGGGCCCTACGCGGTGACGCCGTGCGACGGTGCTGCCGACGGGACGACGAAGCGAACGTCCCCCAGGAGCCGCACGGCCCCGGGGGAGTACGGAGACCCGAGGAGCCGCACGGCCCCGGGAGAAACGGAGAGGAGGGCCATGAGACTGCTGCTCGTCGAGGACGACGACCATGTCGCGGCGGCCCTGTCCGCCGTGCTCGCCCGGCACGGATTCCAGGTCGTGCACGCCCGCAACGGCGAGGAGGCCCTGCGCGCCCTGCTGCCCGCCGACAAGGAGCCCTTCGGGGTGATCCTCCTCGATCTCGGCCTGCCCGACCAGGACGGCTACGAGGTGTGCGGGAAGATCCGCAAACGCACCGCGACCCCCGTGATCATGGTCACCGCCCGCGCCGATGTGCGCTCACGCATCCACGGCCTCAACCTCGGCGCCGACGACTACGTCACCAAGCCGTACGACACCGGCGAACTGCTCGCCCGTATCCACGCGGTCGCCCGGCGCACCACCAGCGGCGAGGACACCGCGCCGACCCCCGCCGCCGCCCTGCGCCTCGGTCAGGTCGCCATCGAGCTGCCGACCCGCCGGGTCAGCGTCGACGGCGCGGAAGTCCAGCTCACCCGCAAGGAGTTCGACCTGCTGGCCCTCCTCGCCCAGCGCCCCGGCGTCGTCTTCCGCCGCGAGCAGATCATCAGCGAGGTCTGGCGCACCAGCTGGGAGGGGACCGGACGCACCCTGGAGGTCCACGTCGCCTCCCTGCGCTCCAAGCTGCGGCTGCCCGCCCTGATCGAGACCGTGCGGGGCGTCGGCTACCGGCTCGTCGCGCCGTCCGCGTAACCGGCGGGTACGTCTCCCGGTGCGCTCCCGTCTGCTCCCGCTGCTCATCGTCCTGATGGCCGCCGTCCTGCTCACCCTCGGCTTCCCGCTCGCGATCAGCGTGGCCGCCGCCGAGCAGCAGCGGCTGGTGATCGACCGGATCGACGACACCGCACGGTTCGCCGCCCTGGCGCAGTCCATCACCGACACCTCCCCGGACGGCGAGGAGCGGCGCCGCACCCTCCAGACCGACCTGGAGCTCTACGCCTCCGTGTACGACATCCGCGCCGGCGTCTTCCGGGACTACCGGGCCCTGGCCAAGGCCCCCGGCTACTGGACCCTGCCCGCCAAGGGCGAGGGGCGCACGGCCTTCAACGAGGCGCTGCTGGGCCGCCGCTCGCACGACCCCCCGCAGATCTGGCCCTGGCGCGACGGCCGCGTCGTCGTCGCCTCACCCGTCGTGCGCGACGGCGATGTGGTCGCCGTGGTCGTCCTCGACTCGCCCACCGGCGAGATGCGGTCCCGGATCCTGCGGACCTGGCTGTTCATCGGCCTCGGAGAGGCGCTGGCGCTGCTGGTGGCGGTCGGCGCGGCCGTCCGGCTCACCGGCTGGGTCCTGCTGCCCGTACGGACCCTGGACGCGGCCACCCACGACATCGCCGGCGGCCGTATGCGCTCCCGGGTCGCCGCCTCCGCCGGGCCGCCGGAGCTCAGACGCCTGGCTCGTTCCTTCAACGAGATGGCCGACAACGTCGAGGACGTGCTGGAGCAGCAGCGCGCCTTCGTCGCCGACGCCTCGCACCAACTGCGCAACCCGCTCGCCGCCCTGCTGCTGCGCATCGAGCTGCTCGCCCTGGAGCTGCCCGAGGACAGCGAGGAGATCGCGGCCGTGCGCACCGAGGGCAAGCGGCTGGCCCGGGTTCTCGACGACCTCCTGGACCTCGCGCTGGCCGAGCACGCCGAGGCGGACCTCCAGCTGATCGACATCGTCCCGCTCGCCGCCGAACGGGTCGCCTCCTGGCGCCCGATGGCGGAGCGGGAGGGCGTGAACCTCACTCTGGACGGGGCCCCGGCGGCCACCGCCTGGGCCGACCCCGTGGCGCTCTCCAGCGCCCTGGACGCGGTGGTCGACAACGCCCTGAAGTTCACCCCCGCCGGAGAGGACGTCACCGTCACCGTCGCCGCCGGAGCCCGCGCGGCGACCGTCGTGGTCGCCGACCGGGGCCCCGGCCTCACCGAAGCGGAGCTGGAGCGTGTCGGGGACCGCTTCTGGCGCAGCACCCGCCACCAGAACGTCAGTGGATCGGGCCTGGGCCTCTCCATCTCCCGGGTGCTGCTCGCGGCGGGCGGCGGCTCGATCGCGTACGAGCACCACGAACCGCACGGCCTGCGGGTGACCGTCTCGGTCCCCCGCGACCCGACGGGGAGCTGACGGGGAGCTGACGGGGAGCCGGGCGGGAGGTGCCGTAGGTCCTTCAGGAGCGGCGGGGCTTCACGGCTTCACCGAGCGGTAGTACGCCTTGGCCCCGTCGTGCACGTCCAGCGGATCCGTGTAGATCGCCGTCCGCAGATCCACCAACTGCGCCGCGTGGACCTCGCGGCCGATCCGGTCCCGGCTGTTGATCACCGTCCGGGTGAAGGCCTCGGTCATGGCCGCGTCCGTACGGTCGGTCGTGACGAGCAGGTTGGCGACGGCGACCGTGGGCACCGCCTGACCCTGCTGGGCCTGCGGATACACGTCGCCGGGCATCATGGCGGACCGGTAGAAGCGGGTGGGACCGGTCGCCGACTGGAGCTTCGCGACCAGCTCGGCCGCCAGCGGCACCAGCCGGATGTCGAAGCGCCGCGACAGCTCCTGCACGGCCGCGGTCGGCAGCCCGCCCGACCAGAAGAACGCGTCGAGCCGGCCCTGGGTCAGCCGTACGGGCATGGTGTCGATGCCCACCGGCACCGGTGTGACGTCGGCGGCCGGATCGAGCCCTGCCGCCGCCAGCAGCCGGTCCGCGACCAGCCGCACCCCGGAACCCTCCTGGCCGACGCCCACCCGCTTGCCCCGCAGATCGGAGACCCTCCGCACGTCGGAGTCGCGGGGGACGACCAGCTGGACGTAGTCGTCGTACAGCCGGACACAGCCGCGCAGTCGCTGGGCCCCCGGCCTGCCGTCGCGGAGATAGGTGGCCACCGCGTCGGCGGTGGCGATGGTGAAGTCCGCCTCGCCCGTCGCCACCCGGGAGAGGTTCTGCTGCGACCCCTCGCTGGTCCGCAGCTGTGTGGACACCTGCGGCATGTCCTTGGCGAGCGCGATCTCCAGCCGCTCCCCGTACCGCTGGTACACACCGCTGGGCACACCGGTGGAGAAGGTGAGCGACCCGCTCGGGTCCCCCTCGTCCCCCTCGGGCTGCAACCACCACGCGAGCAGCCCGAGCACGACCGCGAGGACGGCGCCCGTCCGCAGGGTGCGCCGGCGGCCGAATCGGGACAGAGCGTGGAACATGCGCGCGATCCTGCCAGCTCGACCGCCCCCTGACCAGGCTTCCCCGTGAGGCCCGGCCCACAGCGGGCTGGGTGGCCGGCGGACGGGCGGCGGACGGGCGGCGGACGGGAGGGGCCGGGGGAAGGGGACGGGAGGGGGCCGCCCGGCAACCGCCTACCCTTGTCCCATGAGCAGCGGCAACCGGAGCGAAGCAGTGGACGTCCAGAAGAGCTACGAGGTGCGCACCTACGGGTGCCAGATGAACGTCCACGACTCCGAACGGCTGTCGGGTCTCCTGGAGGGCGCCGGTTACGTCCGGGCCCCCGAAGGCTCCGACGGCGACGCCGACGTCGTCGTCTTCAACACCTGCGCGGTGCGGGAGAACGCCGACAACAAGCTGTACGGAAACCTCGGCCGCCTCGCGCCCATGAAGACCAAGCGCCCCGGGATGCAGATCGCCGTCGGCGGCTGTCTCGCGCAGAAGGACCGCGACACCATCGTCAAGCGGGCCCCCTGGGTCGACGTCGTCTTCGGCACCCACAACATCGGCAAACTGCCGGTCCTCCTGGAGCGCGCCCGCGTCCAGGAGGAGGCGCAGATCGAGATCGCCGAGTCCCTGGAGGCCTTCCCCTCCACGCTCCCCACCCGCCGCGAGTCCGCCTACGCCGCGTGGGTCTCCATCTCGGTCGGCTGCAACAACACCTGCACCTTCTGCATCGTCCCGGCGCTGCGCGGCAAGGAGAAGGACCGCCGTACCGGCGACATCCTGGCCGAGATCGAGGCCCTGGTCGCCGAGGGCGTCTCCGAGATCACCCTGCTCGGCCAGAACGTGAACGCGTACGGCTCCGACATCGGCGACCGCGAGGCCTTCTCCAAGCTGCTGCGCGCCTGCGGCGCCATCGAGGGCCTGGAGCGCGTCCGCTTCACCTCGCCGCACCCCCGCGACTTCACCGACGACGTCATCGCCGCCATGGCCGAGACGCCCAACGTGATGCCGCAGCTGCACATGCCGATGCAGTCCGGATCGGACAGCATCCTGAAGGCGATGCGCCGCTCCTACCGCCAGGAGCGCTTCCTGGGGATCATCGAGAAGGTGCGCGCCGCGATGCCGGACGCCGCCATCTCCACCGACATCATCGTGGGCTTCCCCGGCGAGACGGAGGAGGACTTCGAGCAGACGATGCACGCCGTCCGCGAGGCGCGGTTCGCCAACGCGTTCACCTTCCAGTACTCCAAGCGCCCCGGAACCCCCGCCGCGGACATGGACGGCCAGATCCCCAAGGAGGTCGTCCAGGAGCGGTACATGCGCCTGTCCGCCCTCCAGGAGCAGATCTCCTGGGACGAGAACAAGAAGCAGGTCGGCCGCACCCTGGACGTCATGGTCGCGGAGGGTGAGGGCCGCAAGGACGGAGCCACCCGGCGCCTCTCCGGCCGCGCCCCCGACAACCGCCTGGTCCACTTCACCCAGCCCGAGAAGGCGGTGCGCCCCGGCGACGTCGTGACCGTCGAGATCACCTACGCCGCCCCGCACCACCTGCTCGCCGAGGGCACACCGCTCGCCGTGCGGTCCACCCGCTCGGGCGACGCCTGGGAGAAGCGCACCACCGAGGCGGCCGCCAAACCCGCCGGGGTGATGCTCGGCCTCCCCGGCATCGGCGCCCCGGACCCGCTCCCGGCCACCGCGGCCCCGGCCTGCGGCATCGGCTGACGGATCGGGCCGCTCAGCTGTCCCGGCCGGGTCCCGCGCGGCCGAGCGGCCCCCGGCCTCCGGCTGACGGCAAGTACGCTGACCGGCATGCTTGTCGCCGCCGCCGTGTGCCCCTGTCCGCCGCTCCTGGTGCCCGAGGTCGCCGCAGGCGCCGCCCCCGAACTCGACGCCGCGCGTGACGCGTGCCTCGACGCCGTGGGGGTGCTCGCCGCCTCGCGCCCGGACCTGCTCGTCGTCGTGGGGCCGGGCGACGACCGGTCCGCCGGGCTCCACCCGCCAGGGGCGCGCGGGTCCTTCCGGGGCGTCGGCGTGGACCTCAACGTGACGCTCGGCGATGCCCCGCGGGACGCCGCCGCCCCGGACCGGCCGCTGCCGGGATCCCTCACCGTGGGCGCCTGGCTGCTGGGCCGGGCCCGATGGACGGGCGCCCCCGTCGAAGGGTTCGCCGTGGCGGAGAGCGAGGCCGCCCCGGAGTGCGCGGCGGCCGGGCACTCCCTCGCCCGGCGTGCCGAGCGGGTCGCGCTCCTGGTGATGGGCGACGGCAGCGCCTGCCGCACCCTGAAGGCCCCCGGCTACCTCGACGAGCGGGCAGCCGCCTTCGACGCCCGCGCCACCGAAGCGCTCGGCTCCGCGGACCTCGACGCCCTCGCCGCGCTCGACGCGAGGCTCGCCCGTGAACTCAAGGCGGCCGGGCGTGCCCCCTGGCAGCTGCTCGGCGGCGCCGCTCGGTCCGCCGGGCTCGCGGGCCGGCTGCTGTACGAGGACGCTCCGTACGGCGTGGGGTACACCGTCGCCGCCTGGTCCTGAACGGGCCGGCGGCGGGTACGGGGCACTCGGCTCCGTACCCGCCGCCGGCCCGCGGTCACCGTGTCAGGGGGCGGGCGGCGGCGGAGGAGGGGTGTTGCCAGGGGTGCCACCGGGCGTACCAGGGGTACCGGGCGTACCGGGAGCACCTGGGGTGCCAGGCGTACCAGGGGTGCCCCCGTCCTTGTTGCCCAGCTTGTCCACGGCCTCCTTGGCCTTGCGCGTCCCCGAATCGATCTTGTCGCTGTATTTGCCCTTGGTCTTCTGGTCGACCGTGCGCGCGGCCTTGTCGAGGCCCTGCTCGATCTTGCCCCCGTGCTGCTGCGCGAGGTCGCCGACCTTGTCCTTGGCCGGTCCCAGCTTGGCCTTCAGGTTGTCCAGGAACCCCATTGGGTCACCTTCCGTGCAGTGAGGACTGTTGAGAACCGTTCGCGGGAGCGTTCTCCCGCCCCCATTGTCCGTCACTTGTCCGGTCTTGCCGTTTTTACACGCCTCGTTGCGCTTCCCCGGAGCTTCCCTGACGTCGCTCTCCGCGCACGGCCGCGCCCCCACGGGCACCCGGTGTGGTCGGGAGCGCCCGGATTTTTGGGAGACTGTCCGGGTGACCCTTCCCGCTTCCACCCCCCGCGTCATCACCGTCGTAGGCCCCACCGCAGCCGGAAAGTCGGATCTGGGGGTCTTTCTCGCCCAGCGGCTCGGCGGCGAGGTGATCAACGCCGATTCCATGCAGCTCTACCGGGGCATGGACATCGGCACCGCGAAGCTGACGCTGTCCGAGCGCGACGGCGTACCGCACCGGCTGCTGGACATCTGGGACGTCACCGAGACCGCCAGCGTCGCCGAGTACCAGCGACTGGCCCGCCTGGAGATCGACCGGCTGCTCGCCGAGGGACGCACGCCGATCCTCGTCGGCGGCTCCGGGCTGTACGTGAAGGGAGCCATCGACGCCCTGGAGTTCCCCGGTACGGACCCCGGGGTGCGCGCCCGCCTCGAAGCGGAACTGGCCGAGCGCGGCTCGGGCGTCCTGCACGAACGCCTCGCCGCCGCCGACCCGGAGGCCGCCCGGTCCATCCTGGCGACGAACGGCCGCCGCATCGTCCGCGCCCTCGAAGTCATCGAGATCACCGGCAAGCCGTTCACCGCCAACCTCCCCGGCGAGGAGCCGGTCTACGACGCCGTGCAGATCGGCGTCGACGTGGACCGCCCCGAACTGGACGAGCGCATCGCCCTGCGCGTCGACCGGATGTGGGAGGCGGGGCTCGTGGACGAGGTGCGCGCCCTGGAGGCGGCCGGGCTGCGCGAGGGCCTCACGGCATCGCGGGCCCTCGGCTACCAGCAGATCCTCGCGCTGCTCGCGGGGGAGTGCACCGAGGACGACGCGCGGGCCGAGACCGTACGCGCCACCAAGCGCTTCGCCCGCCGTCAGGACTCCTGGTTCCGCCGTGACGCGCGTGTCGTGTGGCTCGGCGGCGGCCACCGTGACCGGGGGGAGCTCCCGCACCGGGCGCTGACGTTGGTCGAACGAGCGGTCACAGCCTGATCGCATGACAGGCGAACGACGTCTAGCAGGAACCCTCAGCACTGCATCGACGCAGGTCAGAAAGAATCCTGGGTTGCGAGGCTTCATCAGACTTCGACAATCTGGAACAGCCCTTGCGGACGGGTGCTGACCTTCTGCTGACTTTGCTGATGGGCGGTTGGTTGTACGGGTTGACTGCGGGTAGGGTCCTGAAATTTGCTGGAGTTGGGGCCAAGGCCGGTGGTTGTCCAGGGGCTGGGGCGGTCGAGCGCTCCGAAGTTGTTCTAGCCCTAGACGGCTTCGACCTGACCGACGCCGTCATCACCGCGGACGCCCTGCACACCCAGCACGATCACGCCATCCACCTGCACGAACGCAGAGCTCACTACCTGGCCGTCGTCAAGAGGAACCATCCCGGACTCCATGAACGGGTCCGCCGCCTTCCCTGGCGCGATATCCGCCTGGACCACATCGAGCGCACCCGGGCCCACCACCGCGACGAGATCCGCCGATTGAAGACCGCCGCCTTCGCCCACATCGACTGTCCCCACGCCCGCCAGGCCCTCCAAGTCGTGCGCTGAAGACGGAACCTGAGCACGGGCAACCTGACAATCGAGCGGATCTACCTGGTCACGAGCCTGCCGCCCGGCGCGGTCACCGGCAGCCAGCCCGCGGCCTGGATCCGCGGCCACTGGCGCATCGAGAACCAACCGCACCACGTCCGCGACCGCACCTTCCACGAGGACGCCTCGCACATCCGCACCCGCCACCCGCCCCGCGTCATGGCCGGCCTGCGCAACCTCGCCATCGGCGTCCACCGCCAGGACGGCCACACCAACATCGCCGCCGCCCTCCGCCACACCGCCCGAAACCACCTGCGGCCCCTCACCGCCCTCGGGCTGATATGACGAACCCGGGCACAAGGCCA
>NZ_KB899021.1:0-49686 GCF_000377965.1 Streptomyces sp. CNB091
GGAGGCCGGTGAAGGTCCGGGCGGACAAGGCGTACTACTCCGCGGAGCACCTCCGCTGGCTCCGCAGCCGGAACCTCATCGCGCGGATCGCCCGTCCCGGTATCGAGTCCGGCGAGCAGCTCGGTCGGCACCGCTGGAAGATCGAGCGGTCGATCTCCTGGCTCTTCGGCTACCGCCGACTCACCGTCCGGTACGAACGAAAGGGCAGCCACTTCCTTGCCTTCCTCGGCCTCGCCGCAGCCCTGACCTGCTACAAAAGACTTGCGAAAGTCACCACGTGAGACGTCCTCTTAAGAGCTTTAAGAGGCCATGGCACGGGAGTTGGGGCGAGTGACACCACAGCCGAACACCGGACTTGAACGCCTGTACCACGAGAGCCGATGGACCCTGCGGCAGTTCGCGCAGGAGGTCAACCGCTTAGGCACCGAACGCGGAACACCTCTGCGGTACCGGGAGCCCTCGGTCCACCAATGGTTGAAGGGCCACCTGCCGAAAGAGACTGTTCGGCCGCTGATTCTGGAAGCGCTCTCCCGGAGACTGCTCCGTCCCATCACACATGCCGAGGCGGGATTCCCGCCTCCGGAAGGGTCCAGCAGTCACCCGACTACCGTCGAAGGGCTGGTAGACCTCGGGAGGCAAGACATGGACCCCTCACGCCGAAGCGTCCTGAGTGCAGGACTGTTCTCCGTTGCCCTTACTGTCCCAGGGTGGCCGGATGTTGTGGGGCGCGTAGAAGCACTGGAAAAAAACCCTAAACTCCGGATCGGACAGTCAGAGGTAAGCGCAGTCAGAGCAATGACGGAGCGCCTGTCGGACCTGGATGACGATTTTGGCGGTCGTTACGCGCGCCCCATGGCCGCAGCGTTTCTAGTCAACACGGTGACCCCTTATCTCAACGCTGACGCGTCTAGCGAGACACGAAATTCCATGCTGTCCGCCGCCGCCTTTCTCTGCTACCTAACCGGATGGATGGCAGTAGACGAAGGCTCGCACGGCAGAGCACAGCAGTATTACGTGCAAGCCCTCGAACTTGCCGGGGCGGGCGGGGACCACAACACCTACTGCCACGTTCTACGCGGCATGTCCGTGCAGGCCGCGAACCTCGGTCACGGAACCCCAGCGGCGAGACTCGCGAGCGCAGCCGCAGAGGCAGCACCCGAGTCCACTCCTCGCATGCGGGCATTCATGGCGGGGCAACAGGCCCACGCCTATGCTCTAGCAGGAGAAAAGACAAACGCGCTCACGAGCCTGCGCGAGGCGGAGCGGGCGGTAAATCAGGCAGAAAGCCAGCTTGGGACTTTCGGCGGTTTCAGTTCCGCCACCCTCGCCTACTCAACCGCGGAAGTACGTCACGCGTTGGGCGATACCAAGGGTAGTGTCGAGTCTCTGCACGACCATTTCCGACTTCGGGACTCGACGGACATGCAGCGCAGTAAACTGATCTTTAGTTCTCTACTAGCCGAGAGGCAGCTTCAAATCGGCCACCTGGAAGCCGCGTGCTCTACATGGACTTCCGTTCTCGATGAATATCCGGCTATCCACTCGGGAAGAATTGATGGGCAAGTTAGGAAAATCTCTTCACTCTTGTCTCCTTATCGCCGAAATTCGCTCGCTCGGCAAACAACTGAGCGCGCTATCTCGCTCACCGGGAAATTAAAAAAACCGCCCACTCACCTCGCAAGGGTAAAAGGGCGGGTTTCCTGGGCGCTGGAATTCAGTCCCAGATATCCGAGTCGTCGTCATCAAGTTCGGGGCTGGCAATAGAAGTTCGGGAACTCGGCGAGAGACCTAATTCCCTAATTTAGCGGGAAAGCTGGGAACGGCACTGGGCTGCGATGGCCGCCGCACCATTCTTCACCGTGCCCCGCTCGGCGGTCACCATGAGACCCCGGGAGGAGAGGTCTCGTTCGGTCTGGTCAATTCGCGCGACGCAAACGCACGCGTCTTTCACGGTGCTGTAATCAACCTCCCCGATACCGGCAGTGATTTCGAGTATGGGCACCAGACGTCGCCATTCGGCGGAGGCCACGACACGGCACCGGGTGTTGGCAATCTCGGTCGCACTGTCGGGCGAGCGAGTGAACACCTCGGTCCAGTCGGGTTCGATCAGGATGGCGCGGGGCGCGATCGATCCTTCTCTGATTCGCTTTTTGGATGGGTTCCCTTCGCGTGCCTGTTGAACGGCGGGCTTCGGACGGTATCGGTCTGCCATGAACTTCCTTTCCTGGTTTGCCGGGGTTTCCAAAAAAGGCCGCATCCCCACCACGCGACGCACGGTCCGCGTTCGCTTCCCTGGTGTGCTTCGGACAGCGACCACCACGGGGGCAGCTCGGGGCACCTGGGGACGGAGGGGGTCCGGGGTCTACAAGGCGCAGGGGCCCCTCCCCGGCAACCAGCGCTACTACTTGCACACACCGTAACGGGACGCTGATCGATAGCCGCACGTCAGGTGCGTGCATGCCGGGATGGCCCGGAGCGGGAGTCGCCCCTGCCATGACTGCCTGTACGTAGTGTCAAAGATCCCGGGCCGCTTTTGTACACAAGCGGCCCATGACGTCTCGGTAGCAGAGGGCGATAGCCTCAAGTCCTGACCAGCGCGATACGTCTCGGGGGCAGCGAAGCCCCTGGTCGCCGTCCGGAGCGTCTCCGAACCCGGACGGACCGCGAGCTCCCGACTCTGCGTAAGCCAACGAAAAGGCCCCATGCAGTCCCGGGTAACTCTCGAAGCGGCATAGCGTCAGCCGGACCGGAACCCTGCGTCGTGGCGGTACGCCGCTTTTCTCACCTACGTCACGCAACGGCGCGCGACAGGAGTCAGAGGACATGCAGACCAAGCCGAGCAGAGCCCAACGTGAGGACATCGACATGCACCGCAGTGCGGAGACCGTTCCCTGCGCAGTATTCGAACTCCGCTGCGGTGGGCTCCACCTGACGATCCAGCGCGTTCCCGGATGGCTGGTGGCAGCCCTCGCCACGGCCACAGGAACCGTGCTTGCTGCCTGGTTCACCTCGCAGTGACAACGGGGGCACCGGCCCGGCCACGACCGGTCGTCCTCCCCAAGGGAACGTCGACGCGTCCTCGGCCGTACTGACAAGGCGGCGAGTTGGGGCTGATGGACCCCGCCATCCGTCTCTCCCGGTCCATCGCCGCGACACCTCTCGACCCGGAGTTCGTCGGGATCGGACCTTCCGAAAGGCGGTGGACGTACGAGGAGATACTCATCGCCCTCCCCGGCACGGACGCCGGGGGAGCGGACAGCCCGCGCTACGAACCCTCCGGTATGACCGGAGTGGTGCTGGGGCCCGTGCCGGGGTGCACCTCACGTACGAGACCGTCCGACTCCCTGGGACACCACCCCGACGGGCCTGTGCCGCGCGGTGCCCCGTGCCGCGCGGCTCCGAACGAGTGGACTTCGCAGGGCGCGGCCGGGATGCGGTACGGAGTCCGAGGGGGCGGGTGGTGTCGTTGCCGTCGCTCCGCTCCCCTCCCTCCCTCCCTCCCTCCCTCCCGGTCCGGAAGAGGCCCTTGTGCGACGCTCCCCCACCCGACGCCTGTACGCCGCGATGCTCCTCGCGGCGTCCGTACTGGCCCCGATGGCCGTGGCTCCCGCCCCGGCGGTCCACGCCGCAAGCCTCGACCGGCACGATCAGCACGATCAGCACCAAGGGAACGACCGACTCGGCAGACATGACCGGCACGGCCAGGACGACTGTCCGCCCGGCGGTCTCGGTCCCGAGCTGACCTCCAAGCTGGACAAGGCCATCACGGACGTCCGCGAGCAGGCCGGCATTCCCGGGGTCGTCGTCGGACTGTGGATGCCGGGGAAGGGGAGTTACGTCCACGCGGGCGGCGTCGCCGACACGGCCACCGGTGAGCCGATGTCGGCCGGCACCCGGATCCGGATCGGCAGTGAGACCAAGACGTTCACGGTCACCGCGCTGCTCCAACTCGTCGACGACAAGCTCGTCAAGCTGGACGACCCGATCTCGCGTTACGTCCCCGGCGTGCGCAACGGCGACCGGATCACGCTGCGCCAGCTCGCCGGGATGCGCAGCGGCCTGTTCCCGTACACGGCCGACGCGGACTTCGTGCACGACCTGCTGAGCGACCCGTACCGTTCGTTCACCCCTCGGGGCGTGCTCGCGTACGGCATGAAGCACAAGAACACCTTCGAGCCGGGTGCGGAGTTCCAGTACTCCAACTCCAACCTCGTCCTGCTCGGCCTGGTGATCGAGAAGGTCACCGGTCAGAAGCTCCGCCAGGTCATCCACGAGCGGGTGCTCCGCCCCGCCCACCTGCACGACACGCTGTTCGCGACCGGGGCCGAGTTCCCCGAGCCGCACGCCCGCGGCTACACCGACCAGACGCTGAGCGGCGAGACCGAGGACGCCACGGACTGGAACCCGTCATGGGCGTGGGCGGCCGGCGCGATGATCTCCGATCTGCACGACCTGCGCCGCTGGGCCAAGGTCGTCGCGACCGGAGAGCTGCTGAGCCCCGCGACCCAGGCGCAGCGGCTCAGGACGCAGCCGACCGGCTTTCCGGGACTCAGCTACGGCCTCGGCATCTTCGACGCCGACGGGTGGATCGGGCACAACGGCTCCCTGCCGGGGTACGAGACCGTGACCGTCTACCTGCCCGCGCAGAAGGCCACCCTGGTCATCATGATCAACACGGACTCCCTCAGCGATGGCCAGGAGCCGTCCACCCTGCTCGCCCGCGCGGTCACGCGGATCGCCACCCCGGACCACGTCTACGACGGCAGCGCCTCCCGGGAGCCGGCCACTCCGGCCACTTCCTGAGGCCGCCCCGGCCGCTCCCTGAGAGGGCCTGTCGGCTTCGAGCACGTCGGGCTCCGCGTTCCCCGGGCCCGCACCTCGCGGTGGTCATTCATCGGCGGTGCTCGGAGCAGACGCCCCGAACGAAGCGTCGCCCCTGAGGTAGCGTCCCGGTGAAGTGCCGACGGCTCGCCGAAATGCCGCGAGGAAGGCGCTCGGTGTCGCGTATCCCACGGTGTGCGCGACCCGGGAAACGGGCTGGCCCTCGGCGAGCAGGGGAAGCGCGGCACGCAACCGCATCTGGGTGCGCCAGCGGTCGAAGTGCATGCCGGTGTCGTGGACGAACAGCCGGGTCAGGGTGCGTCGGCTCACCCCGACGGCCCGTGCGTGCGCCTCAAGGTTCCGTGAGTCCGCCGGGTCGGCGAGCAGCGCGTCGGCCACGGCGCGCACGCGGTCGTCGGTGGGGTGCGGGACGTCGATGGGCGTGACCGGCAAGGGGCGCAGCAGATCCAGGACGACCGCCTCGGCCCGTAGCCGCGGGCCGTCCTGGAGGTCCGTGCGGCTGAGGTGGGCGAAAAGGTGCGCCAACAGCCCGTCGACGCCGATCGGCGTGGGGTCCGCCCAGTCCAGGTCGCATCTGTCCGGCGCGAAGTAGAGGCTGCACAGCACCGCCTCGCGGGTCGCACCGGTCCGGTGGACCACCCCCGCGGGCAGCCACAGCGCCCGTGTGGGTGGCAGGACCCAGTAGGCGTCGTCGACGGCGACGCCGAGCACGCCGCGCCGCGCCCAGACCAACTGGTGCTGCAGGTGGCTGTGCGGGACGAACCACTCCCCGTACGCCAACGGGAAGCTCCCGACGACGATCGCGCCCACCCCGGGTGGGACAGCTCCCACGAAGGCCTCGGTCATGGCCCCAGCCTATGGCCTCATCGCGATACGACGTGGCCCTGTAGCGCATCGCGGTCAGCCCAGTCGGTGCATAGCGTCATTGGCATGCCGATCGATCACCCACCGCGCCACGGGCGCTACCGCAGTTCGCAGGGGCCGTTGACGAGGACAGGACGCTGCGCATGACGTCGGCACCAACCACCGTCACTGCCAACGCCCTTGGGCGCCGCCGTGCGGCGCTGGTCGTGCTGTGCTTCGTACAGTTCATGCTCGTTCTGGACGACAACGTGGTGAGCGTGGCGCTCCCCAGCATGAGGGAGGATCTCGGCTTCGGCACCGCGGGCCTGGCCTGGGTCGTCAACGCCTACTTCCTCGCCTTCGGCGGGCTGTTGCTGCTGTTCGGCCGCATGGCCGACCTGCTGGGCCGCAGGCGCGTCTTCCTGACCGGTGTGGCGCTGTTCGGCGCGGCGAGCCTGGTCTGCGGGCTCGCGCAGGAACCCTGGCAGCTGGTGGCCGGACGGTTCGTCCAGGGCGCGGGCGCGGCCATGGCCAGCCCGGCCGCGCTGGCGCTGATCGCGCTGTTGTTCCCGGGCACCGAGGAGCGCGCCAAGGCGTTCGGCATCTGGGGCGGCATCGCCGCTCTGGGCGGCACGATGGGCCTGGTGATCTCGGGCGCGCTGACCGGCCTGGCGTCCTGGCGCTGGATCTTCCTGATCAACCTGCCGGTGGCCCTCGCAGCCGTTGTGCTGCTCCCGCGTCTGGTCCCCGAGAGCCGGTCGGGGCGCGCGGTGCGCCTCGACGTACCCGGTGCGGTACTCGGCACCGGTGCCCTGGTGGCCCTGGTCTACGGGCTGCTCCGGGCCGGGGAGTCGGGCTGGGGCGACACGACCGCTGCCGGGTCCCTGGTTCTGGCCGTGCTTCTGGCCGTCGCCTTCGTCGCGGTCGAGGCACGGACCGCCGAGCCGCTGGTGCCGTTGTCGTTCCTGTCCTTCCGCATCCGCGCCGTCGCCAACGGGACGACACTGCTGTTCTCCGCCGCGATGTACGCGATGGCCTTCCTGCTGATGGTGCACCTGCAGACGGTGCTGGGCTATCGCCCGCTCACAGCCGGTGTCGCCTACCTGCCCTATGGTGCGGGCATCCTCGCGGGCATGTGGCTCTCCTCCCGGGCGGTGGCCAGGCTCGGCGTGCGCCCCGCCCTCGTCCTGTCCTTCCTGATCAGCGCGGCCGGACTGCTGCTGCTGTCCGGCGTGGCACCGAGCGACGGCTACGCCTGGGGGGTGCTGCCCGGAATGCTCGTCACGAGCCTCGGATGCGGACTGGCACTGCCCGCCCTGACCGTCGCCGCGCTCACGGGCACCACCGGGGAGAACGCCGGACTCGGCTCGGCCGTCCTGAGCTCCGTTCAACAGGTCGGCGGCGCCGTGGGGGTGGCGGTGCTCGTCGCTCTGGCTTCGCGCCGCAGCGACGCCCTGGCCGCGCGGGAGGGCACTCTGCACGCCGCGACGGAAGGCTTCGCATTCGCGCTCACCGTCGCTGCCGCCCTCGTCGCACTCGGCGCCGTCCTCATCGGCGCCTTGCTCGGGAAGAAACACCGCCTTCAAGGCGCGCTCGACGCCGCGGAGGCTCCGGCCGGCCACGACAACCGTACGTAGCCATCGCTCCGGTCGCCGCCGGGCTCACTCCAGCCCCTCCTCCACCAGCGCCGCCCACTGCGCCACCACCCGTGCCCGCCGGGCGGCGTCGTCGGTGAGGAGGTTGGCCAGGCCGAGGCCGCGGGCCATGTCCAGGAGGCCCTGGACCGTTTCGCGGGCCCCGGGGCGGGATTCGTCGGCGCCCAAAAGTTCGACGGCGATCCGGTGCGTCTCCCGGCCCACCCGCGCCTCCAGTTCCGTCACGCGCGGCCGGAGCTGGGCCTCGTTGGAGGCGGCGACCCAGAGCTGGAGCGCGGCCCGGAAGAGGGGGCCGGTGTAGAGGTCGACCAGGGCGGCGACCACCTCGGCGCGGCCCTGGACGGGGAGCGCGCGCAGGGCGGCGGAGCGTTCCTCGGCGACATACTCCACCGCCCCCGTGAACAGGTCCTCGCGGGTCGGGAAGTGGTGCTGGGCCGCGCCGCGCGAGACGCCGGCCCGCTCGGCGACGACGGAGACGGTGGAGCCCGCCCAGCCGTGTTCGGCCAGGCAGGCCACCGCCGCCTCCAGGAGCCGCTGCCGCGTCGCCCGGCTGCGGTCCTGCTTCGGCGCGTGAGCAGCCTTGGACGTGGAAGAGGAGGAGGTCACCGCACCCATGCCGGGTCCCGTCGTTCGAGGAAGGCCGTCATCCCCTCCCTCGCCTCGTCGGAGGCGAACAACGCGGCGGATCGGGCGACGAGGTCTTCGGCGTACTGGTCGAAACTCCTCAGCACGGTAGCCGTGACCAGCTCCTTCGATGCGGCCAGCCCCTGCGGCGAGGCCCTGCGCAGGCCGTCCAGGATGGGGACGAGTGCCTGGTCGACGTCCTCGGCGGCCGCCGTGACCAGCGAGATCCTGGCCGCCTCCGCCGCGTCGAAGCGCTCCCCGGTGAGGTAGTAGCGGTGCGCCGCCGTGCGGTCCAGGCGCGGCAGCAGGGTGAGGGAGATGACCGCCGGGGCCAGGCCGAGGCGGGACTCCGTGAGGGCGAAGGTCGAGGCCGGGCCCGCCACCGCGATGTCGCACGCCGCCAGCAGGCCCAGGCCGCCCGCCCGGACATGGCCCGTCACCCGGGCCACGACCGGTTTGGGCAGCGCGACGATCTCCCGCATCAGGCCCACGAACGCCTCCGGGTCCGGCGGCTCCTTCAGGTCCGCCCCGGCGCAGAAGGTCGTGCCGGTGTGGGTGAGCAGCACCGCCCGTACGGTGCCGTCCGCCGCGCACGCCGCCAGTGCCGTGCGAAGTTCGCGCACCAGGGAGGCGGAGAGCGCGTTGCGGTTCGCCGGGGAGTCCAGCGTCAACGTCGCCACTCCCCGGTCCGCCGTCCGTCCGATCAAGGTCACTTCTCCTCCGTCTTCTCCCGGTCGCGCAGCTCGCGCCGGAGGATCTTGCCGGACGCCGCCCGGGGCACCGCCTCGACGAACTCGGCCTGCCGCACCTTCTTGTACGGGGATACGCGTTCGGCGACGTACGCCAGGACGTCCTCCACCGTCAGGCCGTCCGCCGCCAGGCCCCGGACCAGGAACGCCTTCGGGACCTCGTTGCCGTCCGCGTCGTACACCCCGATCACCGCCGCGTCCGCCAGGTGCTCGTGCGTGAGGAGCAGGGCCTCCAGCTCAGCGGGGGCCACCTGGTAGCCCTTGTACTTGATCAGCTCCTTGACCCGGTCGACGACGAACAGCCAGCCGTCCGCGTCGACCCGCCCGACGTCGCCGGTGTGCACCCAGCCGTCCGCGTCGATCATGGCGGCGGTGGCGTCGGGGCGGCCCAGGTAGCCCTTCATCACCTGGGGGCCGCGGATGAGGATCTCGCCGTCCGCCCCCTCCTGCGCGTCCGTCGCCGGGTCTTCCAGCGACACGATCCGCATCTCGGTGCCCGGCAGCAGCTTGCCGACCGTGCCCGGCGGCGGCAGTTCGGCGGAGAGCGGCACCACGTGCGTCCCCGGCGACAGCTCCGTCATCCCGTACGCCTGCCGCACCGGCGGCACTCCCAGGCGGGCCGAGCAGGCGGCGGCCAGGTCGGCGTCGAGCGGGGCGGCGGCGCTGACGACGTACTGGAGCGAGGAGAGGTCGTACTCCCCCACCAGCGGGTGTTTCGCCAGGGCCAGCACGATCGGCGGGGCCACGTACAGGCCGGTGATCCGGTGCGTCTGGACGGCCTCCAGGAACTGCGCCAGGTCGAAGCGGGGCAGGACGACCACCGTCGCCCCGCAGCGGAGCGGGGCGTTCATGAGGGCCGTCAGACCGTAGATGTGAAAAAAGGGCAGCACCGCCAGGATGCGGTCGCCCTCGCCCATCGGGATGAACGGTCTCAGCTGCTCCAGGTTGGTCGCGATCGAGCGGTGCGTGAGCATCACGCCCTTGGGGGTGCCCGTCGTGCCGGAGCTGTACGGGAGCGCCGCGACGTCCTCGCCGGGGTCGATGGCGATCGTAGGCACGGGGGCGGTGGAGGAGAGCATGTCCAGGATGGAGGTGTGGCCCTCCGCCCGGTCGCAGACGTAGATCTCCCTTATGCCGCCGGTGAGTTCGGCGGCCCGACGAGCGGTCGCCAGGAGCGGGGAGACCGTCACGATCCACTCCGCCCCGCTGTCCGCGAGCTGCTTGGCGAACTCCTCGGGTGTGGCCAGCGGGTGGACGGTGGTGACCGAGGCCCCGGCGCGGGTGGCCCCGTAGAAGACCGCCGGGTAGGCGATGGTGTTCGGGCTGTGGAGGGCGAGGACGTCGCCCTTGCGGAGACCGGCCTCGGCGAGCGCGGCGGCGATGCGCCGGTGGAAGCCGTCGAGCTGGGCGTACGTGAGGGAGGCGCCGTTCGTCCCGTCGATCAGGGCGACGGTGTCACCGAACCCGGCGGCCCCGCCGAGGACCGCGTCGTGGATGGGCGTGTCGAGGGCCGGTACGTCTGCGTACTCGCTGCGGAACACCATGGCGGTCCCCTGTCGTCGCGGACTCCCGCACCGCCCGGGAGGGGCGGTGCGGGACGCCGTGCGGGTGTGGAGGGTCAGAATCTCCCCTGTGGGGGAGGGATGGGGAGAGGTCGGACGCGTTTCTCTCCGGCCGGGACGGGCCGGGGCGGGCCGGACCGGGGCGAGGCGGACCGGGGCAGACCGGGGCGGGGCGGGGCGAGGCGGACCGGGCCGGGGCGGGGCGAGGCGGGGCGACGCGGACCGGGCCGGGCCGGACCGGACCGGGGCTCAGTAGGACTTCGGCAGGCCCAGCGTCTGGTGCGAGACGTAGTTCAGGATCATCTCGCGGCTGACCGGGGCGATCCGGGCCACCCGGGACGCGGTGATCAGGGAGGCGAGACCGTACTCGCGGGTCAGGCCGTTGCCGCCCAGGGTGTGCACGGCCTGGTCGACCGCCTTCACGCACGCCTCCCCGGCCGCGTATTTCGCCATGTTGGCCGCCTCGCCCGCCCCGACGTCGTCGCCCTCGTCGTACAGCCGGGCCGCCTTCTGCATCATCAGGCGCGACAGCTCCAGGTCGATGTGCGCGGTGGCCAGGGGGTGCGCGATGGCCTGGTGGGAGCCGATCGGGGCCTTCCACACCTGCCGGGTCCTGGCGTACTCGACGGCCTTGGAGAGCGCGAAGCGGCCCATGCCGATGCCGAAGGCGGCCGTCATGATCCGTTCGGGGTTGAGCCCCGCGAAGAGCTGGAGGAGTCCCGCGTCCTCGTCGCCGACCAGGGCGTCGGCGCGCAGGCGTACGTCGTCCAGGACCAGCTCGAACTGCTTCTCGGGGGCGTGGAGTTCCATGTCGATCTGGTGCCGGCCGAAGCCCTCGGCGTCGCGCGGGACGATGAACAGGCAGGGTTTGAGTTTCCCGGAGCGGGCGTCCTCGGTGCGGCCGACGATCAGCGTGGCGTCGGCTATGTCGACGCCGGAGACGAAGACCTTGCGGCCGGTGAGCAGCCAGTCGGCGTCCGGGCCCGTGCCGTCGCGGCGGGCGGTGGTGGTGATGCGGTGGGAGTTGGAGCCGGCGTCGGGCTCGGTGATGCCGAAGGCCATGGTGAGGCTTCCGTCGGCGAGGCCCGGCAGCCAGGTGCGTTTCTGCTCGTCGGTACCGAAGCGGGCGATGACCGTGCCGCAGATCGCGGGCGACACGATCATCATGAGGAGGGGCGATCCGGCGGCCCCCAACTCCTCCAGCACGATGGAGAGTTCCGCCATTCCGCCGCCTCCGCCGCCGTACTCCTCGGGGAGGTTCACCCCGAGGTAGCCGAGCTTGGCGGCCTCCGCCCACAGCTCGTCGGTGTGCTTGCCCTCGCGGATGACGCCGGTCATGTAGTCACGCCCGTACCGCTTGCCGAGGGCGGCGACGGCGGCGCGCAGAGCCTGGTGCTCTTCGCTTTCGAGGGTCGTGCCGACGGCGGTGCGTGCGGTGCTCATACGGTCTCCTCCGGTACGGGGATGGCGGCCGGGTCTTCCTGGACCACGGCGAGCAGCGCGCCGACCTCGACCTGGAGTCCGGGGGCGGCGTGCAGGGCGGTGAGGGTGCCGGAGGCGGGGGCGAGGATGCGGTGCTCCATCTTCATCGCCTCCAGCCAGACCAGCGGCTGCCCGGCCTCGACGGGGCCCCCGGCGGCCAGGCCCTCCGCGAGGCGGACGACGGTCCCGGGCATCGGGGCGAGCAGGGAGCCCGGTGCGGTGTGCGTGGCGGGGTCGGTGAAGCGGGGCAGTGCGGTGAAGGCGTACGAGGCGGCTTCGGCGTCCACGTACACCCGGTCGCCGTCACGGTCGGCGGTCACCGTGAAATGCCGCGCCACACCGCCCACTTCGAAGGTGACCCGGTTCGGGGTGACGGCGAGGGCCCGGACGCCCGGGGCGTCGTGCGGTTCCGGGACGCCGGTGCGCGGGGTGCGGTAGGCGACCTCGTGCTCGGTCCCGTCGGGTTCGCTGCGGTACCGCTTGACCTGCGGTCCCGATGCGACGTTGCGCCAGGCCCCGAAGCGGGTGGGGGCGGGGCCGCCGGAGGCGGCGGTGCGGGCGGCTGCCGCCAGGGCCGCGGCGAGGGCGGCCGTCGCCGGAGCCCGGCCGGGGGCCGGGGCGGTCAGGTCGCCCAGGTGCCGGTCGTAGAACCCGGTATCCAGGCGCGCCGCCGCGAAGTCCGGGTGGCGCAACGACCGTACGAGCAGATCGCGGTTGGTGACCGGGCCGTGGACCCGGGCCCGCTCCAGCGCGCGGGCCAGCAGCCGGACGGCCCCCGCGCGGGTCGGGGCGTGCGCGATCACCTTGGCGAGCATCGGGTCGTAGTGCACGCCGATGGTGTCGCCGCCGGTGTACCCGGTGTCCAGGCGCAGGCCCGGCGCGTCCGGCACGTCCAGGGTGCGGAGGACTCCGGTCTGCGGCTGCCAGTCGCGGGCGGGGTCCTCGGCGTAGAGCCGGGCCTCGACCGCGTGGCCCGACGGCGACGGGGGCGCCGGTTCCAGTGGCTCGCCCTCGGCCACCCGCAGTTGCAGGGCGACCAGGTCGAGCCCGAACACGGCTTCCGTGACCGGGTGTTCGACCTGGAGGCGGGTGTTCATCTCCAGGAAGTACGGGCGCCCATCGGCGGAGACCAGGAACTCCACGGTCCCCGCGCCCCGGTAGCCGACCGCCCGGGCGGCCGCAATCGCCGCGTCGCGCAGCCGGGTGCGCAGGGCGTCGTCCAGGCCGGGGGCGGGGGACTCCTCGATGACCTTCTGGTGGCGGCGCTGGAGCGAGCAGTCCCGGGTGCCGAGCGCCCACACCGTGCCGTGCTCGTCCGCCATCACCTGGACCTCGACGTGCCGGCCGCGCTCCACGTACGGCTCGGCGAAGACCTCGCCGTCCCCGAAGGCGGACGCGGCCTCGGCGGCGGCTGCCAGCAACTCGCCCGGGAGTGCGTCGAGTTCGCGGACGATCCGCATGCCGCGTCCGCCGCCGCCGGACGCCGCCTTCAGCAGCAGCGGCAGATCGTCGGGGCCCGCCGTCGCCGGGTCCACGGGGGCCAGCAACGGCACCCCCGCCCCGGCCATCAGCTCCTTGGCCCGGGTCTTGGACGCCATCAGCTCGATGGCCTTCACCGGCGGGCCCACCCACACCAGGCCCGCGTCCCGCACGGCGG
Organism: Streptomyces sp. CNB091; assembly: GCF_000377965.1. Lineage (NCBI taxonomy): Bacteria > Bacillati > Actinomycetota > Actinomycetes > Kitasatosporales > Streptomycetaceae > Streptomyces > Streptomyces sp. CNB091. Next base: position 13,415 of record NZ_KB899021.1, read on the forward strand.
CGGCGAAGGCGGCGTTCTCGGAGAGGAAGCCGTACCCGGGGTGCACGGCGTCCGCCCCGGCGGCCAACGCGGCGGCCACGACGAGGTCGCCGCGCAGATACGTGTCGGCGGAGGCCGCGCCCGGCAGCCGTACGGCGAGGTCGGCCTCCCGTACGTGCAGGGCGCCGGCGTCCGCGTCGGAGTGCACGGCGACCGTGGTGATGCCCAGGTCACGGCAGGTGCGGAAGATCCGGCAGGCGATCTCGCCCCGGTTGGCGACGAGCAGGGTGCCGATGGTCATCTGGGCCTCACATCCGGAAGACGCCGAAGCCGCCACGGGCGCCCTCGACCGGTGCGGTGTGGATCGCGGACAGGCACATGCCGAGGACGGTCCGGGTGTCGCGCGGGTCGATGACCCCGTCGTCGTACAGCCGTCCGGACAGGAACACCGGCAGCGACTCCGCCTCGATCTGCTGCTCCACCATCGCCCGCAGTCCGGCGTCCGCCTCGTCGTCGTACGGCTGCCCCTTCGCGGCGGCGGAGGCGCGCGCGACGATCGACAGGACCCCGGCGAGCTGCTGCGGTCCCATGACGGCGGACTTGCTGCTCGGCCAGGCGAAGAGGAAGCGCGGATCGAAGGCGCGGCCGCACATGCCGTAGTGGCCGGCCCCGTAGGACGCCCCCATCAGGACCGACAGATGCGGGACCTTCGAGTTGGCGACCGCGTTGATCATCATCGCGCCGTGCTTGATGATGCCGCCCTGCTCGTACTCCTTGCCGACCATGTAGCCGGTGGTGTTGTGGAGGAAGAGGAGGGGGATGTCGCGCTGGTTGGCGAGCTGGATGAACTGGGCGGCCTTCTGCGACTCCTCGCTGAACAGCACCCCCTGTGCGTTGGCGAGGATGCCGACCGGGTAGCCGTGCAGCCGCGCCCAGCCGGTGACCAGGCTCGTCCCGTACAGCGGTTTGAACGCGTCAAAGTCCGAGCCGTCGACGAGCCGGACGATGACCTCGCGCGGGTCGAAGGGCGCTTTCAGGTCCCCCGGCACGATACCGAGCAGCTCGTCCTCGTCGTACACGGGCGGCTCGGCGGGACCCGGATCGGCGTGTGCCTTCCGCCAGTTGAGGCGGGCGACGATGCGTCGGGCCTGGCGGATCGCGTCGTGCTCGTCGACGGCGAAGTGGTCGGCGAGCCCGGAGGTGCGGGCGTGCATCTCGGCGCCGCCGAGGGACTCGTCGTCGCTCTCCTCGCCGGTCGCCATCTTCACCAGCGGCGGTCCGCCGAGGAAGACCTTGGACCGCTCCTTGATCATCACCACGTGGTCGGACATGCCGGGGACGTACGCGCCTCCGGCGGTCGAGTTGCCGAACACGACGGCCACCGTGGGGACTCCGGCGGCGGAGAGCCGGGTGAGATCGCGGAAGAGGGCCCCGCCCGGGATGAAGATCTCCTTCTGGGACGGCAGGTCGGCCCCGCCCGACTCCACCAGGCTGATGGCAGGGAGCCGGTTGGCGAAGGCGATCTCGTTGGCGCGCAGGGCCTTCTTCAGGGTCCACGGGTTCGAGGCCCCGCCGCGCACGGTCGGGTCGTTGGCGGTGATCAGGCACTCGACGCCCTCCACCACCCCGATCCCCGTGACGAGCGAGGCGCCGACCGTGTACTCGGGGGAAGCACTGCCCCAGGCGGCCAGGGGCGACAGCTCCAGGAACGGGGTGTCGGGGTCGACGAGCAGCTCGATCCGCTCGCGGGCCGGGAGCTTGCCGCGCTCCCGGTGCCGGGCGACGTACTTCTCACCGCCGCCCGCGAGCGCCTTGGCGTGCTCGGCCTCCAGCTCGGCGAGCTTGGCCACCATGGCGGCCCGGTCGGCCACGTACTCGGGGCCGTCGGTGTCGAGCCCGGTGGGCAGGACGGTCATGCGGTCACCTCCGGGAGGGGGACGCCTTCCAGCAGCGGTACGGGGACGGGGAGCCACCGCGACCGCAGCCACTCCCCCAGCGCCTTGGCCTGCGGGTCGAAACGGGCCTGCGCGGCGACGCCCTCGCCCAGGAGGCCGTGGACGGTGAAGTTCAGGGCGCGGAGGTTGGGCAGGACATGGCGTACGACGGTCAAGTCGGCGCACTCCGGCAGCAGTTCCTTCAACCGCTCGACGGTCAGCTCGTGCGCCAGCCACCGCCAGGCGTCGTCGTCGCGCACCCAGACGCCCACGTTGGCGTCGCCGCCCTTGTCGCCGCTGCGGGCGCCCGCGACCAGACCGAGGGGTGCGCGCCGGGTGGGGGTGGAGGCGGGATAGGGCTCGGGGAGCGGCGGCGCGTCGACCTCGGCCAACTCCCGCGTGCGGGCGGGGGGTGCCTGTAGCTCCCTGCGGCCGTCCGGGAGTACGGCGGTGTGTTCGACGTCCGTCGCCGGTACGGGTCTGGCCTCGAACACCCCGTAGGGCGCGCCCTTTCCGGGCGGGGCGGTGACGTGGAAGCCCGGGTAGCTGCCGAGGGCCAGCTCCACGGCCGCCCCGGAGACGGTCCGGCCGACCGCGTCGGCGTCCCTGTCGCGGACGACGAGCCGCAGCAGGGCGCTGGCCCGCTCCTCGGTGTCGGCGTCGGCGCGGTCGGTCCGGGCAAGCTCCCAGCGCACCTCGGCCGGGGGGCGCCCGCCGGCGCGTGCCAGGGCGTCGGCGAACTGGTCCTTCACCAGCTCCGCCTTGGCCTCGATGTCCAGGCCGGTGAGGACGAAGACGACCTCGTTGCGCCAGCCGCCGAGCCGGGTGAGCCCCGCCTTGAGGGTGGGCGGCGGGGCCTCGCCGCGTACGCCGTCGACACGGACCCGGTCCGGGCCGTCCGGGGTCAGCGTCACGGTGTCGAGGCGGGCGGTGACGTCGGGGCCCGCGTACCGGGCTCCGCCGGTCTCGTAGAGGAGTTGGGCGGTGACGGTGCCGACGTCGACGACCCCGCCCGTACCGTCGTGCTTGGTGATGACCGAGGAGCCGTCGGCGTGGATCTCGGCGAGCGGGAAGCCGGGGCGGCGGAGGAGGCGGGCGTCGTGCTCGCGGAAGAACGCGTAGTTCCCGCCGGTCGCCTGTGTGCCGCACTCCAGGACGTGCCCGGCGACGACGGCCCCCGCGAGCGCGTCCAGGTCGTCCGGGCCCCAGCCGAAGTGGGCGGCGGCGGGCCCGGTGACCAGGGCCGCGTCGGTGACCCGGCCGGTGACGACGACGTCCGCCCCGGCCCGCAGACAGGCGGCGATCCCGGAGCCGCCGAGGTAGGCGTTGGCGGTGAGGAACCCGTCCGGGACGGGCAGGCTGTCGCCCTCGACGTGGGCGACGGCGACGGGCACGCCGACCCTCTGGGCCAACTGCCATACCGCGTCCGCCAGTCCGGCCGGGTTGAGGCCGCCCGCGTTGGCGACGATCCGCACCCCGCGCTCGTGGGCGAGGCCGAGCCCTTCCTCCAGCTGGCGCAGGAAGGTGGTGGCGTAGCCCTTGTCCGGGTCCTTGAGGCGGCTCCGGCCGAGGATGAGCATGGTCAGCTCGGCGAGGTAGTCCCCGGTGACGACGTCGAGGGGGCCGCCGGTCAGCATCTCGCGCAGCGCGTCGAAGCGGTCGCCGTAGAAGCCGGAGGCGTTGCCGATCCGGAGGGGCGCGGGGGCGCTCACCGGGGGTCGCCCTGCTCCGCGCGGGGCGTGCGGCCCGGCCCGGGAGGCCCCGCGAAGGCCTGGGCGATGGAGAGCCACTGGTCGGCTTCGCGTCCCTCGGCGGTGACCGCGAGGTCGGACCGGTGGGCGCGCTGGGTGACCAGGAGGCAGAAGTCGAGGAGCGGCCCGGTGATCCGCTGGGCGGCCCCCTCCGGCCCGTACGTGAGCAACTCGCCGTCGGGCACGCGTAGCTCGACGCGGAACTCCTCCTCGGGCGCGGCGATCCCGCGTACCCCGTAGGCGTAGTTCCGGGCCCGGACGCCGATCCGCGCCACGTGCCGGAGCCGGGCGGTGGGGGCCCGGGTCACGCCGAGGGCGTCGGCGATGTCCTGGCCGTGCGCCCAGGTCTCCATGAGCCGGGCGGTCGCCATGGACGCGATGCTCATCGGCGGCCCGTACCAGGGGATCCGAGCGCCGGCCGGGGCGTCCCTCAGGACCTTGTCGAGCCGCTGCCGCCTCTCCCGCCACCGGGCGAGCAGGGCGTCCGGGTGATGGGCGGCGACCAGCGCCCCGGCCGCCTCGTCGACGAAGGTCTCGGGCGCGGCGAGGGCCTTGGCCACCTCGTCCCCGAACCGGTCCGGCTCGGTGGCCGCCAGCAGCGCGACCTCGTCGGTCCAGCTGAGGTGGGCGATCTGGTGGGCCACGGTCCACCGCTCGGCCGGGGTCGGCCGACGCCAGCCGGGCGCGTCCAAAACCCTCACCAGAGCGTCGAGTTCGTCGCTCTCTTCGCGCAGATCGTCGATCACGGCTACGACAGCGGACACGTGCGCTCCCCTCGGGACCGGGTGTGGTGCCCAGGAGCATGGCAGCGCGCCGGGAAACAATCAAGCACGCTTGCATGATTTACCTGCCGCAGAACGGCCCGCCGCAGGTCGCGACGGTCACGGGGCTCTCAGCGACGGTCACGGGGCTCTCAGCGGTGTGCGTGGGTGAAGACGAATCGGCCCTCGAATTCGATCACCGGCCCGGGGTGGCGGGTGTCGATCTCGCGCAGACCCTCCGCCAGCTCCTCGTCGTCGAAGGTGCCGAGGAGCGACATGAAGCGATTGGCCACCCAGGTCAGCCACTGCTCCTTGGCGATCGACAACTGATACCTCTCGCACGCCACCTCGACCTTCAGACCGCAGGCGGCGAGCACCCTCCTCATGTCCTCGGGGTCGATGTAGGCCTGCTCGTGCAGTTCCACCGCCTTGTCGAACAGCGGATAGTCGATGCGCAACGGCCAGGTCACGATGACCAGCCTTCCTCCCGGAGCGAGCAAGGCCGCCAGGGCGCGCAGTGCCGTCGGCACATCGCGAGCGTGATGAATGACGTCCTTGGCCAGCACCCCGTCGAGCCGCCCCGCGTGGGGGAGCTGGACGGACCCGGTCACCAGATCCTCGATGGACGCGCGCACCGGCACGAAGGAAGGCGAAGTCGGCAGTTTCGCCAGCATCTTCGCGGAGGGGTCGACGCACACGACGGTGCGCGCGTGCTCAGCCATGGACCGCGCGTACAGGCCGCTACCGCACCCGATGTCCGCGGCCCGGTCCCGGGGCTGGAGGCCGAGCCTGGTGTCGATGCACCGGTTCATCCAGGCGACGAACTCCGGGCTGTGGGCCCAGCTCTCTTCGAAGTCGTCGGCGAGGCGCTCGTAGTGGGCGGCAAGGTCATCGGGCTGCAGGGGCATGTCGCCGTGTCCTCACGTTGTTTCTGCGGGTCAGAGCGGAATACACGATGGCATGGACGACTCGATGGCATGGATGACTCGATGCCATAAGCCAGCCTCACCTGCGCGTCGTCCCCCCGCACAGCGGCATCCGCCATTGGAGCCAGGTCGACGCTGGACGACCACGGCGGCGCCCCGGTCCGGATACCGGTGGCCCTACCGGTGGCCCTACCTGGGAGCGCCGGGCGTCCCGGCCGTGTCCAGCGCCGGGGCGAGGAAGGCGAAGGCCCGGACGGTGAGCGCGGCGGGGTCCTCGACTCCGTCGCTGTCGCTCCAGCGCCGCAGCACGGTGTCGAACGCCGCGAGCGCGGCCCCGGCGGCGAGGCGCGGGGAGAGGTCCGCCACCGGGTCGAGCCCGAGGCGGCGGGCCGTCTCCACGGCGAGGTCGTCGCGCCACTGGGCCTGGTGCTCCAGGAAACGGGCGCGCAGGGCGGGTGTACGCAGGATCAGCTGGACGACCCGCAGGGCCCGGCCGGAGTGCTCGGCGCCGTCGGCGCAGGCCGCCATGGCGACCCAGACGGCGTGGCGCAGGGCCGCGGAGGGGGGTTCGGCCTCGGGGCGGGCGGCCAGTTCGGCGCGCATGCCCGTTCCCATGTCGGCCAGGAACTGGACCACCACGTCCTCCTTGGACGCGAAGTACCGGAAGAACGTCCGCTTGGACACGCCGGCGGCGGCGGCGATCGCGTCGACCGTGACCGCGTCGAACCCTTCCCGCGCCATCAACTGGAGCGCCGATTCGGTCAGTTCGTCGGTGACGAGCTGCCGTTTGCGCTGGGCCATGGTCACTGCGGGGCGGGTACTCACGCCCACCATCGTAACGCCATGCCATGCCTGACACTCGGTATCTCCTTGACGTCTAGTATCGACTTGACACCGAGTGACACGCACGACAACGTGTGCCGCATGACAGCACAGGACGGGAAGCAGAAGAAGCCGCGCTGGACCGCCGAGCGGATCCCCGACCAGACCGGCCGGGTCTCCGTGGTCACCGGGGCCAACAGCGGCCTGGGCCTGGCGACCGCCCGGGCCCTCGCCCGCCGGGGCGGGCACGTGGTCCTCGCCGTGCGCGACGAGGAGAAGGGACGCCGGGCCGTCGCCGACATCACCGCCGACCGGCCGGGGGCCTCACTGGAGGTGCGCCGCCTGGACCTGGCCGACCTCGACTCCGTACGGGCGTTCTCCGACGCCCTGCACACCGACCACGCGCGGCTGGACACGCTCGTCAACAACGCGGGGGTCATGGCACCGCCCCGCACGGCCAGCGTGCAGGGGCACGAGCTGCAGTTCGCCTGCAACCACCTCGGCCACTTCGCCCTCACCGGGCTGCTGCTCGACCTGCTGGCGGCCGGGCGGCGGGACCCCCGCGTCGTCACGGTGACCTCGGTCAACCACCGTAAGGCGCACCTGCGCTTCGACGACCTGAACAGTGAACGCGACTACGGGCCGATGGCCTGCTACGACCGGTCGAAGCTCGCCAACGCCGTCTTCGGGCATGAGCTGCACCGGCGGCTGACCGCGTCCGGCAGCCCGGTCCGGAGCCTGCTGGCACACCCGGGCTACACCGCGACGAACCTCCAGACGAGCGGGCCGACCGGCCTGGTGAAGCTGCTGTTCGGCCGCGTCCTGCGGCCCCTCGCCCAGCACCCCGGCGCGGGCGCCCTTCCGCAGCTGTACGCGGCGACCGCCCCGGACGCGCGGGGCGGCGACCTCATCGGCCCGGACGGCCCCGGCGAGCTGCGCGGCGGACCGACCCGGGTGGCCCTCGCCCCGGCGGCCGTCGACGCCGCGACCGGGCGGCGGCTGTGGGAGGTGTCGGAGCAGCTGACCGAGGTCCGCTTCCCGCTGCCGGCGGCCGAGTGACGGGGCGGGGCCCCGGCAGCCCACTAAGGTTTCGCCTACCACCCTGCCCTACGTAGGGCAGGGTGGTAAAATCGGCGGCATGATAAAGACGACCGTGTACCTTCCGGAAGAACTGGAAGTGCGACTGGATGCCGAGTCCTCCGCGACCGGCGTCAGCAAGGCCGAGCTCATCCGGCGGAGCATCGCCTTGCTGCTGGACAGCGCGGAGCGGCCGAAGCGCACCCGGGAACTGCCCGTCTTCGACAGCGGACGCTCCCGCACCGCTGACGAGATGGACGACTCGGTGTACAAGCATCTCAAGGAACGGACCGCACGTCGTTGATCATCGTCGCCGATACCTCGGCTCTCTACGCCGCTTTCGACGCCGCACAGGCGGAGCACTCGGAGGCGGCCAGGATCCTGGAGAACGAGCGGCTCGCCATCTCCCCCCTGGTCGTCACCGAGCTGGACCACCTGGTCCATCGCGACCTGGGATTCCCGGCGGCCATGCAGGTGATGGAGGCATTGAATTCCCGTATGGACGACGGGCAGTACCGCCTCGCCGAACTGAGGCTCGCGGACCTGCGGAACGCTCAGGAAGTCCGTCAGAAGTACGAAGGCCTCCGGCTCGACCTGGCCGACGCGGTCGGAGTGGTCCTCGCCGACCGGTACCGGACGGACCGCATCTTCACCTTGGACCAGCGCGACTTCCGCGCCATGTCCCCCCTGACTCCCGGGCTGAACGCCTTCCGCATCCTGCCCGCCGACGGCTGAGGGCCGGGCCGCAGCCGCCGACCGGGGGCCCGGCCCCGTCCCACCGCCGGGGACTCACCCCTCGCGGCGCGGGCCCGTCCGGCTGCGCACCGCGCCGACGCTGGCCCCGATGACCAGGGCGATGGCGAGGGCGTCCGTGGTGGAGAGGGCCTGGTCCAGGATCAGGAAGCCCGCACCGGCGGCGATGGCCGGTTCCAGGCTCATCATCACGGCGAACGTGGGCGCGGGCAGCCGGCGCAGCGCCATCAGCTCCAGGGTGTACGGAAGGACCGAGCTGAGGAGGGCCACCGCCGCGCCGAGCGCCAGGGTGGACGGGACCGTGAGCTTCGCGCCGGACTCGATGATGCCCAGAGGCAGCGAGAGGACCGCCGCGACCACCATCGCCAGCGCCAGCCCGTCCGCCTGCGGGAAACGGCGGCCGGTGCGGGCGCTGAACACGATGTACGCCGCCCACATCGCCCCGGCCCCCAGGGCGTACGCCGCGCCGACCGGGTCGAGGCGGTCGAAGCCGCCGCCGCCCAGCAGGACGACGCCGGCGAGGGCGAGGCCCGCCCACACGAGGTTGATCAGGCGGCGCGAGGCGAACACCGAGAGGGCCAGCGGGCCGAGCACCTCCAGCGTGACGGCGATGCCGAGCGGGATCCGGTCCAGCGCCTGGTAGAAGAGCGTGTTCATGCCGCCCATCGCCACGCCGAAGGCGAGCACCGTGCCCCAGTCGGCACGCGAGTGGCCGCGCAGCTTCGGGCGGCAGATCACCAGCAGGATCAGCGCGGCGGCCGCCAGCCGCAGGGTGACGACGCCCAGCGCGCCCGCCTTCGGCATCAGGAGCGCCGCGACGGCCGAGCCGAACTGGACGGACAGGCCGCCGGCGACCACCAGCACGATCGGCGTCAGCGCCGCCCGGCGCTCGGCCCCGGTCCGCCCGGCGGGCGCGCCCGCGCCCAGGCCTTCCTGGGCGTCCGCACCCGCCCCGGCGCCTTCGAGTGCCGGCACCGCTTGGGGTACGGCGACGGCTGCGGCGGCCGGTTCGGCGGCGCTGCGCTGGTCGTTCACGGGGGACCTTCCGAGGGAACAGGGAACAGGGAACGGGGAGCGGGGAGCGGGGAGCGGGGAGCGGGGAACGGGAAGCAGGGAACAGGGGCAAGACAGATCAGTCCACTGTAATGGACCGGGGAGTACGACAAGACGTACTGTTCCGCCGACGGCGGGACGTCAGGGCGTACTGCGTCGCCGCTGGGCGTCCCTTCACCGTAAGGACCCCCGCGCGTTCCGTGAAATACCGATCAAGCTCCCGTTATGCTCCCCACGCATGAACGAAGCGCCCCCCACCGGCCGCCCCGTGGAACTCCGGCATCTGCGGGCCTTCCTCGCGGTCGCCGAAGAGTTGAACATCACGCGTGCCGCCGCCCGCCTCCGGCTCACCCAGCCCGCCGTGTCCCGCACCCTCGCGGCGCTGGAGCGGCACCTGGGGGTCCGGCTCGTCGACCGTTCCACCCACCACCTCGCCCTGACCCCCGACGGCGTCGCCTTCCGTGACAAGGCCGCCGCCGCGGTCGCCGCCTTCGACGAGGCCCTCGACCCCGGCCGGCTCCGCACCTGGCCGCTGCGGCTCGGGCACGCCTGGTCGGCCTTCGGGCCGTACACCACGCCGTTGCTGCGGGCCTGGCAGGAGCGCCACTCGGGGACCCCGCTGGAGCTGCTCCGGATCGACGACCGCACCGCCGGCCTGACCCGGGGCGAGGTCGACGCGGCGTTGCTGCGGGGGCCCGTGGACGCGCCGGGGCTCGTCGTCGAGGTGCTGTTCACCGAGGTCCGGGTGGCGGCGGTGACCGCGGACGGGCCGCTCGCCGGGCGGGCCTCGCTCGCCCTCGCCGATCTCGCGGAGGGCCCTGTCGTCCTGAACACCGTCTCCGGCACCACCACCGCCGGCCTGTGGCCGCCGCACGCCCGGCCGGCCACCACCGTCACCGTCGGGAACACCGACGACTGGCTCACCGCCATCGCCGCCGGCCGCGGCAGCGGGGTGTCCACCGCCTCGACCGCGTCCCTGCACCCGCATGCGGGAGTCGCCTACGTCCCGCTCGACGACGCCCCGGGCGTCCCGGTCCTCCTCGCCCACCGCGACGCCCCCGGCCACCCCGCCCTGCCGGAGCTGGCCGCGCTGGCCCGCGAGATCGTCGCCGGGGGCGCGCCGCGCTGAGCCCCGGGCCTGGCCCGGCGCTGAGCCCCGGGCCGGGGCCTACGCCGGGCCCCGGGCCGGGGCCTACGCGCTGCCCCCCGGCCCCTCGTCGACGGCCGTCGCAGCCGCCTCCTCGATGGCCTCCGCGACGACCTCCGCCAGGTGCCGGGCGCGCCGCCCGGCCAGCTGGTCGAGCTGCGTACGGCAGGAGAAGCCGTCCGCGAGGAGTTCCGTACCGGGTTCCGCGTTCCGTACGGCGGGGAGCAGCCGCTCCTCCGCGCAGGCGACGGACACCTCCCAGTGGCCCTTCTCGAAGCCGAAGTTCCCGGCGAGCCCGCAGCAGCCGCCGCTGAGTTCGCCGGTGAGGCCCATCCGTTCGCGCAGCCCGCGTTCCGCCGCGTCGCCGAGGACCGCGTGCTGGTGGCAGTGCGTCTGGCCGGCGGCCGGGCGGTCCAGGCGGGGCGGGGTCCAGTCGGGGGCGTACTCCTCCAGATACTGGGCGAACGTCCGCACCGAAGCGGCCAGTTCGGCGGCGTGCGGGTCGTCGGGGAGCAGTTCGGGCAGGTCGGTGCGGAGCGTCGCGGCGCAGCTCGGTTCGAGGACGACGAGCGGGTGGCCCGGCGGGAGGCGGAGCCGGTCCAGGGTGCGGCGCATCACGCGGCGGGCCGCGTCGAGCTGCCCCGTGGACACGTAGGTGAGGCCGCAGCACAGACCGCGCGGGGGCGGCAGCACCGTGCGCCCTGTCGCCTCCTCCAGGACCCGGACCGCCGCCCGGCCCACCTGCGGGGTGAGGTGCTCGGTGAAGGTGTCCGCCCAGAGCGCCACCACCCGGTCCGAGGAGAGGCGCCGGGTCTCCTTCCCCCGGCGGCGGCGCAGCCACCGGCTGTACGTCTCCGTCGCGAGCACCGGGATCGTGCGCTCGGGCGCGATCCCGGCCAGCCGTTTCGCGAGCGCGGCGAGGGGGCGCAGCCGGGCCAGCGCGTTGAGGGGCCGGGCGAAGGGGGCGGTCAGGCGCAGCCACTGCGGGAGCCGGCCCATCGCGTAGTGGGCGGCGGGGCGGAGCCGGCCCCGGTAGTGGTGGTGCAGGAACTCCGCCTTGTACGTGGCCATGTCGACGCCCACGGGGCAGTCGCTGCGGCAGCCCTTGCAGGAGAGGCACAGGTCAAGCGCGTCCCGGACCTCCTCGCTGCGCCAGCCGTCCGTGATGACCTCGCCCGCGAGCATCTCGTGGAGCAGCCGGGCCCGGCCCCGGGTCGAGTGGGCCTCCTCGCCGGTCGCCCGGAACGACGGGCACATGACGCCCGCGCCGCTCGCCTCGGTCGTACGGCACTTGGCGACGCCGACGCAGCGGCGGACGGCGCCCGCGAAGTCCCCGCCGTCCTGCGGGTAGCCGAACTCCACGTCCACCGGGCGTTTCGGGAGGACCGCGAAGCGAAGGTTCTCGTCGAGGCGGGCCGGGCGGGCGAGGATGCCGGGGTTCAGGCCGCCGTCCGGGTCCCACAGGTCCTTGAACCGGTGGAAGAGGGCGACGAGTTCGTCCCCGTACATCCGGGGCAGCAGTTCCGCGCGCGCCTGGCCGTCGCCGTGCTCGCCGCTGAGGGAGCCGCCGTGCGCGACGACGAGAGAGGCCGTCTCCTCGGAGAACCGGCGGAAGCGGGCCACCCCGGCGTCGGTCATCAGGTCGAAGTCGATGCGGACGTGGACGCAGCCTTCGCCGAAGTGGCCGTAAGGGGCGCCGCGCAGGCCGTGTTCGGCGAGGAGGGTCCGGAAGTCGCGGAGGTACGCGCCGAGCCGGGCGGGCGGCACCGCGCAGTCCTCCCACCCGGGCCAGGCCTCGGTGCCGTCGGGCATCCGGGTGGCGGTTCCGGCGGCGTCCTCACGGATCCGCCACAGGGCCCGCTGCCCGGCCGGGTCCGTGACGACCGTGCCGTCCACCGCGTCGGCGGCGCGCAGGACGCGTTCGGCGTGTGCGCGCGCCTCGGCCGGGGTGTCGCCGCCGGTCTCGACGAACAGCCAGGCGGCCCCGCGCGGCAGCCCGACGGAGCGGGTGACGAGGTCGGCGGCCATGCCCTCGACGGTGAGCGGCCGGTACGGGAGGAGGCCCGGGGCGGCGTCGGCGGCGGCGGACTCGTCGGCGTACCCGAGGACCGCCAGGGCGCGGGCGCGCGGGGCCTCGACCAGGCGGACGGTGGCCTCGGTGACGACGCCGAGGGTGCCCTCGCTGCCGCAGAACGCCCGGACCGGGTCGGGGCCGCCGGGGTGTTCGGGAAGCAGGGCGTCGAGCGCGTACCCGGAGATGCGGCGCGGGAGGCCGGGGTAGCCGGTGCGCAGGAGGGCGAGATGGGCGGCGACGAGCGCTCCGACGCCCTCGGGCCCCTCGCCGTTCCCCTGTTCCAGGTGCAGGGTCTCGCCCCCGTACCGGACGACCGACAGCTTCCGCACGTTGTCCGCCGTCGTGCCCCAGGCCACCGAGTGGGCGCCGCAGGAGTTGTTGCCGATCATCCCGCCAAGGGTGCAGCGGCTGTGGGTGGAGGGGTCGGGGCCGAAGGTCAGGCCGTGGGGTGCGGCGGCGGCCCGCAGGTCGTCCAGGATCACGCCGGGCTGGACGACGGCGGTGCGGGCGGCGGGGTCCAGGTCGAGGATCGTGCGCAGATGGCGGGTGAGGTCGAGGACGAGTCCGGTTCCGGTGGCCTGTCCGGCGATGGAGGTGCCGCCGCCGCGCGCCACCACCGGCACCTCGTGCTCGCGGCAGACGGCCAGGGCGGCGGCGATGTCGTCGGCGTCGCGCGGGGCGAGCACGCCGAGCGGCACCCGGCGGTAGTTGGAGGCGTCCATCGTCGTCAGCGCACGTGCGGCGGCCCCGAAGTCGCTCGTGCCGCGTACGGCGGAGCGGAGGGCAGCGACGAAAGCCGGGGAAGCCGCCCGGGGAGTCGCCGGTCGAGTGTCGGTATGCGGTCGATGCTGTTCGGCCATGGTCTCAGCATGCCGTCGCGTCAGGTGAACTCTTGGTATGCGCCAGGATCAAAGCACGTAAGCAGTACAAAAAAGCCCACAAGATCTTCCCAAACAGACCGTCAAGTCTCCTATAGTGACCAAGACTTGCGCAGGAATTGGCAGCTCCAGTTGTGCCGGATCGCCTATAACCGTGCCGAACTGTCCTGAATTCGACTAGTCGATTTCACCCGGTTCGCACCACCTCGCAGCGTCTCGCACCACCTCGCACCACCTCGCAGCGTCTCGCACCACCTCGCACCGCCTCATACCGTCCCGCACCGTCCGCCACCGAGGACTCCGATTGCGCCCCTCACACCGGCCCACCGCACTCGCCCTGCTGATCTCGGCAGCCGCAACCGGCACGCTGACCCTGTGGGGCGTCGCCGCGGCCCCCGACGCGGTACGGACTCCGCTGGCCTGGGGCGCGGGCGCAGCCGCCGTGCTGCTGAGCGTCTGCGTGGCCGTCACCGTCCACACCCTGGGGACCGCGCGGACCCTGCGCGCCCTGCGGGCCGCCGACGCCCAGCGGTTCACCGCCGAAACCTCGCGCCTGGTCTCCGCCTCCGCCGTCGAGGCCCAGCGCTTCACCGCGGAGACCGCCCGGATCAAGGGCGCCGCCTCCGCCGAGACCGCCCGGGTCGTCGCCGACGCCCGCGCCGAGAACGAGCGGATCGCCGCGGCCGCCGCCGCCGAGCAGGGCCGGCTGGCCGTCTCCGTCGACCGGCTGACCGCCCGTGCCACCCGTGCCGAGACCGAGCGCTCCGCGGCCGTCGCCGCCTGCGCCAACGCGGCGGGGCGGATGCAGGCGCTGGCCACCAGCATGCTGGCCGACCTCCGCGAGATGGAGCACCGGCACTCCGACGAGTCCGTCCTCGGGGACCTGCTCCACCTGGACCACCGCACCGCCCAGGCGGGCCGCCTCGCCGACTCCATCGCCGTGCTGACCGGGGCCCGCTCCGGCCGGCGCTGGGCGAAGCCGATCGTCATGGAGTCGATCCTGCGCGGCGCGATGGGCCGGATCGGCAGCTACCAGCGGGTCCGCCTGCACTCCACCAGCGATGTCGCCATCGCCGGCCACGCGGCCGAGGGCGTCATGCACGCGCTCGCCGAACTCCTCGACAACGCTGCCAACTTCTCGCCGCCCACCGCCGAGGTCCACGTGTACGTGGAGGAGGTCCCGGCGGGCATCGTCATCACCGTCGAGGACAGCGGGCTCGTCATGAGCGAGGTGCAGCTGCGCCGTGCCGAGAAGGCGGTCTCCGCCGACCACCAGGACCTCACCAACCTCTCCGGCACCCGCCTCGGGCTCGCCGTCGTCGGCAGGCTGGCCCGCAAGCACGGACTGACCGTCTCCTTCCGGCCGTCCGCCCGGGGCGGCACCGGCGCGCTGATGATGCTCCCCCAGGACCTCATCTCCCGCGCGACCGCACCGCCCGCACCGACCGCGCCGACCGCGACGACCGCGACGGTCCCGGCCCAGGCTGTGGCGGCCCCGGCCGCCGCCCCGGCCGCCCTCACCGCCCCCGCCGAGCCGGAGCCCTCGCACGCCTCGGCCGCCGGAACGGACACCGCCGGCGCCGCCCCCGCGGCCCGGTCCCTTACCGAGGACGACGCCTCCACGCCCCTGACCCCGGCGGCGGAGTCGGAGCCCTCGGGCTCTTCGGTGGATTCGGCGTCCGAGTCCACGGGCGCCGTGCCCGCGTTCGGCGAGAGCGGCCTGCCCAAGCGCCGCCGAGGCCGCACGCTGGCCGCCGCCGAGGCCCGTACCGGCAACGCCACCCCCGGCGGAGCCGACACCCCCCGGGCCCGCACCACCGACCCGAAGGTCCAGGCCGTGCGCTTCAGCACCTTCAGCAAGGCGGTACGGGCCAACTCCACGCACCCGGAAGGCAACACCCGATGACCGCGACCACCGACGAGAAGCTCAACTGGCTGCTGGAGGGGCTGCTCGACCGCACCCCCGGTACCCGCCACGCCCTCGTCCTCTCCCGCGACGGCCTCAAGCTGTGCCGCACCCCTGAGCTCTCCGTCGACCAGGCCGACCAGCTGGCCGCGATCTCCGCCGGGATCCAGAGCCTCTCGCACGGCGCGTCCATCGAATTCGGCGACGGCACCGGCGGCGTACGGTCCGCGATGGCCGAGTTCTACGGCGGCGTGCTGTTCATCGTCGAGGCGGGAGCCGGGGCCCACCTGGCCGTCGTCGCCGACGAGGACTCCGACGTGGGCCTCGTCGGCCACAACATGAGCGAGCTCGTCGAGCAGCTCGGCGAACACCTCGTCGCGCCGCCGCGCGAACCCGTCGAAGCCCCGGCCGTATGACGACGGCACCCCGCCCCCGGCCGGGCCGCGACGAGGACCCGGACCGGCTGTACACCCTCACCGGGGGCCGCAGCCGCTCCGACTCCGCCGCGTTCGACCTGGTGACGCTCGTTGTCGCCGAGTGCGACCCGGCCCCCGGGATGCAGTCCGAGCACGTCGCGATCCTGCGGATGTGCCAGGGCCCCACCGCCGTCGTCGAGATAGCCGCGACCCTGAACCTGCCGGTCAGCATCGTCCGCATCATGCTGTGCGACCTGCTCGACACCGGCCGGATCAGCGCCCGCCACCCCCGTACAGCCCGTGTCGCGGACCGGCTCCCCGACCCCGACATCCTGGAACAGGTGCTCGTTGGACTCCGCAACCTCTGACCGCGCCGCCCTGAGCGCGACGGCCGACAACGGACTGAAGATCGTTGTCGTCGGCGGCTTCGGGGTCGGCAAGACCACCATGGTCCGATCCGTGAGCGAGATCCGTCCGCTCAACACGGAGGAGACCATGACCCGCGCGGGCGAGGCCGTCGACCATCTCGACGGCATCCAGGCCAAGTCGTCCACCACCGTGGCGTTCGACTTCGGCCGGATCACGCTCGACGCACGCTCCGTGCTGTACCTCTTCGGCGCGCCCGGACAGGAGCGCTTCTGGTTCCTGTGGGACCGGCTGTTCTCCGGCACGCTCGGCGCGGTCGTCCTCGTCGACACCCGGCGGCTCGCCGACTCCTGGTACGCCATCGACCGCCTGGAGCACCACGGCACACCGTTCATCGTGGCGTGCAACGACTTCGGCGGGCCGCTCCACAGCGAGCAGCAGATCCGGGAGGCCCTGGACCTCTCGGAGGACGTGCCGCTGGTGGAGTGCGACGCGCGCGACCGCTCGTCCAGCAAGTACGTGCTCATCACGCTCGTCGAACACCTCGCCGCGCTCTCCGCCGCCCGCCTCCGCGCACCCGAGGCGGCCCTGGCGGCGGCCGCCCCGACCCCGGAGCCCGCCCCGTGACCCCTGTCTCCGGCTGCCCCGTCACCCACGGGTCCGTCCCCCTGTCCGGGCCCCGCTTCCAGAGCGACCCCGTCCAGCTCTACCGGGACATGCGGCGCGACCACGGGGCGATCGCCCCGGTCGTCCTCGACGGCTCCGTGCCCGCCTGGCTCGTCCTCGGCTACCGCGAACTGCACCAGGTCACCGGCGACCCGGTCCTCTTCAGCCGGGACTCCGACCTGTGGAACCAGTGGGACCGCATCCCCGACGACTGGCCGCTGCTGCCGATGATCGGGCGCAAGCAGCCCTCGATCCTCTACACGGTCGGCGAGCGCCACAGCGTCCGCGCCATGATGATCAGCAACGCGCTGGAGGGCGTCGACCCGTTCTCCCTGAAGCGGTACGCCGAGGAGTTCGCCGACGAGCTGATCGACCGGTTCTGCACCAAGGGCTCGGTCGACATCATCGCGGAGTACGCCAAGCTGCTGCCCGCCCTCGTACTGGCCAGGATCTACGGCTTCTCCGACGAGAAGGCCCACCCGCTGGTCGGCGCGATCAACGACATGATCGACGGCCGGGAGCGGGCGCTCGCCGGACAGCAGCACCTCGCCACGTCGATGTTCCAGCTGCTGGCCGACAAGCACGCCGGGCCCGGCGACGACGTCGCCACCCGGATGCTCGCCGACCCCGGCGGCTTCACCGACGAGGAGGTCGCCCAGGACCTCATGGTGATGATGGCGGCCGGCCACCAGCCGACCGCCGACTGGATGGGCAACTCGCTGCGCCTCATGCTCACCGACGACCGGTTCGCCGCCTCGCTCTCGGGCGGCCGGCACAGCGTCGCCGAGGCGATGAACGAGGTTCTCTGGGAGGACACCCCCACCCAGAACGTGGCCGGCCGCTGGGCCGCCCGCGACACCCACCTCGGCGGCCGCCACATCCGCGCCGGCGACCTGCTGCTCCTCGGTCTCGCCGCCGCCAACGGCGACCCGCAGGTGCGGACCGACGGCTCGACGCTGACCGGCGGCAACAACGCCTTCCTCTCCTTCGGCCACGGCGAGCACCGCTGCCCGTTCCCGGCCCAGGAGACCGCCGAGGTCATCGCCCGTACCGGCATCGAGGTCCTCCTCGACCGGCTGCCCGACGTGGACCTCGCCGTCCCCGCCGAGCAGCTCACCCGCCGGCCGTCGCCGTGGCTGCGCGGGCTGACCGACCTGCTGGTGCTCTTCACACCCACCCCCGCCGTCGGAAGACCCGGAAGCTTCGGAGGCCCCGCATGACCCGCATCGCGCTCGACCCGTTCGTCACCGACCTCGACGGCGAGAGCGCCGCGCTGCGGGCCGCCGGCCCGCTGGCCGAGGTGGAGCTGCCCGGCGGTGTACACGTGTACGCGGTCACCCGCCACGCGGAGGCCCGCGCGCTCCTCACCGACAGCCGCCTGGTCAAGGACATCAACGTCTGGAACGCCTGGCAGCGCGGCGAGATACCCATGGACTGGCCGCTGATCGGCCTGGCCAACCCGGGCCGCTCGATGCTGACGGTCGACGGGGCGGACCACCGCCGGCTCCGTACGCTGGTGGCGCAGGCGCTCACAGTAAAGAGGGTGGAGCGGCTGCGCGCCGGGATCGAGGCGCTGACGGACGCGAGCCTGGAGAGGCTGGCGGCCCTCCCCGCCGGACAGCCGGTCGACCTGAAGGCCGAGTTCGCCTATCCGCTCCCCATGAACGTGATCAGCGAGCTGATGGGCGTGGACGCGGCGGACCACCCCCGGCTGAAGGAGCTGTTCGAGAAGTTCTTCTCGACGCAGACGCCGCCGGAGGAGGTCCCGCAGATGATGGCGGACCTCGGGACCCTCTTCACGAAGATCGTCGACTCCAAGCGGGCGAACCCGGGCGACGACCTGACCAGCGCCCTGATCGCGGCCTCCGAGGACGGCGACCACCTCTCCGACGAGGAGATCGTCAACACGCTGCAACTGATCATCGCGGCCGGGCACGAGACCACGATCAGCCTGATCGTCAACGTCGTCGAAGCGCTGGCGACCCACCCCGAGCAGCGCGAGAAGGTGCTGAAGGGGGAGATCGGGTGGGACGGCGTGATCGAGGAGACGCTGCGCTGGAACACCCCGACCTCGCACGTCCTGATCCGCTTCGCGACGGAGGACGTCGAGGTCGGCGACAAGGTCCTGCCGAAGGGCGAGGGGCTGATCGTCTCCTTCGGCGCGCTGGGCCGCGACGAGGAGCAGTACGGCCCGACGGCCGGCGAGTTCGACGCCACCCGCACCCCGAACCGCCACATCGCCTTCGGCCACGGCCCGCACATCTGCCCGGGTGCGGCGCTCTCCCGCCTGGAGGCGGGCATCGCGCTCCCGGCGCTGTACGAGCGGTTCCCGGAACTGGACCTGGCGGTGCCGGCCGCCGAGTTGCGCAACAAACCGATCGTGACCCAGAACGACCTGCACGAACTGCCGGTGGAGCTGGGCTGCCCGTTCGGCCGCGCTTCCTGATCGCCCGTCGTGGGTGACGTCCACGGGCCGGAGCGCGCGTCTCATCCGACGGACACGGTTGCTGAGCCGTGCCACCGAGGGACTACGCTCCGTCCCGTGGCCGACATCCAGATTCCCGCTGACATCAAGCCCGCCGACGGACGCTTCGGCGCCGGTCCTTCCAAGGTGCGGACGGAGGCGCTCGACGCGCTGGCCGCCACCGGCACCTCTCTCCTCGGTACGTCCCACCGCCAGGCCCCGGTCAAGAACCTGGTCGGCGAGGTACGGGACGGCGTGCGCAGCCTCTTCTCCCTCCCCGAGGGTTACGAGGTCGTCCTCGGCAACGGCGGCTCCACCGCCTTCTGGGACGTCGCGACGCACGGTCTGATCGAGTCGAAGTCCCAGCACCTGAACTTCGGCGAGTTCTCGTCGAAGTTCGCCAAGGCCGCGAAGCTCGCGCCCTGGCTGTCCGACCCCACCGTGATCGCCTCCGACCCGGGCACCCACCCGGACCCGAAGGCCGAGGCGGGCGTCGACGTCTACGCCTTCACCCACAACGAGACCTCCACCGGTGTCGCGGCCCCGGTCAAGCGCGTCGCGGGCGCCGACGAGGGCACCCTCGTCCTGGTGGACGCCACCTCCGGTGCGGGTGGCCTGCCGGTCGACATCACCGAGTCCGACGTCTACTACTTCGCCCCGCAGAAGTCCTTCGCCTCCGACGGCGGCCTGTGGATCGCCGTGTTCTCCCCGGCCGCCCTGGAGCGCGCCGCTCGGATCCACGCCTCGGGCCGGCACATCCCGGAGTTCTTCTCGCTGCCGACGGCGATCGACAACTCCCTCAAGAACCAGACGTACAACACCCCGGCGCTCTCCACCCTCTTCCTGCTGAACGAGCAGTTGAAGTGGATGAACACCCAGGGCGGCCTGGACTTCACGACGGGCCGCACGGCGGCTTCGTCGGGCCACCTCTACGGCTGGGCCGACGCGTCGAAGTACGCCACCCCGTTCGTCACGGACCCGGCGAAGCGCTCGCAGGTCATCGGCACGATCGACTTCGCGGACGAGATCGACGCGGCGGCCGTCGCCAAGGTGCTGCGCGCCAACGGCATCGTGGACACCGAGCCGTACCGCAAGCTGGGCCGCAACCAGCTGCGCGTGGCGATGTTCCCGGCGATCGACCCGGCGGACGTCCAGGCGCTGACGGCGTGCGTCGACTACGTGATCGAGAAGCTGTAGCTCCTACCGGCTCAAGCTCCTACCGGCTCACGGCTCGACGGCTGTACGGAGACGGCCCGGCACCCACGCGGTGTGCCGGGCCGTTTCTGCTGCACTCGACCGGGTGGCATATGCCAGAAACGCGATCTTCGGCTGTCCCGCCCTACGATGATGTTCTCGACACCAGCCCATTCCAGGAGGCCCGCAATGTCTGCAGCAGCAGTCGAGCACCCCTGTGACGATGAGCCGGAAACGCTGCTGGAAACGGCCAACCGTCTCATGGAACAGCTTCCGGGGCATCGCGTCGAGATCATCGGAGGCGTCATCACCGTGGCACCACCCCCGGACGGCCCGCACGCCGTAGCACTGACCACGCTCATGATCCCCTTCCTCTCCGCAGGTCTCCACGGCGAGGAGTCGGACGTCCTCCAAGGCATCGGTCTGTGGCTCCCCAGCGGCTCCGAGGACTATGTGATCCCCGATCTGGCGATCGTCGACGCCGACTTCGTCGAGCACCTGATCGAGAACAACTGCTACGACCCCGCCTGCTTCCGCCTGGTCCTGGAGGTCACCTCCGGGAACTACCAGAACGACCTCCGCAACAAGGTCACCGCTTACGCCCAGGCCAAGGTCCCGGTCTACGTGATCGTCGACCGCAAACATGGCCGCGTCCACGTCCTGACCGAGCCGCTCCCCGGCGGTTACGACCGCCACGAGGTCTACGCCCCCGGCCAGGAGGCCCCGCTCCCCGCCTCGATCGGCGCCGAGGTCTCCCTGAACGTCGACGAGATCGTGCGCGCGGGCCGCTCGAAACGCTGAGGACGCGGGTCCCTGGCCCGGGCTCACCGCACGCGGGAACCGCCTCTTCCGGAATCGGCATCGTCCGAGTCGTCCTCGTCGTCCTCGCCCGGGATGTGCACGTCGAAGACGTTGATGTTGATCTCGACGACCTCCAGACCGGTCATCGTCTCCACGGCGTCGACGACGTTCGCGCGGATCCGGTCGGCCAGCTCATGGATCGGAACGCCGTACTCGACCTCGACGTCGACGTCGATCGCCGTCTGCTTCTCGCCCACCTCGACCTTCACGGTCCGGCCCCTGCCCGAGGACCCGGACACCTTGCTCGCCACCGCGCCCAGCGCCTTCGACGCGCCCTTGCCCACCGAATGAACGCCTTCGGTCTCGCGGATGGCGATCTCCGCGATGGTGGCCACGACGCCGTCGGCGATGGTGGTCCTGCCCCGCACGCCGCTTCCCTGATCCCCGCCGCTCGCCGCCGGGTTTCCGCTCCGAGATTCGATGTCGACCATGTCCGCCTCGCAGAGAGTGATGGCCACGGGCGCTCCTCCCGCCCGTGCGGCCCCCTCACTCACTCTCCGCCCGCCCATGACCATCCGCCATTCGAGGGACCGGGATTCAGTCGCGGGGCAGCAGCGTCCCCAGCGGTCCGAGGTCCAGGTTGAGGTCCTCGGGCCGCATCCCGTGCTGGTCGCAGAGCTCTTTCATCCGCTGGTCGAGCAGCATGAGCGTGGTCCCGATCTCCTCGACCTGCTCGTCGCTCAGGTCGCCCTGTTCGACCCGGCGGATCGCCTGCCGCTCCATCAGCTGACGGAGAAGCTCCACCACGGTGAGGACCAGGGCCACCAGGTCCCGCCCCATCTGCTCGGAGTCCAGATCGACCCGGGAACCCGGGGCCCGGCCCGCGCCCGTCACAACGGCCCCCCGTCGGCCCAGGGCGCCGGAACCCGCTCGCTGACCGACGACAGCAGGGCGTGCAGTGACACCCGTACCAGAGGTACGTCGGCGATGGCGATCACCAGGTCCCCGCTGACGACGACACCGGTCGCCAGAACACGGTCCAGCAGGTCCACCAGCGGCACTCCGATGGGACCGCTCAGGGGCTCCGGGCTGTCCCAGGGGACCACCGCGCGCTCCGCCGCTGCCACGGCTACACCTCCCCGACGAAGGAGTACGGCACCCAGGGGCCGGTCAGCTCGATCCGCGCCCCGTTCCGCTCGCCCAAACCCCGTACCAGAGCGCCCAGTTCCTCCGACCGGTACTCGGCCACGAGGTACGTGGCATTGAGCACGTGCACCCGGTCGTCACCTCCCGGCACGGCTCCGTGCGTACGGAGCCGGCGGGATGCGGTCGCCAGCTCACGGAGTTCGGCGTCCACGGATTCCGCGACGGACAGGGCTTGTTCCCGGCGCCGCTCGCGTCGCTCCTGGACCCCGCGTCTGCGGTTCAGGTAGGCGAGCCCGGCACCGGCGGGAACCTCGCGCCCGCCGCCTCCGGCGGTGACGGGTTCCGTTTCCTCGGGGGCCGTCGCGGGCTCGTACACCTTCACGCCCCACTCGGCGTGGTGCGCGATGTGCTTCAGCACCCGGTGGAAGCGGGGTGACTCGTCGTCGAGAGCACGGCGGGCCCGGTCGTCGTCGTGGTAGAGCGTGGCGAGGGGCAGCGGTACGGCGGGCCCGTGCGCGGCCGCGGCGGACACGACCTCGTGGTGGGCCCGGGCGTACCGCTCGATCTCACGCGGGTCGGAGAGTCGCGACTGCCAGACCTCGTCCGTGAAGTCGGCGGCCGGGACGGTCTGGACCACAGCGGTCAGCGGTCCGGAGGGCAGCAGCCGGACGGCCGCACCACCGGGCATGCCGACCAGGCCGGTGACGTCGGCCGTGTGCGTGGCACGGGCGCCCCGGCAGACGGCGAACACGTACGTGACACCGGCGCCCGGAGCCCGGTCCCGGTGGGCGTGATGCGTCATCTCTGCCCGGTCTCCTTGCTGTCGTTTCTGTCAGCGCTCCGGTTCGGGCGCGGGCCGGGGTTCTCGTCCGCGTCCGTGTCCGTGTCCGTGTCCGTTCCTGGTTCGAGGGCCTGGAGGCGTTCCCGCAGTCGGCGGTTCTCGTCCTCCAGGGCGTTGCGCGAGGCCCGGGAGCTGAGGGCGGGATCGGTCTCCCACCAGTCGATGCCCGCCTTCTTCGCGGTGTCGACGGATGCCACGAAGAGGCGGAGCCGGATGGTGAGGAGTTCGATGTCGAGAAGGTCGATCTTGATGTCCCCGGCGATGACGATGCCCTTGTCCAGGACGCGTTCGAGGATGTCGGCGAGGTTGGTGGTCTGAGGGCCGTTGGCCGGCGGCCCTCCCTGCCGGAAGTCGAGGTCGGTCACCGCGAGGCCCCGGACCGGCGCCTGCGGCTCGCGCGCTTCTTGGCGGGCGGCTCCTCCGGCTCTTCCTCGTCCTCGTCCTCGTCCTCGTCCTCGTCCTCGTCGTCTTCGTCTTCGTCTTCGTCTTCGTCTTCGTCTTCGTCTTCGTCTTCGTCTTCGTCTTCGTCAGGCTCGTCCTCTTCCTCCTCGTCGTAGTCCTCTTCCTCGTCCTCCTCCCCGTCCTCAGGCTCCTCTTCCTCGTCCTCCTCCCCGTCCTCAGGCTCCTCCTCGCCGTACCCCTCGTCCTCGTCCTGGTCCCCCTCGTCCTCGGACTCTTCCGCCTCCTCGCGCTCGACGGCCTCCTCGTGGCTGACCACGACCTCGCCGTCGCGGATCTCGCCGCGCCACCCCTCGGGCTCTTCTTCGGTGAGGCTCACGTAGCGCTGGAAGTGCTTGAAGTCCAGCCGTACGCGACGGCCCTGGGCGCGCCAGAGGTTGCCCGTCTTCTCGAAGAACCCGGACGGGTAGTACTCCATGACCAGCACGATGCGGGTGAGGTTCGGGGCCAGCTCATGGAAGCTGATGGCTCCGCGCGTGCTGCCCTTGGCACCCTCGGAGGTCCAGACGATCCGGTCGTCAGGCACCTGCTCCTGCACCGTGGCCTTGAAGCTGCGCGTGGAGGGGCCGACCTTGACCTTCCAGTCACTTTCCTCGTCCTCGCCCTTGGAGACGCTCTGGACGCCCTTCATGAAGCCGCTGAACTCTTCGTACTGCGTCCAGGCGTCGTAGGCGGTGCGCAGCGGCACACCGACGTCGATCACTTCGATGATGTTCATGAACTTGCCGCCGCCGGCCTTGCGGTTGCCCTTGCCGCCGCCCCCGCCGAACGCGCTCTTCGCCTTGTCCACCACCGCGTCCTTCGCGCCCTTGGCCTTCTCCGAGACGAACGCCTTCACCGGGGATTCGCCCTGGAGCACGCGAGAACCGATGGCGGGCAGGGAGCCGCCGTTCTCGGCTGCGTCGGTCAACTGGCCCGTGAGATCGGAGAGTTTGCTGCCTGCCTTCTCGGCGAGCTGCTGCACCTGAGCACCGGCGAATTTCGACAGCTCTTCCTTGATGCGGCCGACACCCGACTCCGCCGGAGCCTCGGATTCGTCCTTGTCCGTCGTTGCCATGGCTGACTACCTCCGGCGATCGGCGCGCTTGGATGCTGACCGCTTCGACGTCGCTGTCTTCTTCGCGGCAGACTTCTGAGGGGCGGACTTCTTGGCTGCGGACTTCTTGGCGGCAGACTTCTTGGCCGGAGCGGTCTTCTTCGCTGACGTCTTCTTGGCCTGAGCCGCCTTCTTGGCCGGAGCAGCCTTCTTGGCTGAAGCCTTCTTCGCCGGAGCCTTCTTGGCGGGGGCCTTCTTCGCCGGAGCCTTCTTGGCGGAGGCCTTCTTGGCGGGGGCTGCCTTCTTCTCCGCCGACTTCCTGGACGGGGCCGCCTTCCTGGCCGGGGACTTCCTCGCCCGGGACGGCTGCGGCGGGGCCGCCTCTTCCTCTTCTTCCTCTTCTTCCCCTTCGGGCTCTTCGGGCTCTTCTTCCTCGTCTTCCTCTTCCGGCTCCTCCTCTTCCGGCTCCTCCTCTTCGGGCTCCTCCTCTTCCGGCTCCTCGTCCTCGTACTCCTCCTCTTCGGGCTCCTCTTCGTCCTCCTCCTCGTCCTCGCCTTCCGGCTCTTCCTCGGGCCCCTCGTCCTCGTACTCGCCCTCGTCCTCGTCCTCTTCGTCCGCCTCGTCGTCCGGCGCAGCCGCCGTGAGCCGGGCCGTCCGGTCGCCGATGGCGTCCGCCAGGGAGGCCATGGAGCGGTTGGCGGCGGCCGTCACCGCCTGGCGTCCCGCGTCGAGGACCTCGCCCCGCAACTGCTCTTGCAACTCGGCGACTTGCGGCACCTCACCGAGCCTGCGCATCCCTTCGGCCGCCAGCTGGCGGGGTTCGAGTCCGAACCGGCGCCCCGCCAGATAGGTCGCGACGCTCAGCGCGACCCGGCCCTTCTTCGTCCGGCCCAGCACATATCCACCCACTACGGCGGCTGCGAGCGCCACCTTTGACTGGTCATCCATGTCTGTCACCTTCTGTCGTCGGTGTCCTGCCGGTCTGCGCGGCGTACATCCGGTCGAGCAGCCTTTCCTCTTCTGCCTCGAACTCGTCCAGCCCGATGTGCCCCTCGTCGAGCTCCTGGTTGAGGGCCGCCAGCTGCGCGCGGATCACCCCGGGGTCGTAGAGTTCGCGCTCGGCGGCGTCCTGCAACCGCTCCGCGACCCACACCACGCCCCGGGCGGGTGCCAGGGGGAGCATCAGCAGTCCGGAGATCAGCCCCATCGTCAGCCTCCACCGACCGGCGCGGGCGGCCTCGTGCTGCCGGCGTCGACGAAGCTGTAGCAGGGCAGCGGCCCCGCGAGGCGGAGTTCGACGTGGTCGCGGTGGGCCGCCGCGAAGCGATCGGCCGTCGCGCGGAACCGGTCGCTGTCTGCCCGCGCTACGAGGAACGACACGTTGAGCGCGCAGCCGGGAACCTCGGGGCCCCCGGCCGTCGCCCGGGCCATCGGAGCCAGATCGCGCAGCGCCCGCCGTCCCGCCGCGTCCGCCCGGCGCGCCAGGGCGGACGCGACAGCCGCCCCCAGGCGCACATTGGCCTCGTACCCGGGCCGCCGGCGGGTTTCCTCGCGCAGCCGCCGTACGGTCGCGTCCCCCGCCACCAGTGCGGCGAGGGAGTCATGGGCCAGCAGGGCCTTGACGTTCATCTCGATGTGCCCGGCGACCCGGTCCAGGGCGGCGAGGTGGCCCGCCTGCGCCCCGGTCAGCTGGGCGCGCAGCGCGTCGTCGTCCGGTGCGACCATGCCGAAGCGCATCGGCAGGACCGGTCCGCTGTCCGCCAGACGCGTCAGGAGTTCCTGGTGAGCCAGCAGATCACGCCGCCGGGCCCGCAGCTGCGCGGGGGCGGCGCTGACGACGGCGGCCACCGGGCCCACGGCGACCTTCCGCAGCGGGGCGGGCGGGCTGCCGACGCCCGCGGACTTCCCGGGCAGCGGCGTCCCGGCCCGGACGACCGCGTACACGTACAGCCCCGTTCCGGCGGCCTGGCCCGTCCCCGGGCCGTCCACGCGCACGTCAGGCCTCTGCCCTGCGGCGACGGCTCGTGCCGCCGCTGCCGCTGCTGCTGCGGGCGGGGGCGCGACGCTTCTTCGGGCGCGCCGGTCGTTCCTCCGCCTCTTCCTCGTCGTAATCGTCGTACTCGTCGTCATCGTCGTGGCCGCCGGCCCCGACCGCCTTGCGTACGGTGTCGCCGACGGACTCCGCGGCCTTGCGCACCTTCCGCTTGCCGATGGAGCGGGCGGCGGAGCCGCCGAGCAGCTCGGGGACGGTGGTGCTGCCGGAGTCACGTTCGAGGTCGAGACGGTTGCACGCCTCGGCGAAGCGCAGGTAGGTGTCGACACTCGCCACGACTATGCGTGCGTCGATCTTGAGGATCTCGATGCCGACCAGGGAGACGCGTACGAATACGTCGATCACCATGCCCCGGTCGAGAATGAGCTCCAGCACGTCGTAGAGCGTGCCTGCGCGGGGCGGGCACGGAGCGGCGCCGTCGACGTAGGTGGTGGTCGTCATGGGGGTCCTTCCAGCTGTCGGACGCAGTGGGGTCACTCGTCGGCGGCACCGCGCCGGTAGCGGCGGACCCGGGTGTACTCCACGAGTTCGCAGGCGCCGTCGAGCCGCACCTCGTACGAGGCGAGGAGACTGGTCGTGTCCGGGATGCGGGGCACTTCGAGGACGTCCACGACGACGCACCAGCCGTCGTCGTCGGATCGTCGGATCGCGGAGACGCCCTCGGCCGGGTGGCTGATCAGCGATTCCAGGCTCTGACAGGCGGCGCGGGCCGCGTGCTCGGGCCCCTTCCTGGCCGAGGGCTTCTTCCGAGTCCCCGGGGAGGAGCGTTCGGCGCGCGCTGAACGTTGGTCTGCCATGGTGACCAGTCTGGTCACCACGGGTCACTTCGCATCCTGAGTGAGCCGGTGGGGCGACACCCCGCCCGCCCGGGCCGGTCAGCAGTCAGAGCCGGGCAGGGCAGGGGCGGGCAGGGCAGGGGACGACAGCCGGGATCAGAGACCCAAGACCGCGGGCGGCCTCCGCGCCAGCACGAACCCCTGCGGCGCCCGCTCCGGGAACGGCCCGTCCGTGTCCCGCTCCCGCCACACCCGGGACATCACCTCCAGGCCCGCGTCCCGCAGCAGCCCGGCGATCCGCTCCGGCTGCCGCCGGTGGCAGTCGAGCGAGATCTCCATGCCCCACGCCTCCGTCAGCCGCAGCGGCTCGTCCCCGACCTGGAAGCCCAGCTGTACGTGCGCCCCCGGGGCCAGGACGCGGTGGAACTCCGCGAAGACGCCAGGCAGTTCCTCGTCCGGGACGTGGATCGTCGAGTACCAGGCGAGCAGCCCGCCCAGCGAGGCGTCCGGCAGCCCGAGGTCGAGCATGGAGCCCTCCTCGAAGCGCAGGCCCGGGTGCTCCTCCCGCGCCACGGCGACCATCCGAGGGGAGAGGTCGATCCCGAACACGTCCAGCCCCAGGCCCAGTCCGTGCAGGTGAGCGGTCACCCGGCCCGTCCCGCAGCCGACATCGGCCACCGGGAGGCCGCCGCCAGCGGTCGCCGCGAGTTCGGCGAACGCACCCAACAGCGCACGCTCCAGAGGCTTGGCCGCCAACTCGCCCCGGGCGTGCTCGGCGTAGCCGGGGGCCATGGCGTCGTACGAGGACCGAGTGGCGTTCAGGAACTCAGGTTCGGCGGTCATGGACCGGAACCCTACGACAGGCCTGATACCGCGCCATCCATCGGTGCGTACAACCCCTGCCCCGCGCGGGCCGGCTCCGCCGGAACACAAGCGGAGCATCTGCTTCCTCCCTCGGTGGCTCGGCTTTTGCGGTGAGCCGCAACAGCATGGCCGGGCCACTGCCACCTGCGCGATTCTTCCCGTGGACGGGGGACCCGACCGGAGTCGAGTTCCGGACTTCCAGGACTCGACTCCGGTCGTGCACCCCGGCGACGGAAAGGCGCCGAGGTACCGGCGCCGTATCGGGGGGAGCGGCGATGAAGAGGGTGTACGTGTCCACGTGCGCCGGGGTGGCGGCCATGGCGGCCTTCCTCGCCGGCTGCGACGCGGACGCCGGTACCGCGCCGGAGCGCGCCCACCCGGCGGTTGCGGCGCAGGTCACCGGACGGGAACTGTCCGCCGCGGAAGAGCTTCTGGTGCAGCGCGCGGAGCAGCTGTTGGTGAAGGAGTGTATGGCGGAGGCCGACTTCCGCTACTGGGCCGGTGTCCTGCCGTCGCCCGACGATCTGCGGGGCGGAGGTTACGTGCTGACCGACGCCGCCTGGGCGAAGCGCAACGGGTTCGGGAGCCGGGTCCGTGAGAGGCTCCAGCGGTTGCAGCGCGACGACCCGAACCACGCCTATGCCAACGCGCTCCCCGAGGACGAACGCGCTCGCTACACCAAGGCGCTCGAAGGGGACGCGTCGAACGGCACGGTGACGGCCGAACTGCCCGGCGGGGGAACCGTCGGCATCCCACGGGACAGCTGCCTGTCGGATGCGAAAGGCCGGCTGTACGGCGACTTCGAGACCTGGTACCGGTCGGACAAGACCGTCACCCACCTGGCCCGCCTCTACGCGGCGGAGGTCGTCGAGGACGGTCGCACCGCGAAGGCGTTGGAGGCGTGGTCCGCGTGCATGCGGGAAGCGGGCCACGACTACGCCGACCCGCCGTCGGTCCGCGACGGCCTTCCCTCGCTCACCGAAGGGCTGACCACCGCCCAGGCGTTCGCCGTCGAGAGCGGCTTGGCCGTCACCGAGGCCCGCTGCGCGACGCGTACGCCACTGGCCGCGACCCTGCGGGCGCTGACCGCCGAGTACCGCTCCCCCCTCCTTGCGATGTACGGCGACGACGTCGCCGCGCACCGGCGGATGGGCCTCGCCGCTCTCGCACGGGCCGAGGACATCACCGGCGCGACCGCCTGACCGAGCGACTGCCTGACCGAGCGACCGGGGCTGACGCCCCGCTGACAACGACTTCCGCGGCCCCGTGCCGTGGGTTCCGCACAGCACCCGAACACACAAGGAGTGATGCACCATGCGCAAGACCCTGGCCACGGCCGCCACCCTGGCACTCGCCGGCCTCGGCGTTGTCCTTCCCGCCGGAGGGGCGCAAGCGTCCGACACCTGCAACCGGGCCTACCAGACGGCCCTGGGCGGCTACTTCTACGCCTACTCCGGCGACCACTGCAGCGGCTACCTGGGCAAGACCACGAGCTGGGACTCGGACTGGGGCAACAGCTCCGGACCGTTCCAGGGCGGCGACACCAACAACGCCCAGTCGATCCTGCACAAGGGCACATCCGGGCTGGCCGTACAGGTCATCAACGGGACCGGAAAGGACTGGGGCGGCGGCTACACCTGCCTCACGAAGGGCGAGAAGTACATGAGCGACCTCAGCGGCTTCACGTTCAGCAGCGGAGCGGGCGTCGACAACGGGATCAGCTCCCACCAGTGGATCTCGCAGACGTCGTGCGGGAAATGGATCCTCGACTCCTGAACCGCCCGTCCTGACCGGCTCGCACTCTGAGCCGCCCGGCCTGACCGGCTCACTCTCCGAGCCGGTCAGGCCGGAGGGTCACGCCCCCGGTCCACGGCTCACGAGGATCAGCGGACGGGAGTCCTGCCGCAGGGCTCCGACGTGTTTGCTCACCTCGGGGTAACCACCCACTAATGAGTGCGTACTTGATCGCCCGCAGGCCTGCGACCAGCATGATCCGCATGGCAAAGAACACTGTTGAGAAGACCCCCGTCACCCTGCTGGGCCTCGGCGCGATGGGCGCCGCACTGGCCCGTACCTGGCTTGCCGCAGGCCACCCGCTCACCGTCTGGAACCGCTCCCCGGCCCGCGCCGCGGCGCTCGCCGCCGAGGGGGCAGAGGTCGCGGACACCGTCACCGAAGCGGTCGCGGCGAACACCCTCGTCGTCGTCTGCCTGTTGGACGACGCCTCGGTCGCCGAGGCGCTGGCGGGCACCGACCTGGCCGGCAAGGACCTGGTCAACCTGACCACCAGCACCCCTGCCCAGGCCCGCGCCCGCGCCGAGTGGGCCCGTGAGCGTGGCGCCCGCTACCTGGACGGCGGGATCATGGCCGTCCCGCCCATGATCGGAGTCCCGGAGGCCGGCGGCTACGTCTTCTACAGCGGCTCGCCGGAGCTGTTCGAGCGACACCGGCAGACGCTGGGCGTCCCGGTCGGCACCACCTACGTCGGCGAGGACGCCGGATTCGCGGCCCTGCACGACGTGGCCCTGCTCAGCGCCATGTACGGAATGTTCGCCGGGGCCGCGCATGCCTTCGCCCTGATCCGCAAGGAGGACATCGACCCGGCGGCGCTCGCCCCGCTGCTCGCCGACTGGCTCGTCGCGATGGCCCCGTCGGTCCACCAGACCGCCGACCAGCTGCGGAGCGGTGACTACACCAAGGGCGTCGTCTCCAACCTCGGCATGCAGGTGGCCGGCACGCCGACCTTTCTGGACACCGCCGCACAGCAGGGGGTCAGCCCCGAACTGCTCAGCCCCTACTTCGAGCTGATGCGGCGCCGCCTGGCCGAGGGCAGTGGCGAGGAGGACCTGTCGGGCGTGATCGACCTGCTGGTGCGCTGACCGGCCACGTGCCGCCTGCTGGCTTCCGTGCGCCAGGACTCTTTGTCATGCCTGCTCACCGAGGCGAGGTCAGACGGGTTTGAGCAGGTCGCGGAGGTTGCTCATGTGTGCTTTGACGTCGGCGATCTCGGCGGGGCGGATCGAGTTCCCTTCGTCCGCTGAGTGGGCGAAGCGGCAGGAGCGGCAGAGGCCGTCGGGGAGCGCTTCCGGCCGCCCGGGGCGTCCGCAGTCGGTGCATTCCACGAGGAGGATGCGGCGGCTTGGGGCGGCGGGGGTGGCGGGTTGAGTGTTCTCGGTGGGGAGCCGGGGCGGCATCTTGTCGGTGAGGCGGCGGCGGACGAAGCCGAGGGGGCTGTCGACCTGGGCGGGGAGCCCTGCGGTCAGGGCGCTGGTCAGGTAGTCGACGCTCACGCCTCGGGCGAGCCACTCCGCCGCCTGTGCTTCCAGGGCGGCGCAGTCGTCGGCGGAGAGTGCGAGGCGGTGGTCGTCGCGGCCGAGACGGGCGAGCGCGAGGTAGGCGGGGCCGGCTTCGACGGCGTGGGGCGTCGCGTGAACGGTGGCCGGGGCGGGCGGCGTTGGCGGCTCGGGCTCGGTGTCCGGGGCCTGGGCCGGGGTGCGTTGCTGCGGTACGGCGGTGGGTTCGGGAGCCTGTTCGGTGTCGGGGCGCTCCGGATCGGGCGGAGGCGGCGGCTCCTCGGCCGGGACCCAAGGCGGCGGCGGTGCCGTGTCGAGGGCCGACGCCTCCGGTACGGGGGCTACGGCCAGGACGGCCTGCTCGGTGGCGAGGTACGCGTTCCACCACTCGTTGTCGCGTGCGGTACGGGACCAGAAGGTGCGGAAGACCCAGCGCGTCTCGTCCCCGGCACCGACCGGACACCGGACGCGCCGCAGGTGCCCGGCGACGGACAGGGCGTTCAGGGAGGTGGAGATGGCCTGCTGGCCGTAGAGCGGGAGCTGCTTCGCCAGCATCTTCACGCTCATCGCCGCGCCCTCGGGGAGGTGGTCGACGAATCCGGCGACGTACCGCTCGCGGGCGGGGAGAAGAGCGAAGTCGTGGGGCGTGCGGGCCTGTTGGTCCGGTGCGGAGCGTTTGCCGTAGCCGGGCTTGGCCATCGGGTACGCGGTGGAGCGTGCGGGAGCGGGCAGGGCGGAGCTAGTGTGCTGGGTAGCCACGGGATCGGCTTTCTGGGTTATCGATCTTGCGGTAAGACCCCGGCCCGGTGTGGCAACACCGGTCGGGGTCGTTTGGTTCTCGCACCGTAAGCAGTCGTGACGCTGCGCCGCAAGCCGTCACGATTAGTCATACTTGCTGACCGTTACGGGGTAGGGAGGTGGGGGAGGTTTTCCCAACCCTCTTCTTCTACCTACCGGTTAAAGAGGGAGCTCGAACCCCGGGTCCCGCATCCCGAAGCCCGAGTCTTGGTCCCCGAGCTTCGGGCCGGGGTCTCATTCACGTACCCCCGGAAGAGTGACCCGGCCGCCCCGAAGCCCGAAGCTCAGGGCTCGGGACCCGAGCTTCGGGACGCGCTCGCCCGGTCACCGCCAGGCAGCCCCAGCGCTTTGACGAGTCGGATCCGGACGGTGACGTACGTGAGTCGCTCAACCACCCCCGCGTGCGCGGGGACCGTCCAGCAGTTCGCCCATGAACAACGCCGCCGAGGCAACCACCCCCGCGTGCGCGGGGACCGTGGTGCCGGGCGTGTCGGTCATCGGGGCAGTTGGCAACCACCCCCGCGTGCGCGGGGACCGTAGTTCGTGACCTGTGGGTTTATGCGGCCGAGGGGCTGGTTTTACCCACTTCTTGAGAAACGGACATATCTCCCCGTTATGGAAAGCCGTTCTGGCTTGGAGCTGGGCGTGTACGGGGGTGATTCTGCCCTTCCCCGGACGTGTGCGGTATCTCGTTCTCTGTATGAGGAGGGGCGTTCGTCGTCGTGTTCGGGATTTCAGGGAGTCGCCTGCCTACCGGTCACAGAAGGCGCTCGAACCTCGGATCCCGCATCCCGCATCCCAGGTCCCGGCACCCGAGCTTAGGGCCGGTGCCCCGCCCGCGTCCCCCGCAAGAGTGACCCGACCGTCCCGAAGCCCGAATGGCCCATGGGCGAGAGGATGTCGCGGTGCCTGACCGTCGCCCCTAGGCTCGACGTGTGAAGACGTTCGTGTTCGACATAGGCGAGACTCTCGTCCGCGACGACCGCTACTGGGGTTCCTGGGCCGACTGGCTCGGCACGCCCAGACATACCCTGTCCGCCCTTGTCGGCGCCGTGACCGCCCAAGGGCTCGACAACTCCGAAGCACTGAAGCTGGTGAAGCCGGGCATCGACATTCCGGCCGAATACTCCGCCCGCGAGGCAGCCGGACGAGGTGAGTACCTCGATGAGTCCGACCTGTACGAAGACGTCCGCCCCACGCTTGCGAAGCTCCGCCAACTCGGGATGCGCGTCGTCGTCGCCGGCAACCAGACCGTGCGCGCGGGTGAGTTGCTCCGGGCGCTCGACCTGCCCGCCGATCTCGTCGCGACCTCCGCGGAGTGGGGCTGCGCCAAACCTTCACCGGAGTTCTTCGCAAAGGCTGTGGATGCGGCCGGTGTTCCCGCGACAGACGCCGTGTACGTCGGTGATCACCCCGCGAACGACACGTTCCCCGCAGCCAGGGCCGGGCTCCGCACCGTACACATCCGCCGCGGCCCCTGGGGGAACCTATGGGGCACCGACGACCAAGTGCACGCGACTGCCGACTGGGTGATCCAGTCGCTCACAGAGCTCATCGCGATCGCCGAGAAGAAGTAGAGGAATCAGGTTCCACAACGTCATCGCGCGCGTACGGTCAGTGGGTGTCTTCCGACAGCCCGCAGGAGATCGGCAGGCGGATCGCCGCCTGCCGCCGTGCACGCCGATACACCCAAATCGCACTTGCGGCGGCCTCCCATGTGTCCTACGCCATGGTTCGCGCCGTCGAGCGAGGTGCCCGCCGCCCCAGCGACGAGGTGCTCGAAGCGATCGCGGACGCCCTTGAGGTGGACGTCACGCGTCTGCACACGGATCACGTCGGCACGAAGCGACGTGTTCACCAGGCGCTGCCTGCCCTGTCGGAAGCGATCGCTGGTTATGACCTGGCTCTGGGCCCACCGACGCGTGGGCCGGAAGAGCTGGCCGCTGGGATCACCACGGCGGTGGGCTGGCGTCTCGCCGCCCAGTACGGCCGGATCGCCACCGTCATCCCTGGTCTGCTGACCGATGCGATTCGGTACGTCCATACTGCGTCCGGTGCCGAACACCAGGATGCCGCGCGGATGCTGGCCTCCGCTGCTCGAACCGCCGATGCCGTCGCCTACAAGCACGGGGCACACGACCTCTCCGCGCGCCTCATCGACCTGATGCGCTGGGCAGCCGACCGCGCTGCAGACCCTCTCGTCCAGGCGACCGCCTCATACGTTCGCGCCGAGACGTTCTTCGCCGCCCGCGCTCACGCTGCCGGCCTGGTAGCGCTGGAGCAGGCCATCGAGGCCGCTCCGCCACCGGACGGGGGCACGCAGGCAGCCGCTCGCGGCGCACTCCACATGAGGGCCGCAGTGATCGCGAGTCGCGCCCAGAACGTAGGGGCGACCGACACTCACCTGGCCCACGCCCGACAGCTGAGCAGGCAAGTCGGCCGAGAGGGCTGCTACCTGGGCACGGCCTTCGGGCCT
Organism: Streptomyces sp. CNB091; assembly: GCF_000377965.1. NCBI lineage: Bacteria > Bacillati > Actinomycetota > Actinomycetes > Kitasatosporales > Streptomycetaceae > Streptomyces > Streptomyces sp. CNB091. Next base: position 48,125 of record NZ_KB899021.1, read on the forward strand.
GAAAGTGTGCGCATCCACGAAGTGTCCGTCGCGGTCAGCCTCGGACCTGGCCACGCCGACCGGGCTCTCCGCGCCGCTGCCGCATGGGCACCGGGCATTGATCTGCCGGCCGAGCGCCGCAGCGGGTTCTACATCGAACTCGCCAGGGCTCAGGATTGGGCAGGCCGCCCCGTAGAGGCCTTCACCAGCCTCCGGATGGCACGTGCTGCGGCACCTCAGCACACGCGCGAGCATCCTTGGGCGCGCGAGGTCGCCCGGAACCTACGTCGCTTCCATCGCTCCGACTCCGAGAGTCTGACGCGCTTCGCCCACTGGGTCGGAGCGGTCTGAACCACGCCCCTTGCTGCTACAAGCCGTAGCAGTCATGACCAGCCCCTGCCTCCATGCTCTACCCGTCCGTGCCAGACAGGTAGTTGAGGAGACTGAAATGACCATCCCCGAGCTGGTTAAAGGGCGGAGCATCACCCGGCCACATGGCGGGGCAAGCTCCGGGAGAAGCAGTCGGTGCGAGGGTGGCGACACCGCGTACAGGGTCTGGCTCGCCCACACTCAGTGCTGCTCCACCTGCCGTGCCGGAATCTTCTGTCCGGCCGCTGTCCACCTTGGTCGTGCCTGGCGGGAGGCCCGACGCGGGTGAGGTGCTACGCGGAAGGGGACGCGCACGAGGTGCCGGTCGAGGGCGCCACCGGCGCTCACTGCCCGCAGCATGAGGTGACCTTGTTGTGGCGGGGTGACCCGATCACGGCCGTTGATGTGCCTCCGGGGGCGGTGGCTGATCTGGATGGGTTGTCGGCGGGGGCGGACGGTCCGTACGGCGTTGCTTGCCGCAGTGCCTCGGTGACCGGTCTCGCCGATGTGCACGCCCTCTGCCTGCGTCCGGACTGTGTCTGCCCGTGCCATGCGGCGGCCACCGCTCTCCGGGAGGCCGGATGAGCGTCAGCCTGTCGGCTGTGGATGTGCGTACCTGTGAGGCGTGTTGGCGTTCCCCGGTGACCGCCGCCCGGCACACCGCTCACGGCCGGGACCTGCTGTGCCGGGCGTGTGCCGAGAGTGGCTGGCCGCTCCGCGTCGACCTCTTTCCGCCGTACGGGATCTACCGGCTGCACCACCGCCCCGCCAATCGAAATGTTCCGAAGAACAGAGGAGATGGACGATGATCACTACCCCCGTAGTGGCCGATGCCGGCAAGCATGGTGGGCCGCCGTCGGACAAGCCGTGGACGCCTCCCCAGGAGCCGAAGCCGACTCCGGACGGCAGTCGCCCTCAGTGCCTCCCGCAGTGGTGAGCGCCGCACACCGGGCACCCGTCTACCCGGCCCTGGTACAGGAGTTGGCCGATCGTGGGCTGCTGACCGGCCGGTGGCGGCGGGTGTTCGAGGCCGTTCCGCGCAGCCGGTTCGTCCCGGAATCTGTGTGGCGCCAGTTGCCCGACCGGTGTGAGCCGGTGGTGGGGGCGGATGCGTGGCTGGCGTTGGTGAACTCGGACGAGCCGGTCGTCACTCAGCTCGACGACGGGGTCGAGGGCGGTCCCGGTGTCGCGACGTCGTCGAACTCGATGCCCTC
>NZ_KB899022.1:0-33300 GCF_000377965.1 Streptomyces sp. CNB091
AGGGCGGCCAGGAGCAGGTGTTGCGTGCGGTGGGCCGTGCCTGGGAGTGCGGACTGGACGTGAACTGGTCCGGGGTGTTCCCGGGGGCGCGGCGGGTCGAGTTGCCGACGTACGCCTTCCAGCGCAGCCGCTACTGGCTGACTGCCCCTGCTGCCGTCCCGGCCACCCCCGCCGAGGACCGCTGGGACGAGCTGCAATCGCAGGACCCCGCACAACTCGCGGAGACCCTCGGGGTCGGCCGTGCGGCCCTGGACGAAGTCCTGCCCGCCCTGGCGAGCTGGCGCTCCGTCAGAAGCCGTGAGCGCAAGGCTGAATCGTGGCGCTACCACGTTGCCTGGGCACCCCTGTCGGTCGCACCGGCGGACGGTCTTGCCGGTCGCTGGCTCGCCCTGCGCCCCGAGAGCGACGACGCGGCGGCCGTCCTGGACGCCCTTGGTGAGGCCGGGGCCGACCTTCTCCCGTGTGTCGTCGACGATCCGGGCGCGTCCCGCGGACAACTGGCCGCTCTGCTCACGGAGACCGTGGGGGAGCAGCCGATCGCCGGAGTGCTCTCCCTGCTGTCCTGGGAGGAGCGGCCCCACCCCGACCACCCGGACCTGCCCGGTGGTCCCGCGCTCACCTTTGCTCTGGCCCAGGCGCTGGAGGACACGGGCATCGATGCTCGGCTCTGGACGCTGACGAAGGGAACGGCGGTCCTCGGCGGCGCTGAGCGGCCCGGACACGTCGGCCAGGCCGCGTCCGCCGCCCTCGGCCGGACGCTGGCACTGGAGCACCCGCATCGCCAGGGCGGTCTGGTCGATCTGCCCGAGGTGCTGGACGTACGGGCGGCCCGCCGCCTGTGCGCGGTGCTCGCGGGAGCCGTGGCCGACGAGGAACAGGTGGCGGTGCGTTCCACCGGGGTCCACGGACGCCGCCTCCGGCCCGCCCCGCCGTCCGTGGTGCCGAAGGCCGGTGAAGGGGGCGCGGCCGGCCGGGCACGTACGCGCCCGCTGTGGAAGGGGACGGTCCTCGTCACCGGTGGTACCGGTGGCGTCGGCTCGCACACGGCGCGCTGGCTCGCGGGCCAGGGCGCGGAGCGGCTGCTGCTGGTCAGCCGTCGCGGTGCCGACGCGCCCGGTACGGACGCGCTGCGGGCGGAACTGACGGCGCTAGGTGCCGAAGTGGCCTTCGCGGCCTGCGACGTGGCCGACCCGGCCGCACTGGCGGCGCTGGTCGCCGGCATCCCGGCGCGCTCCCCGCTCTCCGCCGTCGTCCACGCGGCGGGTGTCCTCGACGACGGTGTGCTCGACGCGCTGGACCCCGCACGGCTCGCCGTGGTGCTGCGCGCCAAGCTGACCGCCGCACGCAACCTGCACGAGGCCACCGCGGATCTCGGCCTGTCGGCCTTCGTGGTGTTCTCGTCGGTGATGGGCGTCGTCGGCAACGCCGGGCAGGGCAACTACGCCGCCGCCAACGCCGCCGTGGACGCTCTCGTCGCCGCCCGCCGGGCGGCCGGGCTGCCCGGTACGTCCGTTGCCTGGGGAGCCTGGGCCGGGCCGGGCATGCTGGCGGACGAAGTCGCCGCGCGGCTGCGGGACTTCGGCATGCCGGCGATGGAGCCCGAAACGGCCGTCACCGCGATCGGCCGGGCGCTCGCGGAGGACGACGCGCTGGTGGTGGTCGCGGATGTCGACTGGCGGCGCTTCGCCACGAGCACGGGCCTGCGGTCCGCCGCCCTGCTCGACGGGATACCGGACCCGGCTGCCGCCAGGCATGCCCCCGGCACCACCGCACCGTCGGCGGCCCGGGAGACCGGTGGCTCCGCCGACGCGTTACGGCAGCGGATCGCCGTACTTCCGCGCCACGAGGACCGGGTCAGGGCCCTCACCGAACTGGTACGCGCCCACGCGGCGACGGTCCTGCGCCACCCCGACGCCGACGCGGTCCGGTCCACGAAGGCGTTCTCCGCGCTCGGCTTCGACTCTCTGACGGCGGTCGAGCTGCGCAACCGGCTCGCCGCCGCCACCGGACTGGCCCTGCCCGCCGCCGTCCTGTTCGACCATCCCACGCCGTCGGCATTGGCCGGCAGGCTGCTCGCGGACCTGGACCTGGGCCTGGAGCTGGACCTGCCGGACGCGGCGAGCGGCGCCGCCAGGTCCGCCCGGTCCGCCGGTGCCGAGGCCCGGCGGACGGCGGAGCCCGGCAGCGGCGAGCCGATCGCGATCGTCGGCATGGGCTGCCGCTTCCCCGGTGGGGTCGCGCGGCCCGAGGACTTCTGGCACCTGCTCTCCAAGGGCATCGACGCCGTCGGTGACTGGCCGTCGAACCGGGGCTGGGACACCGAGGGGCTGTACGACCCCGACCCCGACCGTCCCGGCACCACGTACACCAGGCAGGGCGGATTCCTTCACGATGTCCCCGATTTCGACGCGGAGTTCTTTGGCATCTCACCGCGCGAGGCCCTGGCCATGGACCCGCAGCAGCGGCTGCTCCTGGAGACCGCATGGGAGGCGGTCGAGGGCGCCGGGCAGGACCCGACCGCGCTGAAGGACCGGCAGGTCGGCGTCTACATCGGTACCAACGGCCAGGACTACTCCGCGCTGCTGGAGGGCGCCGAGGGGATCTCCGAGGGCCATCTGCTGACCGGGAACACGGCCAGCGTGCTGTCGGGGCGGCTGTCCTACGTCCTTGGCCTCCAGGGACCCGCGCTCACCGTCGACACCGCGTGCTCCTCTTCGCTGGTGGCGCTGCACTTGGCCGTGCAGGCGCTGCGGCGCGGCGACTGCGAGCAGGCCCTCGCGGGCGGGGTGTCGGTGATGAGCACCCCGCGTCTCTTCGTGGAGTTCAGCCGTCAGCGCGGGCTCGCCGCCGACGGACGGTGCAAGGCGTTCTCGGCGGACGCGGACGGTACGGGCTGGGGCGAGGGCGTCGGAGTGCTGCTGCTGGAGCGCCACAGCGACGCCCTGCGCCAAGGCCACCCCGTACTCGCGCTGATCAGCGGCACCGCCTTGAACCAGGACGGCGCCAGCAACGGCCTCACTGCCCCCAACGGCCCGTCCCAGCAGCAGGTCATCCGCGCCGCCTTGGCCGACGCAGCGCTCCGGGCCGACCAGATCGACGCGATCGAGGCCCACGGTACGGGGACGAAGCTCGGTGATCCCATCGAAGCGCAGGCGCTCCAGGCCGTCCACGGACCCGACCGCCCGGCCGACCGCCCTCTGTGGCTCGGCTCGGTCAAGTCGAACATCGGGCACACCCAGGCGGCGGCCGGGGTGGCCGGGGTGATGAAGATGGTGCTGGCCATCCGCCACGGCGAACTGCCGGGAACCCTTCACGCGGGGACGCCCAACCCCCATGTGGACTGGTCCGGCGGCGGCATCCGCCTGCTCACCGCGCACACCCCGTGGCCGGAGACAGGGAGCCCGCGCCGGGCAGGCGTGTCGTCGTTCGGCATCAGCGGCACCAACGCGCACGTGATCATCGAGCAGGCTCCTGCCCTCGCGGCCGTGCCCGCCCTGGACCGGGCCGATGCTCAGGATCAGGCCCATGCTCCGGGCCGTACCGAAGCTCCGGATCTGATCGAAGCTCAGGGTCGGGTCGACGCTCTGGGCCGTACCGATGTTCCCGGCCGGATCGGCGCTCCGGTCCTGTCCGACGCTCAGGGCCGGACCGGCACCCCGGACGTGCCCGCCCCGGACGCCGTCGCCACCGCCGCGACAGCCCTCGCCGCAGTCACCGCCACCCCCACCGCCCGCCGTACCGGCCCGCCCGTCCCGATGCTGCTCTCGGCCAGGACTCCCGAGGCCCTGCGGGCCCAGGCCGGTCGGCTGGTGAGCCGGTTCGATGCCGACCCGGACCTCGAACCGGCGGACGTCGCCTACTCGCTCGCCACGGGACGAGCCCCGCTTGAACACCGGGCCGCCGTCCTGGGGCGGGGCCGGGGGGCCGACCGGCGCGCGCTCACCGCGCTCGCGCGCGGCACGTCGGCGGGCCAGCTGCTCACCGGCGGCGCCGTACGGTTCGGCCGGACCGCCTTCCTCTTCCCGGGTCAGGGCAGCCAGCGGGCCGGAGCGGGTGCGGAGCTCTACCGCGACGACCCGGTGTTCGCCGACGCCGTCGACGAGGTGCTGACCGGCCTGGACCCGTACCTCGACCTCCCCCTGCGCGACATCCTGTTCGCCGCACCCGGAACAGCCGGTGCGGAGCTGCTTGACCGCACCCGTTACACCCAGCCCGCGCTGTTCGCCCTGGAGACGGCGCTGTTCCGACTCGTACGGCACTGGGGTGTGCGGCCCGACCTGCTGATGGGGCACTCCATCGGTGAACTCGCCGCCGCCCACGCGGCGGGCGTCCTGGACCTGCCCGACGCCTGCGCGCTGGTGGCGGCCCGGGGACGGCTGATGGACGAACTGCCCGAGGGCGGGGCGATGGTGGCGGTGGAGGCCACCGAGGACGAAGTACGCCGGGCCCTGCTGGACGACCGCACCGGGCACCCCGCCCCGGAGCGGGAGGCGGACCGGGACGGGGTGGACATCGCCGCCGTCAACGGGCCCGCATCGGTGGTCCTGTCCGGTGATGCGGACGCGGTACGGCGCCTGGCCCGGGCGTTCCGCTCCCGTGGGCGGCGGACCCGGCGCCTGAGCGTGAGCCACGCGTTCCACTCCGCCCGGATGGACGGGATGCTCGACGCGTTCCGGGACGTGGCCGAGTCGCTGACGTACCACGCTCCCGGCATCGAGATCGTCTCCAACCTGACCGGGCGTACGGCCACGGCCGCGGAGCTGTGCTCTCCCGACCATTGGGTACGCCATGTCCGGGGGACCGTGCGCTTCCTGGAAGGGGCCCGTCGGCTGCGGGCCGAGGGCGCGACGACATACCTGGAGATCGGACCGGGCGGTGTGCTGTCCGGCATGCTCCATGGCTGCCTCTCCGATCTCGACCCCGAACCCGACGCCGGCTTCGATCCCGACCTCGGCCCCACCTCCACCCCCACCCCTTCTGCCGACCCCGGGATGGTGCCGCTGCTGCGTGATGGCCGTGACGAGCCGGACGCGGTCCGCACTGCCCTCGCCTCGCTGTACCTGCGGGGCGTAGAGGTGGACTGGTCGGTGGGCTGGAGCGGCACCGACGTACGGCGGGTCGATTTACCCACCTATGCCTTCCAGCGCAGGCGCTTCTGGCCGGAGGCTGCCCCGGACCCGGCCCCCGCCGCCTGGCGCCGCCGGGGTACCGCGGTTCCCGCCGGCCCCCGCCGCTACCGCATCGCCTGGGAGCCGCTTGCCGTACCCGAGGAGCCCCGCCTCTCCGGTCGCTGGCTGCTCATCACCCCGGACGGGCCCGGTGCCGAGGACACCGCACTCGCCTGCGAACAGGCCCTCGCCGGGCACGGCGCCGACGTGGTCGTAATCCGGGTCGGGGTCGCCGTCGAACGGTCTGAAATGGCCTTGATGCTGCCGGAGTTCGGCACACTGGCGGGTGTCCTGTCTCTGCTGGCGCTGGCCGAGGGCCCCCACCCCGGTCCGCAGATGCCGGACGCCTGCCTGACCGGGACCCTGCTGCTGCTCCAGGCCCTGGGCGACAGCCGCATCGACGCCCCCCTGTGGTGCGCCACCCGTGGCGCGGTGGCGGCCGACGGCGCGGAGGAGGTCCGTCCCGGGCAGGCCCAGGTGTGGGGCCTGGGCCGGGTGGCGGCACTGGAGCACCCGCTGCGCTGGGGCGGCTTGGTCGACCTGCCGGACCCGCTGGACGGGCCCGCGCTGGACGGGCTCTGCGCGGTGCTGGCCGGACGGGACGGCGAGGACCAGGTGGCCGTACGCGCTCCCGTACCGCTGGGCCGCCGCCTCGTCCCCGCGCCGGAGCCCGCGACCCCCGCGCCCGCACCGTGGACACCGCGCGGCACGGTCCTCGTCACCGGCGGCACCGGCGGCCTCGGCGCCCAGGTGGCGCGCTGGCTCGCGGAGCGCGGGGCGGAACACCTCGTCCTTCTCGGCCGACGGGGCCCCGAGGCCCCCGGGGCCGACGAGCTGACCGACGCCCTGGCGGCCCTCGGCGCCCGGAGCACCGTGCTGGCCTGCGACGTCACCGACCGCGTTGCATTGGAACGGGTCCTGGAACAACTGCACGACGCGGGCGACACCGTACGGGCCGTGGTACACACCGCCGGACTCACCTCGGACACCCCGCTGATGGACTGCACACCGGAGGAACTGGCACGACTGACGGCGGCCAAGACGCGCGGCGCGGCCCACCTCGACGCCCTGTTCGACGGCCATCCCCTGGACGCCTTCGTCCTGTTCTCCTCGATCTCGGGCACCTGGGGCAGCGGCGGCCAGAGCGCGTACGCGGCGGCCAACGCCTACCTGGACGGCCTCGCCGCCGCGCGGCGCGGGCGGCGCCTGACGGCGACCTCGGTGGCCTGGGGCCCCTGGGCCGGTGCGGGCATGGCCGCCGGCGCCGTGGGCGAAGGACTGCGCCGCCACGGGCTGGTGCCGATGGCCGCCGAGGCGGCCCTCTCCGCGCTCGGCCTGGCGCTCGCCCTGGACGAGGGCGAAACGGTCGTCGCAGAGCTGGACTGGGACCGCTTCGCGCCCACCTTCGGTTCGGTACGGGACAGCGCGCTGCTGCGCGGCCTGCCGACCGCCCCGGGTTTCCGGGCGGTGGACACCGCCACCGGGTCCGGACCCGGTACGGGCGGCGAACTGCCGTGGCGGCACCGGCTGAGCCGACTGTCCGAGCCCGAGGGCCGCAAACTGCTGACGGAGCTGGTCCGGAGCGAAGCGGCCACCGTGCTCGGCCACGACTCGGCCGCCGGATTCGCCGCCGACCGCCCGTTCCGCGAGGTCGGCTTCGACTCGCTCACCGCCGTCGAACTCCGCAACCGGCTGGTCTCGGCCACCGCCCTGCCGCTCGCGCTGACCTCCGTCTTTGATCACCCGACGGCCGCCGCCCTCGCCGCGCACCTCTTCACCGAGCTGAACGGCACGGAACCGAAAGCCGATGGCAAGATCGCTACCAGTGGCACGACCGGCACGACCGAGGCGGTCTCGGGCTCCGCAGTCGCCGTCGCCGGTGCGACCGGGCCTGTGGCGGCCGATGAGCCCCTGGCGATCGTCTCCATGGCCTGCCGGTTCCCGGGCGGGGTCCGCTCGCCCGACGACCTCTGGCGGCTGGTGGCCGACGGAGTGGACGCGGTCACCGAGCTGCCCGCCGACCGCGGCTGGTCGCTGGAGACCCTCTACGACCCAGACCCCCTGAACCCAGGCACCTTCTACACCACCGGCGGCGGATTCCTGGACGGGGCGGCCGAGTTCGACGCGGAGTTCTTCGGCATCTCCCCGCGAGAAGCCCTGGCCATGGACCCACAGCAGCGACTGCTGCTCGAAACGAGCTGGGAGGCGCTGGAGCGGGCGGGGCTCGATCCCTCGTCGGTACGCGGCAGCGAGGGCGGCGTCTACGTCGGAGTTGCCGCTCAGGGCTACGGCACCGGCCCGCAGAACCCGGCCGACGAGATCGAGGGGCACCTCCTCAGCGGCACGGTCACCAGCGTCGCCTCCGGCCGTATCGCCTACACCCTCGGACTCGGCGGCCCCGCCGTCACCGTGGAGACGGCCTGCTCGTCCTCGCTGGTGGCCCTGCACCTGGCCGGCCAGGCACTGCGCGCCGGTGACTGCTCGTTCGCCCTGGTCGGCGGCGCCGCCGTGATGGCTAGCCCGGACGTCTTCGTCGAGTTCAGCCGCCAGCAGGGCCTGTCGCCCGACGGTCGCTGCCGCTCCTTCGCCGAAGGGGCGAACGGTACGGGCTGGGGCGAAGGGGTGGGCGTCCTGCTCGTGGAACGGCTCTCCGACGCGCGCCGCCTCGGCCATCCGGTGCTCGCTCTCGTCCGCGGCACCGCCGTGAACCAGGACGGTGCCAGCAACGGTCTCACCGCCCCGAGCGGCCCCGCACAGCAGCGGGTCATCAGGTCCGCGCTGGCCACGGCGGGGCTGTCCGGCACCGAGATCGACCTGGTCGAGGCGCACGGCACCGGCACCGTGCTCGGGGACCCCATCGAGGCCCAGGCGCTGCTGGCCACATACGGTCAGGACCGGCCCGCCGAGCGGCCGTTGTGGCTGGGTTCGCTGAAGTCCAACATCGGGCACACCCAGGCCGCCGCCGGGGTCGCCGGGGTCATCAAGACGGTCCTCGCCCTGCGGAACGGTGTGCTCCCCGGCACCCTGCACGCCCGGGAGGCGTCCAGCCGGGTCGACTGGTCGGCCGGCGCCGTACGGCTGCTCGCGGACGCCCGCCCCTGGGGCGCCCCGGACGGGGACCGGCCGCGCCGGGCCGGCGTCTCCGCGTTCGGCATGAGCGGCACCAACGCCCACACCATCCTGGAGGAAGCACCCGGCGCCGACTCCGCCCCGGAGGAAGCACCCCTCGTTCTGGCGCCTCACGACGTGCCCCAGGGCGCGTCCGGTGAACCATCCGGTGACACCGGGGCCACGGTGCCGTGGCTGCTCTCCGCCATGACCCCCGCGGCCCTGCGCCGACAGGCGCGCCGCCTGGGCGAGCACCTGCGGGCCCACCCCGACGGGGGCATCGCCGGACCGGCCCGCGCGCTCGCCACCACCCGCCCCGCCCTGCCCTTCCGGGCAGCCGCCGTCGGCCGCGACCGCGACGCGCTCCTCGCCCGGCTGGACGCCCTCGCGGCCGGAGAACCCGCGCCCGACACCGTACGGGACTGGGCGCGCGGCGGCCGTACGGTCTTCGTCTTCCCTGGCCAGGGCTCGCAGTGGGCCGGTATGGCCGTCGCCGCGCTCGACGCCTCCGATGCGTTCGCCACTGCCATCGCCGCCTGCGAACGGGCGCTCGCCCCGCACACCGACTGGTCCCTGACCGAGGTGCTGCGCGGTGCGCCCGGCGCCCCGGCACTCGACCGCGTGGACGTCGTCCAGCCGGTGCTCTTCGCCGTGATGGTCGCGCTCGCCGCGCACTGGCGCGACACCGGGATCACCCCGGACGCGGTCGTCGGGCACAGCCAGGGCGAGATCGCCGCTGCCTGCGTCGCCGGAGCACTGTCGCTCGACGACGCGGCCCTCGTGGTGGCGCTGCGCAGCCGGGCCCTGCTGAAGCTGGCGGGACGCGGCGGCATGGTGTCCGTCGCCGCCTCCGCCGAGCGGACCACGCGTCTGCTGCCCGCCGGTGCACGTGTGTGCGTGGCCGCAGTGAACGGCCCCGGAGCCGTGGTCGTCGCCGGGGAGCCCCAGGAGCTGGCCGCCCTGATCGCGGCGTGCGACCGCGAAGGTATCCGGGCCAAGGCGATCCCGGTGGACTACGCGGCCCACTCGGCCCAGGTCGCCGAGATCGAGGACGAACTGCGCGAAGCCCTCACCGGGATACGCCCCCGCGCCTCGGCCGTCCCGATCCACTCGACGGTGACCGGCGAACCCATCGCCGGGGAATCGCTCGACGCCGCCTACTGGTACCGCAACCTGCGCGAGCCGGTCGGCTTCGCCGGGGCCACCCGCACCCTGCTGGAGGCGGGTCACACCCTCTTCGTCGAGGTCAGCCCGCACCCGGTGCTGCTCGCCGGGATCGAGGAGGTGGCCGCGGAGGCCGGGCGGGAGGTGTCGGCGGTCGGTACGCTGCGGCGTGGCGACGGTGGCCGGGACCGGCTGCTGGCCTCACTGACCGAGGCATGGGCGGCTGGTGGCGGTCCGGTGGACTGGTCGCCCTGGACGGGGGCCGCGGAGCCGGGTGGCCCGTCCCCTCTGCTGCTGCCGACGTACCCCTTCGAACGCGACCGGTACTGGCTGCCCACACCGGGCCGTACGGCCTCCACCGTGGTCCCGGCCACCACCGAGGAGACGGCAGATGCTGCGGGCGCGGTCACGGCGGAGGCGAAAGCCGAGAGCACGGCGGAGGCCGCGCTCGACGACGACCGTACCCCAGCCGTACGACTGGCCGCCCGGCTGGCCCCGCTGGACCGGCAGGCACGCCGTCAGACGGTCCTCGACCTGGTCATCCGGCACGCGGCGGCCGTCCTCGGCCACTCCGGAGCCGGTCCGGTGCGCCCGGAACGCTCCTTCTCCGAGGTCGGCTTCGACTCGATGCTGGCGGTGAGGTTCAGGAACGCGCTGTGCGAGGCCACCGGGGTGGCCGTCCCGCCGACGGCCGTCTTCGACCACCCGACACCCGATGCGCTCGCCGCCTACCTGGACGCAGAGCTGTCCGCCGCGCCCGGACCGCCCTCGCCGCTACTGGCCGAACTGGACCGGCTGGCCGCGCTCCTCGCGGCCGTCCCGCCCGGAGCGGCCGGCACCGAAGGAGTCGGCCGACGGCTCGACGAACTGCTGCGCGGCTGGGACCGACGCACCGGCACACCGGAGGGCACGGCACCACCGCCCGGGCCGGTGGACGACACCGCCACGGTGACGGAAACGGCGACGGCGGACGAGCTGTTCGCCCTGCTCGACAACGACTTCGGCAACGCCTGAGAGAGAGCTGGCACTGATGTCCGACGACAAGAAGCTGCTCGACTACCTCAGGCGCGCCACCGCAGACCTCGGTGACGCCCGGAGGCAGCTCCGCGAGGCCGAACAGGCCCGCCACGAACCGATCGCCATCGTCTCCATGGCCTGCCGCTACCCCGGCGGCGCCCGCACCCCCGAACTCCTGTGGGGCGTGGTCTCCCGGGGCGCCGACGCGATCTCCGCCTGGCCGGTCGACCGGGGTTGGAATCTGGCGGGCCTCTACGACCCCGACCCCGAGCGGCCCGGCACTTCCTACACCCGGCACGGCGGCTTCCTCCACGACGCGGCCGAGTTCGACGCGGAGTTCTTCGGCATCTCGCCGCGCGAGGCGCTGGCGACCGACCCCCAGCAGCGGCTGGCACTGGAGACCGCCTGGGAGGCGGTCGAGCGGGCCGCGATCGACCCTCGTACGTTACGGCGCACCTGCACGGGCGTCTTCCTCGGGGCGATCGGCAACGGCTACGGCGCGGGTTCGCGCCACCTCCCAGACGTCCAGGGCCTGTTGGACACCGGGACCGCGAGCAGTGTGGTCTCCGGCCGGATCGCCTACACCCTGGGCCTGGAAGGGCCCGCCATCACCGTGGACACTGCCTGCTCCTCTTCCCTGGTCGCCCTGCACCTGGCGATCAGAGCCCTGCGGGCGGGCGACTGCACGTTGGCCCTGGCGGGCGGGGTGTCGGTGATGGCGACCCCCGACGCGTTCGTGGCCTTCAGCCGACAGCGCGCGCTGTCCGCCGACGGCCGCTGCAAGGCGTTCGGGGCCGACGCGGACGGGACCGGCTGGTCGGAGGGCGTCGGCGTCCTGTTGCTGGAGCGGCTGTCGGACGCCCGCCGCAACGGGCACCAGGTGCTGGCCGTCATCCGTGGTTCGGCCACGAACCAGGACGGCGCGAGCAACGGCCTGACGGCGCCGAGCGGCCCGTCCCAACAGCGGGTGATCCGGGCGGCGTTGGCGGACGCGGGGCTGACGGCGTCCGAGGTGGACGTGGTGGAGGCCCACGGTACCGGAACCACCCTGGGCGACCCCATCGAGGCGCAGGCGCTGCTGGCCACGTACGGCCAGGACCGGCCCGCCAAACGGCCGTTGTGGCTCGGCTCGTTGAAGTCGAACATCGGCCACACCTCGGCGGCGGCCGGAGTGGGCGGCGTCATCAAGATGGTGCTGGCGATGGAGCACGGCGAACTGCCCAGGACCCTGCACGCGGACCGGCCGACGCCCATGGTGGACTGGGCGTCGGGGGCCGTGGAGCTCCTCTCCGAGGCCCGCGCCTGGGACGCAACGGGCCGTCCGCGCCGGGCCGGGGTGTCCGCCTTCGGCGTCAGCGGCACCAACGTCCATCTGATCCTGGAACAGGCCCCGGCGCCCCTGGAGCAGGCCCCGGCGGACCCGGCAGCCCCTGCGGAGGATGCCGAACCGGTGGCCGGAGCCGCTGCCGACGGTGCCGTATACCCGCTGCCCTGGGTGCTCTCGGGGCGTACCGAGCAGGCGCTGCGCGACCAGGCGGCCCGGCTGCTGGCCCACCTGAGCGCCGGCCCCGGTCCCCTGCGGCCCGCCGCCACCGGCCGTGCCCTCGCCCTCACACGTACCGCCTTCGAGCGCCGGGCCGTGGTCGTGGGAACCGACCAGGACCGGCTGATCGACGGCGTGAGGGCGCTGGCCGACGGCCGCTCGGTGCCGGGGCTGGTGCGGGGCGAGCGGGTGTCGTCCGGCCGTTCGGTGCTGGTTTTCCCGGGTCAGGGGTCGCAGTGGGTGGGGATGGCTGCGGAGTTGCTGGGGGAGTCGGAGGTCTTCGCGGGGCGGATGGGTGAGTGTGAGCGGGCTCTGTCGCCTTATGCGGATTGGTCGTTGGCGGAGGCGCTCGGTTCGGAACGGCTGTTGTCCCGGGTCGACGTCGTGCAGCCGGTGTTGTGGGCGGTGATGGTGTCGCTGGCGGAGGTGTGGCGGTCGTTCGGTGTGGCTGTGGATGGCGTGGTGGGTCATTCGCAGGGTGAGGTGGCCGCTGCCTGCGTGGCGGGCGGCTTGAGCTTGGACGACGGGGCACGGGTGGTGGCCTTGCGTAGCCGTGCGGTGGGGGTGTTGGCGGGCCGGGGTGGCATGGCGTCGGTGCCGTTGCCGGTGGACGTGGTGCGGGAACGGCTGTCCGGATGGGGCGGCCGGTTGTCGGTCGCGGCGGTCAACGGCCCTTCGGTGACGGTGGTTTCCGGTGACGCGGACGCCGTCACGGCACTGGTGGACGAGCTGGTGGGGGAGGGGGTCCGGGCACGGTCGGTCGAGGTGGACTACGCGTCGCACTCCTCCCATGTGGAGGAGATCCGTGAGCAGTTGCTCTCCGACCTGGAAGGCATCACGCCTCTCTCCGGCGAGGTGCCGTTCTTCTCGACGGTGACGGGCGGCTGGCTGGATACCAAGGGCCTGGACGCGGAGTACTGGTACCAGAACCTCCGTCGGACCGTCGAGTTCGGCAAGGCGACGGACGCGCTGCTGGGGGAGGGGTTCCGGTTCTTCGTCGAGGCCAGCCCGCACCCCGTGCTCACCTTCGGTGTCCAGCAGACCGCCGACCGGGCCGACACCGCCGGCTCCGCGCAGGGCCCCGCCGTGGTCGTCGGCACGCTGCGGCGTGGCGAGAGCGGCCTCGACCGCTTCCTGACCTCCTTGGGGGAGGCCTACGCGGGCGGTCTGACGCCCGACTGGGACCGGGTGTTCGCCGGGCACCGTACGGACGGCGTCCCCCTGCCCACCTACCCCTTCCAGCGCCAGCCGTACTGGCTGGAGGACACCGCCCCGGCGGCGGGCGTTCGGGGCGGGACGCATGCGGAGGGCGACGTCTTCTGGGATGCCCTGGGCGGGGGTGACCTGGACCGGTTCACCACGGCCCTCGGGGTGGCGCCCGAGGACCCCCTGAACGTGGTACTCCCCGCGCTCGCCACCTGGCGCACCGAGCGCACCGAGCGCTCGGCGGTCGACTCCTGGCGCTACCGCGTGACCTGGCGGGCCCTGCCCGAAGGGCTCCCGGCCGCCGCGCTGGAGGGCAGTTGGCTCGTCCTGTCGTCGGACGGTGAGCCCGAGGACAGGGAGCGCCGCTCGGAGGCGGCCGTCCACGTCATGGAGCGGGCCGGGGCCTCGGTGGTGCACGTACGGCTCACCGAGGCGGAGGCCGACCGCGCCGTGCTGGCCGACCGGCTCCGTGTCTCCCTCGATGCGCTGCCCGGCCCGGTGACGGGCGTGCTGTCGCTGCTGGGTCTCGACGAGCGCCCGCACTCCGCCCACCCCTCCGTCCCGCTGGGCACCGCCCTCAACCTGGCCCTGGTGCAGTCCCTCGGTGACGCCGCGATCGACGCGCCCCTGTGGTGGGCGACCCGGGGTGCCGTGTCGGTCGGGGGCCCGGACACCGGGAGCCCGGTCAGCGCCGCCCAGAGTCTGCTGTGGGGGCTGGGCCGGGTCGCCGCGCTGGAGTTCCCGCAGCGCTGGGGCGGTCTGATCGACCTTCCGGAGGTGCTGGACGCGGACACCGGCCCCCGGCTCTGCCGGGTGCTCGCCGGTGCGGCCGGGGACGAGGACCAGGTGGCCGTACGGGCCGGTGGCTGCCACGGCCGGCGGCTGGTCCGGTCCGCCTTGGGCGACACCGCGTCGGGGCGGATCTGGCGGCCTGGGGGCACCGTGCTGATCACCGGCGGCACCGGCGGGATCGGCGCGCAGATCGCGCGCTGGCTGGCCCGGCGGGGCGCCGGACACCTAGTGCTCGTCAGCCGGGGCGGAGCGGACGCACCGGGTGCGCGGGAGCTCTCCGAGGAGCTGGCCGCCCTCGGCCCGCAGGTCACCCTGGCCGCGTGCGACGTCGGGGACCTGGACGCCCTGCGCGCCCTGAAGGACGGCCTCGAACAGGACGGCCACCGGATCAGCACCGTCTTCCACGCGGCGGGCGCCGGGCTCCTGGTGCCCCTGCCCGACACCGACGTGGACGAGTTCGCCGACACCCTCCACGCCAAGGCCGGTGGGGCCAGGAACCTGGATCTGCTCTTCGACCGGGACACGCTCGACGCGTTCGTCCTGTTCTCCTCCATCTCCGGGATGTGGGGCAGCGCCGTCCATGGCGCCTACGCCGCCGCCAACGCCTACCTCGACGGCCTTGCCGAGGACCGCCGGAGCCGTGGCCTCGCCGCGACCTCCGTGGTGTGGGGGATCTGGAACCCCGAGGGCGGGGCCGGGATGGCCGCCGAGCTGGTGGAGGAGAACCTGCGCGGCCACGGCGTGCTCTTTATGCCGCCCGCGGTGGCGATCACCGGGCTCCAGCAGGTCCTGGACCACGACGAGACGGTGACCGTGGTCGCCGACATCGACTGGGACCGCTTCGCGACGGTGTTCACCTCGGCCCGCCCCAGCCCGCTGATCGGTGAACTCCCGGAGGTTCGCGCCGCGTTGGCCGCCGAACGGGCGACCGCCGGAACTGGGGCCGAGGAGACCTCCTCGGCGTTGCGCGACCGGCTGGAGCCCCTCCCTGCGGCCGAGCGGACCCGGGTGCTGGTCGACCTGGTCCGGACCCACGCGGCCGCCGTGCTCGGCCACGGTTCGCCGGACGCGGTCACCCCCGGCCGCGCTTTCCGCGACCTGGGCTTCGACTCACTGACCGCCGTGGACATGCGCAACCGGCTCAACACCGCCACCGGCCTCCGTCTCCCGGTCACCGTCGTCTTCGACTACGCCTCGGCCACCGCGCTCGCCCGGCACTTGGAGACCGGACTGCTGGGCGCCGCCGAGGAGCCCGCGCCCGCCCGGCAGCTCCCGCCTGCGGCCCCCACCGAGGACGACGACCCCATCGTGATCGTCTCCATGAGCTGCCGCTATCCCGGCGGTGTACGCACCCCCGAAGACCTGTGGCACTTGGTCGCCGACGGGCGCGACGCCGTCTCCGGGCTGCCGTCCGACCGGGGCTGGGACCTCGACGCGCTGTACGACGCGGACCCCGACCGGCCCGGCAAAACCTACGCCGCCGCGGGTGGATTCATCCAGGACGCGGACCGGTTCGACCCGGCCTTCTTCGGGATCTCCCCGCGCGAGGCCCTGGCCATGGACCCGCAGCAGCGCCTGCTGCTCGAAACCTCCTGGGAGGCGATTGAGTGCGCCGGTATCGACCCGACGACCCTGAACTCCACCCCGACCGGAGTCTTCGCAGGGGCCTCCTACCAGGGGTACGGCGGCACCCTAAGCGAGGTCCCCGAAGAGCTGGAGGGCCTGTTCGTCGCGGGCATCTCCACCAGCGTCCTGTCCGGCAGGGTCGCCTACCAACTCGGCCTCCAGGGACCCGCCGTGACGGTGGACACGGCCTGCTCCTCATCACTGGTGGCGGTCCACCTCGCCGCGCGGTCGCTGCGCTCGGGCGAATGCACGCTGGCCCTGGCGGGCGGCGCCACGGTGATGGGCACCCCGCTGTCGTTCACCGGCTTCAGCCGCCAGCGGGGGCTCGCCGAGGACGGGCGCTGCAAGTCCTTTGCCGCCTCGGCCGACGGATTCGGCATGGCCGAGGGCGTGGGCCTGCTGGTCCTGGAACGCCTCTCGGACGCCCGCCGCAACGGCCACCCGGTGCTCGCGGTGCTGCGCGGCTCCGCCATCAACCAGGACGGCGCGAGCAATGGCCTGACCGCGCCCAGCGGCCTGGCCCAGCAGCGAGTGATCCGCGACGCGCTGGCCGACGCCCGGCTGACGGCCGCCGACGTGGACGCGGTGGAGGCGCACGGCACCGGTACCCGACTGGGTGATCCGATCGAGGCCGACGCGCTGCTGGCCACGTACGGCCAGGACCGGCCCGCCGACCGCCCGCTGAGGCTGGGTTCGCTGAAGTCGAACATCGGGCACACCCAGGCCGCCGCCGGGGTCGGCGGCATCATCAAGATGGTGCTGGCCATGGCGCATGGCGAGCTGCCCCGGACCCTGCACATCGACCGGCCGTCCCCGAACGTCGACTGGACGGCGGGCGCCGTCGAGCTGCTGACCGAGGCCGCACCCTGGCCGGAGACCGGCCGGCCGCGCCGGGCCGGGGTGTCCTCGTTCGGCCTGAGCGGCACCAACGCCCATGTCGTCATCGAGCAGCCGCCCGCCGAGGCCGCACTTCCGTCGCCCGCGTCGCCGGCCGCGCCGATGCCCGAACTCCCCGCCGAGTCCGGCGAGAAGGCCGCGGGCGCCCCGCGCCCCGCCGTCCCGTGGGTCCTGTCCGGGCGGACCGCCGAGGCGGTCAAGGCCCAAGCGGAGCGACTGCACACGTATCTGACGGAGCATCCGGAGCTGTCGTCCGCCGACATCGGCCATTCGCTGGCGACCACCAGGACCGCCTTCGAGCACCGCGCGGCCGTGGTCAGTGACGACCATACGGCCCTGCTGGGTGGCCTGGCGGCGCTGGCCGCCGGCGACCGCGCACCCGGCCTGGTCGAGGGCACCGTCGCCCGGTCGTCCAGGACCGTCCTCGTCTTCCCCGGCCAGGGGTCCCAGTGGGTCGGCATGGCCCGGGAACTGCTCGACCACGCCCCGGCCTTCGCCGACCGGATCACGGCCTGTGAACGCGCCCTTGCCCCGCACCTGGACTGGTCGCCGCTCGCGGTCCTGCGCGAGGAGCCCGACGCGCCCCCGCTGGACCGGGTGGACGTGGTGCAGCCCGTGCTGTTCGCCGTGATGGTGTCGCTGGCCGAGCTGTGGCGGGCGCACGGGGTCGTCCCCGACGCCGTGGTCGGCCACTCCCAGGGGGAGATCGCCGCCGCCTGTGTGGCCGGTGCGCTCTCGCTGGACGACGCGGCCCGCATCGTCGCCCTGCGCAGCCGGGCCCTGTCGGCCCTGACCGGCCGAGGCGGCATGCTGTTCGTACCGCAGCCCGCCGAAGCCGTACGCGAAGCGCTCGCCGACCACGTCGGACTGCTCGACATCGCCGCCGTCAACGGGCCGACGTCGGTGACGGTCTCCGGCGACCCGGCGGCGCTGGAACGGCTGAGCGAGCGGTACGCCGAGGAGGGCGTCCTGACCTGGCCGGTCCCCGGGGTGGACTTCGCCGGCCACTCGCCCCAGGTGGAGGAGATCCGGGAGGAACTACTCACCCTGCTCGGCCCCACCACGCCCCGGACTTCCGCCATCCCCTTCTACTCCACGGTCAGCGGCGGCCCCATGGACACCCTGGGCCTGGACGCTGCGTACTGGTACAAGAACCTGCGCCGCCCCGTGGAGTTCGGACGGGCGGTCGACGCGCTCATCGCCGACGGACACCACATCTTCATCGAGTGCAGCACCCACCCCGCTCTCACCGTCTGGCTCCAGCAGGCCGTCGAAGCGGCCGGGATCGGTGACGGAGCCGTCGTCGGCACCCTGCGCCGCACCGAGGGCGGCCCCGGCCGCTTCCTCGCCGCGCTCACCGAACTCCACGTGAGCGGAGTGCCGGTGGACTGGGGCACGGTGTTCGCCGGAACCGGAGCCCGTACGCGGCACCTGCCCACGTACGCCTTCCAGCAGCAGCGCTACTGGCTGGAGCCCACCGCCCCCGACCGGTCCGCCACCACTACGACCGGCCCCGGCCCGGTCGGCGCCGGCCCGGCCGACTCCGGCTTCTGGAGCGCCGTCGACCGCGGGGACCTGGACGCCCTCGCCACCACCCTGCGGGTCGAGGACGGGGAACTGCGGTCCTCCCTCGCCTCCCTGGTGCCCACCCTCGCCGCGTGGGCACGCGGCCGGGCCGACGACCGGACCGCCGACAACTGGCGCTACCGGGTCGACTGGAAGACCCTGCCCACCCTCGAACGCCCCCGCCTCACCGGCAGCTGGCTCGTCGTCGCCCCGGCCGGAAACGCCGACGACCCGGCCGTCACGTTCGCCATGGACTCCCTGCGGGGACACGGCGCCACCCCCGTCCTGGTCGAGGCGGGCCCCGACGCGACCGACCGGACACGCTTCGCCGCCCTCCTCCGCGACGCCCACGACCGCACCGACGGGCCGCCCACCGGTCTCCTGTCACTGCTCGCCCTGGCCGAAGAACCCCACGACGGGGGATCGGCGCTTCCCCGCGGCCTCACCCTGACGGTCGCCCTCCTCCAGGCCCTGGGCGACCTCGGCACCGACGCCCCGCTCTGGTGTGCCACCCGGGGCGCGGTGTCGGTCGGCCGCTCCGACCGGATCGGCAGCACGCTCCAGGCCCTGGTCTGGGGGCTCGGCGGGGTCGCCGGTGTCGAGTACCCGCAGCGCTGGGCCGGCCTGATCGACCTGCCGCGACGGCTCGACGACCGGGCCGCGACCCGGCTCGCCGGAGCGCTGACGGGCCCGGACGGAGAGGACCAACTGGCCGTACGCGCCACCGGTCTCCACGGCCGCAGGGTCGTCCACGCCGGACTCGGTGACACCGCCCCCGCACGCGACTGGACCCCCGAGGGCACGGTCCTGATCACCGGCGGCACCGGCGGCCTCGGCGCCCAGATCGCCCGCCGGCTCGCCCGTACCGGTACCGCGCACCTGCTGCTCACCAGCCGACGCGGTGCCCAGGCTCCGGGGGCCGACGATCTCCTGGCCGAACTGCGCGGACTCGGTGCCACCGTCACCGTCGCGGCCTGTGACGTCGCAGACCGCGACGGGCTGGCGGACCTGCTCGACGGCCTTCCGGCCGAGCGCCCGCTCCGCGCCGTGCTGCACACCGCGGGCATCCTCGACGACGGGGTGATCGACACGATCACCCCCGAACGCGCGGCCGGGGTCCTGCGCCCCAAGCTCGACGGCGCCCGCAACCTCGACGAACTCACCCGGGAACTCGACCTCACCGCCTTCGTGCTCTTCTCCTCCCTGGCCGGCACGCTCGGCGGCACCGGCCAGGGCAGTTACGCCGCCGCCAACGCCTACCTCGACGCGCTGGCCCGGCACCGCCGCGACCTCGGACTGCCCGGCACCTCGGTGGCCTGGGGCCTGTGGGGCGGCGACAGCCTCGCCTCCGGAGCGGTCGCCGAACGGCTGATTCGCGACGGCCTGCCCGCCATGGACCCCGCCACGGCCATGCTCGCGCTGCACCGGGCCCTCGACCACGACGACACGGCAGTCCTCGTCGCGGACTTCGCCTGGGACCGCTTCACCCGGGCGTACACCGCGCTCCGGCCCAGCCCCGCTCTCGGGGATCTGCCCGAGGTACGGGAGGTGCTCGACGCCCCGGGCGGGCCCCGGAGCACGGCCGACGGCGCCGAGCCGCCCGCCCTGCGGCTGGCCGCACTGCCCCCGGCGGAACGGGACCGGGCGCTCCTGGACCTGGTCCGCCGCGAGGTCGCCGCCGTGCTCGGCCACCCCAGGCCCGAGGCGGTGGGACCCGACCAGGCGTTCAAGGACATCGGCTTCGACTCGCTGACCGCCGTCGAACTCCGCAACCGGCTCGCCGCCGCCACCGGCCTGCGGCTGTCGGTGACCCTGGCCTTCGACTACCCCACCGCCACGGACCTGGCCGGACACCTGCGCACCGAACTGCCGGGGTCGCCCGCTACCGAGGCGCCTGCCATCCCCCGGCAGCTGCTGGGGGCCGTCGCGGTGCCCGAGGACGAGGCGATCGCCGTGGTCGCCATGAGCTGCCGCTACCCCGGCGGCGTCAGCACCCCCGAGGAGCTCTGGGAGCTCGTCGCGGGCGGGCAGGACGCGATCACCGGCTTCCCCACCGGACGAGGCTGGGACCTGGACGGCCTCTACGACCCCGACCCGGACCGGGTCGGCAGCACCTACGCGCGGGAGGGCGGCTTCCTCCACGACGCCGACCGCTTCGATCCGGCTTTCTTCGGGATCTCCCCGCGCGAGGCGCTGACCATCGACCCCCAGCAGCGGCTGCTGCTGGAACTCTCCTGGGAGGCCTTCGAACGGGCCGGCATTGACCCGCTGTCGCTCAAGGGCAGCCCGAGCGGCGTCTTCGTCGGATGCAGCCACCACGACTACGGGTCGCGCGTCACCGAACCCTCCGAGGAGTTCGAAGGCTACCTCGGCATCGGCAGCGCGGGCAGCGTGGCGTCCGGGCGCATCTCCTACAGTCTCGGTCTCGAAGGCCCCGCGGTGACCATCGACACGGCGTGCTCCTCCTCGCTGGTCGCGGTCCACCTAGCGGCCCGGTCGCTGCGCTCCGGCGAATGCTCGATGGCGCTCGCCGGCGGGGTCACCGTGATGTCCACCCCGGGCGCGTTCGTGGAGTTCAGCAGGCAACGGGTGCTGGCCGAGGACGGCCGCTGCAAACCGTTCGCCGCCGCCGCCGACGGCACCTCCTGGGCCGAGGGCGCCGGACTGCTCGTCCTGGAACGCCTCTCGGACGCCCGGCGCAACGGCCACCCCGTACTCGCCCTCGTACGCGGCTCCGCCGTCAACCAGGACGGCGCCAGCAACGGCCTGACCGCCCCCAACGGCCCCTCCCAGCAGCGGGTGATCCGTGCTGCGTTGGCGGACGCCGGGCTGACGGCCTCCGAGGTCGACGCGGTGGAGGCGCACGGCACTGGCACCCGTCTCGGCGACCCGATCGAAGCCCAGGCGCTGCTGGCCACGTACGGCCGGGAACGCGGTGCGCGGGAGCCTCTGTGGCTGGGGTCGCTGAAGTCGAACATCGGGCACAGCCAGGCCGCCGCCGGAGTCGCCGGCATCATCAAGATGGTGCAGGCCATGCGGCACGGAGCGCTGCCGCGCACCTTGAACGTCGACACGCCGACCCCCCATGTGGACTGGTCGTCCGGTGCGGTCCGGCTGCTCACCGACGACACCCCGTGGCCGGAGACCGGGCGCCCCCGGCGGGCCGCCGTGTCGTCGTTCGGCGTCAGCGGCACCAACGCCCACACCATCCTCGAACAGCCCACCGAACCGGCTTCGGACGCCGGTCCGGTGCAGGCTCCGGAGGATGCCTTCGCCCTGCCCGGGCGGGCAGGGACCGGAGCGTCCGTTGGCCTCGACGTATGCGAACCGGCCGGGACCGGAGCGCCCGCTGACCCTGATGTATCCGAACCGGCGCGGGCCGCCGCCCCCAACGCCTCCGGCGCCGCTCCGCCCCGCACCCTCGCCGTCCCGGACGCCTCCGCAACCCCCGGCGCCTCCGGCCCGTCCCTGCCCGACACCCCCGTGCCGAACCCGGCGGCCACCACCGCGCCCGCCCTGCCCTGGCTGCTCTCCGCCCGCAGCGCGTCCGCGCTGCGCGCCCAGGCCGCCCGGCTGCTGCGGCACGTGGAGCGGCACCCGGCCCTCGCCGCCGCGGACCTGGGCCGTTCCCTGGCTCTGAACCGCAGCACCTTCGAGTACCGGGCCGCCCTCACCGGCACGGACCGGCGGGCCCTGCTCCAGGGGCTCGCCGCGCTCGCCGCCGGAGAGCCGTCGGCGGACCTGGTGAGCGGTGTCACCGGTCCGGCGGCGAAGACCGCCTTCCTCTTCCCCGGCCAGGGCAGCCAGCGCACCGGCATGGGCGCCGGACTGTACGCGCGGTTCCCGGCCTTCGCCGACGCCTTCGACGCGGTCTGCGCGGAACTCGACGCGCTGCTGGACCGCCCGCTGCGGGAGGTGATCGACGCGGGCCCCGGCGATCCGGACCACGGTCTGCTGGACCGTACCGAGTACACCCAGCCCGCCCTGTTCGCCCTCGGCGTCGCCCTGTTCCGGCTTGTCGAGCACTGGGGCGTACGTCCCGACCGGCTGCTCGGCCACTCCGTGGGCGAGCTGGCCGCCGCCCATGTCGCGGGCGTGTTCGCCCTGCCCGACGCCGCACGGCTGGTGGTCGCGCGGGGACGGCTGATGCAGGCCCTCCCGGAGGGCGGCGCGATGGCCGCCCTCGCCGCCGGGGAGGAGGAGGTGCTGCCGCTGCTCGCGGGCCGCGAGAGCGCCGTAGGCCTCGCGGCGGTCAACGGCCCGGCCTCGACCGTGATTTCGGGCGACGCAGCGGCGGTCGACGAGATCACCGCCGTACTCGCCGCGCGCGGGCGCAAGACCCGTCGGCTGCGCGTCTCCCACGCCTTCCACTCGCCCCTCATGGAGCCCATGCTCACCGAGTTCCGCGAGGTCGTTGCCCAGGTCGTCCCGGGGGCGGCCACCATCCCCGTCATCTCCGACCTGACGGGCGAGCCTGCCACCTCCGAGCAACTCGGCTCACCGGACTACTGGGTGGAGCACGTGCGCGGCACCGTCCGCTTCGAGGACGGCGTACGGCACCTGGAACGCGACGGCGTCACCGCGTTCCTGGAACTCGGACCCGATGGCGCGCTCACCGCCCTGGGCCAGGACTGCCTGACCGGAGCCACCGGAGCCGCCGCAGCCGTCGGAGGCTCCGAAGTCACCGGTACCGCCGCCCTCACCGGCACCCCCCTGCTGCTGCCGCTGCTGCGTAATGACCGGCCCGAGGCACCCGCGGCGGCCACCGCCCTGGCCCGACTGCACGTCGCGGGCGTCCCGGTGGACTGGAGCGCCATCCACTCCGGTGGTCCGTCCCGCCCCGCCGTCGACCTGCCGACCTACGCCTTCCAGCGCGGCAGCTACTGGCTGGCGGCCGGTCCGGCCACCGCGGACCTGCCCGCGGCCGGACTCCGGACCGTCGACCACCCGCTGCTCGGCGCCGGAACGGAACTCGCGGACTCCGACGGCTTCCTCTTCACCGGCAGGTTCTCGGTCCGCAGCCACCCCTGGCTGGCCGACCACGGCGTCTACGAAGGGGTGCTGTTTCCCGCCACCGCGTTCCTGGAGCTCGCGGTCCGCGCGGGGGACCAGGTCGGCTGCGACCAGGTCGAGGAACTGACCCTGGAGGCACCGCTGGTGCTCCCGCCGGGCGGAGCCGTCGCCCTCCAGCTCACCGTCGGCAGTCCGGACGCCTCCGGCACCCGCCCGCTGAGCGTCCACGCCCGCGCTGCCGACGACGGCCCCGACGCCCCCTGGACCCGGCACGCGAGCGGCCTGCTCACCCCCGCCAGGAACCCCGGCCCGGCAGACCTTTTCGAGCCGGAGGACCCGGACGGCGACCCCGCGGCCTGGCCGCCGCCCGGAGCCGTCCCCCTCGACACGGACGGTCTGTACGACCGCTTCGCGGACGGCGGCTTCGCCTACGGCCCCGCCTTCCAGGGCCTGCGCGCGGCCTGGCGGCTGGGCGACGAGGTGTACGCCGTAGCGAGCCTGCCGGAGGAACAGCGGCCGCACGCCGCCGCGTTCGGCCTGCACCCGGCCCTGCTGGACGCGGCCCTGCACGCGCTGGTCTTCGACGTATTGGAAGGACCCGCGCAGGGCTGGCTGCCGTTCTCCTGGAACGGGGTGCGCCTGCACGCCTCCGGCGCCACCGAACTCCGGCTGCGGCTGACCCCGGCCGGCCGCGACGCCGTCACCGTACGGGCGACCGACGGCACCGGGCGGCCGGTGGTCTCGGCCCGCTCCCTCGTCCTGCGGCCCGTCTCGCCCGACCGCTTCCGGGCCACGCGCACCGGACACCACGAGGAACTCTTCCGCCCCGAGTGGCACGCCCTGCCCGAGCGCACCGGGACGGCGGCGGACACCGTCCCCGACCCGGAGTCCTGGACCGTGCTCGGCACCGGGACCCCCCTGCCCTGCGCCGTGCCGCTCCCCGGCCGTACGGTCACCGACCTCGCCGCGCTCTCCGCCCTGCTCGACACGGGCGAGCAGCCGCCCCGGCTGGTCCTGACCCCCTGCCCGCCCGGACCCGTCCCGGACGCGCCGCCCGGCACCCTCCGCGACGCGGTCCACGACGGCCTCGGCGCGGTCCTCGACCTGCTGCGCGGCTGGCTGGCCGACGAGCGCCTGACCGGCTCCCGGCTGGTCCTGGTCACCGCGGGCGCGGTGCCGGTGACCGGCGACGACGTCCCGGACCCTGCCCTGGCCGCGCTCTGGGGCCTGGTCCGCTCGGCCCAGACCGAGAACCCCTACCGCTTCGTCCTGCTGGACCTGGACGCCCAAGAGACCCCGCCCGCAGTCCTCGCCGAAGCCCTCGTGTCCGGGGAGCCCCAGCTCGCGATCCGGGCCGGGGCCGTCCACACCGCCCGGCTCGCCCGCGTACCGCTGGCCGCCCCCGGCCGCACCCCCGGCTGGTCCGGTGACGGGACCGTCCTGATCACCGGCGGCACCGGCGCCATCGGCGCCCACATCGCCCGCCACCTGGCCGCCGAACACGGCGTCCGGCACCTGCTGCTGACCAGCCGCAGCGGCCCCGCCGCCGACGGCGCGGCGGAACTCGTCGCCGAACTCGCCGCCCTGGGCGCGCACGCCGAGATCACCGCCTGCGACGCCGCCGACCGCGACGCCCTGGCCGCCCTGCTGGCCGCCGTGCCTGCCGCACACCCCCTGACCGGGGTGATCCACGCGGCCGGGGTGCTGGCCGACGCCGTCGTCGCCACCATGACGCCTGTGCAACTGGACCTCGTCCTGCGCCCCAAGGTGGACGCCGCCGTCAACCTGCACGAACTCACCGCCGGACTGGACCTCTCCGAGTTCGTCCTCTTCTCCTCCATCGCCGGAGTCTTCGGCGGCATGGGCCAGGGCAACTACGCCGCAGCCAACGCCTTCCTCGACGCACTGGCCCACCGGCGCCGCGCCGACGGGCTGCCCGGCCGCTCCCTCGCCTGGGGCCTGTGGGCCAACAGCACCGGGATGACCGGCGGGCTCACGGAGGCCGACCTGCGACGGATCGCCCGGGGCGGGATCGTCGCCTTCGCACCGGACCGGGGACTGGCCCTGTTCGACACGGCCGCCACCCTCGACGAACCGGTGCTCCTCCCGCTGCGGCTCGACACCGTCGCCGTCCGCGCCCAGGCCCTTGCAGGCGGCGTACCCGCCCTGCTGCGCGGCCTCGTGCGCCCCGCCGCCCGGCGTGCCGTCGCGGGCCCCGCCACCGCCACCGGCCCCGACGGGCCCGAAGCGCTGAAGCAGCGCCTCGGCTCCCTCGACGAGACCCGGCGCGGCCGGGTCCTCCTCGACCTGGTCCGCACCCACGCCGCCCTGGTCCTCGGCCACAGCGGCCCGGCCGAGGTCGAGCCCGGACGCGGCCTGCTGGAGGTCGGCTTCGACTCGCTGACGGCGGTGGAACTGCGCAACCGGCTGCGCGCCGCCACCGGCCACCCCCTGCTGGCCACCCTGCTCTTCGACCACCCCACCCCGGCCGCCATCGCCGCACACCTCGCCGCCGAACTCGTCCCCGACGCTGCACCCGGCCCGGCCCCTGGCCTCGCCGAACTGGACCGCCTGGAAGGCGCACTCGACGGCGGCGTCGACGACCCGGCCGTCCGCGAACGGCTCGCGGGCCGGCTCCGGGAACTCCTGGGGCGCCTCGACCCGGCGGCCACCGCGGGCGACGGCACAGCGGCCGACTCCCTCGAGGACCGCATGGACGGCGCCAGCGACGACGAACTCTTCGACCTCATCGACAACGAGCTCGGCCTGTCATGACACCGAACCGACACGCGAACCAGGACGGCGGCTCCCGATGGTGAACGACGACAAGCTGAGGGACTACCTCAAGCGCGTGACGGCGGACCTGCACCGCACCCGCCGACGCCTGACCGAAGCGGAGGAAGCGGGCCGCGAACCCATCGCGGTCGTCGCGATGAGCTGCCGCTACCCCGGCGGCGTACGGTCCCCCGAGGACCTCTGGCGCCTGGTCACGGACGGGACCGACGCCATCACCGGATTCCCCCGTGACCGGGGCTGGGACCTCGACCACCTGGACGACCCGGAACGCCTGCGCGAGGGCACCAGCCACACCGCCCTGGGCGGCTTCCTCGATGACGTCGGCCACTTCGACCCCGGGTTCTTCGGCATCTCCCCGCGCGAAGCACTCGCGATGGACCCGCAGCAGCGGCTCCTCCTGGAGACCACCTGGGAAGCGTTCGAACGGGCCGGCATCGACCCCGCGACCCTGCGCGGCAGCAGGACCGGCGTCTTCGCCGGAGTGATGTACCAGGACTACGCGGTACGGCTGCGCCAGGTCCCCGACGACGTGGCCGGGTACGTCGGCAGCGGCAGCTCCGACAGCGTCGCCTCGGGCCGCGTCGCCTACACCTTCGGCCTGGAGGGCCCGGCGGTCAGCGTCGACACCGCCTGTTCCTCCTCGCTGGTCGCCATCCACCTCGCCGCCCAGGCCCTGCGATCCGGCGACTGCACCCTGGCCCTGGCCGGGGGCGCGATGGTCATGTCGACACCCGTCCCGTTCGTGGAGATGAGCCGCCAGGGCGGCCTGGCCCGGGACGGCCGCTGCAAGTCCTTCGCCGCCTCCGCCGACGGCACCGGCTGGGGCGAGGGCGTCGGCATGCTCCTGCTGGAGCGCCTCTCCGACGCCCGGCGCAACGGCCACCCGGTCCTCGCCCTGATCCGTGGCACCGCCGTCAACCAGGACGGCGCCAGCAGCAGGCTCACCGCCCCCAACGGCCCCGCCCAGCAGCGCGTCATCCGCCACTCCCTGGCCAACGCGGGACTCACCCCCGCCGACGTGGACGTGGTCGAGGCGCACGGCACCGGCACCCCGCTGGGCGACCCGATCGAGGCCCAGGCCCTGCTGGCCACCTACGGGCAGGACCGCGCGGACGGCCAGCCGCTGCTCCTCGGCTCGCTCAAGTCCAACATCGGGCACACCCAGGCGGCGGCCGGAGTCGGCGGCGTCATCAAGACCGTCCTCGCCCTGCGGCACGGCACCGTCCCGCCCACCCTGCACGCGCAGGACCCCTCCCCGCAGATCGACTGGACGGCGGGCGCGGTACGCCTGGTCACCGCGAACACCCCCTGGCCCGAGACCGGACGGCCGCGCCGGGCGGCGGTCTCCTCGTTCGGCGTCAGCGGTACCAACGGACATGTCGTCCTGGAGCAGGCGGAGGAAGAACGGGCGGACGGAGAACGGGCGGACGCCCCCGGAGTCCCCGCCGAGCACGGAGAACCGGACGCCCAGGGCAGCTCCGACGCCCCCGTCGGCCAGGACACGGCCCGGCACACCCCGGCCCCGTACGGCACACCGCCACCCGTCTTCCCCTGGGTGCTCTCCGGACGCACCGCCGAAGCGCTGCGCGCCCAGGCCGAACGGCTCCGCGACCACCTCGACGCGCACCCCGGACCCGGCCCGGCCGAGGTCGGCCACGCCCTCGCCACGACCCGCGCCGCGCACGAGCACCGGGCGGTCCTGATCGGGGCACACCCCGACGAGTTCCGGGACGGCCTCGACGCCCTGGCGGCCGGACGTACCGTCCCCGGCCTGGTCGGCGGCGTTGCCGGAACCGGCGGACAGGTCGCCCTCGTCTTCCCCGGGCAGGGGTCCCAATGGGCCGGCATGGCCGTCGAACTCCTCGACTCCGCCCCCGCCTTCGCCGCCCGCTTCGCGGAGTGCGAGGCTGCCCTGGCCCCCTACGTCGACTGGTCCCTGGAAGCCGTCCTGCGCGGCGCCCCCGGCACCCCGCCGGGCGAACGCGTCGACGTGGTGCAGCCGGTGCTCTGGGCCGTCATGGTCTCCCTCGCCGAACTGTGGCGCTCCCACGGCATCACCCCCGGCGCCGTCATCGGCCACTCCCAGGGCGAGATCGCCGCCGCGTGCGTCGCCGAAGCCCTCTCCCTGGACGACGCCGCTCGGATTGTCGCCCTGCGCAGCCGGGCCATCCGCGCCCTGGCCGGACGCGGCGGCATGGCCTCGGTGGCCCTGCCCGCCGAACAGGTCACCGAACACCTCGCCTCTTGGGAGGGCCGGCTCTCCGTCGCCGCCGTCAACGGACCCGCCTCCACCGTCGTCTCCGGCGACACCGACGCGCTCGACGCCTTCCTCGACTGGACGGCGGCCCTGGACATCCGCAGCCGGCGCATCCCTGTCGACTACGCCTCGCACAGCGCCCACGTCGAGGACATCCGTACGGAACTGCTCACCCAACTGGACGGGGTGACCCCGCGTCCGTCCGCCGTCCCCTTCTACTCCACGGTCGACGGCGCCCTGCTGGAGGACACCTCCGTCCTCGACGCCGACTACTGGTACCGGAACCTGCGCGGCACCGTCCGCTTCGAACAGGCCACGCGCGCCCTGCTCGCGGACGGCTACCAGGTCCTCCTGGAGAGCAGCCCCCACCCGGTCCTCACCGTCGGGATGCTGGAGACCGTCGAGGACGCGGGCGCCGACGCCACCGCCCTGGGCACCCTGCGCCGCGACGACGGCGGCCCGCGCCGGTTCACCGAGTCCCTGGCCGAACTCCATCTGCGCGGAGTCTCCCCGGACTGGGACACCGTCTTCGCCGGCCGCCGCCCCGGACGGGTGGAACTGCCCACCTACGCCTTCCAGCGCGCCCCGTACTGGCTGGAGGACGGCGCCGCACCCACCGCCGACGTCACCTCCGCCGGACTGACCCCCGCCGGCCATCCTCTGCTGGGCGCCGTCGTGCTCCTCGCCGACAGCGACGGCCTGCTCCTCACCGGCCGACTGTCGGCCCGCACCCATCCGTGGCTCACCGACCACGCCGTCGGCGGCCGGGCACTCCTCCCGGGCACCGCCTTCCTGGAACTCGCACTCCAGGCCGGAGCCCGCGTCGGCTGCCCCCGGGTCGAGGAGTTCACCCTTGAGGCCCCCCTGGTGCTGCCCGAGCACGGCGGCACCGTACTGCGCCTCACCGTGGGCGCTCCCGACTCCCTGGGCCACCGCCCGCTCAGCCTGCACTCCCGGCCGGACACCACCGCCGACGGAGACTTCGACGACGAGTGGACCCGGCACGCCGAAGGCGTCCTGGCCCAGGACGGCGCCGAAGCCACCGGGGCCGGCGGGCCGATGCCATGGCCGCCGCCCGGCGCCGAACCCCTCGACCTCGACGGGCTGTACGACCGCTTCGCGGCGGGCGGATTCGCCTACGGTCCCGCCTTCCAGGGCCTGCGCGCGGCCTGGCGGCGCGGCGACGAACTGTTCGCGGAGGCCACCGTGACCGCCCCCGACGCCGACCGCTTCGGCCTCCACCCGGCCCTGCTGGACGCGGCCCTGCACGCCACCGGCGTGCCCGGCGCCCCCGGCGCGGACGCCCACCCCGGGGGACGGCTGCCGTTCTCCTGGAACGGTGTCACCCTGCACGCCACCGGCGCCGGGGTGATCCGCGTCCGGCTCGCCCCGGCCGGACCCGACGCGGTGACGCTCGCCGTCGCCGACGCGACCGGTGCCCCCGTGGCGACCGTCGACGCGCTGGTCCTGCGGCCCGCCGGAACGCTCGCCCTCGGCGCCGACCGAGCGTCTCAAGGCCGCCGCCACCAGGACCTCTACGCCACGGAATGGGTCACCGCACCCCCGCGCGCCGGCGGCGCACCCGTCCACCGCACCGCAGACCTGGCCACACTGCAGGCCGCCGTCAACGCCGGAGCCCCGGTGCCCGGAACGGTCCTGCTCGTCTGTGGGGAGCCGGACGCGGCCGGACCGGCCGCCGCGGTCCGCGCGGCCGTCCACCAGGCCCTCACCGACGTACAGACCTGGCTCGCCGACGACCGCTTGGCGGGCGCGCGCCTGGTGTTCGCCACCCGGGGCGCGGTCAGCGCCGGGGAAGCCGGGGAAGGGGAGGACGTACGCAACCCCGCGCACAGCGCGCTCTGGGGGCTGGTCCGTTCGGCCCGCTCCGAACACCCCGGGCGCTTCGCCCTGCTCGACCTCGACCCCGACGACGAACACGGCACCTTCCCGGGCGTCGCCGCCGCCCTAGCCTCGGGGGAACCGGAGTCCGCGGTGCGCGGCGGCGACGTCCGCGTACCCCGGCTGGTCCGGGTCCTCAAGAACGCCCCGGACCCCTCGGACGACGCGGCCGGGCCCCTCCCGTCTTTCGACCCGGACGGTACGGTCCTGATCACCGGCGGTACCGGCCTACTCGGCTCCCACATCGCCCGCCGCCTGGTCACCGCGCACGGCGTCCGGTACCTGCTGCTGCTCTCCCGCAGCGGCCCGGCCGCCGCCGGAGCGGAGGAACTCCGTTCCGAACTAGCCGAGTTGGGTGCCGAGACCGCCGTCGTCGCCTGCGACGCCGCTGACCGGGACGCCTTGGCCGCCGTACTCGCGGACCTCCCGCCCGCCCACCCGCTGACCGCCGTGATCCACACGGCGGGCACCCTCGACGACGGCGTCGTCACCGCGCTCACGCCCGAACGCGTGGACGCCGTCCTGCGCCCCAAGGCCGAGGCCGCCCTCCACCTGCACGAACTGACCCGCGACCTCGACCTCACCCACTTCGTACTCTTCTCCTCGGCCGCGGGCACCTTCGGCGGCCCCGGACAGGCCAACTACGCCGCCGCCAACGCCTTCCTCGACGCCCTCGCCGTCCGGCGCCGGACGGCGGGACTGGCGGGCCAGTCGCTGGCCTGGACCCTGTGGGAGCAGCCCAGCGCCCTCACCGGACACCTGGACGAGGACGACGTACGCCGCCTTGCCCGGTCCGGGATGCCGCCGCTCTCCACCGAGCGGGGACTCGCGCTATTCGACACCGCGCTCACCGTGGACCGGGCCGCCCTGGTCCCGATGCGCCTCGACAGCGCCGCCCTGCGGTCTGCGGCCACGGCCGAAACCCTGCCACCGCTGCTGCGCGGCCTGGCGCGCACCCCGCCGCGCCGGGCCGCCGCGGGCGCGGAGGCGGCGGCCGACGACAACGCCCTGCGTCACCGCCTCGCGGCCCTCGACGCGGGCGGACGGACCCGGCTGCTCGTCGAACTCGTCCGCACCCACGCGGCAGCCGTCCTCGGCCACCCCGCCCCGGACACCCTCGACCCCGGACGTGCCTTCCGCGAACTGGGATTCGACTCGCTGGCCTCGGTGGAACTGCGCAACCGCCTCAACACCGCCACCGGCCTGCGCCTCCCCGCAGGCCTGGTGTTCGACCACCCGACCCCGGCGGCGCTCGCTGCCTTCCTGGGCGCCGGACTCAGGGCCCCGAATGCCGCCACGACAACGGCCTACACACCCTCCGTACCCGCGCGGCCGGCCGACCGGAACCGGGACGCGGACGACGACCGGATCGCGATCGTCTCCGTGGCCTGCCGTCTCCCCGGCGGTGTCCGTTCCCCCGAGGACCTGTGGCGGATGCTGGACGAGGGCCGCGACGGCATCTCCGGGTTCCCCACCGACCGGGGCTGGAGCCTGGACACGCTCTACGACCCCGATCCCGACCGCACCGGCACCTCCTACACCCGCCACGGCGGCTTCCTCCACGACGCGGCCGACTTCGACGCGGAGTTCTTCGGCATCTCCCCGCGCGAGGCCCTGGCCATGGACCCGCAGCAGCGGCTGCTCCTGGAGACCACCTGGGAACTCTTCGAGCGCGCGGCCATCGACCCGTCCACCCTGCGCGGCGCCCCGGTCGGCACGTACGTCGGCCTGATGCAGCAGGACTACGCAGCCCGGCTGCTGCCCTACATCCCCGAGGACGTCGAAGGATTCCTCGGCACCGGAAACTCGGGAAGCATCGTCTCCGGACGCCTGGCCTACTTCTTCGGCCTGGAAGGCCCCGCCGTCACGGTGGACACGGCGTGCTCGTCGTCGCTGGTGGCCCTGCATCTCGCGGTACGGGCGCTGCGCTCGGGCGAGTGCTCCTTCGCCCTGGCCGGCGGTGTCAACGTGATGTGCAGCCCCGAACTCTTCGTCGAGTTCAGCCGACAGGGCGGGCTCGCCCCGGACGGCCGCTGCAAGTCCTTCGCGGCGGCAGCCGACGGGACCGCCTTCGGGGAGGGCGTGGGGATGCTGCTGGTGGAGCGGTTGTCGGACGCGCGGCGTCATGGGCATCCGGTGCTGGCGGTGGTAAGGGGTTCGGCCACGAACCAGGACGGTGCGAGCAATGGTCTGACGGCGCCGAACGGTCCGTCGCAGCAGCGGGTGATCCGGGCGGCACTGGCGGACGCGGGGCTGACGGCGTCGGATGTGGATGTGGTGGAGGCGCACGGGACGGGGACCCGGTTGGGTGATCCGATCGAGGCACAGGCGCTGCTGGCGACGTACGGGCAGGACCGGCCGGTGGACCGTCCCGTCTGGATCGGGTCGCTGAAGTCCAACATCGGACACGCCTCGGCAGCCGCAGGTGTGGCAGGGGTCATCAAGTCGGTACTCGCCCTGCGGCACGGGGTGATGCCCAAGACGCTGTACGTGGACGGTCCGACGCCTGAGGTGGACTGGTCGGCGGGGGCCGGACAGTTGCTGACCGAGGCCCGTACGTGGGACGAAACGGGCAGTCCGCGCCGCGCGGGTGTCTCCTCCTTCGGCGTCAGTGGCACCAACGCCCACGTCATCCTCGAACAGGCCCCGGCCGACCCGAAACCTGCCGCAGACCAGCTCATCGACGGGTCCGGGACACCGGAGACCGTACCCGCCGCCGTCCCCCTGCTCCTCTCGGCCCGCACTCCGGAAGCACTGCGCGCCCAGGCCGCGGCTCTGTCGGCCCGGCTCACGGACGGGTCGGGCGTCCGCGCGGCGGACGTGGCCTTCTCCCTGGCCACGGGCCGCAGTGCGCTGGGACACCGCGTGGCGCTGGTGGGCACGGAGGAGAACCTCGCCGAGCACCTCACCGCGCTGTCACAGGGGGCTGCGGTGTCCGGCGGAGGGCTGGTTTCCGGCCGTTCGGTGCTGGTTTTCCCGGGTCAGGGGTCGCAGTGGGTGGGGATGGCTGCGGAGTTGTTGGGGGAGTCGGAGGCCTTCGCGGGGCGGATGGGTGAGTGTGAGCGGGCTCTGGGGCCTTATGTGGATTGGTCGTTGGCGGAGGCGTTGGGTTCGGAGCGGTTGTTGGCGCGGGTTGATGTGGTGCAGCCGGTGTTGTGGGCGGTGATGGTGTCGCTGGCGGAGGTGTGGCGGTCGTTCGGTGTCGCCGTGGACGGCGTGGTGGGTCATTCGCAGGGTGAGGTGGCCGC
>NZ_KB899023.1:0-31567 GCF_000377965.1 Streptomyces sp. CNB091
GGCCGCCTCGGGTGAGCGGCCGGACGTGGTCGCGTTGCGTGAGTTCGTGGCGGGGCGGTTGCCGGAGTACATGGTTCCGGCGGTGGTGATGGTGGTGGAGTCGTTCGCTCTGACGCCGAACGGGAAGGTGGACCGGGGGGCGTTGCCGGTGCCGGAGTTCCGGGCGGCGGGGGTGTACCGGGCTCCGGTCACCGAGCGGGAGCTGGTGTTGCACGAGGTGTTCGCGGAGGTGCTGGGGCAGCCGCGCATCGGCGTCGACGACAGCTTCTTCGACCTCGGCGGCGACTCCATCATCTCGATGCAACTCGCCGCCCGCGCCCACCGTGCCGGACTCGCCATCGCCGTCAGGGACGTCTTCGTCCACAAGACCATCGCCAAGCTCGCCGAGGCGGCCCAGGACATCGAGGAGCCGGCCCCCACGGCGGCGGACGGCTCCGGCACCGGGCCGCTGCTGACGCTGAACGACGCCGAACTGGCGGAGACCACCGCCGACGGACACGAGTCGGCCGACGTACTGCCCCTCACCCCGCTCCAGCAGGGCATGCACTTCCACGCCCTGCTGGCCGCCGACGGCATCGACGTCTACACCGCCCAGGCGCCCGCACGGCTGGAGGGCCCACTGACGTCCGCCGTGCTGCGCAAGGCGTTCGACGCGGCCCTCGCCCGCCACACCGGGCTGCGCGTCTCGTTCCGGCTCCTGGCATCGGGCCGTTCCGTCCAGGTGGTGCACGAGGGGCTGCGCGTCCCGTGGCGGGAGATCGACCTCTCCGGTCACGGCGAGGACGAACGCCGCCGGCGACTGGCGGAGCTGGTCGACGAGGACCGCGTCACCCGCTTCGACCTCACCGCCCCTCCGCTGATGCGGGTCACCCTGGTCCGGCTCGGGACCGACGACCACGCCCTGCTGACCACCTACCACCACGCCCTGCTCGACGGATGGTCGCTGCCGCTGTTCTTCCGTGACGTCTTCTCCCTCTACGCCCGCGGCGGAGCCGACCGGGGCCGGCCGGTGGCCCAGTTCACCGACTTCCTCGGCTGGCTCGGCCGGCAGGAGGACGAGCGGGCGACGTCGGCCTGGAGCGAGGCCCTGGCCGGTATCGACGAACCGACGCTGGTCGCCCCGGGCGCCGAAGCGGCCACCGCGACCGTGCCCCACCTGGTGACGGAGGTCCTGGACGCGGCGGGGACGGACGCGCTCACCGCCGCGGCGCGCGGCGCGGGCCTGACGCTCAACACGGTCGTCCAAGGAGCCTGGGCGGTGGCGCTCGGACACCGACTGGGGCGCGACGACATCGTGTTCGGCGCGACGACCGCCGGGCGCCCCCCGGAGCTGGCCGGCGTCGAGGAGATCGTCGGCCTCTTCATGAACACCGTCGCCGTACGGGTACGGCTGGACCCCGCGCGATCGCTCGACCACGTCCTGACCGACCTCCAGTCGCACCAGGCCGAGCTGCGCCCGTACCACCATGCCGGGCTCCCCGACGTACAGCGGGCTCTGGGACTGGGGGATCTCTTCGACACCGTCATCGGGTTCGAGAACACCCCCTTCGACGGGGCGGCCATCCAGGAGCAGGTCCCGGGCCTGCGGATCTCCCTCGACGAGGAGCCCGTACCCGGCGCCTCGCACTATCCGCTCAGCCTGGTCGTCATGCCCGACGAGCGGCTCAGCCTCGAACTCAGCTACCGGGCCGACCTGTTCACGGCCGAGGAGGCCGGTGCGCTGCTGGCCCGGGTGCGCAAGGTCCTCGACTGCTTCGTGCGCGACCGGACCGTACCCCTGGGCCGGATCGACCTGCTCACGGACCGGGAACGCGGTCAGCTCCTGGCCGCGGCGGAAGGGGCGGCCCACGAGCGGACGGCGACCTTCCCCGAACTCTTCGAGGAGCAGGTACGGGCCGCACCCGACGCCGTCGCGGTGTACGACCACGAGCTGGCCCTCACCTACGGGGACCTCGATGTCCAGGCCAACCGGCTCGCCCGCGCGCTGGTGGACCGGGGCATCGGTCCGGAGCGTGTCGTGGCGATCGCGATGCCGAAGTCGGCGCGGTCCGTCCTCGCGGTCCTGGCGGTCCTCAAGGCCGGCGCGGCCTATCTTCCGCTGGACCTCGGCTACCCGCCGGACCGGCTCCGCTACCTGATCGGTGACGCGCGGCCGGATCTCGTCCTCACCACCGGCGAGGGCGCGGCGGTCATGGCCGAGGCCGGTGCGGGGAAGGTGCTGTGCCTGGACGGGCCCGGGCCGGATGCCGAGAATGTCACTGAACTCCTGCACCCGGAAGCGGAGTTGACTGCCGGTCTCTCCGGGGCGCCTCTCACCGACGCCGACCGGGTCGCGCCGCTGCGGCCCGCGAACGCCGCCTACCTGATCTACACCTCCGGGTCGACCGGCCGCCCCAAGGGCGTGGTGGTGTCCCACCTCGGGATCGCCGCCCTGATCGCCCAGCAGCGCGACGGGCTCGCCCTCCGTGCGCGGGAACGGGTGCTGCTGTTCGCCTCGCCGAGCTTCGACGCGTCCGTATGGGAACTGGCCACGGCGCTCCTGACCGGGGCGAGCGCGGTGACCGCGGACCCCGACGAGCTGCTCCCCGGACCGGCCCTCGCGCGGACCGTGGCGCGCCACGGTGTGACCGCGCTCCTGCTGCCGCCGTCCTCGCTCGCCGTGCTGCCCGAGGACGCCCTGCCCCCCGGGGTCACCCTCGTCGTGGGCGGCGAGGCGTGCCCGCCGGACCTGGTCGCACGCTGGTCGGCCGGGCGCCGCATGGTCAACGCGTACGGTCCCACCGAGGCGACCGTCATGGCGACGATGAGCCGCCCGCTGTCCGGGCGGACCGCTCCGCCGATGGGCGGCCCGGTCGTCGGCGCCCGGGTCCAGGTGCTGGACGGCTCTCTGCGGCCGACGCCCGTCGGGGTGGCCGGTGAGCTCTACCTGGCGGGCGAGGGCCTCGCCCGCGGTTATCTGCGGCGGCCCGGGCTCACCGCGGAGCGCTTCGTGGCCGACCCGTACGGCCCGCCGGGCGCACGGATGTACCGTTCGGGCGACCTGGCGCGGCGCACGGCGGACGGGGGCCTGGAGTACCTGGGCCGCGTCGACGAGCAGGTCAAGGTACGGGGCTTCCGTATCGAGCCGGGCGAGATCGAGGCGGTGCTCGCCGCCGACCCCTCGGTGGGGCAGACCGTCGTGGTCGTACGGGAGGACACCCCCGGCTCACCACGCCTGGTGGCGTACGCGGCCCCGGTGACGGCCGGCCGGCTCGACCCGGCCGCGCTCCGCGAACGCGTCGCCGCCGTACTGCCGGAGCACATGGTGCCCGTGGCCGTCGTCGCCCTCGACCGACTGCCGGTGACGCCGAGCGGCAAGCTCGACCGCGCCGCTCTGCCCGCCCCCGACTTCTCCGGAGCCGACGGCGGCCGGGCACCGCGGACCGAGCGCGAGAAGCTGCTGTGCGCGTTGTTCGAGAAGGCCCTCGGCACGGAGGGCGTCGGCATCGACGACAGCTTCTTCGACCTGGGCGGCGACTCGATCGGATCCATCAAGCTCGTCACGATGGCCCACGCCGAGGGCCTGGACATCGCCCCGCGCGACGTGTTCGCCCACAAGACCGTGGCGGCGCTCGCCACCGCGGTCAAGGACCTGGCTCCGGCGGCGGACGCCGACGAGGCCGACTCGCAGGAACCGCTGATCACCCTGGACCAGAGCGAACTCGACGAGTTCGCCGAGGACTGGCGGTAGCCGACTCCTCGCAGAGGAGGCCGACGCACCACCGCACACGCCCACCGCACACGCACCACCGCAGCGAGCGCCATCACCGGACCACGAAAGGCCTGGACCCTGCCAGGCCGGTCCGGTGCGCACCACCACGCGGCCCGGCCACCCGGCGCGGGCCGCACAGGACCGAACGACGGACGACCCGAGCGGTCAC
This sequence comes from Streptomyces sp. CNB091, assembly GCF_000377965.1. Lineage (NCBI taxonomy): Bacteria > Bacillati > Actinomycetota > Actinomycetes > Kitasatosporales > Streptomycetaceae > Streptomyces > Streptomyces sp. CNB091. The sequence goes on from NZ_KB899023.1 coordinate 3,921, forward strand.
GACCAGGTGAGGACAACAACCGACATGACCAGCAGCACCCCGACTGTTGACGTACCTTCCCCGGACGTGGCCGCGGTGGCCCCGCCGGGCAACGACCGCGGCGACACACCCGCCGAATACCACCTGGACGCCACCGAGGTCACCCAGCTGGAGGAGGCCGCCGCACGGCTCCGTGCCGCTCACGGGGCGCCCGGCCTGCCGGACTTCTACGACCACGCCCCCACCGCCGAGGAGTTGCTCCCCGCCGGCCTGCGCGGATTCCTCCTCTCCTACCGCAGGACCGAGAGGTCCGCCGCATGCCTGGTGCACGGCTTCCCGGTGGACGACGCGCTGATCGGACCCACACCCGGCCACTGGCGGCACGCCATCCGCTCCGACGCGGCCCGGTCCCAGGAGCTGTGGCTGGCGATGTGCGGCATGGCGCTGGGCGACCCGTTCGGCTGGGAGACCCTCCAGGAGGGGCGCATCATCCAGAACATCCTGCCGATCCGGGGCGACGAGCAGCGGCAGAGCGGCTACGGCAGCGAGAGCCTGCTGGAGTTCCACACCGAGGACGGCTTCCACCCCGACCGCTGTGACTACCTCCTGCTCTTCGGACTGCGCAACCCGGGCCTGGTGCCGACCATCGTCGCCTCCGTCCGTGACGTCCGGCTGAGCGAGCACGACCGCGCGGTACTCGCCGAGCCCCGCTTCCGGATCATGCCGGACACCGAGCACATACGGCAGCTGGAGGCCCTGGACCCCGTACATCCCGCGCTGGAGAAGCTGTACGGGATGATCCACAGCGCCGTTCCGACCGCCGTTCTGTCGGGCGACCGTTTCCGTCCCTACCTGCGCATCGACCGGCCTTTCATGGACGTCGCACCGGGGGACACCGAGGCCGAGGGGGCGCTCGACCGGCTGATGGCCGAGCTGCACCGGGTGCGGCGGGACGTCGCCGTGGGCCCCGGCTCGCTGCTCATCGTGGACAACTACCGGGCCGTCCACGGCCGCCGGTCGTTCACGGCCCGGTACGACGGCACCGACCGCTGGCTGAAGAAGCTCACCGTCAGCCGCAACCTGCGCCGCAACGTCAGCGGATACGTACGCGGCAACCACCGCGTCATCGTCTGAGCCGGCCGGGCCGGAAGGAGCAGGAGAGGCATCATGCGCACAGTCATCGTGTCCGGCGCGTCCAGCGGTATCGGACTCGCCACCGCCGAGCGGTTCGCCCGCTCGGGCGACCACGTGGTCAATCTCGACATCCAGGCACTCACCGGGGGCGCGGCGGACGGCCCCCGCGAGGGGGGCGGCGAGATCCGGACGGTCATGCTCGACATCGCCGACTGGACCGCCGTGGGCGGGGCCGTCGACCGGGTGCACGCCGAGCGCGGCCGCGTCGACGTGGTCATCGCCAACGCGGGCATCAGCGTCCGGCACTCCATCCTAGACCTCACCGAGGCGGACGCCCGGCGCACCCTGGACGTCAATCTGATGGGGGTCCTGGCCCTGTGGCGGCACGCCGTTCCGCACATGCTGCGGGAGGGCCACGGAGTGCTCCTGGCGACGGCGTCCGTCAACGGGTCGCGCGGCTACCCCCTCTACGCGGACTACAACGCCAGCAAGGCGGGTGTCGCCTCGCTGTGCCAGACCTTCGCCGTGGAGCTGAGCCCGCTGATCAGGACCGCGTGTGTCGCCCCCGGCGCCGTACTGACACCCATGCAGCGCGCCGAGTACACCGACGCGATGCTCGACGAGGTCAACGAACGCATCCCGGCCCGGCGGCACGCCCTGCCCGAGGAGATCGCGGACGTGTTCCACTTCCTGGCCTCGCCGCAGGCGTCCTTCATCTCCGGTCAGCAGTTCACCGTGGACGGCGCGGAGACGGCCGGCGCCACCACCGCGTTCTTCCCCGGCCCCACCGAGCCGACGCGCTGACCCGGACGGCGGCGCCCGGCCGCCGTCCGCCCCGCGCCCTTCCGCTGTCGCCCGCCCGCCCGTAACCGAGTCCGAGGAAACCGCCCCATGGACACCCGCCCCGCACTCGACCAGGGCCCGCTCGACGCCGTCGATCTGGCCGATCCGCTGCTGCACGCCCACCACGACCTGGGACCGTTGTGGCGCCGGCTGCGGGACGAGGCGCCGGTGCACTGGCAGCCCGAGAGCGACAGCCGCCCGGGGTTCTGGGTGATCAGTGGTCACGCGGACGTCGCCTCGGTGCTCGGCGACAGCGCGAGCTTCACCTCGGAGCGGGGCAACGTGCTGGACACCCTGCTCGCCGGCGGTGACTCGGCGGCCGGGAGGATGCTGGCCGTCACGGACGGACAGCCGCACAAGGCGCTGCGCAGCGCCCTGCTGAAGCCGTTCTCGCCGCGCTCCCTCGACGTGGTGGTCGAGAGCGTGCGGCGGGGTACCCGGCGGCTGGTCGAGGAGGCGGTCGAGCGGGGCGAGGTGGACTTCGCCGCCGACGTGGCCGCGCACATCCCGCTCGCCGCCATCTGCGACCTGCTCGGCGTGCCGCCCGCCGACCGGCAGCACATCATCGAACTCACCTCCTCAGCCCTGTCCACCGAGGACGGGCTCCCCGACGAGGAGGCGACCTGGGCGTCGCGCAACGGACTGCTGCTCTACTTCTCGGAGCTGGCCGCCGCCCGGCACGAGAAACCGTACGACGACGTCGTCAGCCTGCTGGTGACCAAGGAGATCGACGGACGGCCCCTCACCCACGAGGAGATCGTCTTCAACTGCTACAGCATCATCATGGGCGGCCACGAGACGACCCGCTTCTCGATGGTCGGCGGGCTCCAGGCGCTGATGGAGCGGCCCGGCCAGTGGCGGGCTCTCAAGTCCGGCGAAGTGACGACGGAGTCGGCGGTCGAGGAGGTACTGCGCTGGACGAGTCCCGCCCTGCACAGTGGGCGGACCGCGACCCAGGACCTCGTCCTCGGCGACCAGTTCGTCGAGGAGGGCGACATCGTCACCACCTGGCTGGCCTCCGCCAACCGCGACGGCCGGGTCTTCGCCGAGCCCGACGCGTTCGACCTCGCGAGGACTCCCAACAAGCACCTGACGTTCGCCTACGGGCCTCACTTCTGCCTCGGCGCGTTCCTGGCCCGCGCCGAGCTGACGGCCCTCCTGGAGAGCCTGTGCGACCTGGTCGCCGAGGCTCGTCCGACGGGCCCGCCGGCCTACGTGTACTCGAACTTCCTGAGCGGTCTCTCGTCCCAGCCGGTGAGCCTCACCGGAGAGCCGGCAGGGCGTCGAGCACCGCGGCGATCGTCCGCCGGGGGCGGGTGCCCGGGAACGAGTGACCGCCGGGCAGCACCCGGGTCCGGTGCTCCGCCGGTGTGAGGCCGGCAGCGCACCGGGCGGCCGCAGCCCGCCTGCTCGATCGAGGGTTCCCGACGGTGAACCGGGCGCCGACCCGGTCGACCGCCGGTGTGCTGTCCGCTGTGCTCCTGCCGGTCAGCCTTATGGCCGAGCCCGGTTCCGGCAAGGCAGCCGGGCGGCAACTTCGGCGGGACGGAGGCCCTTCGGCCCGATGGCCGCGCCTCGACGACGGGCCGGTCCTCTTTCCCGGGGACACGCGGCTGACGGGGCGTCATAGCGCCCTGGGCGGGCCGTCTGCCGGGTTGCCCGACAGGATCCTAGTTGCCGCGCGCTTGCCGGGCCCGTTGCCTGGGCCCGGTCATCGGCAGGCCCTAGCGTCGACGGCATGACTCACACTCCTGCCGCCATCGGCGCCGAGGCCATCGCTCCCGTGGTGATCGGTATGGTCCAGGTGGTCGCGCCCCGCAAGCCGGACCGGATCGATCTCGACCACCGGCTCGTCGGTGACCTCGGCTTCCACTCCCTGGTCCTCGCGGAGCTCGGATACAACCTGGAGGATCTCTTCGCCCTCCAGGCGCTGAATCCCGAGGCCGCGATGAAGCTGGAGCGGGTCAGCGACGTGATCGAGCTGGTCAGCGCCGAGGTGGTCGCGGGCCGGGCGGAGCTGCCCGACGCGGAAGCCCTGAGCGGCATGTTCAGCCGCTACGGCGTCGACAGCCCCCTGGTGTGAGCGGCCACGCGGGCGAGCGCCCGGCCCACGCGCTGGTCGCCGATCTGGAGCGGACGCTCGGTGACCCGGCTGCCGGGAGCGGCCCCTTCAGCTTCGCCGAGATCGTGGCGCACGAGGAGACGGACAGTCTGCCGCCAGGGGCGGTGGAGCTGCTCAGGTCGTGGGGCTTCTCCGGTTACCTGGTGCCCGAGGAGTTCGGCGGCCGGCTCCGCAACCTCGAAGACCTCTTCCTGCTCACCCGTACGCTCGCGCGCCGCAATCTGACGCTCGCGGTGATGTTCGGGTCCGCCCTTCTCGGGGTCAACTCGGTCTGGCTGTGGGGGAACGACGAGCAGCGCGCCCGGGTCGCGGGCGCCCTCCTGGACGGAGAACTCGCCTGCTTCGCGGTCTCCGAACCCGACCACGGCAGCGATCTCGGCACCAACGAGACCATCGCCGAGCCCGACGGTGACGACTTCCTCCTGACCGGGGAGAAGTGGCCCGTCGGCAACGCGACCCGGGGCCGCTTCGTCACCGTGTACGCGGCGATCGACGGTTCGCGGTCCTCTCTGCTGCTGCTTGACAAGGAGCAGCTGGAGCAAGGCAGTTGGGCCAACCACCCGTTCGTGAAGACGGTCGGGCTGCGCGGTCACGACCTCAGCGGGATCACCTTCGAACGTACCCGGGTGCCCGCCGGCGCGCTCCTCGGGCGTCCCGGCGCCGGACTGGTCGGCATCCTCCAGGTGCTCCAGATCACCCGTACGGCGATCGGAGCGCTGTCCATCGGCACCATGGACTCGGTGCTGCGGATCGCTCTGCGTCACGCGCGTGAGCGCGTGCTCTACGGACAGGAGATCTACCGGCTTCCGGTCATCCGGCGGCATCTGGTCCACTCCCATGTGGACCTGCTGATCGCGGAATGCACGGCGCTGCCGGTGGCGCGCTCGCTCTCCATCGTGCCGTCCCGGCTCAGCCTGTGGTCGTCCGTGGTCAAATACCTCGTCCCGACCCTCGGCGAGGAGGTGGTGGGGGAGGCGGCCAGGGTTCTCGGAGCCCGGAGCTATCTGCGGGAAGGCGTGGCCTCCGGCGTGTTCCAGAAGCTCCAGCGCGACCACGCGATAGCGAGCATCTTCGAGGGGACCACGCACGTCAACCTCCACAGCATCGCCTCCCAGCTCCCCGCGGTGGCGCGCGTGGCCGACCGTCCCGCCGTCGGCGGGGAAGAGGTGCTGCGGCAGCTCTTCGACTGGTCCGAGGACGCCCCGCGGTGGCATCCGTCGGGCAGGGCGCTGCGGCTGACCAACGCCAGCGAGGACGAGATCACCCGGGGCTGGGGACCGGCGGCCGCCGAGGCCCGCCGGATCGCGGAACGCGAACTCGCCGGGCCCGAGGGCGCCGCGCTCGTCAAGGTTCTCGGCGAGCTCTCCGAACGCCGGACCGACTTCTACGCGCGGATCGCCGCCGAGGCGCCCGACGCCGCATCCACGCACGGTCAGGATCAGGCCACCGAGCACAGCGTCCACCACGCGGCCGCCTCCTGTCTCTACACCTGGCTCTACTCCTTCGAGCGGGAGCGCGCGGCGCCGGGCGGCAGTGGATGGCTGGTGCTGGCGCTGCAGCGACTGCTGCGACGCCTGGACCACACGACCGAGCTGGAGGAGAGCTGCCTGCCGTGGCTGGAAGAGCTGATGCTGTCGAGCCTCGAAGGCCCGCTGCACTTCTCGCTCCAGGCCGTCAGGTCAGCTGCCGGGCGGGCGCCGGCATGAGCGGGGCGCCGTCCCCGGCGGCGCGTCACATGGCCCGGCGCCAGGCGCTGCCCGCGAGTACGGGCCGGTCGCGGCCCTGCTCGGCGGAGCGTCCGAGGTCGGTCGGGGCTTCCTCCTGGGTGACCCAGTGCCGCACGAGTGCGTGGACCCCGTATCTGTACTGCTGCCCCCGATTGATCTGGACCAGTGAGACATCGGCGAGTTCGGCCAGGAGATGGGCGACGCGTGTGCTTCCGCATCCCCCGCCCGACTGGGGCGGGATCGCGTCCAGGGAGAACGTGCGGGGGAGCGAGGACAGTTCACGGAGGAGCTGGCGATGAGGGGGAGGCAACAGGTCGTAGCTCCACCGCACGCTGTCCGACAGCGTGCGGTGCCGCGACAGGTCGCCGGCGTCGACGTGTGCGAGCAGGTGGAAGAGCGTCCTGTCGTGCAGGAGGGTGGTGAGAGGGAGCGATCTGAGGCCTCTCGCGGCCACTTCTATCGCGAGGGGCATTCCGTCGAGGAGCCGGCAGAGCTGCTGCACCAGCGGCATCCGGTTGCCCAGGTCGAGCGTCGGCAGACTCGCCCGTACCCGGCGGAGGAACAGCTCCACCGCGCTCGGCAGCTCGGTGTCCGAGCCGTCCCGCTGGTCGCACGAGAGCGGCTCGACCTCCCAGGTCTCGGCCGCGCCGACGGCCAGGGCGCGGCGCGAGGTCACGATGATCTGGAGCCCGGGATGCTCGTCGAGAAGCTGCCGCGCGATCCGCGCCGTCTGCTGCGAGACGTGCTCGGCGCTGTCCAGGACCAGAAGCCGCCGTCCGATCCCGGCACCGCCCCGCGCACCGCCTTCGTTGCTGGTCAGGCGCCGTACTACACGCGTCAACTCAGCTGCCGAGGCGGCGGGTTCGAGATGCTGCGGCGGGATGTCGTGCAGTTCGGCGACGGCCACTCCGCCCTGGAACAGCGGGCGCAGCCGGGATGCCGCTGCCAGGGCGATGCGGGTCTTGCCCACGCCGCCGGGTCCGGTGAGAACGATCAGCCGACTGCGCTGCGCGGCGGAGAGGACGTGCCTCAGGTCGGCCTGGCGGCCCACCAACGCGTCGCCCAGCGGCCGGGGCCCCTGCCACGGCGGGAGCGCTGTCGGGTCGGGGTGGAGGTCCGGCGGCTGCCCCAGCGCCGGCCTGCGCCCGCTGTCCCAGGGCGTCGGCTCGGAGAACGCGGTGGCGGTGGCGCCGAGCGCGGTGAGCAGCAGGCTGACGGAGGTCCGACGGGGATTGGTGTTGGAGCCGGTTTCCAGATTGCGGATGGTCCGGACACTGACGCCGGAGCGGTCGGAGAGCTCCTCCTGCGTCCAGCCGGACAGCCTGCGTTGATTGACCAGGAAGTCGCGGAGCTGGCGGATATCTGTTCTGTCGAAAGAGTAGTGTTCCTTCAGAATCGGCATGTAAGCCCCCCGTGAATTATTAACAGTGCCAGTCGTGCGCATCCGCGCGATGCGAAAATGCGGTCGCCGCATTCTTTATGAGAGCGGTGGTACCGATAGGCGAGCCGTGGCGTTGTGGCGCCGAGAGGTTCGCGTTTGCGCTGACGAGCGGCTCAGTGAGACATCCCCTGCAATTACGGAGGACCCTACTCCAAGACCTCAGCCGTGTGGGAGATGTGGAGGCGGCAGAAAAATCGGCCGAGCGGCACGGCTCCGACCGCCCCGGCTTTGACCGGCTGTGACGTGTCGGCAAGCGCGCGGCCCACCGGTGCACATGCTGAAATCATCAGCATGTGCCTATGCGTGCCGTGTGGAGCGAGCGCATGGGGAGGCAGGGGTACGGCAAGGATCTGGTTGCCCGTATGGCCTGCGCAGCCCCCGTCGAAGAGGCGGGAAACCGAAGTTCAAGGTGTCCAGCACTGATCGGTCGCCTTTCCTGTCTGGGGGCGTCGGATCGGATGTCGACCAGTCCCCCTGCCCCCTGCGGATCCCGGTCACGTCGTCCTCCCGGGCGTGCGGACAGGCAACGTCGCACTCTCCCGGGGTCAATCGGGGCTCCCGGCTCCGAAGAGGCGTTGGCCGAGTCGACGAACGCTCATGACGGCCTGAAAGTACCGCATCGGCGCGCCGCAGGACAGGTAAGATTGGCTTAAAATAACATTGCTGCATGATGAAGTTCACATGTTTACCGAGTTGGTTGTTTCTGATTGTCCCAATTTTTCCCTGCTTTCGGCGCCAAATCGCCCAGGGGGGCAGGCGATAAAGAGCTGGCCGAAAGTGCCACTACGGACAGGAGGAGGCCGGAACCTGCCGCCCAGCGGCCGGTGAACCCAGCTGGGCCGGGGGATGACGTGAGTGGTTCGGGCGTCGGGGGAACCACGAGGAACGTGCCGTCGGGCCACAGTCGAACGGTGAAGTCCCGAAAGCCGAAACGGGTTCCCGTCCACGGCGAGAACGCCTTGTAGGAAGCCTCTTTGGCGCAGAAGAGCAGACGGTCCAGTGGCAGACCGGCGGCCGAGGGAAAGTCCTGCCGGAGCCAGCCCGCTTCGACGTCCGTGACGATCCGCTCCGCCAGGAAGCGGGAGAGGGGCTCCCGCGGTTCCGCGTCGATGCCCAGAGCGGCGAAGTCCTCGGTCAGCGCGACAGCGGCCGCGCGATAGTTCCGGCAGTGGGTCATGCTCCCCACGACCCCCGCAGGCCAGCCGGGTGCGCCCAGGGGGCCGGGCACCAAGGGCGCCGGGTCCACCCCGAGGGCGGTCAGCGCCGCACGGGCGCACCCGCGCACCGTGGTGAACTCCTTGCGCCGCCCGTCGAACACCCCTTCCACCGCTGCCTGTTCGGTGGCGAAGAGGGTGACGGCGCCGTCCGGGCCGTCGTCGTCGAACGCCTCCCGCGCCCGCACCCCGGTGGGCACCACCTCAGCGATCACTCCTCGCCTCCTCCTGCTCGACAACGGGTTACGTGGACCTCGCGATTCTGCCCGGTAGCGGTGCGCCGGTCCTGCCGAGGGGGTTCGCTCCGGCGGCGGGGCGGGCCGGGTCCGCGCCGGGACCATCGAGGTGCCCGACCGTGGTCCGGGGCGTCGAGCGGCAATTCCCGCCCCGTGAGTTGCCGGTGCGCTGCCTGGCCCGGCCCGTTCCCCATCGACCAGCATGCATCGCAGGTCGGCGGCGCACGCCCGGACGAGCGTGCAGACAAAGGACAGGGGACGACTAGCCATGGTGCAGGCGCGTCCCGAAGAGACCGGGCCGGCTCCGGCCGGCCCCCCGTCACTGTGGCGGGACCGCGACTACATGTACTGGTGGTCGGGCAACGGTCTGTCGACGCTGGGCACCAGCGTGTCGACGCTCGCCTTCCCGCTGCTGGTCCTCCACCTGACCGGATCCGCCGCCCAGGCCGGCGTCATCACCGTCCTGCACATGGTCGGCAAGCTGGCCACCCTCGCGGTGGGCGGGGCGCTGGCGGACCGGGTGTCCCGCCGCGCCATCCTGTGTCTCGCGCCGCTGGTCCAGGCGGTGTCGATGGGCGTCGTCGCTCTGCTGGTGTACCGGGGCGCCCCCTCGATCACCGCGATCGGCATGATGGCGCTGGTCAGTGGTCTGGCGGCCGGCCTGCGGGTCGCCGTCTCGATGCCGGTTCTCCGCAGGATCGTGCCCAAGGAGCAGATAGCGACCGCGACGGCCCAAGGCATGGGGCGCGACATGGTCGCCCAGCTGATCGGCGCTCCGCTCGGTGGCCTGCTCTACGCGATGGGCCGCTGGATCCCCTTCCTCTTCGACGCGGTCTCCTTCCTCTTCGTCACCCTGGGCTCCCTGTTGATCCGCCGGCCTCTCGGCCCGGACCGGCACCCCGGCGACGGGCCCAGGTCCAGCCTGGCCAAGGACGTGGGCGACGGCCTGCGCATGATCAGGCGCAGCGACTACCTGGTGTTCACGCTCATCTGGGGCGCTGTGCTCAACGCCGTCGCCGAGGGCTTCATCCTGCTCTTCGTGGTGCTGATACAGCACCGGGGAGGCGGGCCGACCGCGGTCGGTCTCGCCACCTCGCTCGCGGTCACCGGTGGTGTCATCGGTGCGGTCCTCGGCCCTTTGCTGATGGGCAAGTTGGGCGCACGGAGGGTCCTGATCATCTCCGCGTGGATCTTCATGGCCTCCTTCGCCGTGGTGGTGTCGGTCTCCCAGCCGTGGCAGATCGGCCTGGTGGTGATGGTCGCCATGATCAGCATGGTGCCGATGAACGTCGTGACCGAGTCGTACGAGGTCCGGCTGGTCCCGGACCAGTACCAGGGCAGAGTCGCGGCGACCAGTCGCTTCTTCGTCCAAGGGGTCCAGTGGATCGGCCCGTTGGGCGCGGGCTTCCTCGCCGACGCGGCGGGCGTGGAGCGGGCCATCCTGGTGCTGGCCGCCGCCATGGCCCTGCTGGCCCTCACCCTGCACGCGGCGCGGCGGTATCTCAGGGTGCTCGACATCCCGCTGGCCGACGTGGAGGAACTGCTCCCGCCGGGCGCCCCGCCCACCGGCGAGGAGAGCGGGCCGGCGACCCCTCCGGAGAGCGACGTCCCCACTCCGGCGACCGGGACCAGGACGCCCGGAGAGGCACAGCAGCGATGACGGGCCTCGGCCCGCCGACCGGAACACACGCCGCCGACCGGAACACATGCCCCCGACCGGGAACACATGCCCGCCGACCGGAACGTATGAGGGAAGTCATGGAAGATCTTGTTCAGCCCGTATCGCTGACGGACGCCGCCGAAAGTCTGCGGACGGGTGCTGTCGAGCCGCGGAAGTACGCGGCCAGGACCATCGAGCGCATCGCCGAAGTGGACGGTACGGTCCAGTCGTTCGTGGCGGAGCCCGGCCGGGCGGACCGGTTGGCCCACGCGGCCCAGGAAGCCGGCCGGCGCGGGACGGAGCCGGGAGACCGGCCTCCGCTGTACGGAGTTCCGGTCGGGATCAAGGACATCATCCACGTCGAGGGGCTGCCCACCGGGGCGGGCTCGGCGCTGCCGCCGGAGGCCCTGGCCGGAGGGCAGGCCACGGTCGTGGACCGGCTGCTCAAGGCCGGGGCGGTCATCGCGGGAAAGACGGTGACGGGCGAGTTCGCCGTCACGGCGCCGGGGCCCACCCGTAATCCGCACCGTCCTGAGCACACCCCGGGCGGAACGAGCAGCGGCTCCGCCGCGGCCGTCGCCGCGGGTCTGGTGCCGCTCGCCATCGGTACCCAGACCATCGGGTCGCTCATCCGCCCCGCCGCGTACTGCGGCGTGGTCGGCTTCAAGCCGAGTCACGGACGCATCCCGCTGGACGGCGTCCTCCCCGTCGCCCCGACCTTCGACACCGTCGGCATGATCACCGCTCGGGTCGCCGACGCCGCCCTGGCCGCGAGCTGCCTGTGCGACGACTGGCGGCCCGACCGCACGGCCGCCGGCCGGCCGGTGCTCGGCATCCCGGAGGGCCCGTACCTGGACTTCGCCGAGCCGGAGGCCCGTAGCGCCTTCGACGAGCAGGTGGCCGCGGTGCGCACGGCCGGCTACGACGTGGTGAGCGTCCCCATGTTCGAGAACTTCGAGGAAGAGGTCTTCGACTTCTTCGTGATCAACCTCTACGAGCTGTCCCAGGCGCACGCCGACTGGTTCGCACGCTACGAGGAGCTCTACGACGAGCGCACCGCCGAGGCCATCCGCCAGGGCCAGGGTGCCCAGGCGTCCGACCACGCTGCCTCACTGGCGCGACGCGAAGCGTTCCGTGACCGGCTGGCCGCCTCCACGACCGAGCACGGCGTCGACCTGTGGATCACCCCTGCCGCCACCGGACCGGCACCGCTCGGCCTGGAGAGCGCCGGGGACTCGGTGATGTCCCTGCCGTGGAGCGGCGTCGGCCTTCCCTGCCTCACCCTCCCCACCGCCCGTCCCGCGGGCGCCCTGCCGCTCGGCTTCCAGTGCGTCGGCCGTGCCGGTGAGGACGAGCGCCTGCTGCACTGGGCCCTCGGCCTCGAAGCCGTACTCACCACCCGGGGGGCCGGTACCCGTGAGAGCTGAAGGACGACCGGTGGAGACCCCGGTGGAGATGGGCATCATCGCGACCGGTACCGCGTTCGGCACCCCACGTGATGTGGCCGGGACCGCGCACGAGTACCTTCCCGACCCCGAGGCCGTCACCAAGCTGGGCTACGAGAGCTATCACCGGGTGGCCGACGGGGTGACGGCGGTCGACCTGGCGGCCGAGGCGTCCCGCGTCGCCCTGAAGAACGCCGGCCTCGACATCGCGGACGTGGACCTGATCGTCCTCGGCCACTCCGACATCCCCCAGTACCTGGGGTGGGACCCCTCGGCGGCGATGGCCAGGGCGCTCGGCGCTCACGGCACCCCGACCGTGCTGTTCACCCAGTCCTGCGCGGCGTGGTCGTTGGCCCTGGACCACGCGGCCGGCGCGATGGCGCTCTCGCCCGACACGGGCACCGTACTGGTGGCCATGGTCAACGTGGTCAGCGAGACGCACACCAACCGGATGGACTTCAACGGCACCATCGCCAGTGACGGAGCTGCCGCCGCCGTCCTGCGCCGGGGGCATCCAAGCCTCCGGCGGCTCTCCTCCGCCAGCTTCACCAATCCCGAGTTCGCGGATCTGTTCCGTATCGACATCGGCGGTTCCGCCCACCCCGTACCGCCCCCGGGCCGCACCCATCGCGACCTGGACCCGATGATCGCGGTCTACGAGCACTTCGGCGCGGACCCCGAGCGCTTCGGGCAGTTCATCGGGGAGGTCGTCGGACGCTTCACCGACGTGGTCGACCAGGCCCTGGCGCGGGCCGGCCGGGACCGGAGCGAACTGACCCGGCTCGTCTACTTCAACGACAACGCACGGGCGATCCACGGCGCCGCCGACGCGATCGGCCTCCACCTCGCCCGCACCAACGCCGAACTCGCCCGCCGACTCGGCCACATGGGCGCCGCCGATCAGCTGGTCTCCCTCCACCTGCACGCGGAGGCCGGAGAGCTGGCGCCGGGGGACCTCCTCGCCCTCGCGGGTGTCGCCTCCCCCGGCATGCACTGGTTCTGCACGCTCATAGAGGTGTGAGACCGGAACACCGAGACAAGGCGGTGCCCCCATGTCACGACCCCAGAACATGTCACGACCCCAGCACATGTCACGACCCCAGAACGGGAAACAGAAATGACCACCGAGTCCGGGATCGAGCCGGAGCAACTGTTCGGCATCTCCGAGGATGAGATCGCCCGCTTCGTCGTCGAGCGCTTCCTCCCCGATGTCGAGTGGGCCGAACTCGACGCGGATGACGACCTGTTGGCGACCGGGGTGATCGACAGCCTCGGCGTGCTGCAGATCGCGAGCTGGCTGGCGAAGCAGCACGGCGTCACTCTGGCCGGCCCTGAACTGACGTCCGGGAACTTCCGTTCCGTGCGGACCATCCGGGCGACGGCCGAGCGGGCGGAAGCGGGTGGCGTGGCATGACCCGCTCACTCGTCGCATCGTTCACGGCCCGCGCGGCCGCCCAGCCCGACGCACCCGCGCTCATCTGGGAGGACCGGCCCGTAAGGTACGGCGATCTGTACGCGATGGCGGTCAGGGCGCGCGGCCAGGTCGAGGACGCGGCGCCGGACGCCGACCGTCCCGTCGGCCTGCTGGTACGCAAGTCACCGGAGGCCGTGGCCCTGGTCCTCGGCTGTCTGATGGCCGGCCGCTCCTTCCTCCTGCCCTCGCACGAGCTGCCCGAAGCCCCCCTGAAAGCCCTCTTCGAGCAGGCGGGATGCGCGGTGGTGCTCGGCCTCGCCGACGCTGCACCCGTCGACCGGGTGGTGGACACGACCGGGGCTCCCAAGGACTGCGCGGAGTACCCCGCCGCCGCGGCCGTCGACGACGAAGCCGTGACCTTCATGCTCACCACGTCCGGCTCGACCGGTCTGCCCAAGGTCGTTCCGCTGTCGTCCGGGGCGGTCGGCCGTTTCACCGAGTGGGCGGCCGAGACCTTCGGGATCACGACCGGCGTCGCCGTCCTCAACTACGCGCCGCTCAACTTCGATCTCTGCATGCTGGACGTGTGGACGACGCTGGCGTACGGCGGCACCGTCGTGCTGGTCGACCCGGGCAGGGGTGCCTCGGCCGGCTATCTGCGTGATCTGGTCGCCGATCACGGGGTGTCCGTGGTTCAGGGTGTGCCGATGCTCTTCCAGCTGCTCGCGGAGGCGACGGCGGAGAGCGGTTCTCTCGACACACCCGAGCACGTTATTTTTGCCGGTGACAGCATGCCGGCCCGGGTGCTGGCCGGGGTGTCCACCACCTTCTCCAAGGCACGCTGGTACAACAACTACGGTTGTACCGAGACGAACAACAGCTTCCTCCACGAAGTGGACCAGGACCGGCCCCTCCGTACCCCGCTGCCGATCGGCCGACCGCTGGCCGGTGTGCGCTGGCTGGTCATCGGCCAGGACGGCCGGGCGTTGACCGGCCCCGGTCAGGGCGAGCTCTTGGTCAACACCCCTTTCCAGAGCGCGGGATACGTGAACGCGCCCAACGGGAAGACCTTCGCCCCGCACCCGGACGGCGCACCCGGCCTCGTCTACTACCGCACCGGCGACATGGTCACCCTGCACGAGGACGGCGCCCTGAGCGTGATCGGCCGGAGCGACTACCTGGTGAAGGTGCGTGGTTTCCAGGTCAGCACCCAGAGTGTGGAGCAGATCCTCCTGGACCACCCGGCCGTCGCCGAGGCCGCCGTCATCGCCCTCCCCGACCCGGTCGCCGGGCATCGCCTGCACGCCCGCCTTCGGCTGACCGACGCGGGCAGCGTGAACAGCCTCGCGCTGCGCCGGCATTGCTCGGAGCGAACAGTCCGCGCGGCGATCCCCAGCGTGATCGAGATGGTGACGGACCCGCTGCCCAGGACCTCCACCGGAAAGGTCGACCGCAACCGGATCAAGGCCGGCGTTCTCGCAGCCGGGGAGGAGCCGGCCCGGACACCAGGGCTCTGAGGAGCCGCGGTTCGGCCGGTCACGCGGCCTGGTGGCGGATCCGATGTTCCTCGGATCCTGACGCGGTGCGGCGAACGCCGCACCGCGTCAGTGACGAACGTGGTGATCGGCCGGGATGTCCGGTGTGGACCGCCACGAGCGACGAGTTCGGTCGACGGGCGGGCGGGACGTCGGCACAGTGGCCCGGGACGCGGTGCCGGGAGCGGCTTATCGCGTCCTGAAGCGGCGGAAGAGGTTGCGGGCCACGTGGACGCCCGGCCCGCCGAAGCCGACGATGTCGACGCGTCCGTCGCCGGTGATGTCGGCCAGGAAGCGGGGGTGGCGGTCGACCCGCCAGCCGCCCGCGTCCTCGTCGTACCCGAACCCGCGGCACACCAGCTGGGCCTGTTCGAACCCGCCGGCGCCGTTGTTGTGCGATACCCAGACGCCCTCGTTCCCGAAGCCGACGATGTCCGGGTTGCCGTCGCCGGTGACGTCGGCGAGGAGCCGGAGGTGTTTCTCGCTTCTCCACCCCTGTGCCTGGCCGTAGTCGTTCAGGACGAGCTGGGAGGGCTCGAACGTGCCGTCGCCACGCCCGCGAGCGACGACGACGCCCAGCGGGCCGAACCCGACGATGTCCAGAGGTCCGTCGCCGGTGGTCCTGACCGGGAACCGGGGGTACTCCCCGGTCGAGCTCCACCCCTGGGCGACCCCGAAGTCGTCGAGGACGTACAGCGGTTCGGC
This sequence comes from Streptomyces sp. CNB091, assembly GCF_000377965.1. Lineage (NCBI taxonomy): Bacteria > Bacillati > Actinomycetota > Actinomycetes > Kitasatosporales > Streptomycetaceae > Streptomyces > Streptomyces sp. CNB091. The sequence continues at coordinate 19,376 of NZ_KB899023.1, forward strand.
GAAGGCCCCCTCCTCGTCCTGGAGCGATACCCAGAGGCCGTCGTCGTGGCAGCCGACGACGTCGAGCCTGCCGTCGCCGGTGGTGTCGGCGAGGAAGCGGGGGTGCTTGTCGACCAGCCAGCCGCCCGCCTCCTCGCTGTGGCCGAACGCCCTGAGCGCGGGTTCGTCGGCGAGCGGTGCGAACTTCCCTTCCTCGTCCTGGAGCGATACCCGGAGGCCGTCGTCGTGGCAGCCGACGATGTCGAGCCTGCCGTCGCCGGTGGTGTCGGCGAGGAAGCGGGGGTGCTTGTCGGCGAGCCAGCCGCCGGCCTGCGTGCCGTGGCCGAACGCCTTCAGGACCAGCTCGCCGCCGGAGGGCGCGAACGTGCCGCCCTCGTCCTGGGTGGACACCCGTACGCCCTCGGCGGCGAGCACGACGACGCCGGGGCGGCTCTCGCCCGTGAGGTCCGCGAGGGTCCACAGATCCTTGGGACTCGCGGAGGGCGCGGCCGGGTGCAGAACCCGTTCCTCATCGTCGAACGTCCCGTCCCCTCTGCTGGACGAGGTCACAGCCCCCTTGGCGGGTTTCAGCCCGACGATGTCCGCGAGCCCGGTTCCGGTGGTGTCGGCGAGGAACCGTTCGCCGAGCCCCGCCCACCAGCCCGGCTGCCCGGCAGGGCAGGGGCCGGGCCTGTCGGTCTTCCACCCGCCGGCGTCCTGGTCGCTGCCGTACTTCTCCATGACCAGCAGTACGTTGCTGAAGGAGGGCGTCGCGTCGGGCGCCGGCCGCAGTGCGCTCCTGTCGTGGGTCAGCCGCCAGGACTGGCGGCTGTTCCAGTGGCTCAGCGGCGCCCAGTCCAGCACGAGGTCGCTGGTGCGCTCCGGCTCGGCCGGGACGAATCGCCACCGCTGGGTCTCGGCGCTGTCGTCGTACTCGCGAAGGACGATGCGGGTGTCGTCCTTCCCGGGTTCGTCGAGGTCGAGCACGGTGCCGTCGGTCGTGCCTTCGATGACGTAGAGGCCCGCTGTGCCCTCGACGGGGACGAGACGCCACTGCTGGCCCTTCTTGCCCGAGGCATCCGACTGGCGGACGCCCTGGCCCGCGGCAGCCGGGGTGTCGAGCACTTTGCCGCTGCCGGCCGCGTTGCGGATCACGTACGCCGGGTCGTCCTGCGCGCCCGGCACGGGGGTGAACTGCCACAGCTCCGGGCCCGGGCCGTCCTCGGGGTAGTCGCGGACGACGAGCGTCCCGTCCGCGGCCGGCGTGGCCCTGGCGCCGAGAGGCCGGCCTGTGGCGGCGTTGACGATCTCCAGTTTCAGTTCTTGCGTGGGCACGGGCATCGTGGTGCCTCTTCCAGGCGGTTGGTGCGACGGCTCGGGACGGGTACGGCGTGACGGTGGCCGCGGATCACGTGAAGACGTGGTGGTAGGGGACGTCCCACTCGTTGGGCAGCCGCGGGTAGAACGTGTTGATGACCGTCCCCGTGAAGTCCCCGCCCCAGTTGTAGGTGAGCCGCGCTTCGCTGTCCTTCGCCACCGTGTGGTCCTTGAACCCGAGGATGGCGTCGGGGTGGGTGATCGGCACGAAGGTGATCCCGCCCCACGGCGTCACCGTGACGACCCAGAGCTGGGTGTCCTCCACCGCGCCGTTCTTGCCGCGCCATTTGTCGCCCACCTTGCCGGGCAGGCCCACCTGCAAGGTGTCGGCCGTGCTCTGGGGGGCGTCCTGGTGGGCGGTGACGCGCCTGCGCCGGGGCTTCGGGGCTCCGTCGTCGCCGCGACCGGCATCCGCGTCGGCCGCGCCGGCGGGCGGGGGCGACACCTGGCCCGCGGCGCTCTCGATGAAGTACAGCGGTCGCTGGCCGAAGAAGCCGCCGGGGGTGATGTGCCAGAGGTGGCCCTGCGCGTCCTTGGTGGCCGGGTCGAGCGCGGTGGCGAGCTTCACACCCTTGTCGTGGCTGCTCGCCGCCAGCTCCGCGGGGCGCAGGTAGCCGCCGTTGAAGGCGTGGACGAGCATGACGGGACGGTTCTCGACGAGTGCCGCCACGATGGCGTTGTCGTAGCTGTTCACCGCCACCGGGCCGCCGACCACCAAATTCGCCATTGCCGTGCGTTCTTGGGTGTACATCGCGGAAACCTCACCTGTTCTTGATGTGGAGAACGACAACGCCTCAGGCGCTCAGTGAAGTGGTTTATCACGTGCCATTACCGGACGCTCCGGCGCTCGCGATCAGAAGGGCTTCATAAGCGAATGTATGATCGGAGTAAATGCGCCCAAAGTGACATCTTTCGAGGTCAGGGCGGTAGGGAGAGCTGCTGGAAGGTCATCGATCGAGTGATCAGCGGCGCCGGAAAATCTTGATCACCCGTTTGAGTGCGATACCCGAAGGTGCCTTTTCGTGGGTGGGGGCCCCTGCTAGCTTCCCTTGCCGGAGCGTGTGCACATTCCTGTTGCCATTTCACCGAGTGCGGTTTCGGCCAGATCAGTCGAGGACAGAAATTGCCTTCCAACGCGTACAACCTGGAACGGGCCAAGCGCCGGCCGCTGACGAAGAAGAACCTGCGGGAACTCAACATCGAGCAGACCTGGCAGTCCATCCTGGAGCACCCCGGCCTGGTCTACGTGGACGACTACGGGGTGCGGCACAAGCCCGTCGGGTTCTCCGTGAACAAGTCGAGCTTCGGCGCCTTCTCCGGCTCCGCGTACGGGCTGGGCTGGCTCGCCTACATGAACCTCGGGGAGCCGCTGATCGAGGAGCGGCGCAACATCACCCAGCCGCCGCCCGACACGTTCTCCTCGCGCACCTACGTCAACCGCAGTGGGTCCGACATGACCTTCACCGACTCGGTCGACTTCAACGTGTCGAACGGGGCCACGTGGTCACTCTCCGGAGACACCAAGCTCACCTTCGGCGGCAACGTCAGCGCCCAGCTAGCGCTGCAGCTGCAGGCCAAGCTCGGTCTGAGCCTCCAGGGGCAGCTGGGGACGCAGCTCAAGAACGAGATGGCGAACAAGAACGCCAACACGGTGACGAACAAGCAGAGCAAGGACAGCATGGGCGTGGACAACGCCAACACCGTCGACACGTCGGTGTCCAACGGGATGACGAACTCCGCGTCGGCCACGTTGACGGGGTCGGTGGATTTCACGACCACGGGCACCGCGACCGGTACGGCGGGCCTCAACGCCGCGCTGGCCCAGGGCATCACGGCCTCCGCCGGCGGTTCCCTGTCCACCGGCTGGTCCTCGAAATCGCAGATCTCCGGCACGGTGAAGCCGAACTCCCGCGTGGAGACCATCGTCACGCAGCGCCGCGCCCTCAAGCAGTACACCTACGAGATCCCGGTGACCTTCTCCGGGCTGCTCGCGGTGAAGTACGCGGTGCCGGTGGCCGTCCTGTCTCCCCCGCAGCCGGACGACTACCCCCGGCTCGACCAGCTGGTCGCCCGCGACATCAGCGACCTCGACCTGGCCGGCGGCGGCTTCCGCATGACAGGGCTGGCCGAGGTCGTCTCCGCGCTGGAGGTCCACCACACGATGTTCGACGGCGAGAGCCTGACCGACAGCGAACGCGACCTGTACAAGCAGCCGTGACCGGCGGGCGGCACCGCCACAACGACCAGAGGTGACGACCATGGTGTTCAAGAACGTCTTCGACTCCGCCGGAACAGGTGCGGGGCTCTTCTCGGTGACCACCGACCGCGACAAGCCGCAACCAGGAGCGGGGGTCGACTTCGAGGACGCCGACGAGGACACGTACGACGACACGACCACGAGCCTGTTCACCAGCGGGATCCACGGTGCTTCCCACCGGGCGAAGATCGTGCAGGAACAGGCGCCCGAAGCACGGGCCATCCTGGGCTTCCTCGCCTCCTTCATCCAGACCACCCAGGCATCGGCCGGCACCCAGGCCGCCTACGCCCAGGACCCCGGCTCGGTGTCCACGGCCGCGGCCGCCGGCATGGACAAGTCCAGCGAGACGGTGAAGCAGAACGGCGACCTGCAGAAGGACGAGGGCCTGAAGGCGCCGAAGAGGGACGACTTCAAGGCTCCCGACGCCCCGGCGTCGCCCAAGGCCGAGGAGCCCCCCAAGGCGCCCAAGGCCACCGCCGAGAAGCCGTCCGACTCCAAGTAGGTTTCTTTCCAGGTCCGAGTGGTCAGGGGCGTCGCCGCCCCTGACCACTCGTGCGTTCACACCGGGAGCAGCTGCCACTGGCGGTCGCGGTGGTCGCCCTGGGCCCCGTACTGCTTGATCACCGTCGGGGCGTTGGTGTCGACGCGAAGAAGCAGACCGCTGTTTCGGTTCGCGATCTCATAGACCCGAGGGGTGTCGGTCACCGCGCCCACCGGGATCAGCCGCCACTGCTGGTGCTCGGCGTCGCTGCCCTCGTACGCTCGCTGCGCGACCACCGCCCCGTCCACGGTGCCTCCTCCGACCACCTCCAGGACCTTGCCGCTGCGCAGGTTCTCGATCCGGTACAGGACCTCGCCGTCGCCCTGGCCCGTCGCGATCAGCCGCCACCGCTGGTGCGCCCGGGGAGAGGTGAGGGACTGGTGGATCTCGGCCCCGTCCTTGGTGGACTCACGCAGGACCCCCATCCGCAGCCTGCTGCGCACGTTGGCAAAGGAGGCCACGGTGCCCGACTCGGGCAGCCCGGCCATCTTCGCCGACGCGATCTTGCGGACGCGGTGGTTGAAGTGGTCAGCGATGTAGAGGTTGTCGACGCAGTCCACGGCGAGGCCGAACGGCTTGTTCAGCTGGGCCGAGGCCGCTGGGCCGTCGTCACCGCCGTATCCTGCGGCGCCCGTTCCCGCGACCGTGCTGATCGTCCCGTCGGACACGACTTTCCGGACCCGGTGGTTGTTGTAGTCGGAGATATAGAGGGTGCCGGTGCTGTCCACCACCACCCCCAACGGGAAGTTCAGCTGGGCTGAAGTTGCCGGACCACCGTCACCGCCGAAGCTTCCGACGCCGTTTCCCGCGACCGTGCTGATCGTCCCGTCGGACGCGACCTTGCGAACCCGGTGGTTGCCGGCATCGGCGATGTAGAGCTCGTCCGCCCCGTCCACTGCCAACCCGTACGGGGTCTTCAGCTGAGCCGAAACCGCCGGCTCGCCATCTCCCTTGAAGCCCGCGGCCGCGGTCCCCGCCACTGTGCTGATGTTCCCGTCAGCTGTGACCTTACGGACCCGGGAGTTCCTGTGGTCGCAGATGTAGAGGGCCCCGGTGCTGTCCACCGCCACTCCCAACGGGTAGTTCAGCTGGGCCTTGGCGGCCGGACCGCCGTCGCCGCTGAAACCCGCGGTTCCCGTGCCGGCGACGGTGCTGATCCTCCCATCGGGCGTGATCTTCCGGACCCGGTTGTTGGCGGAATCGGTGATGTAGACGGTGCCTGTGGTGTCCACCGCGATCTCGCGCGGGCTGTTCAACAGAGCGAGGGCGGCAGGGCCGTCGTCACCCCGGTAGCCGGCCCCGGCCCCGGCAACCGCGCTGATCTTCCCGTCGGTCGCGATCTTCCTGACCCGGTGGTTGTAGAAGTCGGAGAAGTAGAGGGTCCCGGTGCTGTCCACCGCGATCCCGTACGGACGGTTCAACTGAGCGGAGAGGGCCAGTTCGTCGTCCCCTGCGAACCCCGCGACCCCGGTCCCCGCGACCGTGCTGATCCGAGGTGCCGAGTCCTCGCTGCCGGTGGCTGCCGCCTGTGGAGTGCTCACTGTCATCCCTTCACCGTTCACCGACCGCCCACTACAGCCGGTTGTCGATCGATTCCAACAAGACATGCGGGCATGCGGTCGGCAAAGTCACCAACGGGTGTCTCCATGAATCGCGTTGACGGAGGCCGACCCACATCGGCTGCGGCTCGCCGCCGGTGCCGAGAGGTGACAAACGGGCGCGGCGAGCTGCGCAGTCGATGATCTGCGGCGGACACTTGCTCGCGGTGGCAGTCTGGGTAGCCGGCGAACAATTCGTCCGCCCCTTCTCCGGTCAGGGCGCAGAGCGAGAGCCTGCCTACAGGTCGGACCGTCGGTCGGAATGGGCCGGCTCCGTCCCCTCCGGGCTGCTCGGGAACGCCGCAACTGTCCCTTCCCACTCGACGTTGCAGTGACGTCCGGCGGCTAGCTGGACGATGAAGGAATGAGGCGGGGTTGGCGGTTCCGAAGTGTGTCAGCTGATCTTGCATTTTCCGGCTGTCGGTGCGGCAGGCCGGAGTCGTTCTCGTCGGCGGCCCGGCGCATCTTCGCGACCGCTTCCTTCATCAGGTCGTCGGTCCGCTCGCTGTGCCAGACGGTGCCCTCGCGGGAGAGGTCGTAGGGGTCGTAGTGCACCTCCCAGAGCCCGCGTTTGGCCGAGTGCCCGGAGTGCTGGCGCCGCCACGGCCCCAGCTGGGGCGCATCGTAGGTGCGGTGGCCGATGCGGATGCCGTAGTCGTTGATCGCCCGCCAGGCCACCGGCAGCAGCTCCAGGTAGTCCTCCCCGCGCAGCACCAGCGGCAGGTAGCCGGCCGCCGCGACCAGGGAGACGTACTTGTCGTTCGGCGACACCGCTTTCCCCGGCCGGAACGGAACGCGCAAGGCGTCGTGCGGCCTGGCCTACCATCCGGCCAGCAACCACTTCTCCAGCAGTTCCTGGAGTTCGGGAATCGTCCAGACCGCGGCCTGCTCGATGCGATCACCGCGACGGGTGACGTCCCGGCCCGTGTAGCCGGCCAGGTGCTGGCAGAACAGCGTGTTGATCGCGGAGAACGTCGCCTCCACCACCCCTTTGTCCGTCGGCGTGCGCGGACGAGCCCGTTGGACGGAGATGCCCAGGCGTTCGCAGGCCCGCACGAAGGTGTCGGAGATGAACACCTTCCCGCCATCGATGACCACGGTGTCCGGCACGATCACCGGCTTCGCGGCTGCCTGGTCCATTCGCGCGTCGACGTCGAGGAGCTCGCGGTGTGGCAACCGTGAGGATGCCATCGCCAGACTCGCCGACCAGCCCGGCCGCATCGGCTCGGGAACCAGCATCCGCGCCAGCAGCAGGGATGCGTCCACCGCCTTGGTGCCCACCGGTCGCAGCACTGCGGCGCAGATAGTGCGGGTGGCGACATCGACCGCGATCGTCAGGTCCGCCCGCGCGGTCACCCCGGAGTCCAGGACCACCATGACGTCCAGCGGGGTGGAGTCGATCTGCACCTGTTCCCCGGGCCGGTCCGCGAACGTCGGCGTGAACGGCCCTTCCGGCCGGTTCGCCGTCTGCCGCCGGGTGACCGCCGAACCGAAGGAGTGCCGACCCGAGGAGAGCGCGTCGATCAGCCGGGAGAAGGTGTTCCGACTCGGCAGGGGTAGGCCCCCTCCACGTGGGTGGCCTCCACCAGCTTCACCGCCCTCCGGATCACGCGTGCCCGCGTCCCGGTCGAGACCTGCGTCTGGTCCTCCAGCACCTGGCGGACCGCCGCCACCACCCGCGCATCCGCCCGCCCGGTCGCCTCCTTCACCCGGACCAACCGCTGATCGACCAGCCCCCACAACCCCTGCCGGGCATAACGCGACCGCTTGTCCATCACCGTGCGCAGGCTCACCCCCAGCTCGTCGGCCTTCGCTTGGGCCCGCTCCACCACGCTCCGTGCGACGGGGTCGTACTCACTGCGCGGAGTCGTGCCCGGCTCGGCGCTGGGCGGCAGGCCGGTTTCCACCTCCACCACGTGCCGCTGCCACTTCACCGCCGCCGCCCGCGCCGGTTCCGGCAGCGTCTCCAGCAGACCGACCGGTTCCATCTCAGGCAACGGCTCGACACCGGTAACAGCGAAGTCGGGCGCCGCCATCAAGTACGAGGCCAGCACCACCGACTCTGTCCCGCCGGCCGACCGCAGTCGCACCGCCGTCCCGGCCAGGCCCACCACCTGATGGTCGTCACCGTCGAAGCTCACCCAGTCGCCCGGCCGCAGCACCGAGCCCCGCCCGCGGTCACCGGATCACCCCCGACGAGACGAGCGTTCCGGCGCTCAGCGGTTGCGACATCTCCGCCGTCAGCTCGTGCGACCACAGCAGGTGAAACAGCACCGGTAACACCGCCAACGGCTCACCCGCCGACGCGGCGCCGTCCATCAGCGCCAGCGGCTCGGCGAACACTTCCCGCAACCGCGTGGCAGCCGGCTCCACCCGGTGACGGGGGTGCCGGTAACCCGCCAGCCACCGGACGTTGCGGACCACCACCGGGTCCGGGGCCCCCACCAGCCGGAACTCCACCCCACCTCGGCGCAGGCCGCCTCGGTCGCGTCGAACTTCGCCACGTCCCGAGGCCGGCGCCGCTCGGCCGGGCGGCAGTCGACGACCACCGCCGCCCCGTCGTCGCGGCGCGCGAAGCAGTCAGGCGCGTGTGACACCGGCCGCCCGCCCGAGGCCGCCCAGAACAGCCAGAACGGCTGGGAGGAGATCCCCACCACCGCCGGATCGAAGTCCAGCAGCATCACTTGGTCTCGCTCCAGCCACGACTCGTATCCCACGTGACCGCCGGTCGTCGCCGACCACCACCGGCCCGGCAGGTTGCGCTGTCGGCGGTACGAGGTGAAGGCGCGTACGGGAAGAGCGTGCTCGAACGCAACAGCCCAGACATCCGCCAGCGGCCGGCGCAACTCCGTACCGTCCGGCGCGACGTACGCGACCTCGAACCCGGTCTCCGGCGGACCAACAGATCCACCCAGCAAGACCTCCAACGCATGCACCACTTCCGGCAACCCCGCCCTTGATGCAAGGTCACATGGATCACTGCAAGATCAGATGCAGCTTAGGGGCTGTCCGGCGGATCACACTTCGGGGTCGAGGGACCGGAGGTCGTAGACGTAGTCGGTGCCGAACAGGTCGCGGTCCTGGAACGCCGCGTGGCCACTGGGCGGTCAGCCGGGTGACTGTGGCCGGGGACAGCCCGGCGTCGCCAAGCCGAGGAACTGCTCCAGCGCGGGTACGAAGTCACCGGAGGACAGGCCGTGCATGTGGAGCAGCGGCAGCACACCTCGGCGATCATCGGGACTTCCGACACCACGGCGGCAGGACCGTCGAGGAGAACCGTCTGCGCTCGCTGGTGGCCTCATCTTGAATCAGGTCACGAGCGACGCCCGAGCAGTTCGGTGACCCGTGTGAACCCGTCTGCGCCGTGGCCGCGTCCGATGGCTCGGCGGGCCAGGCCTTCTGCCGCGCGCATCACGCCGGCTTCGATGCCGTGGGCCTCTGAAGTGTGAACGATGTGGGCCATGGACGACGCTGCCGAGGTGAGAGGGTTGCCTTCACCGGAGAAGATCCCGCTGTCCACGTCGTCCGCGAGCCCTTCGAAGATGGGCGGGAGGATGTCCCCGATCCCCTTGGCGAACGGGGCGAGCTCTCGCGCGGTGATCCCTTCCGCTCGCGCCACCGCCAAGGCGTGGACGTAGCCCGCCATGGCGGTCCAGAAGATGTCGAGCAGCGCGATGTCGTAGGCCGCCGCCCGCCCGATGTCCTCACCGAGGTGGGTATGAGTGCCGCCCAACGTCTGCAGGACGGGCTGGTGCTCGTGGTAGAGGTCCTGCGGGCCGCTGTGGATGAACACCGCGGCCGAAGTGCCGATGGTCACGGTGGGCGTCATGATGGCGCCGTCCAGGTAGCGAACGCCGTGTTCGGATGCCCATGCCGCAGTGTCCCGGGCCCTGTCCGGCGTGTCCGCGGTCAGGTTGACCACTGTGCGCCCCTTGATCGCCTCGGTGACCGTCTCGCGCCGCAGAATGGTGTTCACCGCGTCGTAATTCACCACGCAGACAACTGTGAGCCCGCTCGCGGCAACTGCTTCCTCGGCCGACCGGGCGCTGACCGCGCCCTGCGCGACCAACTCCCGGTCCCGGCCCGGCGTTCGGTTCCAGACCGTGGTGCGCAGGCCGGCATTCAGGAAGGCAGCCGCGAGGGCTCGGCCCATCGGTCCCAGACCGAGGACGGTGACGGCAGACTGTTCAGCGTGTACGGGCATGACTCAACTCCGTGGATGTATCTCGAGTTTGTAGTGGAAGGGGTGGAAATGACACGCAGTCGCGCTCAGGACCTGGACGTCTGCGGAGTGACCGCCGCGATCGCGGTGATTGACGGGAAGTGGAAGACCACTCTGCTGTGGCTGCTGGAATCCGGTCCGCACCGACCTGGCGAACTGCGCCGACGGCTGCCCGGCCTCAGTGAGAAGGTGCTGACCCAGGCGCTGCGCGAGATGGAGGCCGACGGTCTGGTACTCCGGCAGGTGCACGACACGCTTCCGTTGAAGACTTTCTACTCCTTGACCGAGTTCGGACGGGAACTGTCCGAGGCGCTGGCTCCTGTCTCGGACTGGGGCCATCGGCGCCTGCAGAGGCTCAGCGACGCCCGTTCCGCTCCCTGACACATCGCAAATCACCCCCGTCCCGGCCGGATCCGGTGGCCGTCCGGCCGCCCTCCATCAGGATCACCCGGTCGGCGGTCGACGCCTAGTACCCACAAAAAGGTGGGTACTAGGGTTTGTTGCGACAGTGATGGTCAAAGCCACTCGTTGATGGCTGCGACCAGCACTGTCGCCTCGTAGCGCACGGCCGACTTGTCGTATCTCGTAGCCACTGCGCGGTGCCGTTTCAGCCGGTTGATCCCGCACTCCACCGCGTGGCGCTCCTTGCAGTCCTGCTTGTCGAAGGCTGGCGGCCGGCCGCCTCGGGAGCCGAGCTTCTTGCGGTTGCGGACCTGGTCGGCCTTCTCGGGGATGGTGCATCCGATCCTGCGTCTGCGCAGGTAGGAGCGGTTCGCGCGTGAGCCGTAGGCTTTGTCGGCACGAACCCTGGACGGTTTGGTGTGCGGTCGTCCGGGACCGGTGCGGGGGACGCGGATGCGTTCGAGGACAGGCTGGAACTGCGGACTGTCGTGCCGGTGCCCGGCAGTGATCAGCAGCGACAGCGGCTTCTGCCCCTGCTCGGTCGCGAGGTGGATCTTCGTAGTCAGGCCGCCTCGGGAGCGTCCGAGGCCATGGTCGTCCGGCTCGGTGTCGATCCCGCCGGGCGGCTCGCGCTGCAGATCCCCTTTTTTACGCGCGCCGGCGGCGTGCTGATGGGCATGGCAGACAGTCGAATCCACGCTCACATCCCAGGTGATCAGACCCTGCGCGTCGGCCCGGACCTGCAGTTGCTCCAAGATCCGCTTCCAGGTGCCGTCGCGCTGCCACCAGGCGGTGGCCCGGGTCAGGAAGCCGGCGCAGGTGGCGGCCTGCTCGTCGGGCAGGGTCTCGGTGTAGGCCAGGCGGGAGTGGTCGTCCAGGGCGGTGTGCAGGCAGAGGTAGCCGCGGCCGGCGCGGGTCTGGTTCTTGCGGCCGGCTGCCCGGCCCAGGGCCCTGTGGCCGCCGCCGTCGGGGATGCGGCCGAGTTTCTTGACGTCGATGTGCACCAGTTCGCCGGGCCGGGAGCGTTCGTAGCGGCGCACGGGTTCGCCGGTGGCGCGGTCCAGTGCGGCCAGGGGCGGCATCCGGTGGCGTTGCAGGATGCGGTGGGCGGTGGAGGCGGCGATGCCGGTGCGGGTCGCGAGCCGCACGGGTCCGATGCGGTGTTCGCGGCGCAGGCGGACGACCTGCTCCTCGACGCCGGCCGGGGTGCGGCGCGGCGAGTGGTGCGGGCGGCTGGAGCGGTCCTGCATCCCGGCGGTTCCGTGCACCCGGTAGCGGTCCGCCCACTGCCGGGCGGTGGTGTGGCTGACCTGAAAGCGTTCCGCCGCTCTGCGCAGCGGCCAGTGGTTGTCGACGACCAGGCGGGCCAGACGCAGCCTGCCGGTCGGTGTCAGCGGGGCGTTACGGTGGCACACGAGGGCCTCCTGCCAGTCGGCGTAGATGTCGCAATCCACACCGAAACCAGAAGGCCCTCACCCACGCAAGCCCCCGTCACCAACGTGCCGGGACAACACACCTAATGTCCTGCGCCGGAAATCTAAGGTCTAAGAGGACGTCTCACGTGGTGACTTTCGCAAGTCTTTTGTAGCAGGTCAGGGCTGCGGCGAGGCCGAGGAAGGCAAGGAAGTGGCTGCCCTTTCGTTCGTACCGGACGGTGAGTCGGCGGTAGCCGAAGAGCCAGGAGATCGACCGCTCGATCTTCCAGCGGTGCCGACCGAGCTGCTCGCCGGACTCGATACCGGGACGGGCGATCCGCGCGATGAGGTTCCGGCTGCGGAGCCAGCGGAGGTGCTCCGCGGAGTAGTACGCCTTGTCC
>NZ_KB899024.1:0-23746 GCF_000377965.1 Streptomyces sp. CNB091
ATGGCGTCGGTGCCGTTGCCGGTGGACGTGGTCCGGGAGCGCATAGCTGCGTGGGCGGGGCGGTTGTCGGTGGCTGCGGTCAACGGCCCCTCGTCGACGGTGGTGTCGGGTGACGCGGACGCGATTGCCGGTCTCCTCGAAGAACTGGCCGGTGAGGGTGTCCGGGCCCGTCGTGTCGAGGTGGATTACGCGTCGCACTGCTCGCATGTGGAGGAGATCCGCGAGCAGTTGCTCGCCGGTCTGAAGGACATCAGCCCGCGCTCGGGCTCGGTGCCGTTTCTCTCGACGGTGACGGGTGGCTGGCTGGACACGAAGAACCTGGACGCGGAGTACTGGTACCAAAACCTCCGTCGGACGGTCGAGTTCGGGAAGGCGACGGAGGTGCTGTTGGCCGATGGTATCCGGTTCTTCGTCGAGGCCGGCCCGCACCCTGTGCTGGGCGTTGCGGTGGGGGAGTCGGTCGAGGCGGCGGGTGTGGATGCTGCGGTGCTCGGGACGCTCCGGCGTGGAGAAGGCGGCCAGGAGCAGGTGTTGCGTGCGGTGGGCCGCGCCTGGGAGCGGGGGTTGGGGGTCGACTGGTCGGGGGCGTTTCCGGGGGCGCGGCGGGTCGAGTTGCCGACGTACGCCTTCCAGCGCAGCCGCTACTGGCCCGAGCCTCCGCTCACCACGGCGGCCGATGTGGGATCGGCCGGGCTCGACCCCGCCGACCACCCCCTCCTCGGAGCGGCCACCGAACTGGCCGACACGGGTGAACTGCTGCTCAGCGGCCGGTTGTCGCTGCGGACCCACCCTTGGCTCGCCGACCACGCCGTGGCCGGTACGGTCCTGCTGCCCGGCGCGGCCTTCGCGGAACTCGCCGTACGCGCGGCGGACGAGGCCGGATGCCACACGGTGGAGGAACTGACGCTCAAGGCACCCCTGTTGATACCCTGCGACACCGCAGTACGCCTGCAAGTGCGGGTCGGCGCCGCGGACGCGCACGGCAGCCGCTCCCTGGACCTGTTCTCCTGCCGTGAGGACGCGACGACCCCGCACTGGACCGCGCACGCGACCGGCGTGCTCATCGCCGACGCCACGACCCGTAAGCCACCGCCCGCACCGGACAACCCCGGATCCTGGCCCCCGCCCGGCGTCGTCCCGATCCCCGTCGACGACCTGTACGAGCGGTTCCAGGCCTCCGGCTACGGTTACGGACCCGCCTTCCGCGGACTCATCAGCGCCTGGCGCCGGGGCGACGAGATCTTCACCGAAGTACGCCTGCCCGAGGAGCAGCACCGGTCCGCCGCCGCCTTCGGTGTGCACCCCGCCCTCCTGGACGCCGCCCTCCAGGGACTGTTCCTGCGGGACCGGCCGGAGAGCGGACCGGGCCTGGACCGGCCCTCCGCCGGGCTGCCGTTCTCCTGGAGCGGAGTCACGCTGTACGCCTCCGAGGCCACCGCGCTCAGGGTACGGCTCGGCTTCCGGCCGGACGGGTCGGTGGCGATCGACGCGACCGACCCGTCCGGCCTCCCGGTCGCGTCGGTCGAGGCGCTCGCCGTCCGCCCGATCGATCTCGACGCCCTCCGCCCGGCCGGCGGCCCGGAATCCCTATACCGGGTGCAGTGGTCGGCGGCGCCCGACACCGCACCCCTCAGCCCCCTCGGCCCCTGGGCCGTCCTCGGCGGCCCGGCACCCCTCCCGGATGCGGACAGCCATCCGGACCTGGCCGCGCTCGGTGCCGCATCGGACGGGGGAGCGCCGTCGCCCGCCGCCGTGATGGCCTGGTGCGACACAGCCCCGCACCCTCTGTCCCCGCCCGACGCCGCATCCGTACACACCGCACTCGACGACGCCCTGCGGCTCGTCCAGGAGTGGCTGGCCGACCCGCGCTGGGACGACGGCACCCGGCTCGTCCTCGTCACCCGGGGCGCGGTCTCCACGGCGGCCGGGGAGGAGGTTACCGACCTCACCGGCGCAGCCGTCCGCGGCCTCGTCCGCTCCGCCCAGTCCGAGCACCCGGACCGCTTCCTGCTGATCGACACCGACGACCCGGCCGCCGTGACCGGCCTGCTGCCCCGGGCCCTGGCCGGAACCGAACCCCAACTGGCCATCCGCGCCGGGCAACTCCTCGCGCCCCGACTCACCAGGGCCACCATCACGACAGACCTGAATCCGGATCCGGAAACGAACCCTGCCGGTATTGCCGCTTCCGGCGGAACCGTCCTCGTCACCGGAGCGGGCGGCGCGCTGGGCGGTCTGGTGGCCCAGCACCTCGTGACCGCGCACGGCGTACGGAACCTGGTGCTCGTCGGCAGGCGCGGCGCGGACGCCCCGGGCCTGGCCGGCCTCGCCGCCGAACTGCGCGGACGTGGCGCCCGGGTGGACGTGGAGGCGTGCGACGTCGCCGACCGGGACACGCTCGCCGCCCTGCTCGCCCGTATCCCCGCCGACCGTCCGCTGAGCGCGGTCGTCCACGCGGCCGGTGTCCTGGACGACGGTACGGTCGAGTCGCTGACGCCTGCGCGGATGCGCCACGTACTGCGGCCCAAGGTCGACGCGGCTCTCCATCTGCACGCCCTCACCCGTGATCTGCCGCTGTCGGCCTTCGTCCTGTTCTCCTCCGCGTCCGCCACGGTCGGCAACGCCGGTCAGGGCAACTACGCGGCCGCCAACGCCTTCCTCGACGCGCTCGCCCAGCACCGCCGGGCCCTGAAGCTGCCCGCCCAGTCACTCGCCTGGGGTCTGTGGGAACGCCGTGGCACCATGACCGCCACGCTGACCGCCGCCGACCTGCGGCGCATGTCCCGGGGAGGCACCGCGGCCATCGGCAGCGAGGAAGGCCTGGCGCTGTTCGACGCGGCCCTCACCCTGGACGAACCGCTGCTCGTGCCGGTCAGGATCGACCTCGCCCGGCTCCGGGCGGCGGCCCGCACCGCACCCGTCCCGGCCCTCCTCTCGGCCCTGGTCCCCGGCATCGTACGCCGCCCGGCCTCCGGGGCTGACGCCGCCGAGGCCGACTCGCTGCGCCGCCGACTGACCGGCCTCCCCCCGGAGGAACGCCTCGCCACCCTGCTCGACCTGGTACTGAGCCGGGGCGCCGACATACTCGGCCACGGCGGAGCCGGGTCCATCGACCCGGGCCAGCCGTTCAAGGACCTCGGCTTCGACTCGCTCACCTCCGTCGAACTCCGCAACCGGCTCAGCGCCGCCACCGGCCGCCGGCTGCCCGCGACCCTGGTCTTCGACCACCCCACCCCCGCCGCCGTTGCCGCCTACCTCAGCACCCGCCTGGTACCCGACGGGCCGGGCGGAGCCGCCGCCACCGGGAAGGCGGCCGGGACGCCGGACCACGAGATCAGCTCCCTGCTCGCCACGATCCCGCCCGCCGCCCTGCGCCGGGCCGGTCTCCTCGACGCCCTCCTGGACCTCGCCGGCCGGCCGGCGGCACCGGCGGTCGACACCGGCACTCCCGCCGCCGACGACATCAAGGACATGGCCATCGACGAACTCGTCCGGATGGCCCTGGGCGGCGAACGTGCCTGACCGACAGCCGCAGAAGGAGAAGCCGAACCCCATGCCCGCCGACACGGATCAGGTGGTCGCAGCCCTGCGCGCCTCGCTGCTGGACAACCAGCGCCTGCGGGAGGAGAACCGACGGCTCCGCGACGACTGTGCCGAGCCCGTCGCTATCGTGGCGATGAGCTGCCGCTACCCCGGGGGTGTGCGCACCCCGGAGGACCTGTGGGAGCTGCTGCTCAAGGAACGCGACGCGGTCTCGCCGTTCCCCACCGACCGGGGCTGGGACGTCGAGGGCGGCTTCGACGCGGACGCCGACGCCCCCGGTACATTCTACGTCCGGGAAGGCGGCTTCCTCCACGATGCCACCGGCTTCGACCCCGGCTTCTTCGGCATCTCCCCGCGCGAGGCCCTGGCCATGGACCCGCAGCAGCGGCTGCTGCTGGAAGCGTCCTGGGAGGCGGTGGAGCGCGCGGGCATCGACCCGACGACCCTGCGCGGCAGCCGTACCGGCGTCTACACCGGAGTGATCTACGGGGAGTACGCGTCCCGCCTCGACCGCGTGCCCGACGAGGTGGAGGGCTTCCTCGGCACCGGCAGCATCCCGAGCGTCGCCTCGGGCCGGATCGCCTACACCCTGGGCCTGGAGGGCCCGGCTGTCACCCTGGACACCGCCTGCTCGTCCTCCCTGGTCGCCGTCCACCTCGCCTGCCAGGGGCTGCGCTCCGGCGACACAACCCTGGCCCTGGCCGGCGGAGTGACCGTGATGTCCACCCCTGGCCTGTACGTCGGATTCAGCCGCCAACGCGGCCTGGCACCCGACGGGCGCAGCAAGTCCTTCTCCTCCGCGGCGGACGGAGCCGGATTCGGGGAGGGCCTGGGCCTGCTCCTGCTGGAACGCCTCTCGGACGCCCGGCGCGCGGGCCACCCCGTCCTGGCCGTCATCCGGGGCTCGGCCGTCAACCAGGACGGCGCCAGCAACGGGCTGACCGCACCGAACGGGCCCGCGCAGCAGCGCGTGATCGGCCAGGCCCTCACGCGTGCCGGACTCGCCCCGTCGGAGGTGGACATGGTGGAGGCGCACGGCACCGGCACCGTGCTCGGCGACCCCATCGAGGCCCAGGCGCTGCTGGCCACGTACGGCCAGGACCGGCCCGCCGACCGCCCGCTGCGGCTGGGCTCGCTGAAGTCCAACCTCTCTCACACCCAGGCCGCCGCGGGCGTCGGCGGGGTGATCAAGTCGGTGCTAGCGATACGGCACGGAGTGATGCCGCGCACCCTGCACATCGACCGCCCCTCGCCCGGCGTCGACTGGACCGAGGGAGCCGTCTCCCTGCTCACCGAGGCCGCCCCCTGGCCGGAGACGGGACGGCCGCGCCGGGCCGGGGTGTCCTCCTTCGGCGCCAGCGGGACCAACGCCCACGTCATCCTGGAACAGGCCCCCGCAGTCCCGACGGCCGCCCCCGACAGGCCGGTTGACCCGCCCGAAGCGCCGGGACCGGTGCCCGTCGCCGTCCCCTGGGTACTGTCGGCGCGCACTCCGGACGCACTGCACGCCCAGGCGGCGGCGCTGCACGAGCGGGTGGTGGCGGAACCGGGGCTGAGCGTCGTGGACGTGGGCCATTCGCTGGCGGTGGGGCGTTCGCGGTTCGCGGAGCGTGCCGTGGTGGTGGGGGCAGACCGGGACGAACTGCTGGCCGGCGTCGCCGCCCTGTCGCGGGGCGCGGGCGCGGCGGGCCTGGTGTCCGGCGGCGGTCGGCTCCCGGGCCGTTCGGTGCTCGTGTTCCCGGGCCACGGCTCGCAGTGGGTGGGGATGGCCGCGGAGTTGCTGGGGGAGTCGGAGGTCTTCGCGGGACGGATGGCGGAGTGCGGGCGGGCGCTGGGGCCTTACGTCGACTGGTCGTTGACGGAGGCGCTGGGCTCGGAGCGGCTGTTGGCCCGGGTCGATGTGGTGCAGCCGGTGCTGTGGGCCGTGATGGTGTCGCTGGCGGAGCTGTGGCGGTCGTTCGGGGTCGTTCCGGACGCCGTCGTCGGCCACTCCCAGGGCGAGATCGCGGCCGCCTGCGTGGCGGGCGGTCTGAGCCTCGACGACGGGGCGCGCGTGGTGGCGCTGCGTTCCCGTGCGGTGGGGGAGCTGGCGGGCCGTGGCGGTATGGCGTCGATCCCGTTGCCGGTGGACGTGGTGCGTGAGCGCATCGCCCCATGGGCGGGCCGGTTGTCGGTGGCCGCCGTCAACGGCCCCTCTTCAACGGTGGTTTCGGGCGACGCGAACCCGGTCACAGCGCTGGTGGAGGAACTTCTCGAGGAAGGGGTGTGGGCGAGCCGTATCGAGGTCGACTACGCGTCGCACTCCTCGCACGTGGCGGAGATCCGTGAGCGCCTCCTGTCCGACCTGGACGGCGTCACCCCCCTGCGGGGCTCCGTGCCGTACTACTCCAGCGTCACCGGTGGCCTGCTGGAGACGGAGGCCCTGGACGCCGAGTACTGGTACCGCAACCTCCGGCAGACCGTCGAGTTCGAGCAGGCGACCCGATCGCTCCTCGCGGCCGGGCACCGCGTCCTCATCGAAGTCGGCCCCCAGCCCGCCCTGATGTACGGGATCGAGGACACGGCCGCCGACGCGGGCGCCCCGGAGACGCTGGTGCTCGACACCCTGCGGCGCGGCGCCGGAGGGCTCCGCCGGTTCCAGACCGCTCTCGCCGAGGCACACGTCCGGGGCCTGCGCGTCGAGTGGGAGCGGCTGTTCGCGGGAACCGGCGTCCAGCGGGTGGATCTGCCTACCTACGCCTTCCAGCGACGCCGCTACTGGCTCGACGCCCTCCCGTCCGGGCGGGACCCGGTGGCCGTCGGCCAGTCGGCTGTGGACCACCCGCTGCTCGGCGCCGAGGTCGAACTGCCCGACGACGCGGGCACCCTCTTCACCGGCCGGATCTCCCCGGCCACCCACCCCTGGCTCGCCGACCACGCCGTGGCCGGAGCCGTGATCGTGCCCGGTGCGGCCCTCGTGGAGTTGGCCGCGCACGTGGGCCGCCGCCTCGGCTGTGCTCTCGTGGAGGAACTGACCCTCGCCGCTCCGCTGCTGTTGCCCGGCGACGCCGCGGACGACCACGCCGTGCACCTGCGCGTACGGGTGGGGGCCGAGGACCCCATGGGGCGGCGCCCGGTGGAGTTCCACTCCCGGTCCGAGCCCGCTCCCGGCACCGAGGCCCCGCCCTGGACCCGGCACGCGACCGGCACGGTCGGCCCCCAGGAGCTCTCGGCCGACGGGAACGACACGGTCGCCGAACCGGTCGGCGCATGGCCACCGCCCGACGCCGTCCCGTTGGACGTGGACGAGCTGTACGGGCTCCTCGAAGCCCGGGGCGTCGGCTACGGTCCGGCGTTCCGGGGCCTGCGCGCCGCCTGGCGCACTCCGGACGCGATCCACGCCGAAGTGGCCCTGTCCGACGGCCTCTCCGGCACCGGGGCGGACGGGTTCGCCGTGCACCCGGCCCTCCTGGACGCGGCCCTCCAGACGGCCGGTCTGCGCGGAGACGCCGCAGCTGAGGAGCGCGCCGACGGCGTCCCCCTGCCGTTCTCCTGGCAGCGCGTCGTGATCGAGCCCTCCGACGCACCGGTCCTGCGCGTCCGGCTGCGCCCCGACGGCCCCGACACCGTTGCCGCGCGGATCACCGACCCCTCGGGGCGTACCGTGGCGACGGTCGGCGCGCTTACCCTGCGTACGGCCTCCACCGCCGCACTGCGGGCGTCCTCCGGCTCCGTCTTCCACGTCAGCTGGACGCCGGTCACCGCCCGGCCCGGCCCGCGCCCGGTCACCCGCTGGGGCCTCCTCGGCCGTCGGGACGAGCGGCTGCTGCCGACCGGATTCCCTGCCGAACCCCTGTCCGCGACAGCCGACGCGATGATGCTGGTCTGCCCGCCGTCCGTCGGAACAGGCACCGGGAGTGCGACCGGTGAGCCGGGGGACGCCTCCGGCCGGGACGCGGACCTCGAGGCGGTGCACACGGTCGTGTCCGGGGTCCTGAACCGCCTCCAGGCCCATCTGGCCGACGACAGCACCGCCCGAACGCCCCTGGTGGTCCTCACCCGGGGGGCGACCGGCCCGCTCGGCGCGCGGCCGGCGGACCTCGGCGCGGCGGCCGTCCGGGGCATGCTCGGCGCCGCTCAGCTCGAACACCCCGACCGGTTCGTGCTGCTGGACATCGACGGTCCGGACCCGGACGGCTTTGGCGAGGCGCTCGCCGACCTCCTCGCCACGGGCGAACCCCAGGCGGCCCTGCGCGGCGGTGTCCTGTATGCGCCCCGGCTGGTCCGGCCACCGGCTCCCACCGCCACCGCCTCCGCGGAGGCGGCCCGGCCCGACGGCCCGTTCGGGCCGTCCGAGGGGACCGTACTGCTGAGCGGCGGCGGTGCTCTCGCCGCCGTCCTGGCACGCCATCTCGTCACCGCGTACGGAGTACGCCACCTCCTCGTGCTGAGCCGTCGTGGCGCCGACGCCCCTGGGATGCCGGAACTGACGGCGGAGCTGGCCGAGGCGGGAGCCGAAATATCCTCCGTGCGCTGTGATGTGACGAATCGTCGGGCACTGGCCGTCGCACTGGCGGCTATCCCCGAATGCCATCCGCTGTGCGCCGTGGTCCACACCGCCGGAGTGCTCGACGACGGTCTGCTGGACAGGCTGACGGGGGAGCGGGTGACCGCTGTCCTGCGGCCCAAGCTTGACGCCGCGCACCACCTCGACCGGCTGACGCGCGGGGCGGACCTCTCGGCGTTCGTCGTCTTCTCCTCCGCCGCGGGTGTGCTGGGCAGCCCCGGCCAGGCGTCCTACTCGGCCGGCAACGCCGCGCTCGACGCCCTCGTCGCGGAACGCCGGAGGCTCGGTCTCCCCGGCCTGTCCCTGGCCTGGGGGCCCTGGGAGCGGGTCAGCGGGATGACGGCGGAGCTCGGCGGCGCCGACCGGCGGCGCATCGACCGGCGCGGCGCCCGCGGCCTCTCCGACGAGGCGGCCATGGCCTTGCTGGACACGGTGTGTGCCGCCGACGCCGCCCCGCCGGAGGACGGGAGCCCTGTCGTCCTGGCCCACCTCGACCTCACCGCGCGCGGCGACGGCCCGGTGCACCCGATGCTGCGCTCCCTGGTGCGGCGCGGCCCGGCCGCGACGACCGGGGCGAAGGGGACGCCGAGTGCCGCGGCGGCGCTGCGCCACCGGCTCGACACCGCCGCCGACGCACCGGAACGCGAACTGATCCTGCGTGAACTCGTCCTCGCCCAGGCCGCCGAAGTCCTCGGCCACACCGACTCCGGGGCACTGTCCGCGACGGCGCCCTTCCTCTCCGTCGGATTCGACTCGCTGACTGCGGTCGAGCTGCGCAACCGGCTGGCCGCCCTCACCGGACTGCGGTTACGGCCCTCCGCCGTCTTCGACAGCGCCACCCCCGCCGCGCTCGCGGCACGCCTCGCCACCGAGGCCCGTACCGAAGACACCCCCCGGCCCGCAACCGCACCCGGCGCCGCCGCGCCCAGCCCCGCCCCAGCCGACACCGACACCGACGACCCGGTGAGCGTGCTGTTCCGCCGTGCCTGCGCGCTCGGCCGGATCGACGAGGGCATCGCCCTGCTCAAGAACGCCTCCGCCCTCCGGCCCGCCTTCCACAGCGGCGGCGACCTCGCGGCCGCCGGTACCGGCCCCCGGCTGCTGCGCCTGAACGAGCGCGCCGACGCCCCCGTGCTCGTCTGCTTCGGCTCCGTCGTCGCCCTCGGCGGCGCCCACCAGTACGCCCGCTTCGCCGCCCGCTTCCGGGACCGTTACGCCGTCGCCGCCCTGGACGCCCCCGGGTTCACCCCCGAGGAGGAACTGCCCGCCGACATGGCTGCCCTGCTGGACTTCCACGCGACGACCCTGCTCCGGGAACTGCCCGGACGGACCCTCGTCCTGGCCGGCTCCTCCTCCGGCGGCACGCTCGCCCACGGAGTGGCGGCCGCGCTGGAACAGCGCGGCGAGGGCCCGGCGGCCGTGGTGCTGCTGGACACCTACCTCTCCGACAACCGGGGCATCACCCAGTTCAACGACGTCCTGCTGGGCGGCATGTTCGCCCGCGAGGACCGGGCGGCCCCGATGGACGGAACCCGGCTGACCGCGATGGGCGGCTACTTCCGTCTGCTCGACGACTGGACCCCACCGGCGGTCCGCGCCCCGCTGCTGCTGGTCCGCGCCTCCACCCCGCTCGGCCGCCCGTCCGCCGAAGCCGGTGACTGGCGCTCGTCCTGGGCCGGTGCCGACACCGTCCTCGATGTTCCCGGAGACCACTTCTCGATCATGGAAGAGCATGTCGCGACCACCGGCGACGCCGTCGCCGACTGGCTCGGCCCCACCCTCCGCACCCCCGACGACCTGTGAAGACGAAGGAGAACTCGTTGACCGCGGCCCCGTACGACGACCCGCCCCCGCGCCCCGCCCTCACCGTCCTGGGAGCCGGGGTGATGGGCGTCGGCATCACCGTCCTCGCCCTCGGACACGGCCTGCCGGTCCACCTGGTCGACATCGACCGGGACCTGCTCGACCGGGCCGGGGAACTGATCGACGGTGAACTCCGGCTGGCCGAGCTGATGGGCGCCCTACCCGCCGGGACAGCCCCCGGCACCCTGGCCACCGGAACCTCGCTCAAGGCCGTCGGCGGCTCCACCGCCGTCATCGAGGCGGTCACCGAGAACGCCGCCGTCAAGGCCGCCGTCCTGTCCGAGGTCTGCGGACTGGTCCGGCCCGGAACCCTGCTGATCACCAACACCTCCTCCATCCCCGTCGATGAACTGGCCGGGGCCCTGGAACGGCCGGAGGAACTGGTCGGCACCCACTTCATGAACCCGCCTTACCTGATCACCACCGCCGAGGTGGTCCGCGGTCCCCGGACCGGTGACTCCGCGATGGCCGCCGTGGCGGCCCTGCTCACGGCGGTACGGCGGCGCGCCGTCGTCGTCCGGGACGCCCCCGGCTTCGTCACCAGCCGCGTCCTGCACCCGATGATCAACGACGCGGCCCGGGTCGTGGAGGAGGGCACGGCGACCGCCGAGGACGTCGATGCCCTGATGCAGGGCTGCCTGGGACACCCCACCGGCCCGCTGCGCACGGCAGACCTGATCGGCATCGACAACCTCGTCGACTCCCTCACCGTGCTCCACGAACGCACCGGCGACGACGGCTGCCGTCCCACCGGACTACTGCTCCGGCTGGTCCGCGAGGGGCGGCTGGGCCGCAAATCCGGGCACGGCTTCTACGACTACACCTGATCACCCCCACGAGGAGACGGCCATGACCACAGCGAACACGCCCGACACCCACGACCTGGAGAAGGAACTGCTGGAATTCCTGGAGGAACGCACCGGAACAGCCTGGGACGCCGAGACCGACCTGTTCGACGTCGGCGGCTTGTCATCCCTGTTCGCCATGCAGGTGGTGGTGCACCTGGAGAAGACCTACGCCATCGCCATCCGCGGGGCGGACCTGCGGCTGGACAACTTCCGTACCGTACGGCGGATGGCGGAGCTGGTGGACCGGCTCCGGGTACCCGCCGTCGGAGGCCGGCATGGGTGAGGACCTGAGCGGTGCCATGACCTCGCTCACCCTGAGGGTCGGAAACCTGGCGGGGGAGTGGGACCGCACCGGCCTCATCCCGCCGGAGCTGCTGCGCGACCTGGGAGCCGAGGCACGGCTGTGCGCCGAAGTCCCGGAGCAGTACGGCGGCTGGGGGCTCAGCAGCCTGCACAGCGGCGTGTACACCGCCCACGCAGGCAGCCTGTGCAGCTCGCTGCGGAGCGTGATGACCTCCCAGGGCATGGCGGCGTGGACCATCCAGCGCCTGGGCACCGCCGAGCAGTCGGCGGGCCTCCTGCCCCGGCTGACCGGTGGCGCGCTGGCGGCGGTCGGCTTCAGCGAGCCGGGCGCGGGCAGCGACCTCGCGGCGATGACGACGACCGTCCGCCGCGACGGTGACACAGTCGTCGTCGACGGACACAAGAAGTGGGTGACCGCCGCCCACTACGCCGACCTCCTGGTCGTCGTCGGCCGCCACGAGGACGGTGCGGTGGCCGTCGTGGTGCCCACCGGCACACCCGGAGTCAGGATCGAACGGATCACCGACCCGCTCGGCTGCCGCGCGGCCGGGCACGCGGACGTCCACCTCGACGGGGTGCGACTGCCGGCCGACAGCGTCCTGGGCGGCCACGGGCTGCCGACAGCGCTCCTGGTGACGACCGCGCTGGCCTACGGGCGGATGTCCGTCGCCTGGGGGTGCGTGGGTATCCTGCGGGCCTGCCTGGCAGCGGCCACCGCGCACGCCGCCGGACGGGAGCAGTTCGGCAGACCGCTCGCCGAACACCAGCTCGTCGCCGGGCACATCGCCGACCTCTACACGGCCGAGCAGGTGGCCACGCGGGTCTGCGAGTACGCCGGCCGCTGCTGGGACGAAGGCTCCCCGGACCAGGTGGTGGCGACCGTACTGGCCAAACACGTCAGCGCGACCCAGGCCGCGCGGGGCGCGGCGACGGCCGTCCAGGTACTGGCCTCGGCCGGCTCCCGGGACGGGCACACGGTGGCCCGTGCGTACCGGGACGCCAAGCTGATGGAGATCATCGAGGGCAGCAACGAACTGTGCCGGCTGATGCTGGCCCAGCACGCCCTCTCCGCTCCGGGGGCACCGTGAGCGGCCCCGCGTCCGACGCGACGAGGAAGGACGACATGGCCGCGACCGTCAAGTGCCTGGTCTGGGACCTGGACGACACCCTCTGGCAGGGCACCCTGCTGGAGGACGGCGAGGTGCACCTGCCGGACGAGGTGCGCAAGGTGGTGATCGAACTCGACTCCCGCGGCATCCTCCAGTCCGTCGCCAGCCGCAACGACCACGACCACGCCTGGGCCCGGCTGGAGGCGTTCGGCGTGGCCGAGTACTTCGTCCTGCCGGCGATCGGGTGGGGCGCCAAGTCCGACGCGGTGCGCCGGATCGCGGACCGGCTGAACTTCGCGCTCACGACCATCGCCTTCGTCGACGACCGGCCCGCCGAACGGGCCGAAGTGGCCTTCCACCTGCCCGACGTACGGTGCTACCCGGCCGACCGGGTCCTGGCCCTCCCCGACCTCGCCGAATTCACCCCCGCGACCAGCACCGTCGACTCCCGGCGCCGCCGCGAGATGTACCAGGCGGGCTTCCGCCGCGAGGCCGAGCGGGCGGCCGCACCTGGCCCCGACGAGGAGTTCCTGCGCTCCCTGGACCTGCGGATGCGCATCGGCCGGGCCACCGGTGAGGAGCTGTCCCGGGTCGAGGAACTCACCCTGCGCACCAGCCAGATGAACGCGACCGGGGTCCACTACCCGGACGCGGTGCTGCGCGGCCTGATCACCGACCCCCGGCACGAGGTCCTGGTGGTCACCCTCACCGACCGGTTCGGCCCGCACGGCGCGGTCGGGGTCTTGCTGCTGGAGCGGCACCCGGGCCTGTGGCACCTCAAGCTGCTCGCCACCTCCTGCCGGGTCGTCGCCTACGGGGCCGGCGCCACCCTGCTGAACTGGCTAGCCGACGCCGCCGCCCGGTCCGGGGTCCACCTGGCGGCGGACTTCCGGGCGACCGAACGCAACCGGATGATGGAGATCGCCTACCGGTTCGCCGGCCTCGAGGGCCTGGCCGAAGCCCCATGCCCGTGCGCCACCGTTCTCGTACCGGCCGGGGAGGACACCGGACTGGAGCGCCTGCACCTGGCCCCCGGCCCGCGCGTGGTGTCCACCGTCATGGACGTGGAGGCACCCGACCTGAACACGCCGGAAGGGGGCCCGGGAGCACCGTGACCGCAGCGGCGGCCGGTGCTCCCGGGCTCCGGCCCGCCGCTCTCAGCGCTTACGGACGAGGGTGATCCCGTCGGCCATCACCAGCAAGGACAGCTCCACCCGGGGGTCCGCGTGCAGCACCAGGTTCAGGGCCCGAACCCCGGCGGTCTCCGGGTCCACGGCGGCCGGGTCCGCCACCCGGCCGAAGAAGAGGGTGTTGTCGACCACGATCAGGCCCCCGGCGCGCAGCAGCGAGAGCGACGCCTCGTAGTAGCGGAGGTAGTTGGCCTTGTCCGCGTCGATGAACACCAGGTCGAAGCTCTCCGGCCCGCGCTCGGCCAGCAGCGCGTCCAGGGTCGCGGAGGCATCACCGATCCGCAGGTCGATCTGTGCGTCGACCCCGTCCCGCTTCCAGAAGTCGGCGCCGATGGCCGGCCACCGGTCGTCGATGTCGCAGGACACCAGCAGACCGCCGACCGGGAGCGCGCGGGCCATGCACAGGGTGCTGTAGCCGGTGTAGGTGCCGATCTCCAGCACCGTCCGGGCTCCGGTCAACCCGACCAGCAGGGACAGTAGTTGGCCCTCCTCCGCCATCACCTGCAGGGCGCTCCCGCCCGGTAGCTCCGCGGTGGCCTCCCGCAGCTCCCTGAGGAGATCGTCGTCACGGAGGGAGACCTCGCGGACGTAGGCGAGCAAGTCGTGGGTGGCTGCTGTCTGGTCGGCCATGGTGCGGGGGTCCTCTCGAGGGAGATCGGGGTGCAGGAGATCAGGGCGAAGGGCATCGGGTCGCGAAGGACCCGGTCGGAAAGGATCGGAGCGATGGCCGGGGCAGGGGCGTCGGTGCGGTCACCCGGCACGCATGTACGAGCTGCCGTGCCGCCGTACGTCGCCCGCCTGCTCGCGGGCGTACGCCCGAAGGAGCGTGTCCAGCCGGTAGAGGCCCCCCGCGGGCGGACCCAGCAGATTCGCCACGATCAGGGAGTCCAGGGCCTCCTCGGCCTGCGCCTCCGAGCAGCCGAACATCACCGCGACCTCGCCGCCGGAGACCGAGGGAGCCCCGGCGGTCCCCAGCGCGGCCAGCACCTCGGCGGCGTCGATTCCGCCCGGTGCCGCCCGTCGGAGCCCGGCCACCTCGGCGTCCAGGCAGGGCCGGACACCGACATCGCCCGCGCACAGTTCGTCCAGCGGCCGGGAGGCCTCCGTGAGCCGCCGGGCCAGGTGCCCGATGCTCCAGTGCGGGTGCTCCAGCAGCCGGGTCCCCGCGATCCGGATCGCCAGCGGCAGGCCCGCGCAGACCGTCACCACCGTACGGGCCGCCCGCGGTTCGCCGCCGGCCCTGGCCGTGCCGATGATGCTGCCCAGCAGCTCCAGCGACCCGGCCTCGTCCAGTGGGCCGAGCAGAAGGGTGTGCGCACCCTCCAGATCGGCCAGCCGCCGCCGGCTGGTCACCAGCAGCCTGCTGCCCCCGCTGCCCGGGATCAGCGGCCGCACCTGCGCGGAGCCGGAGGCGTTGTCGAGCACCACCAGCAGACGGCGGCCCGCGGTGAGCGAGCGGTAGAGGCTCTCCCGCTCCGACTCCTCCCCGGGGAGCTCGTGCCGGGGCACACCGAGGTCTGCCAGGAACCGGGGCAGCACCTCCCGGGCGGTCAGCGGCCGCTCCGCCCCGCCCAGATCGGCGTAGAGCTGGCCGTGTACGGAGGTGCCGCGCATGGTGTGCGCCGCGTGCAGGGCCAGGGCGCTCTTGCCGACACCGCCCCGGCCGGTCACCACCGCCGTCGCCACCATGCCTGCGGGCATCGTGCCGGTCGTGAGGAAGTGCCGTACCCGCGCCAGCGCGTCGGAGCGGGCCGACAGCGGCGGCGGCACCGAGGGAAGCTGCGCCGGATCGGGCCGGCGGGACCTCTCCCGGACCCTGGCAGCGGCCGGTGCGGCGGCTGTCTCCGGGGCCGCGGCGGGCCGCTCCTGAGGGCCGGGCGTACGGGGCCGGTCGTGGGCCGAGAGGATGTGCCGGTGGACCTCGCGCAGATCCGCGCTCGGCTCGGCCCCGAGCTGTTCGACGAGCAGCACCCGGGTGCGCCGGTAGAGGTCCAGGGCCTCCGACTGCCGTCCCGAGCGGAAGAGCGCCAGCATCAACTTGCCCACCAGGGCCTCCTGTAAGGGATGCTCCCGCACCAGCCGTACCAGCTCCGGCACGATCTCGGCGTGCCGCAGCAGCGCCAGCTCCGCGTCGAACCGCAGCTCCATGGTCTGCAGCCGAAGCTCCTGGAGGTAGCGGCCCTCCACATCGCGCAGCGTCCGTGACGGGATGTCCGCCAGCGGCTCCTCGCGCCACAGGGCGAGTGCCTCGGCCAGCTCGGCAGAGGAGCCCTCCAGGTCTCCGCGCTCGGCCAGCTCCGCCGCGAGTCTGCGGTGGGCGGTGAACTGGCCGAGATCGCTCTCGTGCTCCCCGAGTTCGAGGAGGTAGCCGGGCGCCCGGGTGAGGATGCGGGCGGAGGCGTGCTCGCCCAGCGACTGCCGCAGGCGCATCACGTAGGTGCGCACGGTCGCGGCGGCACTCGGAGGCGGTGCGCCGTCCCAAACGTACTCGGTGATGCGGTCGACCGAGATCACCCGGTTGGCGTTGAGGAGGAGCGCTGCCATGACCACGCGCTGCCTCGGCGCCGACACGTGCACCTCACGCCCGTTCAGCCGGACGGAAAGTGGGCCCAGCAACAGGAAGTTCAAGGGGGAGTCCTCTTCGTCGCTCGACCGGTGGGCAAGACAGCTTCCAGCGTCTTAGGCGACCATGTGGGGGTCAACGCGCTCCTGTCGTGTCTAGATGTATTCCTAGAGCGAGCATCTTGCGCTCGTGCCGGGTTTACGCTGCTCGGCACCCTCGTGGCGGCGCCGCGTCCCAGCTCCGGGGCGGCCGGAGGCTGTGGGTCGTACGGGAGAGCGGCGGGTCGGCCGTCACGTGTCCGCCCGGCCCCGTCGCCGCGGAGCCGGAGCCGAGTGAATCCCCTGGATTGACCCGGACCGCAACTTTCTCGCCATTTACCGGAGAATCAGAGGTAATTGAACGCGGACCTGCGTGGCCGGATATGCTCAGATGCATACTTGCTGACATTCCGAGGGGCATGGCAGGCTGTCATATGCGGTGCCCTGAATCGCCGATCACCGCCGCTCGGCGCTCCCTGCAATAGCGTGTACTGGCCGACCCACCGGTGCAGAGGATGTGCCATGCGATCACCGAGCACCGCTCGCCGGCCCCGTGCGGAAAATTCGAGAAAGGATTGAAAGGCCGACATGACCTCGCTTTCCTTGGACAGTGACCTGTGGTGCCGTCGCTTCCATCCCTCGCCGACGGCCACGCGCCGACTGGTCTGCTTTCCGCACGCCGGTGGCTCGGCCAGTTTCTACTTCCCGGTGTCCGCGGCGCTGCGCGGACCGGTCGACCTCCTGGCCGTGCAATACCCCGGCAGGCAGGACCGCCGGGAGGAGCCCGCCGTCCAGGACCTGCACCGCATGGCCGACGACGTGGCCGAAGCGCTGCGCCGCTGGGGCGACCTCCCCCTGACGCTCTTCGGACACAGCATGGGCGCGCTCGTCGCCTTCGAGGTGGCCCGGAGGATCGAGCGCGCGGGCGGCCGGATCGACCACCTCTTCGTCTCCGGCCGCAAGGGGCCGTCCGTCGACGGGCCCGAGCTCTCCCACCCGCTCGACGACGAGGGCATCGTGGCGGAGGTCAGGGCCATGAGCGGCACCGACGCCCGGCTTCTGGAGGACGAGGAACTGCTGCGGATGGTGCTGCCCGCGCTGCGCGGCGACTACCGCGCCCTGGGCGCGTACCGGGCCGACCGCGACGCCGCGGTCACCTGCCCGGTCACCGCCGTGGTGGGGGACCAGGACCCATGGACACCGGTCCCCGAGGCCGCGCACTGGCGCGACCGCACGACGGCCGCGTTCGACCTCAGGGTCTTCCCCGGCGGGCATTTCTACCTCAGCAGCGGGGCGGACGAGGTGACCGCCATGCTCCGTGACCACCTCACCGGCACGCTGCGCACCTGAGACAACGGACGACAGAGAAGGGGGACCGGGGAGTGACACCGTCAGCGACCTCTGAAGAGATCAAGCCCGCACCGCGGCCGCCGAGGTCCGAGCCCGTCGGCGACGCCCGTCCGGCGGGCGGAGGCCCGTCCGCCGGCACGGGCGTCCGGCGGCTGACCGCCGTGGACGTCCGCATCCTGGAAGGTGTCGCGGTCGGCACCCCGACCGTCCGGCTGGCGGCATCGCTCTATCTGAGCCGACAGGGCGTCGAGTACCGCATCGGGTTGATGATGCGTCATTTTCAGGCCACCAACCGGGCCGCTCTGATTTCCCGGGCGCACTCGCTCGGTGTGCTGAGCGTCGGGGCCTGGCCGCCCCGTGTCCTCCCGGAATTTCTTGAACCCTAGAAGAAAGATTCAAAGACCTCCGGAGAAAGGGTCGGAAAGATCCATTCCGAAGGTGGGAAACGCACTCCGCCGGTATGCTGCCGGAGATTTTGTCAGAGCCGGATATCGTCTCGATATCGCGCCGCGGGACAGATCACCGACGGGGCCAGCGCCGGATTCTGCACCATGGGACTGGCAGGTACACGTCCGCTGTATTGCGCCTGGGCCGCACCACTGCCCCTCCATTCACACCAATCCACGGGAGCTGTCATGAGTCTGGGGTACCTGTTCGGCGGTGGCGTCGGAACCGAGCCGCGGGGCCTGGAGCTCTACCGGACCTACGAGACGGTGCAGAGCTGGTACGAACAAGTCTCCGCATGGACCGGGCTGACGGTCGGACAGATCCTGGAGGAGGACCTCCCGACCGCCCAGGAAGAGCGCCAGAGCGTCGGCACCGTCCGCGAAGCCGCCCTCGCGATCGGCGTACACGACGTACTCGCCTCGTTCGGCCTGCGCCCCGCGGCCATCGGCGGACTCAGCCTCGGTGCGATGACCGCCAGCTGTCTCGCCGGGGCGCTGGGGCGGCGGGAACTGTTCGACATGCTGGCCGGTTCCCGCGACGCCCCGGAACCGCCCGCCGGAGACCCGCGGCAGGGGATAGCCATCGCCTTCGGCCCCCTCGCCGAGGGCGCCCCCTCCCACCCGGGCGAGAGCGTCCCCGGCATCCATCTGGCGGGCGACTTCGGACCCACGGCCGACGGCACCCGGCGCATCATGATGCTCGCCGGTCACGCCGAAGCACTCGGCGCGCTCGCTGCCGAGGCCCCACCGGGAACGGTCGTGCCCCTCCCCGGGCGCACCATCGCCGTCCACACCCCGCTGCGTCGGCCCTACCGCGACTTCATGGCCCCGCGCATCGACGCGATCCCCTTCGCCGATCCCGAACTCCCCTTGCTGTCCTGCCTGGAGCCCAAGGTCCTTCGCACCGCGGCCGACGTCAGGGATCTCTTCCAGCGCAACTCCACGAACCCGATCAGCCTGGTCGACGTCTACAGCGGGATGAAGCAGCAGGGCGTACGGCTCGGTCTGGTGATGGGCCCCTCGATCCCCGAGGGCATCCTCGCGTTCCCCTTCCCCGTGGTCCACATCGAGCGGCCCGAGCACGTTGAGCAGGCCCTGACCACCGCCTACGACCTCGGCATTGACCTCTCCGGCGTCCCGGGCCTGTCGTGACCGCCGCCCCCCGCGCCGACCCCGACGCCTGGATCGCACGATGGCTGGACACTGACCTCGACGAATGGACCCGCACCGTGGTCCGACGGCACTTCGACCCGGTGTCCGGCAGCCCCTACTGGCTCGGTCAGGCCCCCCGGCTGGACTTCGACCCCCGCGACATCACCCGCTACGACCAGCTCGGAGCCTTCGGCCCGTTCCCGCTCGACCGGCTGCGCCACGAGGACCCCGCCGACCTCGTCCCGTTGTCCGTGCCCAGGCCGCTGGCCGGACGGGTCTGGGACAGCGGAGGCACCACCGGCACCCCCTGCCGGGCTTTCTACACCGCCGACATGCTGCTGCACCGGGCGAGCTGGCGCCGCTGGTCCTTCGTACGGGAAGGGTTCGCTCCCGGTCGCGCCTGGCTGCAGGCCACCCCCACCGGGCCGCACCTGATCGGCAACGGCGTCCGGGAGGTGTCGGAACTCCACGCGGGCCAGGTGTACGCCGTGGACATGGACCCCCGCTGGGTCAAGCGCCTCATCCGGGCGGGGCGCCTGGCCGAGGTCGACGACTACACCACCCACCTGATGGAGCAGATCACCGATGTCCTCGTTCAGGGCCGGGTCCACTATCTCAACACCACCCCGGCCCTCCTCCAGGCCCTCTGCCGACACCGGCCTGAACTGGTGGCGTCCCTGGACGGCGTACGCCTGAGCGGTACCCAGATCAGCGCCGACATGTACCGGACCTTCACCACCGCCTTGCGGGGCGGGATCTGCGGACTGACCTACGGCAACACCTTCGGCAATGCGGCCTGCCTGGACATCGAGCAGGACGGCGAACTGATCAGCTACGTCCCGAACTATCCACAGGTCACCATGGCAGTGGTCGACAGGAACGACCTCTCGACCCCGGTAGCCCCGGGCACGGTCGGCCGGGTCCGTCTCACAGTCCTCCACGAGGACCTCTTCCTCCCCAACATCCTGGAACGCGACCAGGCCCTCCGCCACCCGACCGACCACTGGCCCACCGACGGCGTCGCCAACATCCGCCCTCTCCAGATCACCAACTCCTCGCCCGAGGGCCTCTACTGACGCGGCACCCCGGGCTGTCGGCGGGTCCTCCCGGGGCGAGGCCCCCCGGCCAGGTCCATGTACTGCAACGGTCGCTACCGTGAGGGTTTTCCCATCTCACGCTGTCGCGTGGTGAAGGACGAGAACGGCCTGCACCACGTCGGTGATCCGGTTCGTGCTGCAGCGGAGCTTCCGTAGCGATCACCAGCCCTTCAGGGTAGCCATGGCCTGCTCGCCGAGGCAGCGGATCTTGGCGTGCGTGCTGTTGTGTCGGCGCTGCCACCGCTTGAGGCGACGGCCGCGGAAGGGCACCCGGACCGGGCAGCCGGCACCTTGGTATGCCTTGATGCTCCTTTAGAAGTCAAGTCGACGGAGTGGTGCTGCCGTTGTGGGTGCGGGTGAGCGCGTGGTAGACCTCGCGGGCTATGAAGCGTTTGAGGCAACGGATGATGTCCTTCTTGGAGAGTCCCTGCTGGGTGCGGCGCGCAACGTAGGCGCGAGTGCGGGGGCAGTAGCGCATCCGCACTACCGCGATCATGTGGAGGGCGCGGTTGGCCTGGCGGTCTCCGCCTCGGCTGAGTCGATGTCGGTCGGTGCGTCCGGAGGAAGCCGGAACTGGAGCGGTGCCGCATAGAGCGGCGAACGCGGATTCCGTGCGCAGCCGTTCGGGGTTGTCGCCGGCCGTGACCAGGAGCTGACCGGCGGTCTCTGTACCCACGCCAAATAGTGCGACGAGCTCAGGACCGGCGGACGTGGTGAGCATTGTCAGGCGTTCGGTGACCTCGTCGATCTCCTCGGTGAGCATGCGGATGCGGCGTGCCAGTTGCCGCAGTGCGTAGCGGGCGGCCTCCGTGGGACAGGTGAGGTCAGCTCCTGGCCGCAGCCGAAGGCAGCGGTTGACCAGGGTGGTGCGGGTGAGCCCGGTGAGCGACGCGCGCAGAGGCTCGGGAGCGGTTACCCGCAGGCCGATGAGTTGGTTGCTCGCCTGGGTTCTGGCCTTGATCGCGGACGCGCGGGCCACACGCAGCTGGCGAAGGGCTTCCACCGTGCCGGTGTGGGCCTTGGGGATGGCCGTGGCTCGTCCTGAGGCTGCTGCGCGGGCATAGGCATCGATCGGGTCGGATTTGCCGCGGGTGTGTCGGGTGCCCCGGTCGGGGGCGTTGACCTCGACCACCGTCAGGTCGGCCGCGCTCAGCACCGTCGTCAGTCCGGCGCCGTAGGAGCCGGTGCACTCCACACCCACCACTTGTACGTGGCCGAACGTGATGAGCCACATCAACAGGGCGCGGTATCCCTGGGTGGTCGTGGGAAACTCTCGGTCGCCGAGTGGACGTCCCAGCGGGTCCACCACGGCGGCATGGTGGGTGTCGGTGTGGGTGTCGACTCCGGCGAAGACTTCCTTCTCGGGCTGCTGGTTGATCATGTGAAAGCTGCTGCCTTCTCATCGTGCTGACAGGGCAACACGGGCCGGTCGGGGCAGGCGGACACGACAGTGACGGGTCTTCTTGCACAAGCACCTATGAAGTCACGATGCCCCTGGCCGGCCACGCGCGATGGCGTCACCGACAGGCCGACGGATCAAGGCAAGGACACGAGGTTCCGGTCAGTCAGCCCAAGGGACGGATCTGTCGGTGACGCCATGAACCATCATCACTGTCCGCCCAGCACTTGAGTTCGGCAGCGGCGAGAGCTTCGACGATCCCGTGAGTGCGGGCCGCAGTCAGGTCGTGGGTGGAGCCGGGCAGCGCGGGCGAAGCCCACAGCAGGCGGCCGAACGGGTCGGTGACAACCTGGACGTTCATGCCGTGACGTTTGTGTTTGCCGGAGTAGTACGGGGTGTCGGCGGCGATTCGGTCGATCGGCAGCAGGGGGGTGCCGTCGAGGATCACAAAGGCCGGGCGGCTCGCGGTCCGCATGACCTGGACCAGGCTTGGAGCGAGCGTGGCCAGGACTTCTATCGCCTCGCGGACATAGCGGTAGACCGTCGCGACCCCGATGCCGAACCCGGCGGCAAGCTGGGCGTAGGTGTCACCGCAGCGCAGATGCGCCAGAACCAGGAGGGCCTGGAGGCCCGGCGTGATGCGCCGCCACCGCATGCCGATCTCACGACGGCGCGCAGCCAGGTGCCCGGCGAGGTGGCGCAGATGGCCACTGGACAAATCGATCGCCGATGAGTTGTCAAGCACGCGAAGCTCCTGGTCGGCACGGATGATCTTGGTCGTGAACCCGTCTACCGGGAGCTTCACCGCTTCGCGTAACCCGCCAACCACCCGCCCACACCGTCAGGTTGGAAAGGGCTCACTGTCGTGAAGGACTCCCGCTCCGGCACTGGGTGCCCGATCAGCCAACGCGGAAAACAGAGCCGTCCGCCGAGGAAGTCGCCTTCCGGACCAGCGGAGCCTGCTTCGAGCTACGCGTTCGTGGAGCCTCGGCCCCGCCCGCTGGAAGTGACGCCTCGCCCTGGCCCGTCCTCACGGGGTCTCAAGCGGGCTGCTTCTCCACGACCACATCGATCAGCTCGATCGTGGGTTCCTCGAAGAACTCACCCGTCTTCTCACTGAGCGCCTGCGCGACCGTGCCCGACAGGTGTGCTTGGCGCCCGTCGTCGTCGGGAAAGGCATCGAAGAGCCCGAACGACGAGGGTCCGAACTGGATTCCGAACCACCTCACCGTTCCGAGCTCCCCCTCAACGATTGACAGCCCCTGATTCAGGAGTCGCGGACGTCGTCCTCCCTGCCGGGGAGAGCCTGAAGCCGTACCAGGACCGCTTTGCTGACCTGCGTAGCCATTGGGGGTCTCCTTCACTTCCATTTGTCCGGTTCGCGTAGTCGCAACGTTTGAGCCACCGGCGTCGACTCAGGGAGCCGTCCGCAATGACGTCATCGCCATCTCGGTCATGGCTGGTCCCCTCCCCTCCGGGACCCTTACCGAGATGTTGGATTGCACCCCAAGGAACTCCTGGACCCCTCGACCCTCACCCGGTGCCCTCCCACCTGCAAACGCAGCCCACAGGCGAAACATCTGATTCATGGACCAACTGCGATTTGTGGTGGAAATAGGTTGCTCTCATGACCTCTCCGACTCCGAACGGGACCTGAACACGTTCCGCTGGAGCTCAGGGTCGGGACGACGCCCAGGCATGACGCCGACGAACCGCCCGCGTGGACGGCACACCCACCATGTGCCGTCGCCATGGCATGAATGGCCTGACTGACATGAGGATGTCGGCCGACCGCGGCCGCCTGCTTCGTCGGGGGACTGAGGCGTCCGGATGACTGGAGGGAACTCAACGGGTCCGAACCGTAGGGACGTTCCGCCCCGGGGCAGCCCTCCGGGATGTGAACGACGCCATCGCCGCCCTTCGCCGCGGCGTTCTGGCACGTCGCCGCCACACGAGTAGGCTTCCTGATGCAATTCTCGGCTCGGGCAACAGGAAGCCCGCCATCGATCCAGCGGTTCGACCGCCGCCTAAGAGGACGTCTCACGTGGTGACTTTCGCAAGTCTTTTGTAGCAGGTCAGGGCTGCGGCGAGGCCGAGGAAGGCAAGGAAGTGGCTGCCCTTTCGTTCGTACCGGACGGTGAGTCGGCGGTAGCCGAAGAGCCAGGAGATCGACCGCTCGATCTTCCAGCGGTGCCGACCGAGCTGCTCGCCGGACTCGATACCGGGACGGGCGATCCGCGCGATGAGGTTCCGGCTGCGGAGCCAGCGGAGGTGCTCCGCGGAGTAGTACGCCTTGTCC
>NZ_KB899025.1:0-21651 GCF_000377965.1 Streptomyces sp. CNB091
CTTCAAAGGGTCATATCCACATCAGGAGTGACGCGATGGTGAGTGCTGCTTCGTAGGATTCGCGGGTTTTGTCGTAGCGGGTGGCTATGGCCCGGTACTGCTTTAACGCGTTGAAGCAGCGCTCGACGACGTTGCGCTGTTTGTAGCGCTCCTTGTCGAAAGCGGGCGGTCTGCCGCCGTTGCTGCCACGACGGCGGCGGTTTGCCTGCTGGTCCGAGCGCTCCGGGATGGTGTGCGGGATACCGCGTTTCCGCAGGTAGTTGCGTATGCCTCGACTGCTGTATCCCTTGTCGCCCAGGAGATGATCGGGCCGGTTGCGCGGTCGGCCTGGGCCTGGGCGGCGAATCCTGATCTGCGCAAGGACCTGCTCGAACTGCGTGCAGTCGTTGACGTTGCCGCCGGTGACGACAAAACCGAGCGGACGGCCGCGGCCGTCGCAGGCGAGGTGAATCTTGGTCGTCAGTCCGCCACGGGATCGTCCGAGGGCGTGAGCGTGTGCCGTTTCTGCATGGCCGGCCCCTTTTTACGGGCGCCGGCCGCGTGCTGATGAGCGCGGGTGATCGTGGAGTCCACGGAAACCAGCCAGTCGACGTCTCCCGCCGCATCCTTCTGAGCCTGAACGGCCTCAAGCATCCGCGTGAACGTTCCATCGAGCGCCCACCTGCGGAAACGTGTGTACAACGTCCGCCAGGAACCGTATCTCTCCGGCACATCACGCCAGGCCGAACCGGTCCGCAGCTTCCACACGATTCCGTTCAGCACCACCCGGTCGTCCCGCCGGGGCCGCCCCGTTTCCGTCCGCGGAAGCAGCCCCGACAGAACGTCCCACTCTTCATCCGAGAGCTCATGTCGCCGCACCATGCGTCATATGATGCCCCATCAACAGCCTTTGAAGACACGCTCTAGCCCCACATAGGACACGGTCTTAGTTGGCCCGTAGCTACCCCGGGACGGGCGCAGAATCGCGGTGAACGGGTCCTGAAGGTTGCTGACTGGTCACGGATAGTTACTGCGCCCTGTGGGTGCCCGAAAGGGCAAAACTCCTTCCAGGCAACCAACTTGAGGCTCTAGAAGACCCCAAGTTTCTGAGGGCTGTATGAAACTAGAACGTTCTTCGTCTGCTGGTAGTGCTCCAGCATCATCTTGTGGTTCTCCCTGCCGATCCCTGACTGCTTGTATCCTCCGAACGCCGCGTGGGCCGGGTACGCGTGGTAGCAGTTCGTCCAGACCCTGCCCGCCTTGATCCCGCGCCCCGCCCGGTAGGCCGTGTTGACGTCGCGGGTCCAGACTCCGGCCCCCAGCCCGTACAGGGTGTCGTTCGCCGTGCTGATGGCGTCGTCGAAGTCCGTGAAGGACGTCACGGCCACGACCGGGCCGAAGATCTCCTCCTGGAAGACCCGCATCCGGTTGTCGCCCTCAAGGACGGTCGGCTGGACGTAGTAGCCGCCGGCCAGCTCACCGTCGTGCTCGATGCGCCGGCCACCCGTCAGGATCTTCGCTCCCTCCTGCCGACCGATGTCCAGGTACGAAAGAATTTTCTGCAACTGGTCGTTGGAGGCCTGGGCGCCGATCATCGTGTCGGTGTCCAGCGGGTGGCCCGGCACGATCTGTTCCGTGCGGGCGATGCCGGCCTCCAGGAACCCGCCGTAGTGGCCGCGCTGAATGAGAGCACGCGACGGGCACGTGCACACCTCGCCCTGGTTGAGGGCGAACATGGTGAAACCTTCGAGCGCCTTGTCGAGGAAGTCGTCGTCGGCGCGTGAGACGTCGTCGAAGAAGATGTTCGGCGACTTGCCGCCCAGCTCCAGCGTCACCGGTTTGATGTTCTCGGAGGCGTACTGCATGATCAGCCGCCCCGTCGTGGTCTCACCGGTGAAGGCGATCTTCGCGACGCGCGGGCTTGAGGCGAGCGGCTTCCCGGCTTCCACTCCGAAGCCGTTGACGATGTTCACGACGCCCGGCGGAAGGAGATCCGCCACCAGGCTCAGCCAGTAGTGGATCGAGGCGGGCGTCTGCTCGGCCGGCTTGAGAACCACGGCGTTGCCCGCGGCGAGCGCCGGGGCGAGCTTCCAGGTAGCCATCAGGATGGGGAAGTTCCACGGGATGATCTGGCCGACCACACCCAGCGGTTCGTGGAAGTGGTACGCGACAGTGTCGTCGTCGATCTCGCTGAGCGAACCCTCCTGGGCGCGCAGAGCCCCCGCGAAATAGCGGAAGTGGTCGATGGCCAGCGGAATGTCGGCCGCCAGCGTCTCCCGTACGGGCTTGCCGTTCTCCCAGCTCTCGGCGACCGCCAACTCCTCCAGGTGAGCCTCCATCCGGTCGGCGATCCTGTTCAGCACCGATGCCCGGTCCCCGGCGGATGTGGCTCCCCAGCCCGGAGCCGCCGCATGGGCGGCGTCCAGGGCCAGTTCGACGTCCTCCGACGTGCCGCGCGCGATCTCGGTGAACGGGCGGCCGTTGACGGGGCTCGGGTTCTCGAAGTACTGGCCCCGGGCCGGCGGGACGTACGCGCCGCCGATCCAGTGGTCGTAGCGGGACGCGTAGGCGACGATCGCGCCCTCGGCGCCCGGCGCTGCGTAACGGGTCATCTCAGAGGCCTCCCGGATCCGGTGCCGCCCGTCGTCGGACGGCCCTCGCCGCGAGGCTAGGGACGGGGACGTTGCAAGGGCGTTGCAACGGCGTCGCCGGGCACCCTCCACGGTCTGTCGTCACCGTCCTGTCGGCCGGTCGTCGAGAAGGACGACGCCGCAGATGTGCGTGCCGGGCCCGCGAGATCGGGCTGATCCAGACGAAGGAACCTAACCGCGCTGCTCGGCGTCCAGCCCCCGCACCCGGGCCAGCAACGCAGCCCGCTGGTCCACCGAAACCGCCCCGGCCAGCGCGCGCCACACCGGCAGGTCCTCCTCGCCCCACGGGCTGTAGGCCCAGTCGGCCAGCAGCCCCGGATCAGCCCGGGCGATCAGGGCAGCCCGCAGCTGCTCCGAGATCCGCCGCCGAAGTCGTACGACCGCAGGGGCCCGGGAACCCGGCAACAGCGGGCCCGCGTACGCGCCAAGCGCCGCCGCCACCGCGCCCGAACCCAGCCGGCGCGTCACCGTGTCGAAATCGGCGTCCACCGGGACGGCCAGCCGGTACGGGCGCGAGTCCAGCAGATCGGGCCCCAACAGGCGCCGGAGCCGCGAAAGTTCGGCCCGCAAGGTCACCGGGGTCACCGACTCGTCCTCGTACAGCTCCACCAGCAGCTCGTCCCCGCTCAGGCCCTCCGGCCGACGGGCCAGGGCGACCAGGATCTCGCTGTGCCTCCGGCTGAGCCGCAGCCGGCGCCCGCGCGCCACCAGTAACGCCTCGTCCCTGCCCAGCGCGGTCAGCCGCACCGACTCGACATCCGACTCGGGCGGCGTCAGCAGCGCGAGCTGCGACTCGGCGGCCCGGGCCACCGCCTGGACGAACGCCAGACTGTGCGGATGGGCGAGCCGGTCACCGCCCGTGATGTCGACGGCTCCCAGCATCCGGCCCGTCCGGGGATCGTGCAACGGCGCCGCCGCGCAGGTCCACTGCTGTACCGGTCGCAGGAAGTGCTCGGCGGCGAAGACCTGGACCGGACGGTCCACCGCGATGGCCGTTCCCGGCGCGTTCGTCCCCGCCACGGACTCGGCCCAGCGGGCGCCCTCCACGAAGTTCATCAGGCCGGCCCGCCGCCGTGCCGC
Source organism: Streptomyces sp. CNB091 (assembly GCF_000377965.1). Classification (NCBI taxonomy): domain Bacteria; kingdom Bacillati; phylum Actinomycetota; class Actinomycetes; order Kitasatosporales; family Streptomycetaceae; genus Streptomyces; species Streptomyces sp. CNB091. The sequence continues at coordinate 3,711 of NZ_KB899025.1, forward strand.
CGCATGCCCCTCGACCCACAGGAGCCGTCCGTGGGCGTCGCAGACGGCCAGCAGGTGTTCCCCGTCCGTCGCGTACGCACCCATCAGCTCGCGGATCACGGGCATGGCACGGGCCAGGGGATGCGCCGCCCGGTAGGGGCCCAGCTCGTCCGGGGCGAGTTCCACCGCAGGGGCGTCGTCCGGGCTGACCCGGGCCCGTGCCGAGCGTCGCCAGGACGCGCCGACCACGGCGCGGACCGGCCGCTCCAGGCGTCCCGCCGAGGTGAACACGTCATGGGCGCGGCGCAGTTCGCCGGGGTCGGTGTCCGCCGCCAGGGCCACCCAGGGATCCGTCAACTCACCCTCCCGACCGCCAGCCTTCGTGCCCTCCCATCGTCGTTGCCGTCGGCCTCCGCGACAAGCTCGGTGCGGAGAGTCATCACCACATGGGCCGGGGGAGGTCGCTCAGGCGGCGTCGACGACGAGCCGGAGATAGCGTTCCCAGTCCCAGTGGACGCCCGGGTCGGTGTGGTCGCTGCCCGGCACCTCGTGATGGCCGACGATGTGCTCCCGGTCCTTGGGGATGCCGTGGCGGTCGCAGATGTCCGCGGTGAGTCCGGCGGACCGCAGATACATGACGTCCGTGAAGAACTCCGGGCGGTCCACCCATCCTTCGTGCTCGATGCCGATGCTCCGGGTGTTCCAGCTCCAGTTGCCCGCGTGCCAGGCGATGTCCTTCTCGCGTACGCACTGGGCGACATGCCCGTCGCCGGAGCGCACCACGTAGTGGGCCGAAACCTGCTTGGAGGGGTTGCGGAAGATACCCGCGGTCGGCGTGAACAGCTGTTGAGCGACATGGATGACGACCCGGTCGATCCGGCGCTCCGCAGGGCGGGAGGGGACGGTGTAGTTGGCGGCGGCGGCCGGAGCCCAGAGTGCCGTCGCGTAGTCGGTGGGCCTCTTCGGCGCCGCCGCCACGGTCCTCGCGGAGGCGGGCAGGACGGCCGCCGCCATCGTCGCGGCGGCGCACTGAACAATCCTTCTGCGGTGCAACGGCACTCCTGAGGCCGGGGCGGACGGAACAGGGCGGGGCGGGGCAAGGGCAAGGGCAAGGGCAAGGGCAGACGGGCGGACGGCAAGGACGGGTGGGTACGGAACCGAGCCGGGGCGGCCTCCCGGATCGTGAATCACCCCGCCGATGCACATGACGAACGCGCCGGACATCCGGTTACCCGCTGCCGCTGCCGCTGCCGCTGCCGCTGCCGCTGCCGCTGCCGCTGCCGCTGCCGCTGCCGCTGCCGCTGCCGCTGCCGTCCGGACACGCCACGACTTGTGCGCGTGCGCCTCTACGCGTGCGGCTCCCGCGCCAGCGGCTCCCGCGCCGGAGACACGGTTCCCGCGGGCGACGAATGCGCCCGGCGCCGCCGGCTCCCGCGTCCGGCGCCCCGCTTCCGGCCCGATGCTCACCGGCCGACCCGGCCCGGGCCGGCCCCACCCCCGCCTCGCCTCCGGCCGGAAGGGTCAGACAGCCGTGTCCGCCGCCCCGCCGTCGGCCCCCGCCAGCGCGCCCGCCGGGTCGTCGTCCGCCGGTCCGGCAGGCACCCAACGACCGCGCTCCTTGCGGTAGGGCCACCACCGCCCGTTCCGGTCCAACCGGAGCTGGAGGTCTGCGCCCGCCACGGTCCAGCGGGCCCGGCCGTTCGCCCGCAGGGCCGGTCGCTCGCCCGTCTCCCACGCCTCGCCGAGCCGGGCACGGGCCCGCCCCAGGTCCTCCGGGCCCGGCGTCCACTCCTCGTCCAGCACGGCGAGTGCCGCGACCCCGCCGTACTGCCAGGCGCGGACCGCCGCGTCCAAGTCCGCGGCCGGGCGGCCGGATCCCGCGGCCAGCCGGGCCCCGATGCGCGGCTCCGGCCGGGTGTCCGCGGCCAGCCGTACCGCGTCCTGCCGCGGAGTCAGCTCGACCGGGAGCGGCTGTCCTTCGTGCCCGGGGACCAGCGCGTCCAGCAGCATCCGGTGCGCCCGCACCGCGCTGTCGGCCGCCAGCACCTCCAGCGCCGCTGGGTCGACCCCGGGCGCGGGGGCGGTCGCCGTGTCCAGCGCAGGCCCGAGCCCCGGTTCATCGGGGGCCGGTGGGGGAGTGGGGAGCGGCGGCAGGATTCCGGCAGCCGCGAACGCCTCGCCGGCCGGAACTCCGTGCACCTCCCGCTCCGCGTCGTCGGCCGCCTCCCGCGCCCCGTCGCCGCCCGTCCGGACCGCGCGGGCGGCGCTGCGCACCTGGAGTTCGTCCAGCAGCCGCCGCTCCTCGCGCCCCCGCATCAGCAGCAGGACGAACGGGTCCTCGTCCAGCAGGCGCGCCACTTGGTAGCAGAGGGCACCCGAGTGCGGGCAGTGGTCCCAGGTCCCACAGGTGCACTCCGGCTCCAGGTCCCCGATGCCAGGCAGCAGCTCGACACCGGCACCCGCCGCGTCCTCCACCAGATGCGGCGGCATCTCACGGTCCAGCAGCGCCGCGATGTGCCCGGCCCGGTCCACGGCCATGTCCAGGAACCGGTCCCAGGCGCCCGTGCCGAGCTGCTGGAGCAGGACGTCGCTGCGGTAGGCCGTGCCGTCGCGGTCCCGGACCACCGCTGTGATCCGCCCCGGCCGCACGGAGACCGCCCCGACCCTGCCCTCCCGGGCCAGCCGCCGGCCCTGCTTGAGCTGTTGGCCGTCCAGTGCCGTGTCCTCCAGAGCCTTGAGCCACGCCAGCCCCCACCAGGACCTCGCGAAACCCCGGCCCTGTGCGGGGGGAAACGCCGCGAACACACGCTCCGCCCCGCGCCGACCGTCCCGCGACGCCCCGTCGCCGCCCACGTCGGAGGTGTCCCCGTCGCTCGTCCCGTACTCCGCCCCGTACGCGTAGTCGTCCTCGTGGTCATCGCTCATCGTGCGCCCCCTCGCAGCTCGACCAGGTCGGCCAGTTCCGCATCGGTCAGTTCGGTCAGTGCCGCCTCGCCCGAGCCGAGCACCGCGTCCGCCAGCCCCTGCTTGCGGGCGAGCATCTCGGCGATCCGGTCCTCGATCGTGCCCTCGGCGATCAGCCGGTGCACCTGCACCGGCTGCGTCTGGCCGATCCGGTACGCCCGGTCCGTCGCCTGCGCCTCGACCGCCGGGTTCCACCAGCGGTCGAAGTGCACGACGTGACCGGCCCGGGTGAGGTTGAGCCCGGTGCCCGCCGCCTTGAGGGACAGCAGGAACACCGGGGCCTCGCCTGCCTGGAAGCGGTTCACCATCTCCTCGCGCCGGGCCACGGGCGTACCGCCGTGCAGGAACTGCGTTCTCACCCCGCGCGCGGCCAGGTGTTCCTCCAGCAGCCGGGCCATCTGTACGTACTGCGTGAAGACCAGCACCGAACCCTGCTCGGCCAGGATGGTGTCCAGGAGCTCGTCCAGCAGTTCGACCTTCCCCGACCGGTCCGCGATCCGCGGCTGTTCCTCCTTGAGATACTGCGCCGGGTGGTTGCAGATCTGCTTCAGCGCCGTCAGCAGCTTCATCACGAGCCCTCGCCGCTCGAAGCCGTCGGCGGCGGAGATCTCCGCCAAGGTCTCTCGGACCACCGCCTCGTACAGGCCGGTCTGTTCCGCCGTCAGCGACACGGCCCGGTCGGTCTCGGTCTTCGGCGGCAGCTCCGGAGCGATGCCCGGATCGGACTTCCGGCGGCGCAGCAGGAACGGCCGCACCAGCGCCGCGAGCCGCTCGGCCGCGCCCGGGTCGCTGCCGCTCTCGACCGCTGCCGCGTACCGCGTACGGAAGGCTCCGAGCCGGCCGAGCAGACCGGGCGTCGTCCAGTCGAGGATCGCCCACAGCTCGGAGAGGTTGTTCTCCACGGGGGTACCGGTGAGCGCGACCCGGGCCCGGGCTCCGATGGTCCGCAGCTGTTTGGCCGTCGCCGAGTGCGGGTTCTTGACGTGCTGCGCCTCGTCGATGACGACCATGCCCCAGGACGCGGCGGCGAGCCGGGGCGCGTCGAGGCGCATGGTGCCGTACGTCGTCAGGACGAACTCGCCGTCCACCAAGCCTTCCAGGGAACGCGACGCGCCGTGGAAACGGCGGACGGGGGTGCCCGGCGCGAACCTCTCGATCTCCCGCTGCCAGTTGCCCATCAATGATGTCGGGCACACCACCAGCGTCGGGCCGGCCGCGTCGCGGTCGCTCTGCCGGTGCAGATGCAGGGCGATGAGCGTGATCGTCTTACCGAGGCCCATGTCGTCGGCGAGGCAGCCGCCGAGGCCGAGCGAGGTCATGGTGTTCAGCCAGTTCAGGCCGCGCAGCTGGTAGTCGCGCAAGGTCGCGGCGAGCGTCTTGGGCTGTCCGATCGACTGCTGGGCGGCGGACTCCGGGTCGGCCAGCCGGTCCCGCAACCGCTGGAGCCAGCCGGTCGCCGCCACCTCGACGCGACGGCCGTCCACCTCCGTCGAACCGGTCAGCACCGCGCCGAGAGCGTCGATCGGGGTGACCTTGCGGTCCTGGGTGTCCCGGGCGCGGCGCGCCTCCTCGGGGTCGATGAGCACCCACTGGTCGCGCAGCCGCACGATGGGCCGGGTGGACTCGGCGAGCCGGTCCAGCTCCTCGCGGGTCAGCTTCTGGTCGCCGAGTGCGAAGCGCCAGTCGAACGACAGCAGTGCGTCGGCGGAGAGGAACGAGGGCACGTCCGCGGCACTGCGTCCCCGCGTCCCGGCCTCCTGCCCGACGCCTTCCCGGTCCGTGGTGTCCCGGTCGTCCGGGCCGATCACGGCCCGCGCGGTGAGCTTCCTGGCCAGTTCCTTGGGCCAGTGCACCTGTACTCCGGCGGCGGACAGGGCACGTGAGGCGGGCCCCAGCAGCTCGGCGATCTCCTCGTCGGCCGGTTCCACCGAGTCCGGCACCGCGGCGGAGAGCAACGGCGCCAGCGGCGGCCAGGCGCGGGCGGCCCGGCGCAGGGTGAGGAGGGCGTCCATCCGGGCCCGTGACCCGAACGCGGCTGCGGTCCGCGAGTCGCCCGCCCACACCTCGGCCGCGTCGGCTACCAGGGTGGGATCGCTGACACTGTGGATCTGCAGCACGGCACGGAACGACGGCGTGGCCGACTCCGCACCGGACCCCGGCGCCACCGCTCCAGGATCCGACCCCGGCGCCATCGTTCCCGGATCCGACCCCGGCCCCATCGCTTCCGGGGTGGCCTCGGGGCCTGCCCCCGTGCGGCTCGGCCGAGAGGTCATACCCGCGACCTCGATACGCAACGAGAGCCGCACGCCCGCGTCGTGACCGGCCGCCACATCGGCCGCCCAGGCCCGCCCCTCGGGCAGATGCTGCGGCTGCTGGGAGGTGAACGCGGGTCCTGCGGCGGCGAACCCTGCGGCCGGCGTACGGGGCATCGCGTCGGCCACGGCGTCGAGGAACGCGCGCAGCAGGCGCTCCGGTTCGGGCAGCAACGTTTCGCCGACGGCGCCGCTCGTCGTGTTACGCGCCGGTTCCCGCTCCCCAGCTCCGCTCGGCCGGCCCGCACCGTCCGTGCTGCGGGGTCCGGCGGGTCCGCGGGACCCGCTGGTTCCGTCCGACTGTCCGTCGCCCTCGTCCGGAACGGGGGTCGCGTGGGCGGTCGGCGGCATCGACGCCGCCAGTTCCCGGATCCGTTCGAGGTCGTCGGTGTTCAACGGCCCGATTCGCCAGGCGTCGTGGTCGGTATCGCTCAGCCCGGGCAACAGGAGGCCGCGGGCGACGAACTGGAGAGCGAGAAGCGCGGCGGCACCCCAGAAGGCGGTGGCGGGTGAGGCACCCGTGAAGGCACGTGCCCGGGTCAGGACCGGCAGAGCCTCCCGCACGGGCAGGTACCGCGCCGTCACCGTACGGGGTCGCAGGTCGGTTCCGATGACGGTCAGCTCCGACGAAGGCCCGGGGGTGTCGGAAGGGGTGCTACCGTCCGGATTCCAGAACGCGATCCTGCCGGTACGGGCCGGATCCGTGGGGACGAAGACCGCGGAGCAGCGAGCCAGTTCGGCGATCTCGGAGGGTGTTGCCGCAGGGTGCCTGTGCACAGCGATGTCAGATTCCTCAAATTTGACTAGTGGGCGGAGTCGCTGAGGGTACTCCATTCCGAGGGGCGACAGGCCGTTGGGCTATGTGGCGTGCGTCACTCCTTCTCCTTTCGTGGTTCCGATGGTGCAGCCAGCCCCACCATCGGGCACGGGGGTCTGCCCCAGGGGAACCAGGGTGGTGGCGCCATGGCCCGCACCCACCCCCGGCCCGTACGTTCCTTGAGGTCAGCGCATATGTTCCAGAGACCGGAGACGCCATGCCCCAGGCAACAGCCACTGTTGCGGATCCCGCCGACGAAAGCAGCCCGGCCCGTCCGGCCGACGTTCGCGGGGCGGCGGCCGGGAGCGACTTCGCGCCGCTGCTGCGTGCGGTGCGGGACCAGGGACTGCTGGAGCGCCGCACGGACCGGTATGTGCTCGGCATCGCCGCCAATCTGGCGGCCCTGGGCGCGGTGGTCACCGGGTTCGTCCTGCTGGGCGACACCTGGTGGAGCCTGCTCCTCACCCTGCCGCTGGCGGTCTTCTGGACCCGTACGGCTTTCGTCGCTCACGACGCGGGGCACGCCCAGATATCCGGCGACCGCAGGACGAGCAGGCTGATCGGTCTCGTACACGCCAATCTGCTCCTCGGTATGAACGAGGCGTGGTGGAACGACAAGCACGTACGCCACCACGCCAACCCGAACCACATCGACAAGGATCCCGATGTCGGTGTCGGCGCCCTGGTCTGGACCCAGAAACAGGCGGCGCAGCGTGAGGGGTTCGCGCGCTGGCTCACCAGGAACCAGGCCCGGCTGTTCTTCCCGATGCTCCTGCTCGAAGGCATCGCCCTGAAGATCTACGGATTCCAGTTCCTGCGCCGTCAGTCCCTCCGGGAGCGGGCCGTCTCGGGGCTGCTGCTGACCGCGCACTTCGTCCTCTACGCGACGCTGCTGCTCAGCACGTTGTCCCCGGGCAAGGCGATCGTCTTCGCGCTGATGTTGCACGCACTGTTCGGCCTCCACCTGGGCATGGCCTTCGCCCCGAACCACAAGGGGATGGAGATGCCCGACCCGGGCGGCGAGCGTTGGGGCCACCTCCAGCGACAGGTCCTGACCTCGCGCAACGTACACGGTGCCGTCCTGACCGACTGGTTCCTCGGCGGGCTCAACTACCAGATCGAGCACCACCTCTTCCCGAGCATGCCCCGCCCCAACCTGCGCCTCGCACAGCCCCTGGTCAAGGCGCACTGCTCCGGTATCGGCATGCCGTACGCGGAGACCGGCCTGATCGAGTCCTACCGGCAGGCGCTGTCGCACATGCACGAGGTCGGCGAACCGCTGCGATAGCGCGGCCGACGGGGAACGTAAGGGCGCGCGGACGCGTTCACAGAACAGGAGCGGCGCCGGCCGCGAAGGAGGCGTGGACCATGTCGAATGGTGCGAAGGTCGCTATCGGGGGAGTGCTCGCGGCAGCGATTTTGTGGCCCCTGATCGGATTCTGGTGGGCGCTGCTGATCGTGATCGGTGTCCCCGTGGCGGGCTATCTGCTGCTGGACCCGTCCCAGCGGCGCAGACTCCGCAGGATCAACCGCAAGCAGATCGGCCGCTGAGCCCGGATCGCCCCGGGTGACCGACGGCGATGTCACGCCGGACGGGCGGCCAACCCGTCGAGGTCCGCGACCGGTCCGGGCAGCGCGGCTCCACGCCTGACAGGAATGACCGTGCCTGGCTCCTCGTCCAGCAGGAACAGAGCGATGTCGTCGGTCCGGGCCGCCATGGACCACCCCGGGCCGTCGACACGCAGGGTGCGTGCGTCGGCCGAGGCGTAGGGAACGGATCCGCCCGGGCGGCGGCGGGTCCTTCGTATAGGCGGTCGCCTCCGACAGGGCCCTGCGGACACCGGGGTGCCGGAGGGACGCGGAGGGCTCACCGTCCTGCGCACCCGCGGTGTCGCTCTCTGCTGCTCTCCCTCGGCGCCGCTCTCCGGCGCTTCCCGGCGCCCGGCAGCGAGAGCCCCGCCACGTCGAGCTGCTCGCGCCACGCCGGCCACTGCGCGGCGATCTCGTCCGCCCCGAGCCGCCGCTGTGCCGGGCCCCAGGCGTCCGTGTCGGGAGGGGGCAGCGGGGCCGGGCCCTCCCGTTCATCCGTCGTCGGCGACCGCGTCGTCCGCACCGGCCACGATGTCCTCCTCATGGCTCACCCCCGCCTCCTCATCGCTCGGTCCGGCGCCCTTGGTCCGTCGGCGCCCTAACTACTCGGTAACCCCCTCGTCGAGGCCTCGACGAACAGGAACGAACCGGCGCCACGCCCACCCCGTTCGAGTGCGGGGAAGCCGACGGCCCGGGCGTGGGGGGAGGCCTCCGCGTAAGGTTGGACGTCCGGCCGAACGAGGGGGACAGCGTGGTGAAGCGGTACGACCGGCTGAAGGAGATTCAGCGACTCGACCCCGAGCACGACTTCCTGGAGATCTACCGCCTCACCGTCACCCACGAGTTCCCCTGGGACATCGCCCGCGCCCTCGAACTGGCCCTGTACCGCACCTATGCCGTGCCCAGCATCGGCCGACTCCTCGATGAGACAGCGGAGTTGACCGAGCGCTCCCAGAAACGCTACGACGATACCGCCCTGCTGCTCGATACGGTGGTGGAGCACGGCTTCGACACCGACGACGGCCGCACCGCCGTCCGCCGGATCAACCGGATGCACCGCAGCTACGACATCAGCAACGACGACATGCGCTACGTCCTGTGCACGTTCGTCGTCACCCCGAAGCGATGGCTGGACAGCTTCGGCTGGCGACGTCTGTGCTGCCACGAGCGGGGCGCCTTCGCCGCCTACTACCGCACGCTCGGTGCTCATATGGGGATCAAGGACGCTCCCGAGAACTACGAGGACTTCGAGCGGACCCTCGACGCCTACGAGCACGAGCATTTCGGCTGGGACGAAGGAGCCCGCCGGGTAGCCGACGCCACCCTGGCACTGATGGCGTCGTGGTACCCGGCGCCCCTCGCCCCGCTGGTGCGCGGTGCCAGCCTCGCGCTCCTGGACGACTCGCTGCTCGAGGCGTTCCGCTACCGCCGCCCGGGGGCGGTGGCCCGCGGAGTGACCAGGGGCGCGCTCAGGCTCCGGGCTGGTGCCGTCCGGCTCCTGCCGCCCCGGAGGACGCCCCACTACGCGCGCCAGAACCCTGAGATCAAGGGATATCCGAACGGGTACGAGATCGCGGAGCTCGGTACGTTCCCCACGCCGGGCGTTCGTGGCTGCCCGGTACCCGGCCGCCGTCCGTCGCAGTCACCCTCCGAGTGACGCGACGTGCCCCGGCCGGATCACGCACGGGGCCGCCGCGGCAGAGCCTGGCTCGGACGCTCTCCGCGTACGGCGGTGGGCCCGGCCGCGCCCTCGGCCTCAGGGCTGCCTGACGGCGAGGGCGAGAAAGCGGTCGTCCTCGTCCGTGTAGGACTCCAACCGCCACCCCGCACCCGCCAGCAGCACGCGCAGCCTCGGCTCGGCCCGCAGGTCGTCGTCGGTGACGGTCCGTCCCTGACGTGCGGCGAGGGCGGCCCGGCCGATCGGGTGGAACAGAGCCAGGACCCCGTCAGGCCGGACCACTCGGGCGAGTTCCGCCGCGTCGGCCTCGGGGCGGGCCAGATGAGAGATCAGCCCCGCTCCGAACACCGCGTCCAGGACTCCATCACGCAGCGGCAGCCGCGCGACGTCGGCACGGACGAGCGTCCCGCTGTCCCCGCGTCCCACCCCGACCGCGGTCTCCAGCATGGCTGGGGTCAGGTCGACGCCCAGCACCGTGCCCGCCGGCCCGACCGCGGCCCGGAGCGCGGGCAGCGCGCGTCCCGTCCCGCAGCCCGCGTCGAGCACGGCATCTCCGGGACGCAGCCCCAGTAGACCGGCCGCGGCGGCGTAGGCGGGGCCGTCGTCGGGGAACCGGCTGTCCCAGCCGGCCGCACGCGGAGTGAAGAAGTCCAGGACGTGATGGATGTGGTCGTCGGCCATGGAGACATGATCGCGCAACCGGCGTGGGGCGTACCGCCACCGGAGCATGATCCGGTCAGACGTTGACGCCGAAGTCCGAGGCGATGCCCGCCAGGCCGGAGGCGTAACCCCTGGCCGACGGCCCGGAACTACCACTCGGTGCCGTGCCGGTACAGCTCGCCGAAGACCATCGCGGTCTCACGCCGTGCCGGTCGGTCACGGGCAGGTCCCGCCAACTGGAGCGTCCACAGCGTGCTGACGGCCGCTCATCGCAGCGCGTCGGGGTCGGACCAGTCCGTACTGTGGGTCGCCCTCGCGACGACGGGCCGGTCCTCGGTCAGCGACCGGACGAGACCGGCCGGTTCAGCTTCTTCAGATGCCGCTGACCGAGGGAAGCGTCCCGCCCACGCGCGCGGGGCCCCCGTTGCATCGCTCTTGCCCCGGGCCAGTGCCCACACGATGTGCAGCCGTGCCGGTGTCATCAGGAGCCCGAACGCCGTCACGTCCTCCGTCAGCACCTCGGCGGGCGGATCCTGGAGGATCCTGGAACCGCCGCCGGGACCTGTCCGCACGCTCGTATCTCCTCGTCCCCGGGCCGTCCACGGGGACGGCCCGCCGCCGCCAGTTCTGGGCAGCCGAAAGCAACCTCCGTAGGGGCCGTGCCGGAGGGGCCACAGGCTTTAAGGGACGCACGGCCCGACCAAAATCGGCGCAATGAGGTCGGGATGCGGCAAGGAATGACCACGCGGTGGTGTCGCGTCGGTCAAGGACGATCAACCCGCTCGCGCGAATTCGGCCGGTTGCCATGCTGTCGGCCCTTGGCGATTCCTGAGGAGAGTAGAGACGCATGCCCTCCGAGCACATCGATGGAGACAAGATCCCGCGCACCGCCCACCGCGCCCCCGAGAGCCTAGGCAGGAGTATGATCGGAGAGGACATCGCGCTCACCCTGAAGATCGTGGTCGCGGGCGGCATCGGCGCCGGGAAGACAACCCTGGTCGGCTCGGTCAGCGAGATCCGCCCGCTGTACTCGGAGGAGTCGCTGAGCGAGGGCGGGCGTTGTCAGGACGGCACCGACGGGGTGGAGCGGAAGGCCACTACTACCGTAGCGATGAATTTCGGCCGTATCACCATCCACTCCGGCCTGACGCTCCACCTGTTCGGCACGCCGGGACAGGACCGCTTCCGGTTCCTCTGGGACGAGCTGTGCGAGGGCGCCCTCGCGGCGATCGTACTCGCGGACACCCGGAGTCTCGGGGAATGCTTCACCGCCGTCGACTACTTCGAGCGCGGGCGGATACCGTTCGTCGTCGCCGCCAACCGGTTCCCCGGCGCTCCTGACCACACGGAGCACGACGTCGCGCGGGCGCTCGACCTCGACCGGGGCACTCCGGTCGTGCTGTGCGACGCCCGCGACCTGGCATCCGGCAAAGAAGTCCTGATCCGTACGGTCGAGTACGCCGGACGCATGCACACCGCCCGGCTCCTCGCCTCCCTCGGCTGACGGAGCCCGGCATCGTGTCCAGTCCGTCAGCCGACCATGTCGGCCATCGCGACCACCTTGTCGATCCGCACCCGTACGACCAGTTCGCCGGGCACGCCGTTGCGCCGGCCGAACTCCTCGGCGGCGTCGGCCTCCACGTAACGGTGGGCGATCAGCGTCGCCCACCGCAGCAGTTCCCCGGGGTCCGTGCTCAGCTCGGCATGCCCCTGCACCACCGCGAACGCGTACGGAGGCTGGTCGTCGTCGACGCAGAGGGAGACCCGTCCGTCGCGTGCGAGGTTGCGCCCCTTCACGCTCTCCTCGCCGGTGTTGAAGACCACCGAGTCGCCGTCGAGGAGGAACCAGACGGGTGCGATATGGGGACTGCCGTCGGCCCGCACCGTTGAAACCTTCGCCGTGCGCGTGCCCTTCGAGAGGAAGGCCCGCCATTCTTCTTCGGTCATGTGGTGTGCCATGGGCCCATCCTGAGCCCGATCCCCGCATGGCGCGAAGCGGCGCCCCCGGAGGAGAGGGGAGCTTGCCCCCACGGGGCCGTTGCGCGAGGCTTACGCGCGTAGCGGGGCACGGGGAACGAGGGTACGGGGAGGACGAGCACATGCCGCTTGACCGGGGACTTGACTGGCTCCTTGACGATCTCACCAGCAGGGTGCAATTCATACGGCACGCCTTGGTGCTGTCGAACGACGGACTGGTCACCGGGGCCAGCACCGGGCTCGCCCGCGAGGACGCGGAACACCTGGCGGCGGTCTCCTCAGGTCTGCAGAGCCTGGCGCGCGGCTCGGGGCGCCACTTCCGGGCGGGCCGGGCGCGTCAGACCATGGTCGAGTTCGACGAGGCGCTGCTCTTCGTGACGGCCGCCGGCGACGGCAGCTGTCTGTGCGTGCTGACCGCGGCCGAAGCCGACGTCGGCCAGGTCGCCTACGAGATGACCCTGCTCGTCAACCGCGTCGGCGAACACCTCGGAGTCGCCGTTCGGCAGGGCGGGCCCGAAGACATTGAGCCCTTCTGACCTGCACTTATCATCGCCGATGAAAAGTTATCCACAGGGGTGACCGGCGATGACTCCCCCGGGCTACCGTAATTACGGAGAGTAATTGAGCCGACCGGGAGGACAGTCATGACGGTCAAGGAAGTGTTCCGAGGGCACGCCGGGAGCCAGAGCACGGACACCAGGCCCCAGGCCGCGCGGGCCAGGACCCGGGACACACGGGCCATGGGCACGAGCGCCCGCGGCGATGCCCATGCCGAAGACGCCGGCACGGAGATGGAGGGCGAGGGCAGGCGAACCGCGTCCACCGCTCCGGCGGCGACGGTCGCGGCGGGGCGCGCGGCCCAGGAGCTGGGCATCCGGCGTGCGGAGTTCGAGCTCGCGGTACACCTTGGGCTGATCGCTGTCGTCGGCGCACCGGGCGGTGGGCGGCCACGGGTGCACGAGGGGGAGATCGCGCGCCTGCGGGAGCAGCCGGGCTTTCCCGATGGCCTGGCGGAGCGGGTCCGCACCGTCGGAACAGCGGAAGGAGCGGCCCTGCTGGGCATCGCCCCGGCGCGGTTCACCAGGCTTGCCCGGGCAGGATGCGTCTCACCGGTCACGTTCTATCTGAACCGGTATCGCGCGGTGGTCTGGCTCTACCTCGCGGACGAGCTTGCCGCCTTCGCAGCCCGGGAACCCGACCTGCTGGCCGGACGGACGCCGTTGGGGATGCGCTCGCTGCTCGAATCGGGCGCCGACTGGCGGCCGCGCAACTGGCGCTCGCAGCGCATCGACCGGCTGCTGAACCGCACGAGGGACCCCTGGGTGCGAACGGCGGTCCAGGCGTCGGCACTGGACCCCGTGCAACTGGCGGAAGTGATGGACGACCCCTACGAACGCGCCTATCTCGTGCGGGTCCGGCCGGAGCCGGTCTTCGGACGCCCGGGCTCCATGGCGGCGAGGGAGGCCATGGGGGAGCTGATGCTGGCCGATGACCCCGACGAAATCCTCTGGCGGCGGGTCAACCTGACGCTGGAGCTGGACGGGGCACGCGAGGACCGGCCGGCCCCGCGCCCCGGGGACGACGGCGCAACCCGAGCGGCCCCCGCCGTCCGGACCGGCGCCGGCCCCCGTACCGCGCTCGCGGCACCCGCCGCCGAGCCGGCTCCGCCGCCCGCCGGCGCCGGGGCGCCAGGCTGCGCCGCGGCGGGTGTGCCGACCGGAAAGGGGCTGCTCGCAAGGCTGGGATGGCGTGGGCGCGGAGCCCGATAGGTGTTCGCGCCGATCGTTCGTAGGGGCCATGCTGTTCGCATGTTGATCAGGGAAGCAACCTCCGAGGACTGGCCTGCCATCTGGCCGTTCTTCCACTCGATCGTCTCCGCGGGCGAGACGCTCACCTATCCACTCGATCTCGGTGAGGAGGACGCCGAGGGATGGTGGTTCGTCGCAGCGCCGAGCCGGGTGGTCGTCGCCGTGGACGATGCCGGGACCGTGCTCGGCACGGCGAAGATGAACCGCAACCACATGGGCAACGGAGCGCACATAGCCAGCGCCACGTACATGGTCGACCCCGCTCGCTCCGGCCGGGGAGTGGGGCGCGCGCTGTGCGAGTATTCGGTCGGCTGGGCTCGCGCCGAGGGATATCGGGCCATGCAGTTCAACGCGGTGGTCGAGACCAACACTCACGCCGTCAAGCTGTACCGTTCGATCGGCTTCGACGTGATCGGAACCCTTCCGGAGGGCTTCAACCACCCGACCGAGGGCTATGTGGGGCTTCACATCATGCACAAGGCGCTGTGACTGACGAGCGTTACGGTCCCCACGCTCCCCGGCGCCCGCTGCCTCGGCCACTACGGCGTCGAAGCGGGCCAGCGCCTCCGTCCCGCTCTCGCCCCCGGGCATCCGGCGGCTCTCCAGTTCACCGCGCATGGAACGGCCCATGCTCCAGACTCAGGCGCACAGGTGGCGGCAGATAGGGTGCACAGCTCATCCTCTCATTCGACCGGACCGGAGGACAGCGCGACGTGCGGCCCCCCGCGTTGCCGGAAGTAGCGCGGCTGTGCCCGGAGTTGGTACGTCGGGATACGCATGGGGCGACGACGCCGTTCCTGGACGATGGCAGTACTGTGCGCCCCACCGCCATTCGGGCGATGAGACGTATCTGGAGGAAGAATCCATGACCATACCCAGGAGATCGTGGCGTGGCGCGGGAACACTCGTGGCCGCTGCGGTCGTCGGTCTGACCGGAGGCGTCATCTCCGCCGGTCCGGCCGCGGCTCACACCCCCACCTGGGCCGTGACCTGCTCCGAGGTGACTGTTGACCTCACCAACTACACGAGCGACGTCCCCAACACGGTGACCGTCACGGTGGACGGCAAGGGCCTGCTGCCCACCGAGACGTTCGGCCGTGAGTTCCACAAGAAGCTGGCGCTTCCCGAGCACGACGAGCCGGCGACCGTCCGACTGGTCGTCAAGGACGCCGACGGCGAAGGCAAGCACTCCATCGACGAGACGAAGACGGCGGAGGTGTGCGACGAGGAGCCCAGCCCCACCCCGCCGACCCCGACCCCGACCGAGTCGGTCCCGGGCGAGCCGACCCCGTCGGAGACGCCGTCCACCGGGACGCCCGAGCCGAGCGCCACCCCCAGTGAGCAGCCTTCGGAGTCCGCGCCCGCCGTGCCCGCCCCGAGCCCGAGCTCGCCGGACCTGGCCGAGACCGGCTCGTCGTCGACGACGCCGGTCATCGGTGGCGCCGCCGTCGCGGTGCTGCTGGCCGGTGGTGGCATCCTGTGGGCCGTCCGCAAGCGGCGTACCGCCCAGAACTGACGCTCCACGGGCGAGGGGTGTGCCGCATCACCGCGGTGATGCGGCACACCCCCTTTCCGTCCGTCACCGTTCCGCGACCGTCCGGGGCGGTGTGGTGGCCGGCGGGGGAGCGGGGCCGATCTCGCACCAGACGGCCTTGCCCTCGCCCCTCGGTTCAATGCCCCAGCGCGTGGCGACCGCGTCGAGCAGGAGCAGCCCCCGGCCGGAGGTGGACGTCTCGCCCGGCGTACGCCGACGGGGCCAGGCGCTGGACCGGTCCTGGACCGACAGCCGGATCCGCCGCACCGGTTCGGGCAGCACCTCAAGGGTCAGGACAGCTCCGCCCTCGGTGTGCAGGAGCACGTTCACCAACAACTCGCCCGTGACGAGCTCGGCATCGTCGGCGAACTCGGCCATGTCCCAGTCGGCGAGGGCCTGACGCACGATCGCGCGGGCGTCCGAGAGCCCTTCCGGGTCCGCCTGGTGAATGTACTGGTGCAGTCGCGGCGCGTGGGACGACCCCACGTCGGGGCTTCGGCGCAGGACGAGGAGTGCCACATCGTCCCCCGCCCCCCACCGTTCCCACAGCCGTTCCGACAGGTGATCGGCCAGTGCTTCGGACCCGGCGGGCCCGACGCTCACCTCGTTGCGCAGCGCGTCGATCCCGGTGTCGAGGTCGGCTCCGGGCTCCTCCACCAGCCCGTCCGTGTACAGGACGAACGTCTCACCGGGCACCAGGTCCAGCCGGGTCTCCGGGTACTCCTCGTCCTGGAGGTCCGTGGAGGTGCCCAGCGGTAGCCCGCCGCGCACCTGCGGGCTACCGACCCGTCCGTCGAGGTGGCGGATCAACGGGCCGAGGTGCCCGGCCCGCACCACCTGCACCGCTCCGGACGCCAGGTCGACCTGGGCGTAGGTGCAGGTGGCGAAGCGGTCGGTGTCCAGTTCGGAGAGGAAGCGGGAGGCCCGTGCCAGCACGGTGGCCGGCGGGTGCCCCTCAGCGGCGTACGCGCGCAGGGCGATGCGCAACTGGCCCATGATCGCAGCCGCGTGGGTATCGTGTCCCTGTACGTCCCCCACGACCAGTCCGTAACGGTTCTTGGGCAGGGTGATCACGTCGTACCAGTCACCACCGACCTGTCGGCCGCTCCACGCCGCGTGGTACCGGACCGCGATCTCGCCGCCCTCGACGTCCTGAATCCGGGGCGGGAGCATCGCGGACTGGAGTTGCGTGGCGAACTCCCGCTCCTCGTCGAAGAGCATCGCTCGTTGCAGGGACTGGGCGACGATGGCGGCGAGCCCCAGGCAAAGGATGCGCTCGTCCGCGTTGAAGACCGTGCGCTCGCGGTAGAAGAGGGCCAGACCACCGAGCGACCGGGCCTGGGCCACCAGCGGAAGATACGCCGCCGCCTTGAACCTCAGCTTCCCGAGATGCGGCTCCAGTTCCGGGTAGCGACGGGCCAGCGCGGAGAGGGAGGTGATGAACCGGGGGCGTCCGCTGCGGATGGTGTCCGCGAGGGGGAGGTTGCGGTCGAGATCACCGGAGCCGAGTCCGTCGAGCACCTCGAGCGACTCGCCGCTCAGCGCGACGATGTTCAGCGCGGAATTCTCCACGAGCCCCAGGGCGAGGCCGTCGGCGCCGAGCCGGGCCAGCCCACCGGGTCCGGTGAGGGCTGCCGTCACGTCGTCCACGGTCACCGCACGGGACATGGCGCTCGTTGTTCGTTCAACGATATTTGTCTGGCGCTGCCGCCGCTTCTCCAGATCGAGAACGAAGGCCGAATGGGTGACCTCCGCCGTCGCGTCCCGGACGACGCCCACGATCCGGTGCGCCAACCCGTCCTTCGATCGCAGAATGCGGGCCTGGACATGGGTCCACTGTGTGGTCCCGTCATCCAGCGGCACACGGAAGTGGACGCTGTAGGAATTGCTGCCGCCGGTGATGGCCTCGTCGATCGTGACATCGAGCCGGGCCCGCTCCGCCGGTTCCAGGTGCTCCAGCAGGGCGCCCGGACGCGCGTCGAATGTCGCAGGATCCACGCCGAACACCATCAGCCCGGCCTCGTCGATGTCCAGGGTCCGCGTGTCCAGGTCCCAGTCGAAGCTGCCGGTCCGGTTCATGGCGAGGCGTTCCGTCGGCCGGATCTCACCGTTGGTCTTCCGGTCGATCCGGCGGAGCGGAGAGGCCTCGGCGTCCTGCCGCCGTTCGTCGTCGGTCATGCCAGCTCCGGAGGTCGTCCGGCCGGGCCGCACGTCGGCGGAGCCCGTAGGCCTCAATTGTCGAGCCGCATCCATCGGAGTGCCACAGCGGCTCGCCCGTGAACCCTTACGCCCGGACCCCACGCGCCCGAGTACCCGCTCCCGGACCGGCCCGGGGGGGTGCCTCTATGTCTTTCGTCAAGGGACCCTGTCGGGTTTGGGGTGGTTCAGCGTTGCTGGGGTTATGCGGCGAGCTCGACGTCCTTCGGCGTGCGGGGTTCGTAGAAGGTGCCGTCGCGGAGCATGGCGAACAGGACGCTGATGCGTTGGCGGGCGAGGCGGAGGAGGGCTTGGGTGTGGGTTTTGCCGCGGGCGCGTTGCTTGTCGTAGTAGGCGCGGGAGGCCGGATCGGCGTTCATGCAGGCGAAGGCGGAGAGGAACATGGCGCGTTTGAGCTGCCGGTTG
>NZ_KB899026.1:0-9592 GCF_000377965.1 Streptomyces sp. CNB091
CGGGGCCCTCCGGGCGCTTCCCTTCGTTTACTTCTTTGTCTTGCTGTCTTGCGTTTCCGACTCTATCAGACTCTTTCGTGTCCGATTCCCGGTCGAAGCGGGTCTCACATCTCGCTTTCCAGGTCCTCCGCTTTCGCGTTCTCCCTTTCCGGCGAGTCCGACTTTACCAGACTCTTTTTCGTTCCGTTTCCGGTCCGAATTCGATGTTCTGATGGCCTGCGGAGTGGCCTTGGCTTTCGGTGGATCCGACTTTATCAGAAACTTACGGAGCTAAACGAACGATCCGATGGCTTCGATAAAGGAGAATCATTTGGCCCGGCGGAGCTAACAAACGCTCCTGCACGAGCGAGATAGAAGCTACGCGCTCAACTCGAACTTGTCCAGTCCGAGGCAACCGTTCAAATCTACCTCCCCACATCTGCCGTGTCAACGGTTTTGTGGGCGAGGAGGACACTAGCAGGTCAGCAGGGGTGAAAGCACATCGGCTGTCAGGCTGCGGTGGGAAGTTCGGCGCTGCGTTCGACCTCAGTGAGGTCGCCTGTGTCGCCGGCGCGGGCCGCGCGGCCGCCGAGGATGTAGACGTACGCGAGAAAGGCCAGCTCAGCGGCGATGCCGATGGTGATCCGGGCCCAGGTCGGGAGACCGGACGGGGTCACGAAGCCCTCGATGAGCCCGGAGACGAACAGGACCAGGGCCAGTCCGATTGCCATGCCCAGGGCGGCGCGGCCCTGCTGAGCGAGGGCGGCGCGGCGTGACAGGGGACCGGGGTCGATCACGGTCCAGCCGAGGCGTAGCCCTGTGCCGGCGGCAACGAACACCGCGGTCAGTTCGAGCAGGCCGTGGGGAAGCACCAGGCCGAGGAAGACGTCGAGACGGCCCGCGGAGGACATGAGGCCCAGGCCGACGCCGAGGTTGAGCATGTTGAGGAAGAGGATCCAGATCACCGGTATGCCGAGGAACGCCCCGAGGATCAGGCACAGGGCCGCAGCCTGCGCGTTGTTCGTCCATACCTGTGCCGCGAACGACGCAGCCGGGTGGCTGGAGTAGTAGGTCTCGTACTCCCCGCCCGGTCGGGTCATCGCACGGAGGTCCTCCGGTGCGGCGATCGCGGCCTGAACCTCGGGGTGGGTGCCGATCCACAAGCCCAGCAGAGCCGCCACCACTGTCGAGAGCACCGCTGTGGGAATCCACCAGTGGCGCGAGCGGTAGACCGCGGCGGGGAACCCCGCAGTGAGGAACCGGGCCGCGTCCCGCCAGGACGCCTTGCGGGTGCCGGTCACCGTCGACCGGGCGCGGGCCACGAGCTGGGTGAGACGTCCGGTGAGGAGGGGATCGGGGCTGCTCGACTGGACCAGCGAGAGGTGGGTCGCCGTGCGCTGGTAGAGGACGACGAGTTCGTCCGCTTCCGCGCCGGTGAGGCGGCGCCCCCGGCGCAGGAGGTGTTCGAGGCGGTCCCACTCCGTGCGGTGGGCGGTGACGAAGACGTCGAGGTCCATGGGCGTCTGTTGCTCCAGGCATGGGTGCGTACGGGTTCGTACTACTGCGGCGCGCTGGCGGTCAGCTTGGCAGACTGTGCCCGGCTGGGGCAGAGAAGGTCGGCGAAGGGTGGGGCCCGATGAGTGAGCTGGTTACCGGGGATGCGGTCGTTCTGGGGTTGAGGCCCGCACGGCTGCCGAGCCGGGCGCTGGCCTCGGCGATCGATCTGGCGGTGACATTCGTCGCCTTCATCCTGATATCGATCATTCTGGGCATCGCTTCCGCCTCGTTGGACGAGGCAGCGGTCGCGGCGATCGGGGTCGCCTCTTTCCTGCTGGTCCTGATCGGTGGGCCGGTCGCGGTGGAGACGCTGAGTCATGGTCGGTCCCTGGGGAAGCTCGCCTGCGGGCTGCGGGTGGTGCGGGACGATGGTGGGCCGATCCGGTTCCGGCACGCGCTCGTGCGGGGGGCCATGGGGCTCGTCGAGATCCTCATGACCTTCGGCGCCCTGGCCTCGATCGCGTCCCTGGTGTCGGCGCGAGGTCGCAGGATCGGTGACGTGTTCGCCGGGACGCTGG
This sequence comes from Streptomyces sp. CNB091, assembly GCF_000377965.1. NCBI lineage: Bacteria > Bacillati > Actinomycetota > Actinomycetes > Kitasatosporales > Streptomycetaceae > Streptomyces > Streptomyces sp. CNB091. Next base: position 2,055 of record NZ_KB899026.1, read on the forward strand.
TGATCCGGGAGCGGGTCGCGGCCACGGGCCGGTCCGTCTCCGTGCCGCCTCCCCCGCCCTGGCTGGTCGGCCGGTTCGCGCAGCTGGATCTGTCGGCCGTACCCGACGAACTCTGGCTGGGGATACGGCAGTACCTGACGCGGATGCGGCAGCTGGATCCCGGCGTGGGGCGTTCCATCGCGGAACGGCTGGCCGGTGAACTGGTCGCCCTGACGGGGGCCGCCGCGCCCCAGGGTGTTCCCGCGGCCGCGTTCCTGGCCGCGGTGGTCCATGAGCGGCAGTCCCGGGATGCGCGGCGCGTGTTCGCCGGGCCTCGCGCCGAGGGGCCGGCACCGTCCGGGCCGGTAGCGCCCGGGCCTGTACCGTCCGGGCCGGCAGCGCCCGGGCTCACCGGGTCTGTTGGGTCGGGTACGCCTGGCAGGGCTGGCGGGGCTGGCGGGAGTTTCCGGGGGCCGGTGTCTGCCGGGGCCGGTACCGGGGCGGGGGGCGGTGCCGCCGGTGGTCACGAGCAGCGACGCGGGAGTGCTCCCTCGGGCGGGTTCGCCCCGCCCGGCTGAGGGCTGTCCCACAATTCCCGGCGGATCGTCGCGCGGCGTCGGATGCGGTGCATCGCAAGGCGGAGGGGCATCCGCATACGGGATGTATGGGGACGTTCCGACAACGCGGCGAGGTGCCGTAGCCGGCATCGGGCGCCTGCCGGAAAGCGCGGGACAGCCCTCAGGCGGTGTCCGGCCCGGATCCGGGCGGCAGGTCCTGGGCGTCCGGCGTGCCGGAAGGGCGGGGAGACGGAGGCGTCTCCAGGTGTTCGAGTTCGACGCCGGGTGCCGCGAGGACCACGTCGCCGGCGACGTGGATGGTGTGCTGCTCTCCGGTGTCCAGGGCGCTGACCTGGTATTCGTCCACGATCAGGGGGCCGTTGTCAGTGGTGTGCGCTTCACTGTTCACCAAGGCCCAGGACTGGTCGACGGTCCTGGGGGCGAGCACCGGGTCCGTGAAGGTGACCACGCGGACGCGGGTCGTGGGGGAAGCGGGGGTGAGACGCAGGAGACGGGTCATGGCGATGAGGAACGCGGGGGACGTGCCGGCGAAGGTGTGGGCGCGGACATTGCCTTCGGTGGCGTGGCTGCCGGTCGGGTCGGTCCGGACCCAGGTGACCCCTTCCAGGGCTGCTCCTCGCACCTGCCAGCTCGCGGCATGGAGTTCGATCCGGATGGGCCGGCCCAGCTCGTCCAGGGCGAGGTCGATGGAGCCGAGGTGGTCTCCGGTGGGGGATGTGGTCTGGGAGACGTAGCGCCAGCCGGAGGGGCCGGGGGCGCAGTGGAAGTGTTCTTCGCCGAGGGGGGTGTGATCGTGAAGGTCGTGGAGCGAATACCTGCCGCGGGGCATGGGGTCCTTCGGGTTCCTCGGGTCGTGCGGGGGCGGTAACGGGAGCAGGCCCCCGGCACGGGGGTGCGGGGGCCTGCGCTCGGATCTGCTGCTGCGGGCTGCGACGCCGCTCGGCGTTCGGGAGGCCGGCCTCCCGAACGCCGAGGGTGGATCAGCTACCGCGGAGGGATCAGTAGCGGTAGTGGTCGGGCTTGTACGGGCCCTCCACCTGGACGCCGATGTACGCCGCCTGCTCGGGGCGCAGCGTCGTGAGCCTGACGCCCAGGGCGTCGAGGTGGAGTCGGGCGACCTTCTCGTCCAGGTGCTTGGGCAGCACGTACACGTCGGTGGGGTACTCCTCGGGCTTCGTGAACAGCTCGATCTGCGCGAGGGTCTGGTCGGCGAAGCTGTTGGACATCACGAAGGACGGGTGCCCGGTCGCGTTGCCCAGGTTGAGGAGGCGGCCCTCGGACAGGACGATGAGGACCTTGCCGTCGGGGAACGTCCAGGTGTGGACCTGGGGCTTGACCTCGTCCTTGACGATGCCGTCGATCTTCGCGAGGCCGGCCATGTCGATCTCGTTGTCGAAGTGGCCGATGTTCCCGACGATCGCCTGGTGCTTCATCCGGGCCATGTCCTTGGCCATGATGATGTCCTTGTTGCCCGTCGTGGTGACGAAGATGTCCCCCTGCTCCACGACATCGTCCAGCGTGGCGACCTGGTAGCCGTCCATGGCCGCCTGCAGCGCGCAGATCGGGTCGATCTCCGTGATGATCACCCGGGCGCCCTGGCCGCGCAGGGACTCCGCGCAGCCCTTGCCCACATCGCCGTAGCCGAGGACGACTGCGGTCTTGCCGCCGATCAGGACGTCGGTGGCGCGGTTGATGCCGTCGATGAGGGAGTGGCGGCAGCCGTACTTGTTGTCGAACTTCGACTTGGTCACCGCGTCGTTCACGTTGATCGCGGGGAACAGGAGGGAACCGTCACGGTGCATCTCGTACAGGCGGTGCACACCCGTCGTCGTCTCCTCGGTGACACCGCGGATCTCGGACGCGAGCTGGGTCCACTTCTGCGGGGCCTCGCCGAGCGTGCGGTTCAGCAGGGTGAGGATGTGGGCGAACTCCTCGCTGTCCGCGGTCGACGGGTCCGGGGCGGCGCCGGCCTTCTCGAACTCCACACCCTTGTGGACGAGGAGGGTGGCGTCACCACCGTCGTCCAGGATCATGTTCGGGCCGCCGGTCGGGGTGTTCGGCCAGGTCAGGGCCTGCTCCGTGCACCACCAGTACTCCTCCAGCGTCTCGCCCTTCCAGGCGAAGACCGGGACGCCCGCAGGGGCTTCCGGAGTGCCGTTCGGACCGACCGCGATGGCCGCGGCGGCGTGGTCCTGGGTGGAGAAGATGTTGCAGGAGGCCCAGCGGACATCGGCGCCCAGGGCGACGAGGGTCTCGATGAGCACGGCGGTCTGCACGGTCATGTGCAGCGAACCGGTGATCCGGGCGCCGGCCAGCGGCTGAGCGGCGGCGAACTCCTTACGGATCGACATCAGGCCGGGCATCTCGTGCTCGGCGAGCGTGATCTCCTTACGCCCGAAGGGGGCGAGGGAGAGGTCGGCGACCTTGAAGTCCTGGCGGTTGGTGGCCGTCGTCATAACGGGCTGCTCCTCGTGATGGGTCGAGGGTGGGCTTTCTCTGGGCTGACTCTGCGGCGCGGCGGGCACACGAATGCCCGGGGGTTCGCAGTGCAGTCCGTCGGAGGCCCTCTGTCCCTCGCCCGGCTCGCTTCCGCCAGCCGGTCGACCGCCATCAGCAGCGACGTCTGTTATCCGTATCCGAATCTACACCGAACGGCCCAGTGAGCCCCAGCCCGTTCGTGGAGAAGAACGTGTGTGAGGGGTCACCGGGCCGATCGGGGCCGATGCGCGGTGGGTCAGTGGCCGGAATCCTTCGAGGCCGGGCCGTCGCCCGGCTCGGGTCCCGTTTCCGGGGCCTCGGGTCCCGTTTCCGGGGCCTCGGTGGCCTTGCCCGGGTTGGTTCCGGTCACCGCGGCCTGCGCGTTGTAGATGTCCGGCTCCAGGTAGATCACCCGGGCGATCGGGCACGCCGCCCGGATGCGGATCTCGGCGGCGTTGATGGCGTCGGCGACCTCGGTCGCGGTCTCGTCGTGCCGGACCGCGATCTTGGCGGCGACCAGCAGTTCCTCGGGGCCGAGGTGGAGGGTGCGCATGTGGATGATGCGGGTGACGGTGTCGCCGTCCACCACGGCCTCCTTGATCCTCTCGACGTCCTTGATGCCGGCGGACTCGCCGAGCAGGAGGGACTTCGTCTCGACGGCGAGGACGATCGCGATGAGGATCAGCAGGATGCCGATGCAGAGGGTGCCGATGCCGTCCCAGACGCCGTTGCCGGTGCCGAGGGCGAGGCCGACGCCCGCGAGCGCCAGGATCAGGCCGACGAGCGCGCCGAGGTCTTCCAGGAGGACGACCGGGAGTTCGGGCGCCTTGGAATGGCGGACGAATTCGGTCCAGGAGCGGTCGCCGCGCGTCTGGTTGGACTCACGGATCGCCGTACGGAAGGAGAAGATCTCCGCGATGATCGCGAAGACCAGGACCCCGACCGGCCAGTACCAGGCCTCGATCTCGTGCGGGTCCTTGATCTTCTCGTAGCCCTCGTAGACCGCGAACATGCCACCGACCGAGAAGAGGACGATGGAGACGAGGAACGCGTAGATGTAGCGCTCGCGCCCGTACCCGAAGGGGTGCTGAGGAGTGGCTTCGCGTTTCGCCTTCTTGCCGCCGAGCAGCAGGAGTCCCTGATTGCCCGAGTCGGCGAGCGAGTGGACGCTCTCCGCGAGCATCGACGAGGAACCACTGAAGAGGAACGCTACGAATTTGGCCACGGCGATCGAGAGGTTGGCGACGAGCGCCGCCACGATCGCCTTGGTTCCGCCTGACGCGCTCATGAGTGCGTGGTGTCCCTTCGTCGGTGCGCGGCAGGTGCCGCCGCGGTGAGGCGGCACATTGTTGCAGCCGTCGGGACGGTCCGTGGGTCAGGCCGCCACGGTTGCCCGGAAGAGTGTTCCCGGTCCCGTCGCCACGACAGTCTCGTCGGCCGGAACGTACGCGGACTCCCCCGGTGTGAGGGCGAGTTCGCCGACGGTGACCGAGCCCGCCGTGCAGAGCAGGATCTGGGGCGTGGGGGCGGTCAGTCCGGTGGGGGCCGCCCCTGGGGCGAGGGTGTAGCGGGACAGGGCGAACTCGTCGGCGGGGGTCTCGTAGAGCTCCTCGCCCGACGGGGCAGCCTCCGGGCGCAGCACGCCGGGCTCGGTGGCCTCGAACCGGACGATCCGCAGGAGTTCGGGGACGTCGATGTGCTTGGGGGTCAGGCCGCAGCGCAGCACGTTGTCCGAGTTGGCCATGATCTCGACGCCGAGGCCGTCGAGATAGGCGTGCGGGACGCCCGCGCCGAGGAACAGGGCTTCTCCGGGCTGGAGTCGCACGTAGTTCAGCAGCATCGCGGCCAGGACCCCGGGGTCGCCGGGGAAGTAGTGGGCGATGCGGGCGTACGGGGCGTGGGCGCCGCCGAGGCGTTCGGCGGCGGCCGCCGCCTCCGCCACGGTCTCGGCCATCTCCGCCGGCTCCGCGCCGAGGATCGCTGTGAGCACCTCGCGGAGGGCCGCTTCCTCGGGGTGGGCGCGGAGGAGGTCAACGTACGGCTTGAGGGAGTCGACTCCCAGCGCCTCCATCGCGTCCGCAGCCTCGGTGGGGCTGCGGAAGCCGCACAGTCCGGCGAAGGGGGTGAGGGCGCAGATGAGTTCGGGCTTGTGGTTCGCGTCCTTGTACGTGCGGTGCGGGGCGTCGATCGGGACGCCCCGGGCCTCTTCGTCGGCGTAGCCCTCGCGGGCCTGCTCCAGGTTCGGGTGGACCTGGACGGAGAGGGGGGCGCCGGCGGCGAGGAGTTTCAGGAGGAACGGGAGGCGGGGGCCGAACCGGGTGACCGTCGGCGCGCCGAGCTCTCCCTCCGGGTCGGCGTCGATGGCCTCGGTGAGGGCCAGCTCCGTCTCACCGGACGCGGTGGTGCGGGTGATGCGCGAGGGTGCTCCGGGGTGGGCTCCCATCCACATCTCGGCCTGTGGTTCGCCGGTGGGGGCGATGCCGAGCAGGGCGGGAATGGCCGTGGTGGACCCCCAGGCGTAGGGGCGCACGGTGTTGGACAGCCGGTCCATGGAGTCGTCCTCGGGTGGGGTGGGGTGGGGTGGGTGTGGGGTGGGGTGGGGTGGGTGTGGCACCAGGGGTATCAGTGTTACGTGAGGTCCTGGAGTCGTGGAGGTGGCCGGGGGGTGACACGGTCCCGGGGGGCTGAGGGGGTTCCCTGCTCTCCCTGGGATTCCTGGCCTTCCTGGCTCCCTGGGTTTCCTGGGCTTCCCTGGTCGCCCTGGTCGCCTTGGGCTTCCTGGTCGCCTTGGGCTTCCTGGGCTTCCTGTGAGGGGGCCGTTTCCCTGGGGGCTCTGGGGGTCGCGGCCCTTGTGCGTGGTGTTCCGGTGTCCGGGTGTTTCTGTCAGGGCTGGGGGGCTGAGGCCAGTGACAGGTAGACCGCTGCGAAGTCGGTGATCGCGAGCAGTTCGGCCACGGCCTCCAGCGCGCTGCCCTCCTCCGGCTCCAGCTCGCTCACGGGAGTGTCGTGGCCGAGTGCCAGCTCCCGGGCCGCGGGGTAGGCGCTGAGGCCTCCCGTCGGGCGGTCCCGGAGCAGGACGACCCGGGCCCTCAGCGTCTCGCCCTCGTCGACCCGGTCGCGGAAGAAGTCGTCGGGGTCCGCGCCCGCCGCGAAGTCCCCGGTGAGGAGCGTGCCGTGCGAGGGCAGCGCCTCGGGCAGTTCCGCCGTCAGGGCGGGGCGGCCGGCGAGCTCGGACAGTACGGCGGCGAAGCGGCGTCCTACCGGGCCCGCGGCGTCGCCCTCCGTCCACAGCAGCGGCAGGCTGTCGGCGAGCTCGGCGGCGAGTGTCTTGGCCGGGTTGCTGTACGTGGCGATGGCCGGGCCGCAGCGTTCCGCGGTGCGGTCCAGGCGGTCCGCCACCTTCTGCAGGTCCTCGGGAGGCGCGGTCACCAGGCCGACCCGGTCCAGGAGGGCCAGCAGGGGGGTGAGCAGGGCCCACAGTGTGCCGGGGCCGGCGGCGGAGGTCTCCGCGTCGTACTCGCCGTACGGGGCGGCGGCCATCGGGACGACCAGGCCGTGCACCCCGTCGACCGCCTCGCGCAGCGGCGAGCGGGTGGGGGCGACGGCGACGACGGTGCAGCCGCGTCGGTAGGCCTGCTCGGCGAGCAGGGCGAGGCCCGGTTCGGAACCGTCGGCGGTCGCGATGAGGAGCAGGTCCACGGATCCGGCCCAGCCGGGCAGCGCCCAGCGGAGGGCGCCGGGGGCGGGGGCCACACCCGTGGGGTGGATGCGTACGACGGGGGCGGCCGCGCCCGCCAGTGCGCCGATCAGGTCGGCGACCCCGGAGGCGGCGGTGCCGGGGCCCGCGACGAGGACGGCCCGCGGCCGGCCCTCCGGGTTCAGGCCGCCGATGCCGGCCTCGGCGGCGTGCCGGGCGGCGGTACGGACCCGGGCGCCTGCCTCGGCGGCGCCGCGCAGCAGATCGCGGCGGTCGGCTCGGGCCAGGGCTTCCGGGGCGTCGAGCAAGGACTCGTCGAGCATGGCGGTGGGCCTCCGATCACCGGGCGGGGTGCGGGCTGCGGTCACGGGTACGGGCGCGGTGGTGTGGCCTCCGGGGCGGGCGCGGTGCCGAACGGTGGGGCCGGCCGGCTGTCGTGCGCTGCCGGGGACGTCCTCCGCGCCGTCCTGCCCGTGCGCGTGTCGCTCGCGGTCAGGCGGGGCGGCGCGCCTCGTCGACGAGAAGGACCGGGATGCCGTCCCGGACCGGGTAGGCCAGGCCGCAGTCGTCGCCCGTGCAGACCAGCTCGGGGCTGTCGGCCGCCGAACGGTCGTCGAGCGGGGAGTGGCAGGCAGGGCAGGCCAGGATCTCCAGGAGGCCGGCTTCGAGCGCCATGGGGTGAGTCCCTTCGAGCATGCGAGTTCCGATCCGCGTGGATCAGGCGTCGTCAGCCTACCGCTGGGGTGGAGGGGGCGCGGCCTGGCCGGGGGTGAAACGGGGTTGGGGGAGGGTGGCTGCCGTGGGGG
>NZ_KB899026.1:9692-18784 GCF_000377965.1 Streptomyces sp. CNB091
ACCCCGCTCCTCAAACGCCGGAGGGGCTGGAAAGAACGGGGCCGAAGAGGGGTGGGCCGGGTTCGGGAGGGCCGGGTTCGGGAGGGCCGGGCCAGGTTGGCGCGGGGAGGCAGACGTCGGAGGTGCCGAGTGGGGCCGGCCGGAGCGGAATTCTGGCTGGTTCAGGCTTTGCGGATCAGGGTCAGGACCTCGTCGCGTACCGCCGCCATCGTCTTCTCGTCCCTCGCCTCGACGTTCAGGCGCAGCAGCGGTTCCGTGTTCGAGGCGCGGAGGTTGAACCACCAGTCGGCGGCCGTGACCGTGAGGCCGTCCAGGTCGTCGAAGGTGATGTCGTCGCGGGCGCCGTAGACCTTCCTGACCGCGGCCAGGCTGGCGGCCTGGTCGGCGACGGTGGAGTTGATCTCGCCGGAGCCGCTGTACCGGTCGTACTCCGCGACCAGTTCGGAGAGCGGCTTCTGCTGGCCGCCGAGTGCGGCGAGTACGTGGAGGGCGGCGAGCATGCCCGTATCGGCATTCCAGAAGTCGCGGAAGTAGTAGTGCGCCGAGTGCTCGCCGCCGAAGATCGCGCCGTGCCTCGCCATCTCCGTCTTGATGAAGGAGTGGCCGACGCGGGTGCGGACCGGGGTGCCGCCGTTCTCGCGGACCACCTCGGGGACGGACCAGGAGGTGATCAGGTTGTGGATGACGATGCCCTCGCCGCCGTTGCGGGCCAGCTCACGGGCGGCGACCAGGGCGGTGATCGCGGAGGGGGAGACGCCCGCGCCCCGCTCGTCGACCACGAAGCAGCGGTCCGCGTCGCCGTCGAAGGCGAGGCCGAGGTCGGCGCCCTCGGCAAGGACGCGTGCCTGGAGGTCGACGATGTTCTTGGGGTCGAGGGGGTTGGCCTCGTGGTTGGGGAAGCTGCCGTCCAGCTCGAAGTACAGGGGTACGAGGTCGAGCGGGAGGCCTCCGAAGACTGTGGGGACGGTGTGGCCCCCCATGCCGTTGCCCGCGTCGACCACGACCTTGAGGGGGCGGATCGCCTTGAGGTCGACCAGGCCGAGGAGGTGGGCGGCGTAGTCGGTGAGGGTGTCGCGCTCGGTGATCGTGCCGGGGGCGGTGGCGGCCGCCGGCTGGGGGGCGCCTTCCGACCACTGCTCGACCAGGGTGCGGATCTCGGCGAGGCCGGTGTCCTGGCCGACGGGGGCGGCGCCCGCCCTGCACATCTTGATGCCGTTGTACCGCGCCGGGTTGTGCGAGGCCGTGAACATCGCCCCGGGGAGGCCGAGGGCCCCCGACGCGTAGTACAGCTGGTCCGTCGAGCAGAGGCCGATGAGCGTGACGTCCGCGCCCCGGGCCGCCGCACCCCGGGCGAACGCTCCGGCGAGCCCCGGTGACGTGGGGCGCATGTCGTGGCCGATCACGATCGCGTCGGCGGCCGTGACCTGGACGAACGCGGATCCGAAGAGTTCGGCCAGCGCTTCGTCCCACTGGTCGGGCACCACTCCGCGCACGTCGTACGCCTTGACGAGCTGCGACAGATCAGCAACCACGGCCGGTCCTCCTGGGGTCTTTGCGGACCGCCCAAACTACCCGGCCGGGCAGAGCCTCAGGAGGCGGCCTCAGGAGTCCGGTGAGCGCAGCACTCTCAGGTGGCCTCGGCGGGCCACTTCCACCGGGTCGGCGGCGCGTGGTCCCCGGCCTCCGCCGTCCGGACCCCGGTCGTGCGGGCGTGCCGCTTCGCGGACCGCGTTGGCCAGTGCTTCGAGGTCGTCGCCGCTGGGGTGCGCCGGTGCGGAGCCGTCGGAGAGCCGCACCACTTCCCAGCCCCGTGGCGCGGTAAGCCGCTCACTGTGTTCGGCGCAGAGGTCGTAACAGTGGGGCTCGGCGTAGGTGGCGAGCGGGCCGAGGACCGCAGTCGAATCGGCATAGACGTACGTCAGTGTCGCGACGGCAGGGCGGCCGCACGCGGTGCGCGAACAGCGACGTACAGGGCTCACGATGTTGGACGGTACCGCACTCGTGAGCGGGCTGCGACGACTCCCCCCTCGGGTCACCCCACCGTGTCGCCCTGTGACCTGCGGCACCACGGCGTTCCGGTCGGCTGTCCTGACCTGCGTCGGGGCGGGGGCCCGGCGATCGCACCGTGGTCGTGCGGGTCTCGGGCGGGAGTGGATCGCGGCGTCGGGCGCGGGGGCGATGATCGGATCACGGGCCTGAAAAGGGCTCAACCTTGGCCGAAATGTTCAACTGCGGACATCCGAGATCGGGACGGGCCCCCTCTCCGGAAGGTCCGGTCGGCCGCGTCGGCTCGCCGATCACCCGGCCCCCGGAGCGTTACGCTGCGTCGGTGATGGACAGCTCCGTACCTCCCCGCCCGTTCGAGCCGCGGCCCCGGCGCCGTGACCGGCATGGCCGCGGTATGCGCGGGCCGGTCGCGCCACCGCAGGTGCCGCTGTCGGCCAGCCGGGGCGAGACCTTCCGTGATCTGGTCCAGGACTCGGTGGAGCGGCTGGAGCGGCGCTGGCCCCAGCTGGCCGAGGTCGACTTCGTCGTCCTCGACGTGCCCGACACCCCGGAGGAGACCGTTCCGCTCGGCAGCGCGGTCTCCGCCGGCAAGGGGCGGCCCGCGCAGATCGTCGTCTACCGGCGGCCCGTCGAGATCCGCACCAAGAGCCGCGACGAGCGCGCCCTGCTCGTCCACGAGGTCGTCGTCGAGCAGGTCGCCGAGCTGCTGGGGCTGGCGCCCGAGTCGGTCGACCCCCGGTACGGGCAGGACTAGCCCCCTGGAGCCGGTCCCCCAGGGTGATCCCCTGGTGATCCCCTGGGGTGATTCCCTGGAGGGTTCGAGCCAGGGGGGACGGCTCGGCTGTCGGAGGTTCGGTCGCCCTCAGTCGTCCAGGACCGAGAGGTCCTGGACGGCCGACGGGACCTCGACCGTGCCCCCGTCGTCGGGGAGCGTCTGCACGGTGAACATCTGGACGCCGTCCTCGGTGCGCGCCAGGGTGCGCGACGCGTGGACCGGGCCGCCCGAGGTCGTCTCGACGGTCAGCGCGTAGGCGCCCTTGAGGCCCTCCGGGGCCTTCGGGGTGACGGCGAGGGTCGTGCCGGCCTTGACCGTGTACGTCTCCACGGCCGGTTCACCTCCGTCGCTGCCCGCCGACGCGGTGACCTTCACCTCGGCGGTGGCGCCCGGCGCGGTCAGGGAGAGCGTCGAGCCCTTGGCCCGGTTGTCCGGGACGCTCGCCCGTGCCCCGACCGGTCCGGTGGCCGGGATATAGGCGATCTCCTGCTTGTCGCCCTTGCCGCGGACCACACGCAGTGCGGCCACGATCGGGGTCGCCCGGTCCTTCTGGACGGGGCTCAGCCGCAGGGAGCCCGGTTCGCCCCGGGTGACGTCCTTGAGGTCGACGGCCGCCGTCATCGAGGACTTGATGTGCAGGGTGGCGTTCCCGGCCGGGGAGAACGCCCCGTTCTTCCCCAGGAGCTGGACCTTCACGTCGGCATCGTCTTCGCCGGGGGCGAACGCCACCAGTTGTACGGAGGTGGCGTCGGCCGGGATGCCGGGCAGCACGAGCGTGCCGGTGGGGTCGTCGGACGCGGTGATCCAGTCGCTGCCCGCCTTGTCGTCGGCGCTCAGGACGACCGCGCCGACCCGGCCCGAGCGGGTGGTGACGTGGGCGGTCAGGTGGTCGACGGTCTCGGCGGTGAGGGTGGACAGCAGAACGGCGACGCTGGAGCGGGCCGGCACGGTGATGCCGTCGCCGACCTCGGACTTGAGCGCGCCCTCGGGGCCGTACAGCTCGATGTCGGCGACGGCGGCGGAGTCCTCGGGGTTGGTGAGGTGGAGGTAGTCCTGGCGGGACTTCGCGGTGCTCGCGCCGGGGAACCAGAAGTCCGTGTCGGGAGCGGTGCAGGTGACCCCGAGGAGCCCGCGGGCGCCGCTCACGGTGACCTCGGTGGTCTGCTGGGCGGCCCAGCCGGGGGCCAGCTTGCCGGTGGCCGTGCCGACGAGGGCCGGGGCGTCGGAGCCGTCCGCCTCGGCGACGACCGGCTTTCCGGGCTCCTTCACGGCGAGGACCGGCTTGTCGGCCTTCTCCTTCGCCTTCTTCGCCGCCTCTTCGGCCTTCTTGACCTTCTTCGGGTCGGTCTCGTCCTCGTCGTCCACGACCGGCAGGGCCGGCTTCAGCTCGGCGGTGCCCTTGGCCTCGCCGCCCTCGCCCGCCGGGGTGAACGCGGTGTACTGCGTCTCGGCGAGGTCGGAGTCGCTGGGCGCCGGGCAGACCAGGCTGGAGCGTTCGACCGGCAGCAGCGCGGCGGACTTCGTCCCGGTCTCCGCCGGAGCCCCGGGCGCGGTGACCGTCGCGAATCCGGTGATGGCGGCCAGGACGGCGGCGCCCGCGATCAGGGACAGGTGGGTGGACTTCACTCGGAATCGCCTCGCGATGCGTTACCGGTCTGCCACGGGGCCTGGCCCGGGGCCGGGGGGTCGGTCTGTTCGCCGTTCTCGGCAGGGTGCCGGTCGGGCTGCGGCTGCTGGGCGGGGCCGGGGTAGGGCTGCTGCTGGTACTGCCCGCCGACGTACTGGCCGTACTCGTCGTACGCGCTCTGGTCGTTGTTGTACGCCCCCTGGTCGTTGTAGGAGCTCTGGTCGTCGTACGCGGCCTGCCCGCCGTACGTGCCCTGCTCGTTGTACTGCTGTGTGTAGGGGTCCTCGGCCTCGTAGCCCTGGTAGCCGGCGCCCTGTTGCTGTTGCTGTTGCTGTTGCTGTTGCTGTTGCTGTTGCTGTTGCTGTTGCTGGGTGTACGGGTCCGGCTGGTACGTCGCGTAGTAGTCGGCGCCCGGCTGCTGCTGGCCGTCCCACTGCGCGTACTCGCCGTACTGCTGCTGCGGGACCGCCGCGTAGCCGCCGGTGGCTTCCTGCGGGTCGTGCGCCGGGGGGTTGGCGGCGTACGGGTCGGCGGACTGCTGCGCGGGGATGTACCCCCCCGGGTCCGCGGCCGGGCCCGGGACGCGCGACGGGTTGCGGTCGCCGGGGTGAACGTCGTCCCCGGGCTCCCCGGGCCCTCCGGGCTCCCCGGCATCCTCGGCGGTGGCCGCCGCCTCGGCCTGGGCCGCGGCGCGCAGCCTGCGGGCGCGGCGGCCCTCTCCGTCGACCGGCTCGGCGGCGACGGCGGGCGCCGCCTCCTCCGGCAGGTCGTCGTCGATCTCCCGGCGGCGGCCCGGCAGGGCCATGACCACCAGGACCAGGAGGAGTCCGGCCTGCGCCCAGATCCACGCGGTGTGCGTGATCGGGGCGTCGTGGGTGAGGTCCAGACGGCCGCCCTCCGCGGGCAGTTCGAAGCCCTGGGCCCAGCCGTCGACGGTCTTGCGGGGCAGCGGCTTGCCGTCCAGGGTCGCCGTCCAGCCCGGGTCGGCGGCGTCCGCGACCCGCAGCACGCGGCCCGCTTCGCCGGACGGGATCTCGGAGTGGGCCTCGACGGCGGCCGAGCCGACCGGAAGGTGCTCGCCCTCGCCGGAAGCCGGGGTGATCATGACACGGGCGACCTGGCGGTCCACCCGCCACAGGGCGCTGCCGTCGAGCTGGCTGAGGCGGCTGAGCCCGGGCGTCGAGTCGAGGACCCGGCTCATCTCGCGCGGTGCTCCGTCCCGGACGAGGACGTAGCGGATCGCGAAGCCGCCGAGCTGGCCGCCCTGGTCGGCGCCGGAGCCGGCGACCAGGTTGGCGACGACCTTGTCGAGGTGGCTGTTGCTGCCGCCGGCCTCGGTGAGTTCGCCGTCGCCGAGGCGGGCGCCCGAGCCGCGGACCAGGCTGTACTCCACGGAGCCGGGCGAGCTGCCGCCGAGGACGAGGGTGCGGGGCTGGTCGCGGGTGGTGCTCTCCTCCGCCACGAAGGCGGGCACCTGGACGGGGTCGCGCCGCTCCAGGGGCCCGTCGGCGCCACCGATCATCCAGCCGAACGCGGCCAGGACCGGGGCCAGTCCGGCGGCCAGCGCGATCAGGACGGCGACGGGCTGACGCCAGCCGAAGCTCTGTTCGGCGACCCGGATACGGGCCCCGTCCGCGCCCACCAGGGCGGCGGCGATCAGGGCGGCGCCGTAGACGAGGGTGGCGGGTCCGGCCCAGGTGGACCCGTTGGCGACGGCGGCGAAGAGGAAGCCGACGAGTGCGACCGCCCAGGCGGTGCGGACGGCGAACTGCCGCTCCCCGCGCAGCAGGGCGGCGAGCGCGGCCAGCACGATGCCGAGGAGCAGGATGCCGCCCGTCGCCCCGGGGCCGCCGGGGCTGATGCCGAGCAGGTCGAGGCCGGATGCCGTTCCCGTACCGAGGTCCATTCCCGCTTCGGTCAGGAGCGCGGACGGGTCCGTCAGGAGGGTGAGCGACCAGGGGGCGAGGACCAGTACCGGGGTGCCGACGGCGGCGACGAAGCGCAGTCCGTACGCCGTGATGTCGCCGCGCCGCAGTACGAGGACGGCGATGCCGAGGACCACGGCGAGCGGCCAGACGATCGGGGTGAACGCCATCATGACGGTCAGCAGCAGCGTGTACGCCCAGGTGGCACGCCAGCTGCCGCGCTCCCCCGCCGCACTGTCGGCGCGCAGCCCGTGGGCGGCGACGCCGGCGCGGGCGGCAAGCGGGAGCAGGACGAGGAGGACGGTGGTGCCGAGGCGGCCGGTGGCCAGGGCTCCGGTCGCGGCGGGCAGGAAGGCGTACGCGACGCTCGCCCAGGCCCGCAGCAGCCGGGAGGGGAGCAGCGGGCGGGAGGCGAAGTAGGCGGTGAGCCCGGCCAGCGGGATCGAGCAGACCAGCAGCACGCTGATGGCGAGGCCGGTCGAGCCGAGGAAGAGGGCCGACAGGGCGGCGAGCAGCGCGAGGTAGGGCGGGGCGGTCTGGGTGCCGCCGGTGCCGACGGTGTGCCAGGCGTCCGCGTAACTCCCCCAGAGCGCGCCGAACTCGGCCGGGGCGGGCAGCAGGGCGCCGCCCGCCAGTGCGCCGCCGCTGAGGAGGTTGCGGCCGGCGATGAGGGAGACGATCAGGAGCAGTGCGAAGAGGATGGGTCCCGGTTTGCGGCCGATGCGCTTGAGGCGGGCGAACTGGTCGACTTCGAGGAAGTCGGCGTCGTCGCCGCCGGGCCCGGATTCGACGGCTCCGTGCCGTGAACCGCCCGAGTCGGCGTCGCTGCGGCCGCCGAAGTTGCCCGCGACCTGGTCGACGGTGGCCCGGACGGTCGCGCCCGGCGGCGGAAACAGTGCGCGCAGCTCGGCGGCGTCGACGGCGCCCTTGCCGCGGGCGCGGCGGGCGGCGAGGATCCGGCCGGGGCGCAGCAGGGTGCCGAGCAGGCCGGTGACCTCGTCGAGGGCCTGACCGGGCACCTTGCCGAGGAGGTAGGCGAGGGTACGGAGCAGGGTGCCGACGACGAGCCGGAGCAAAACCCAGGGCAGGGCCTTGCCGCGGGCGTTGACGAGCATCGTGTAGACCGCACCCGCCTTGTCGACCCGGTGTGGGCTGGCGACCGAGCGGCCGGCGCAGTCGATGGGGCGGCGTTCGCGGGCGGAGGCCTCGGCGTGCCGCAGGACGGCGTCCGGGGCGACGAGGACCCGGTGGCCCGCCAGGTGGGCGCGCCAGCACAGGTCGACATCGTCGCGCATCAGGGGGAGCCTGCGGTCGAAGCCGCCGAGCTCCTCGTAGACGTCGCGGCGGATGAGCATGCCGGCGGAGGAGACGGACAGGACGGTACGGACCTGGTCGTGCTGGCCCTGGTCCTGCTCGCGGCGGTCCAGGCCCGTCCAGCGGCGTCCGCTGTTGGCGATGGAGACGCCGACTTCGAGGAGCTGCTTGCGGTCGTACCAGCCGCGCAGTTTGGGTCCGACGATCGTGGCGTGCTTGTCGGTGTCGACGACGCGCAGCATCTCGGCGAGCGCGTCCGGCTCGGGGGCGCAGTCGTCGTGCAGCAGCCAGAGCCACTGGACCGGTTCGCCGTGCGGCAGTTCGGGGAGGTCGTAGTTCTCGTCGACCCAGGTCCGGCCGGCCGGATCCCAGCCACTGGGGCGCTTGAGGTACGGCAGGTCGTCCGGGGTCAGGATTCCCGCCGTGCGGGCCGCCTCGTCGACGGCGGTGCCGAAGCTCGTACGGCGTGCGAGGTGAAGGACGCGCTCGTCGCCGAGCGCCTCGGTGACCAGCCGGGCCGAGTCGTCGGCGCTGCCGGTGTCGGCGGCGACGACGTTCTGTACGGGGCGTTCCTGGCCGAGCAGCCCGGCCAGCACGTCGGGCAGCCAGCGGGCGCCGTCGTGGGAGACGAGCACGGCGGTGACGACGTGCCGGGGGAACTCTGGGGCGGCGGCGGCCGCGTTCGGCGCCGCCGAGTGGCTGTGCACGGACATCGAGGTACGGGCCCTCCGGCCGGGTCCGGGGGCGTCCCCGGGGGCTGCATCGGTGTACACGCGCGCGCCGTCGGGGCGTTGGCGCGTCTCGGACGGGGCCCCACACTAACGGTACGGACAGGTGGCGGGGGTCGGAGCGGGTGAAGGGGCCGGGCGCGGACGCGCCGACGGCCCGCCTGCCGAGCCCCGGGGAAGGGGTCGGTGGGCGGGCCGTCGGGGGTGGGGAAGCGGGCTCGGGGGGGGCCTGCCGGACGGGAAGCCTGGCGGATAAGAGGTGCGGCCTCGGCCGGAAGCGCGGGAAGTGGGGATGGGGGTGGGGAGTGAGGGGTGGGGAGTGGGGAGTGGGGGTTGGGTGTGCGGGGGCGCGCGGATCGCTCTCCGGCTCGCGCGGTGGCGGCCGGCGGCCGGTAAGTGGTCCGGGGTGCGCCGGGTGCCTCGTGGGGGGGGTGCCTCTATGTCTTTCGTCAAGGGACCCTGTCGGGTTTGGGGTGGTTCAGCGTTGCTGGGGTTATGCGGCGAGCTCGACGTCCTTCGGCGTGCGGGGTTCGTAGAAGGTGCCGTCGCGGAGCATGGCGAACAGGACGCTGATGCGTTGGCGGGCGAGGCGGAGGAGGGCTTGGGTGTGGGTTTTGCCGCGGGCGCGTTGCTTGTCGTAGTAGGCGCGGGAGGCCGGATCGGCGTTCATGCAGGCGAAGGCGGAGAGGAACATGGCGCGTTTGAGCTGCCGGTTG
>NZ_KB899027.1:0-17956 GCF_000377965.1 Streptomyces sp. CNB091
CCCGCGGAGCGGGATACCAGGCGCGAGCGCCTGGAAATGAAAGAATTCCGCGAGCGGAATTCTAAAGATAAATGCGGAATGCTCCATAAACGCTGACGCGTTTATGGATTGCCCGCACGCGGGCAATAGAATTTCCGCTGCGCTCCAATTCTTGGCCCCGCACGCGGGGCCTGACAGGGTGTCCGCTGCGCTCCCACCCCTCCGGCTCCGCCGGGCTGGCTACGGCAGGGAGGTGGCGGTGCATCAACTGTGTCAGCAGGTACGATCACGAACCGGTGACCCCGGGCGGGATCGTGCGGGGCGGGTAAAACTCGCACTGCTCCCGCAGGGTAGCACGTCGACCGGCCGCGCTGGGGCGGAAACAGGACAACGTCATCCGATGTAATGCATCGTGCTGTAGGACCGTGGTGCATCAGATGATGCACTGGGTAGGATCACGGATGAACCCTCACCGCCTCTCCCTCTGGGATGGAGACAAGAAATGACGGAACAATTCCCGCTCCGCCCGCATCAGATTGAAGCGGTGGACGCTGCCGTGGCGGGTCTCGATATTCCTCCGGGTATGAAGATTCCTCCGCAGGGTCTGCGGGGCACTGTGGTCAGTGCGTGCGGCACTGGAAAGACGTTCATCGGTGCTGCTGCGGTTCGTCGTCTGGCCCCGCACGGTCGGGTCCTTGTGATGGTGCCGACTTTGGCGCTGCTGGCGCAGACGGTTAAGGAGTGGCGGGCTTTCGGGCATTCGGGCCCGACGGTGGCGGTGTGCTCGATGACGGATGACCCGGGTTTGTATTCGCTCGGGGTGCGGGTGACGACGAACGCGCCGCAGCTCGCCCTGTGGCACGGCCACGGACCCGTGACGGTGTTCGCGACGTACGCGAGCCTGCCGGTGCTGATCGCGGCGCACGGGGGCGAGTACGGGCTGCCGATGGACGTGTGGGACGTCCTCCTGGTGGATGAGGCGCACCGGACCAGCGGGTCGCTGGGGAAGGCGTGGGCGGCGGTTCATGACCAGGAGCTGGTGCCGTCGATGCGGCGGTTGTACATGACGGCGACGCCGCGGATCTGGCAGGAGCCGGCGCCGCGTCGGTGGCGGAAGGGGAAGCCGGGCGGCGGCGGGGAGGGGGCGGCCACGGTGGACCGGCTGCCGGAGGAGATGGCCTGTTCGATGGATGATGAGGCCATTTTCGGGCCCACGCTGTTCGAGCTGGACTTGTCGGAGGCCATCGCCCGGGGGCTGCTGGCGCGGTATCAGATCGTGGTGGTGGAGCTCCAGGACGCGTCCCTCACTCTGGAGCGGCTGTATGGGGAGGAGCGGCACGAGGAGCATGTGCGGGGTGAGCGCCTGGCGGTGCTCCAGGCGGCGCTCCTGGAGGCGATGTCCGCGCACGGGTTGACGCGGTGTATCACGTTCCATCACCGCACGGTCGAGGCGCGGGCGTTCTCGGAGGGGCTGGAGCGGGTGGCGGGGAAACTCCACGCGGAGGATCCGGAGTGGCATCCGGCGGCGGTGTGGTCCAACTGGCTGTCGGGTGAGCATGAGGCGGATGTGCGGGAGGACCGGCTGCGTGATTTCGGTGGCCGTGCGGGGCGTGCGGTGCTGTCGAATTGCCGTGTGCTGGGTGAGGGTGTGGATGTGCCGTCGGTGGATTCCGTCGCGCTGATCGACCCGAAGGGTTCGGCGGTCGATATTGTGCAGGCGATTGGCCGGGCGTTGCGGCAGAAGCCGAATCAGGGGAAATTGGCGACGCTTGTTGTGCCGGTTTTTCTCGGCCCGGAAGAGGTCAAGGAAGACATGCCTTATTCGCTGGCTTATCGGCCTTTGGTGAAGGTGCTTTCTGGGCTTCGTGCGCATGATGAGCGGGCGGTGGAAATGCTCGCGATTCCGCAGGAGGATACGAAGCGAACGAAGGGCAGGGCTTCGTTCCTGGGCGATGAGCCGGAGGAGGGCGAGGAGGATCACCGGATGCTGCTGCGGTTCGGTACGCACCGGGATCCGGCGCTGATCGCCCGGTTCGTGAAGTACAACCTGCTGGAGCCGGAGCACGCGAACTGGAAGGCCGGCCACCGGGCCGCGGTGGCGTACCGGGAGCGGACGGGGGATCTCGCGGTGCCGTACGAGCACCGCGAACTGATGCCCCAGGGGCATTCCTTCCCGTTGGGGCGGTGGCTGGCGGATCAGCGGCGGGCGCTCCAGGCCGGGGCGATGGTGCCGGAGCGGGCGGAGGATCTGGACGCGCTGGGGATGGTGTGGGAGCCCGCGGAGGTGGCGTGGGAGGAGAACCTGGCGGCGGCGCGGGCGTACTTCGCGCAGAAGGGGACGCTGGCGGCTCCGCTCACGGCGACGGCGCTGGACAAGCCGGTGGGGCAGTGGCTGGCGAACTGCCGGAAGGCCGGCGGGCTGGGCAAGGACCCGGTGCGGGCGGGGCGGCGTGCGGAGCAGTTGGCGGCGATCGATCCGGACTGGCGTCCGGTGTGGCCGGTGGACTGGCAGCGCAGTCTTGCCGGTGTGGAGGGTCTGGTGGTGATGGGGTCCGCGCTGGAGGAGATCGTGCCGGGGGTGACGGTGGATGGTGTTGATGTGGGGCGGTGGCTGGAGCGGCAGCGTCAGCATGTGGTCTGGGGGGGGCTGGTGGAGGGGCAGCGTGCGCGTCTGGAGGCGTTGGGTGTGGTGCCGTTGCCTCCGGGGCCGAAGGCGGCTGTGCGGGCCTCTGGGGGGCGTTCGGGGGCGTTTGAGCGGGGGTGTGCGGCGTTGGCGCAGTACCGGGAGCGGACGGGGTCGTCGGGGCCGGTCAGCCGCGGGCATGTCGAGGTTCTCGCGGGGCCGGACGGGGCTGAGGTTGAGGTGAAGTTGGGGGTGTGGTTGTCGAACGTGAAGAGCCGGCGGGACAAGCTGACCGTCGGGCAGTTGGAGCGGCTGGCGGGTCTGGGGCTGGAGTGGGCGGCGGCCGTGTGAGCGAGACGTCCTGAACCTTGTTCGGCGAGTGAACGGCCCTGGTGCTGGTGGCGGTGATGCCACCGGCACCAGGGCTGTGCGGCTCCGGCCGTACTCCTGCTCCCGCCGGGGCGGGGACCGGGTCCTGTCCCGCACGCTCCATGTCGGCACGGGGTACGGGGAGCCTAGGCAATTCACGCTCCCCGGCCTGGCGGTTTCGCCCTCGGGCGGGGGTGTGATCCTGCATCAGGTGCCTGGCCTGGTGTGATCACGAGCGGTGGCAGACTCCCGCCCATGGATGACTTTGAGGATGACTTTTCTCTGGCGGCGGTCCTGCGCGGTGAGCTCACCGGGCTTGAGGGGGTCGAGGGCGTTGACCTGGATGAGCTGGCGGAGCGGCTGGCCATGCGTGCGGAGAGCCATTTCGGTATGTGACTGGCCGTTTAGGGTGAAAGAGGGCGGGTCCCCGGCAGTTGCGATGCCGGGGACCCGCCCTTGTGTGCGTGGTGGCCCGTCAGTAGCGGGCGGCGATGTAGTCGATGTTGGTGATCTCGACTTCGAGGTCCTGGGCGCGGGCGCCGCCGGTCTCGCTGTCGGTCTGGAAGTACAGCACCTGCGCGGCTTCGGCCAGGACCTCGTTGGGGTTCTCGCCGTTGGTCCCGGCCTGTGCGTCGAACAGCCTCGTTGCGTATTCCGGGGGGAGGTGGAGGGTGAGGAGGCGGAGGCGCATTTCGTCGGTGGTGCCGGCGGGGGCGGTGTAGCCGAACTGGGCGCGGAACTCGACGGTGACGCCGCTGGTGGCGGCGGCGCGGCGGCGGGCGCGTTGGCGGACGCGGGGTTGCCAGCGGGAGCGGACGGCGTCCTTGATGCGGTCGGCGACGCGCTTGGGCGGGTTCTTCCGGGCGCCGCGGCGGTAGCGGTTGACGGAGTCGGCGGTGACGCCGAGTTCGGCGGCGACGGCCTTTGCGGTGCCGAGTTGGCGGAGCAGGTAGTTGATCTGGCCCTGGAGGGTGCGGGGCGGGTCGGCGGTGAAGGTCTCGCGGCTGGCGCGTTCCAGGGCGTCGCCGATGAGGGCGTCGTCGTCGGCTGCGCCGTGGGGGCGGATGGTGCGTGCCATGTCTACTCCCCTGCGTCCAGGGCGGCGTCGTGGCCGTCGCCCTTGATGATCCGGGCGATGTTGGTGCCCTTGTCCATGAGGTCGACGGCCCAGTCCATGGTCTGTGCGCCTTCGAGTTTGACCAGGCCGGGGGCGGCTCCGAGACGGAAGCTGCCCGGGAGCGGTTTGCCGCTGGTGGTGTACGGGAGGAGGTCGAGGGGGTTGCGGGTGCGGCTCGGGTAGACGACGCAGTCGGAGAGCACGGCGAGCGGGAAGAGGCCCACTTCGGCCATTTTGCGCATCTTGCGGTGCATGTTGATGCGGGCCTTGCTGATGATCGCGGCGCGGATGTCGGGTCGCCAGGTCGGACGGTCCAGGGCGGGCCAGCGTTCGCCGGGGGTGTAGTGGAGTCCGCCGGCGCGGACGCGGAGTTTACCGATGCCGCCCTTCGCGGTGGCCTTGATCGCGGCGAGGACGGCCCGCAGCCCGGGGTCCTGTTCGGGCAGGTGCTCCATCGCGGCGAGCAGGTCGGCGGGCTCCATGTCCGGGCGGACACCGAGGTCGGCCATCGTGTCCAGCAGCGCGGCCTTGAGCCGGTCGTGCCACGGGTCGAGGTACGCGCCGGAATCGCGCCGGACGTACGCCTCCAGCGGTTCGACGTTGTGGCCGAGCTCCTGGGCGTAGGCGACGGTGTGGGTCTCGTACCAGGCCGGGCCGGTCGGCCGCGCCCCGGACGGCGTGAACGGCGAGGGGAGGCGGGGGTCCAGGCCGATGTGGGAGAGGTCGGCCAGCCAGCAGCCCGGGACTTTCTTGTCGAACGTCGGCCGGAGTACGTGCACGGGGGCGCAGAGGCCGACGTTGAGGCGGGAGGTGGCGGCGAGGAAGGCGGCGTTCACGTCCAGGCCCAGGGCGAACGCGAGGGCGACCTCGTCGCCGGACAGCAGGTCCGGGTCGCGGACCCACTGGAAGACCTCTTCGTTGATGAACCCGCCCTTCCAGCCCTGGGCGAGGGGGTGCTCGGGCGGGGCTTCGGGGGGTGCGCAGTCGACGGGGTCGGTGCCGAGGCTGCCGGGGTTGTGGCCGGAGACCCAGCCGCCGGTGCTCTCGTCGCGGACGGCGCGGGTCGGCGGCCGGAGCGCGGTCATCAGTTCCAGGCCGGTGACGGCGGTGGAGCCGCGCGGGGTGGTGACCCGGGTTGCGTAGAGGCCGAGGACGCGGGCGATCTCGGGGGCGTCCATGTTCGTCACGCCGGGCCAGGCGCGGGCGTCGAGCGCTCCCCAGGAGGGGATCGCGAACTGGACGCACTGGCGCTGCCCGGCTTTCGCGGGGCGGTAGACGCGGGCCCAGGGGCCGAAGCCGCGCAGGGTCAGCTTCCACTTCGCGCGGGTGATCTGCTTGACGATGGGGTGGTCGTCCTCCAGTCGCAGCCCGGCGCGCTGGTCGTGGCCCTCCAGGCGGGCGGGCAGACCCAGCGCCACGGCGGCCTGTTCGGTGAGGACGACCAGCGGGTCGACGGGCATGCCGTGGCGGTTCAGCGCGGGGGCGCCGACGGCCTGTTCCAGGGTCCAGGCGACGAGCTGGGGGATCGTGCGGGCGGGGCAGTCCAGGACCAGGCCGCCGATGCCATAAGCGGTGCCGTCGCCGTCCAGGACGAGGAGCGGTCCGGCCGCGTACCGGGGATCGGTCGTGGCGGCCGGGCCGGATCCGGGGCGGGCGGCGGTTTTGCGGGCGGGCGTACGGGCCGCCGTCGGCCGGCCGGAGACGGCGGGCCGGGCGGGGCCGGTCGGAGCGGTGGCCGGGGACGCGGGTTCTGGGGCGGCGGGCCGGGCCGGTGCAGGCGCGGGCCCGGCCTCGGAGGCGGGCGCAGTCTCGGGGGCCGGGGGCGCGTCGGGGATGTCCGGCGCGGTCCTCACCGCGCTCACCGCGGGGGCCGGGACGGACGCGGCGGCCGGGGCGGGCCCGGACACCGGGACAACCGGGTACTTCGCCGCCCACCCTTTCAGGATCCGCTGGTAGGCCTCCAACCGGGGCGGGCGCGGCTCGGACCGGCCGTTCTCCCAGTTCTTCACCGTCTGCGCGGTCGATTTCAACGCCTGCGCGAGACGCGTCTGCGTCACCCCGGCCGCTTCCCGCAACCTGGCCCGCTCAGCCGGGGACGGCAGCTGCGGTTCTTCCTCCAGCAGGGCATCCACCAGCCCGAACAGCTCTTCCAGCTCTTCTTGCGACGCCATACGGCATCACCTCCAGGCACTCACACTAGTGCACATGAGCCCTGGATTTAGCCTTTTGATTTAACTCTTTCGAGTTTTTCGCGGTGCCCCCTCCACCCGGACATCACCGAAAGTTACGTACAGCAACGGCTTCCCGCCGATCGGCGGGAAGCTGCGAATCACTGACCTGCCTTGATGTCCGCCCACCCCCAGTCAGCAGTGCCGTATCGGCGTCACATGCCCACCGAGAGTGCCCGGATGAGCCGGGCGCAGATGCTGGCACAGCGTGATCCCGGCCACGAACCCGGGTCATTCCGGCATTACTCCAAACGAGTACATCCCACCCCAACGACTCCTAGGTGGGGCCAGAACAATCCGTTCCTCGCCCCCGGGGGAGCCGGGCAGGGTTGGCCGGGCATGATGCGCTCGCACCTGGGTCGGCGCCCCGTGAGAATGCTCAGCTCCAGCGCCTCAGCTCCAGCGCTCACCTGAGAGGCCGACCAGAAGGTGTGTTTCTGTTTTCGAAATCCAGGTGTGAGGTCGCTTCGCCGGCCAGCGTCGAACCCGAGGACTAACTAAGATGGGTCCTGCTTCCGCGAGTTGACCCCTCACAGAACTGCACCAGATCGGTGCGGCCCTGCCCCAGGGCCAGTTGGGGCCAGCGAAAGGAAGCAAGCGATGAGATCAGAGAAACCGTGCACCTGCCGCACCCGCCCGTCGATCCGTCAGGCGGTGGTGGACTGGGCACCGGTGATCATGTTGATCATCGACGTACTGCAATATCTCGGATGAGAAACGAGAGAATGACCCCGGACGTACCGTGCCGACCCAGTCACATGACTGAGCCCGGCCGGATATTGGACGGCCGGGCTCAGTAACCGCAGTACCTGCGGAGAGGGCCGACTACCGGGTCGCAACCGGTGGCCGGCTCTCTTTACTTCTGGCGGCCTTCTCTCCGCCCCCACGATCGTACGACAGCCGGTGTCACGCCTCACCCCGTCTGGCACCGCCGAGCTCCAGCTTCCCGCCGATCGGCGCCGGCGCGGCGCCCAGTAGTCGCGGTCGGCCTCCACGGCGACCGTATTGGCGGCCTTCGCCTCGGTGGTGGATCCCGAACGAGCGGGTCTACCGTCTGTGTCCCTGGCGTTGCGCGGGGACGGTGTGCTGTTGGGCTGTGTGTTCCTGGTCTATGGCGCGTTGCAGGTGCCACAGGGTGACTACGGGGAGCAGGCCGCCGAGCCGGGCGGCTGCCCGGAGGTTCTCGACGGCACCGGCCAGGAGGGTCCTGGCGGTGTGCCCCGGGCCGCCGAGCCGGCCGGGGGCATCGACGGCGGCTTCGAGGAGATCGGCGAGCTCGGTGATGCCCGGGTCGTCGGGTACTTGTCCGCCCCAGCGGGTCGCCGCTTCGGCGAGCTGGGTGACACGGCGGCCGTGCCCGGCTGCCAGGCGTGAGGAGATCTCCCGGTTGATCACACGGGCATCGTCTCCCGGATCGGGGACGCGATGCCACAAGGACCGGCGCAGGAACGGCAGCCGGGCCGGGGGTTATCGTCCGCGTCCTTGTCGGGGTGCGGGGGTGGTCTGCTGCCGGTGTGCGGGTACGGCGGGTCCGGCGGGGGCGGTCTGCTTCGGCGGCGCGGTGTCCGGGGCGGTGGTGGAGCGGGAGCGGGCCGCGGTGGTGGAGACGCGGGGGCCGGTGGGCAGGGGCTGGTCGAGGGGTGTGGTGAGGGCGTGGTGGGTGGCCAGGAGGAGGCGGGCGGTGATGCTGGAGGGCGGGCCGACGCGCCAGGGGGCGGTGTCGGGTGCGATGCGGGCGAGGTGCGCGGCGAAGGGCACGCCTTCCTGGGCCATGCGGTGCATCCGGTGGGCGAGGACGGGCCACTGACGGGAGCTCACCAGGAACGCCGCCTCCTGCTGGGGGAGGGTCTGGTTGACCTCGCTCACCAGGGTGCGGTGAGCGGCGGGGGTGACGCCGAGCTGGTCCAGGGCGCGGGCCCGGTCGGCGAGGTCGAGGTCGCGGGGAATGTTCAGGCCCTCGGTCAGCGGGCCCCAGAGATTCTTCGCGTCGGTGCTCACCGCCGGGGCGGCCCACGGACCGGGAGTCTGCCCGGCGCCCGGAGCAGGAGCAGGTGTGGCGGGCGGGGCTGGAACAGGAGGAGCCGGAGCGGGGGCGGCCGGCGCGGCCCACGGATCGGGCTTCTGAGCCTGGGGGGCCGGCGCAGCAGGGTTCGGCGCGGTGGCCGGGGCGGACGCGCCGGGGGTCGGAGCAGCGGGCACGGGCGGAGCTGCGGCCGGAGCCGGCCCGGCGGCCGGGACGGGAGCAGCGGGGGTCGGGGCGGGAGCAGCGGGCGAAGTCGCGGTGGGGGCGGGCGGAGCTGCGGCCGGAGCCGGCCCGGCGGCCGGAGCGGAAACAGCGGAGGTCGGGGCGGGGGCGACGGCGGCGGCGATGGCCTGGTCGACGCGGAGGCCGGCGGCGTGGGCGTCGGTGAGGATGCGGGCGACGTCGACGCCCTGGTCGTGGAGGCGGCCCATGTGGGCGGCGATGTCGGGCCAGGCCGGGGAGGCGATGATCGCGTCGCGGATGAGGCCTTCGGGGATGGTCGTGCGCAGGAGGTCGGCCCAGCGGTCGGTGCCCTCGGCCTTCGTGCGGAAGATGTTCTTCGCCACGGCCCGCTCGACACCGGAGGCCATGGTGCCCAGGTTCGGCAGGAACGTTGTGAGGTCGACGCCGGCGTGACTGAGGGACATGAGCTGGCGGGCCATCACCGGCCAGTCGGGGCTGTTGGTGAGGTGGTCGAGGAGAGAGGCGGGCACGTGCTTGCCGAGCTCGTCGGCCGACCACCAGGACTCCGCGACCTGCCCGAAGTCCTGGTCGAGTTCCTGTTCCTTACCGTGGTGGTGTTTCTGGGAGGCACGGCGGGCCGCGTCCGCGATCGTGAGGATCAGCCGGACCGACATCGCCGCGGCCTGCGCGGCCTCGGACAGGGCTTCGGAGAACGGCTCACCCTGAAGCTGAGCGGGCGCGGGGGCGGGGGTCGTCACGGGGAAGGCTCCTTCGTCGTGGTCAGCGCGAGCGCCCCGGGCCCGTCCCGGGTCCCGGGGGCGGTCCGGCGGGAGGCCGGGGCGGTACTGCGGTAACGGGCGGGAGCGGGGCGGGGCCACGCGCCGGGGCGGGCGTCACCCGTACGGTGCGCGGCGTCGACGGCGGTGTCGACGGCGACGGCGGTGTCATACGCGGCGTCGACGTACGCGGCGTCGACGTACGGGCGGGGGCGCCGGTCAGGGTGGCGGCTTCGCGGAGGAGGGCGGCGGCCTGGGCGGCGGCTGTGGTCTGGGCGCGGTGGTTCTGGGCGCGGTGCCAGGCGGTCGCTGCTTCGATGGCTTCGATGAGGGCGAGCAGGAGGTTGAGGACGGCGGGTGCGCCGCCGGCGCGGGCTGTTCTGGGTGCGTGTTCCAGGGCGCGGGTGGCGGCCTTGAACCGGGTGCGGGCTGTGCCGTCGAGGGTGCGGGCGCCGGGGGCGCGGGATGCCTGCTCGAACCGGGCGGCCGCGGCGCGGACCTTGTCGCGTACGGCGGCCGGGGAGACGGCGGCGGCGACGGCGAGGAGGTCGCCCAGGGCGGCGACGTCGCCCGCACCCTCGGTGCGGCCGGCGCGGGCGAGAAGGGCTGCGGCCTCGCGGATCCGGGTGTGCGCGCGGGTGATGTCGGCGGGGGTGATCGTGAGGTGGAAGCGTTCGCGGATGCGGGGCAGGGAGAGGTCGTAGGCGAGGGTCCGGCCGGAGAACCAGACCGGACGTGAGCCGTGGTCGGCGCGGTCGCCGGGCAGCGCGACCGCGTACCCGTCGACGGTCCCGTTCTCGTCGTGGTGCTCGCGCACGCGGAGGCCGGCGTCGCGGAGCCGGGTGAGGAAGTCGGTGGTGTCGGTGGCGAGGGCGGCGGCCTGCCGGACGGTGCGCTGGAGGGTTGCGCGGGCGGGTTCCGTAAGGCCCCGGCGGGCGGCCTTCTCGGCCTCGCCGGTGGCCGGGGCGCGGCGTGCCGTCTCGTCGAGCGGTGACATCGGCGACAGGCCCCAGGCGGTCTCGAAAGCACGGGCGGCGGTGTGCATGTTAGGGATGTCGCCGCGGATGCGGGGGTGGCGGCCGTCCTGGCGGGCGAGGGTCGCCAGGAGGTGGATGTGGTCGGGTGCGTGACGCACCGCCACCCATCGGCAGCCATGTTCGTCACCGTGCGGAGCGATCCCGGCGACGGCCACCATTTCGGCGGCGACCGTCGCCCACTCGGCGTCCGACAGGGTGCGGTCGGTGGGGGCGTTGCGGATGGAGGCGTGCCACACGTGCTCGGCCGGCTTCGGTCCGCGCAGGGCGTCGACCGGGGCGTCCAGGAGCAGCGCGAGAGCGGACAGGGTCATGCGGTCCGGATGTCGTGCCGGGCACGACAGAGCGGGGTCCCAGGCGGTGATGAGGTGGGGGTCGGTGTGCTCGTCCCGGTCCCCCGGACCGAAGAGATAGGCAAGGAGACCGGCGGTGTCCGCGCCCTGCTCCCCCTTCTTCGGCATCACGAGCGCGGGCGCCTCTCCCGCATCACCTGGACCGTCGCCTCGTCCACCCTGCGGACCGCGCTCAACACCTCATCCAGCACCACACGAACCTTCTCGGGCAGCACGGGCGCGACGGCGTTCGGCAGTGCGGCACAAGGGCGCTCGGCGGGGGTGGTGAAAACGACCGGGAACGGCACGGTCGGGATGGTCAGCGCGCGTAGGGCGGTCACGGTTTCCTGGAGGTGGGCCCGGGAGCGGATCAGCTCGCGCAGCACGTCGCCGGTATCGGCGGAGACGGGGATCAGGGTGTGCTGCGCGACCGCCATCAGCTGGCGTCCCGCCCACGCGGCGGGGGCCATCTGTTCGCGGTCGGCGGCGGCTTTGACGACCGCGAGTTCCGTCGCGCTGAACGTGACGTAGAGGCGTTTGTCCCGTGTCTCGGTCTGGTGTCGTTCACGTCGCTGGGTTCGTTGTTCGGCGGCCATTCGGATACCTCTCTTTCCGGCGTCGGGGGCGTCGGGGTGTTTTGGCCGTTCAGCTGTTACTGCACCTATTACGCACTAACTGGCTCCCCCTTTCTAATGCCTGAAAAAAATGGTTCACGCACCCCGGCAGTGCGGCACGGCAAGACCGCGAACACCACCACCGCACCACCACCACCGCCGCCGCCGCACGGCCGCACCACCGCGACGCCGCACGGCCGCCGCACCACCACCACCACCACCACCGCACCACCACCACCGCCGACCCCACGGACCACCACCCCACAAACCACCACCACACCCACACCACCCACCACCCCACCCACCCCCACACACCCACCCACCCCCACACACCCCCACACACCCAACAACGAAACGACGCCCACTCACTGGTTGAACCCCCGCCACTGGCCGCGGGACCACCGGCCCGCACGGTGCACGACCCGCTCGGCGACCGGGGCGGCGGCGCGCACCGGGAAGCCCCGAAACCGGCCTCGTGACGGACAACGACCGGACGGTCTCCCAGGTACGCGACGGGCGTCCCGACCACGACCCGCCGTCGCGTCCCGCGGCGCGGTTGAGGCTGCCACTGCCGCCTTACGGACAGACCGGTCAGCCGATACGGAGCTCGGGTAGCGGGCGGCGCGGCAAGATGTGCGCGTGCCCTTCTCCCCTGTGATCGACACCAAGCTGAACGTCTGGACGCTGGCCGCGGTCCTGACCGCCCTCTACACCCTCTCCGGCGTTGCGCGGGGGTGGTGGAATGCTTCTCTCGGCAAGCGTCGCCGGCTGGTCCGGGCGTACCGACGTATCGCCCCGTACGTGCGCCACGACTACGTCACGCAGCACTTCGGCGAGCCCGCGTGGAAGCACGAAACGACAGTCCGGAAGTACAGGAGCAGCGTCGGTGACGACGAGTCCGACGGTGTCCTCGAAGACGTCGAGATGACGGTGCGAACGTGGCCGCTGGGCCTGCTGGGCTACCTTGTCACCTGGTGCAACGAGGGCGACGAAGTGCTGATGTACTCCCTCACCACCCGCAGTCGGCTCTTCAGGCCCCGGGTATCCGTCGGTCCGTACCGGATCACGCTCGGGAAAACGCCTCTGGCTGCTCTGCCTGGCCCGGACTCGGAGGGGGGCGGCCCGTGGCACGAGCTCGGGGCGCGCCGCTTCAGCTACGCCGAACAGCACTACTTCGGGAACCCCGGAGGCTACCTGCACTGGGCGGTGGGGATGAGCGACGCGGGCTCCCCGCTGGCGCCGCCGATCGGCTGCGCAGGAGACGCGTGGGCCGCCGCAGAGGTGGCCGCGTACCGGCGAGCGGCCCGCATCAACTCCGTACTCATCGTCGGCCCCGCGATCGACCTGAACAGCATCCTGCCCCGGGGCATCGCACCTGACCTCGACACCGTCCGGCTCCTCGAACTCCGCCACCCCGCACGCGTCGCATTGACCTCCAGATACCACTCCGTCACATCAGCGATTGCACGCTCGATGTCCCGGCGTAAAGGCGCGTGGGACAGATACTGACGGGACGCTCACGACCCGAGGTAGAACCTCCTGATTCCTTTGGGGAAGGGCCTCCCGGACTGCTCACATCGACGGATGCGCCGACTACGGCGAGTTGATCGTTCTGGGGCGGGTCCGGTGGCGGTGGCAGAAGCCACCGCCACCGTCGGTTCGGGCCGTACTCCGGAGACCCGCCCTGACCCGCGCACCCCATACGGCACGGGCTACCCCGGCCCTATCCAGCACAGCCGCCGCAACGGCGGCTTCGGCGCACACCGCCTGGTCGCCACCGGGGTCGTAGTGATGCAGCGGGGCTGCCCCTCAGAACCCGTCCTTGAACCTCCAGCGATCTTGTTGGTATCCCGTGCCCGGGCGCGAGCGTCGCAGAGCTCTGGCACACCTGCGTGGGGTGGGGGCACGGGGGTGATCTTGAGAATGTGGGTGCCCGGCCCGTCACCCATTCGGCGCAGTGTCGTTGGTGGTGTTGACCGTCGTCTGGCCCAGCCGCTGACCACCCCGCCTCATTCCCCGGGGCGCGGGGGCATTCCGGGCCTGACCCCCGGAACCAGCCCCCTGGGTTCACCGGAGTCGAGACCGCTCGGTCGCCTCCGTGCGGCCGGGTCCGGCGAAATCGCTCCAAGCCGGGCGTCACGGAGCGGAGTTGTCGGGCGGGAGGCAACGCCTGGGCCAAGATCTTCCTCTTCCCGGCCGGTACGCCACCGGGCGGACCGCGGTACCGGCCGGGAACCGGCCGGTACCCACCACGGAGAGGTGAGAACACGTGAGAACACGAGCAGGTATGGCCGTCCTCGCGGCCGTCGCATCCGTCGGCATGCTGACAACACCGTCGGCCACCGCGGCGGACCAGGCGCCCCGGGTGTCCGGGACCGGCCCCCACTGCGTCGCCCAGGCGGAGACGAACAAGACGACCTGCTACAAGACCTTCCGCGAGAGCATCGCCGCGGCCACGGGCGGCCGGGTCACCGACGCCACCCAGGAAAAGGCCGCCCGAACCCCCAACTTCGTCGACCAGCTCAACAAGCAGGCGGACACCCGCACCTCACGCACCGCCGCAAGCACGTTCATCCTGTCGATCATGTATGCGAACCCCAACTATGGCGGGACCAGCCTCACCAATACCGGTACGGGCCCGTGCACGAACAACGACACGTGGGACTGGGAAGTGTCATCCATACTTGCCAGCTGGAATGACCACGTCAGCTCCTTCATGCTCTACAGCAACTGCCATCTGAACGCGTTCGAGCACTATGGCTTCGGCGGCGCGTCCCAGTACTTCGGCTCGGACACACCCTGGCTGGGTGCGCTGGACAACCAGATCAGCTCCTACCGTCATCACTAGCCCACGCACCAGCAGGGCGCCCGACGACGCTGCACGGCATCGCGGCCAGGCCCCGTGAACCGTCCGGCGGCGCCCTGACGGGAGCCCGCCCCGGCCGCTGCCGCCCCGCACCCGGCAGCGGCCGGACCGGCTCGGCTCCGCCGTCACCCCCCGGGGCCCGGGGCGGCCCGCCGCCCTCCACCCCGGTGGCACCGGGCAACACCTTCCGCCGCCCGCCCGGCCCCGTCAGCCTGGGGTCATGGGCCCCACCCTCACCGCCGGCGTGCTCGCCGTCGCCGGGACTCTGCTCGGCGCGCTCGTCACGGGCTGGGCGCAGCAGTGCACCGCCCGCGGCAGCGAGGCCGCCGCGGCGGCGCAGACCATGGCGGTGGAGGGGGTGGCAGCGGTCGCCGACATGGCCGCCGCGGCGGCGGTACTCCGGCGCGCGCTGTGGCAGCGGCCGACCGCCCGCGCGCCCGGCCCGTGACGACACCGGGCCGGGTGTGGAGTGCCACACCGCCCGGGGCCAGGTCACCCGTCCGCTGACCGCGCTGTGGATCCTGGTCCCCGACCCGCACGTGCAGAACGCCGCGACGAGGGTGGTCACGGCGGCGTTCGGGATCCGGAACGCACAGGGCACGGCGGCGGCGGACGCCGTGCGGGAGCGGGCCGCCGCGGCGCTCGGGGGGCGTGACCGCAGCCCTGTGGCAGGCTCGTCGGAGTGGGCCACGGGTCAGGCTGTCCGGAGGGATGGGGCGGGGCGGGGGGCGGCGGCGTTGGGATGGACCGGTGTGCGGGCGAGGCGGCGTGCCATCAGGGTGCCGGCGGCAATGGTCACCATGGCTTCGGCGTGTTGGGGGAGGCGTTTGTAGTCGCGGACCAGGCGGCGGGCGTGCATCATCCACGCCAGCGTCCGCTCGGCGACCCACCTGCGGGGCAGCAGGACGAACCCGGTGGTTCCCGCGGGCCGGCTGACCGTTCTGACGGTCAGCCGGAGCACGCTCTTCGCCCAGGGGATGAGGGTGCCGCCGTAGGCGGAGTCGGCCCACACCACGGTCAGCTGCGGATGCATCAGCCGGAGCCGGAACAGGACCTCGCGCCCGGCCCGGCCGTCATGGACCGAGGCGGGTGTGACCATCACGAACAGCAGCAGCCCCTGCGTATCCACTGCAATGTGTCTTTTGCGGCCATTGACGCGTTTGCCCGCGTCGTACCCCCGTGAGGCCCGGGAAACGGTGTCGGCCCCTTTGACGGACTGTGAGTCGACCACGGCGGCCACCGCTCGTGGCGGTTTGCCCAGCTGCCGGCGGACCAGGCGCCGCAGTGCGTCACGGATCCTGTTGAACACTCCGGCGCGGGTCCAGCGGGCAAAGAAGCCGTACACCGTCTTGAACGGCGGGAAGTCGCCCGGAAGCGAGCGCCATCTGCAGCCCGAGTCGACCAGAAACCTGATCGCGTCCACAATGTCGCGCCGCGGGTGCGCTTCGGGGCGACCACCCCCGGGCGTGAAGCAGGCTGCCACAGGAAGAAGCGGCTCGATCAGCGACCACTCGGCGTCCGTGGTGTCCGACGGATAGCGGCGCGACCGCATCCGTGCCTCCCCTCTCCCCGGCCGGTGGACAGGTGCGGTCAGGCGATGAGGTCGAGGGTGGACTCGACCGAGTTGAGCTGGGCGACGATGTGCCGGATCCACCGGTCGTCGGGGTCCAGGGCCGCGTGCGGGAGCACGGTCGAGGTCATCAGCCGGCGGATCTCGGTCAGCCGCTGCCGCACCAGCGCCAGCTCGTAGGCGCGCAGCAGGTCCGGGTCGGCGGTGAACAGGTACCCGTCCTACCGCGACCAGACCAGGGGCGGCCATCCCTGGCTGCTGATCTGGTCACGGAGCATCGCCAGCCCCGTCCGCGCCTGGCCCGGTGAGAGCTCGGTGGCGCGGAGCAGCTGGCCGAAGAGCAAGCCTGCGGGGCGGGCTTCCATCAGCGCGCCGCGGATGGTGTCGGCATGCCGCCGGGCGCTGTCGCCGCGGCGGCGGGAGTAGGGCACGGCTACTCGCCCCGCAGAAGCCGGGCCAGTTCCTCGTCCGGGTCGAGCTCCCCGCTCGCGATCGCGTGTTCGTCCCACTCGCACGTCGCGCGCACCCGGGCGATATTGGTCTGGACGGTGGCGCGCTCGTCGTCGGACAGGGTCCGGCCCCGCATCAGCGGGACGAGGCGGCCCGTGGCGGCCACAAACTTGTGACACGCACCAATCAGGTCCAGGAACTCGATCGCCCGGTCCAGCCCCCGCACCACCGGAGCCACCGGCGACGGCTCCACCAGGCCCGGGACCGGTGCCGGGGTCGGCGCGGCGGAGCGTTCGGGCTGGTGCCAGCGGTCGTTCTGAGCCCGGTTGAACAGATGCCTGGCCGTGTCATCGGCCGCGGCACGTTCCGCGACCGCCGGGCGGCGCAGCAGGTCCGCGGCCATCCGTGCCGCGACCTGCTCATCGGCCGCCAGGTCATGGATGGCCTCGACCTTCTCCTGCACCAACTGCGGGGCATGGACCCGCCAGCCGACCTGGCGCTTCGCAGCGTCCTGGGTCCAGCACCGCTGCCCGGTCCGCGGATGGACGGGCGGATCGGTGATCCGCTCGAAACGATCCGGGAGCTGCTCCAGGATCCGGTGAATCTCGAACGGAACCCCCTCGACCCGGTGCTCCGGCGGCCAGTGCCCGGCCGTGAACCGGTAGACCCGCACACTGCCGTAAGGAATGCCCACATCCTCGGCGAACATCTCCAGAGACTGCCGCACCCCGAACGCTTCCTCCCCCGCACCCGGATGCGCACCGCCATGCTCACGCAGCGGCTCAATCTCCAGAGCGAGATCACCGATCCGGAAATGGATCTTCGACTCCGCCGAAACGAGCTCACGTACCTCGCCCAGGATCTCCTCATAGCGCCGCCGGGACACACTCCCGACCCGTAAATCCGCAGACATCACATCCACCCCAACAGGCAGCCCGGGGCCCAGCCCTACCGACCGCGCGCTTCAAGAATCCGGCCCTCGCCCCTCATCACGCAGCATCCGACTCCACCGGGTTGCCCGCCAAGGCGTACCGCCGAACCACCTGCGGCACCCACAAGCGCGCGGCCAGGCCCGTGCACGACACCAGAGCAAGCCGAGCAACGAGCCTTCTAACGAGACACCTGAACAAGGTCAACTAGGGATTGAAGACGGGTTCTCAACGATCCCGAGACCCGCTCCAGCGCTTCTCCCGGCGGCCTACTTCCGACAGCCCGATCTGGCACTCATGAGTCAGGACTCCTTCGACCAAACCGAGGGCCTCAAGGTGCTAGGGCAGACCGAGCAGCATGGCGTGGAAGAGCGGAGCACCGGGCAAGCGGGGGCGTAGGTCTCCGAGGGTGGTCCAGCCCCATGACTGGTACAGGGCGTGGACTTTGGGGTGGGCGTGGTCGACGAGGAGGGTGGCGCGTGCCTCGCTGCGGGAGGCCAGCAGGGTGTTGTGGAGCTGGCGAGCGATGCCGGTCTTGCGCCACGGTTCTCGGACCATCAGCTCGGAGAGGGCGTAGGTGCGGGTGCCGGTCTCGGTGATGGTGTCGGCGGGAACGTGGGTGAGCAGGCCGCCCCACCAGCGTGACCGCGGGGGCAGGGGTGCTCCGTAGGCATAGCCGACGGGCTGGTGTTTGTCGTAGCCGATGACGCAGCTCCAGCCGGGCCGTGCGGTCCAGTGGTCGAGGCCTTCGGCGAAGCGGTCCGGGGAGGCGAACGGGTCCCTCTGCGCGGCGTCCGCGTAGACCTCGGTGTACACGCCGAGGAGCAGCGGGCGCAGTGCGGGGGCGTGGGCGCCGGTGTAGT
>NZ_KB899028.1:0-16769 GCF_000377965.1 Streptomyces sp. CNB091
GATGTCACCGCGGCCATCCACCGGTGGCTTGTCGACACCGGTCGCATTCATGCCGACGCCCCCATCACCCACCTGGAAATCCGTACCTGGCGGCATCGTTGACCTCGCCGGGGCAGCACAGCCAACCCAACAGCCGGCCGGGAGCGATGCCTACGCACATCGGCTGATCGCGGCAGCCGACCGTACGCCCCGAACAGCACAAGAGCCTTCGGCGCACATGGCGTGTTTGACTGAACGAGGCGGCCGCCCTCGTGGCTGACTGTGTGTTCTGCAAGCGTCTTGGCTGGATTGGTCTGCCTGGCGGATCAGAGGCCACCCACGGTTCCTCGCTCCGATTGCACACCGAGGCCCACCGGCGAAGATGCCAGACCTCCGGGAAGGCTCCGGCACGACCACTGCCCGGAGCTTGGAGGAACCGATTCCCAGCCACACCTGCAGGGCGCGAACACTGGTAAGCGGGTGTATCTGCACCTCACGACCAGGGGGAGAGCATTTCGGCGGCGGCTTTCTCACCAGGCGCACCGGCAGGTTGGCTTGATCTATGTGGGTACGATCGTCGCTCCATACCCTCCACGTTGAGAGCCGAGGACTTACATGTCTGGAAACCTTCCCGTTCAGAGTGTCACGGCAGATTATGCGCAGCGGGTCGCTGATGACCTGTCGGCGAACCGGAGTGATCAGGAGCGCGTGCGTAGCGAGCTGGCGCGGTTGCAGGATGAGCTTGTCCGTCTGGAGGACAGTGAGCAGGTCCTGACGAAGATGCAGGAAGTGCTCGGCGGCACGCCCAAGCAGGCAGCGAAGCAGGGCAAGGGCCGTAAGGGGACCGCAGTTCCCGCGGCGAGGGGTTCCAACAGCAAGACAGCAGCAGGGAAGTCGGCTG
The DNA here is from genome assembly GCF_000377965.1 of Streptomyces sp. CNB091. Classification (NCBI taxonomy): domain Bacteria; kingdom Bacillati; phylum Actinomycetota; class Actinomycetes; order Kitasatosporales; family Streptomycetaceae; genus Streptomyces; species Streptomyces sp. CNB091. The sequence goes on from NZ_KB899028.1 coordinate 881, forward strand.
CCTCCGCCGGGCGCAAGGCGTCCAAGAAGACTGTGTCGCCCAAAAAGGCGGGTGAGCCGACGTGGCTCGAGCTGGCCACCGCATACCTGGGAGGACAGAGCGAGCCGCGGTCTGCGGCAGAAGTAGCGGCCTCGCTCGCTGAGGCGCACCCTGAGCGCACGGTCCAGGTGACGGTGGTGCGTAACTCTCTGGAGCAGGGGGTTGCTCAGGGGCTGCTGGAGCGTTCCAAGCAGGGACGTTCGGTCTTCTACAGCCTCGCTGCCCCTGCCTCGGCCCCGTCCGGTTCCTAGCCAGTGCCGGTTGCTTCAGACGGCTAGTCGGCAAGCCAGTTCATACATCGAGGCGCCTTGACCGACTGGCTGCGGGCTGCTTCTTCCTCCAGTCCGCGGGGCTATGTTCAGGGTTCCTCAGGGCCCTCTGCGGGCCGGAGCAGGAGGTAACGCCAGCCGCGCTCAGACGGCTTTGCCTGTGGCGCCGGGAGGTTTCCACCCTCACCCCTCACTGAGGGCTTCGACGAGGGCAGTCCGCCCTGGTCCTCCGCCAGAGGGGCGGGCGGTGGCAGACGGGGCCTGCCGGCGTTGGCTGGGGTCGCCCCTTCCCTTTGCCATGACCGGTCGCCCGTCTATACGCGCACAGAGCGCGTAGTCGTGATGCCCTTGCCGGGCAGCCGCATGGCTGCAAGACATGGGAGGAATCCGGCGTACATGCCGCCGTCAAGCGACGTTGGCGATCGCCGATCGCCGGGCATCGGGTCGGCGATGCCGCTCCGTCGACACGCTGTCCCTGGAAACGCCGTGGGGCCACCTGGAATGACCCTGACGACTCGTCGGGCGGCCAGCAGTTTACCTGGCGAGTGTCCGACCGTTCTCCCTTGGGCTGCCTGCAGGGGAACCTTTCTTCGTATACCTGTTCAGTTCAAAGTCAAGGGCGTTTATCGGTAAAGCCGCCCGTAACACCCGCCTTGGTGGTTACGGTCTGCGTTTATGCGGATCTTGCACACTTCGGACTGGCACCTGGGCCGCCAACTGCACCGGGAGCCGCTCCTCGCGGAGCAGCGCACCTTCCTCGAGCACCTGCTGAGCATGGTGCGTCAGGAGCATGTCGAGGCGGTGGCCGTAGCGGGTGACGTCTTCGACCGGGCCATCCCGCCCCTCGACGCGATCGACTTGTTCAACTGGGTCCTCGGGGAACTCGCCGACCTTCAGGTACCGCTCGTCATGATCAGCGGGAATCATGACTCGCCCCGCCGCCTAGGCGTCAACTCCCGGCTGATCGAGCGCGCGGGCATCCACCTGCGCACCAGTGTGGAGGACTGCGCCCGCCCCGCCGTACTCCACGACGAGCACGGACCTGTCGCCTTCTACGGCCTGCCCTACCTCGAACCCGGCCTGGTCCATACGCAGCTCGCGGCCGAGAAGCCCAGCCACCAGGCTGTGCTCACCGCGGCGATGGACAGAGTCCGCTCCGATCTCGCGACCCGTCCCGGCAACACCAGATCTGTCGTTCTAGCCCACGCCTTCGTGACCGGGGCGGACATCAGCGACAGCGAGCGCGACATCACCGCGGGCGGTGTTCCCTCAGTCAGCGCCTCAGTCTTCACCGGCGCCGACTACGTGGCGCTGGGACACCTGCACCGCTGCCAAAAGATCAGCGAACGCATCCGCTACAGCGGATCCCCGCTGGCCTACTCCTTCTCCGAGGCCGACTATCCCAAAGCCACGTGGCTGATCGACCTGGACGCCGGCTCCGACGTCACAGCCCGCAAGATCCTCTGTCCCGTGCCCCGTCGCCTGCGTCAGCTGACCGGCCCCCTGAACGACCTGCTCACCCAACCCGAGCACGCCGAGTACGAGGACTGCTGGCTGCACATCACGCTCACCGACACCAACCGCCCCCACATGGCCATGGAACGCCTGAAACAGCGCTTCCCCCATGCGTTGAAACTGAGCTTCTCCCACCAGCACACCGCCTCGCAGGAGTCCTACCGCTCCCGGGTCAACGGCCGCAGCGACCACGAGATCACCCTCGGCTTCCTCCACCACGTTACCGGCGCTCCCGCCACCACCCCAGAGCAGAACCTGTTGCGAGAAGGACTCGAAAACGTCCGCACTGCAGCCGCCGCACGAGAGGCCAGCTGATGTACCTCCACCACCTGACGGTCCAGGCATTCGGCCCCTTCGCCCGCACAGAATCCGTCGACTTCGACGCCCTGACCAGCAACGGCCTGTTCCTGCTGCGCGGTGACACCGGAGCCGGGAAGACCAGCATCCTGGACGCCGTCTGCTTCGCCCTCTACGGCACTGTGCCCGGGATCCGTCCCACCCACCGCCTGCGCAGCGACCACGCCCCCACCGGAACGCGCACCCAGATCATCCTGGAGTTCAGCGCAGCCGGACGCCGTCTCAAGATCACACGAAAGCCCAGGCAATCCTACCCCAGCACACGCGCCAAAACCGGCACCGCCACCGCCGAGGCCACCGTCGAGCTCCACCAACAGACCAGCACCACAGACGGCGCTGCTAAGTGGGAGCCGGTCAGCGCCAACCACCAGGACACCGCCAGAGAGATCGAAGCGGCCCTCGGCCTGTCCAAGGAACAGTTCTGCCAGGTCGTCCTCCTGCCGCAAGGCGACTTCGCCACCTTCCTGCGGTCCGACGCCAAGGACCGCGCCGTGCTGCTGCGCCGCCTCTTTGACACCGGACGCTTCCAGGAACTGCAGGCCTGGCTCACCAACCGCAGCAAAGCTGCTCAGGAGAATCTCAACGAGGTCACTTCCACCCTGCAGCAGCTCAGCGAACGCATCCACCAGGAAGCAGGCCCACTCCTTCACCAGGAGGGCACCGGCACCGAAGAGCCAGCCAGCCCCAACCTTCAGCACCCCGCCGACATACTGCCCTGGGCCCAGCGCCTGAGCGCCCGAGCTCAGAGCGCCCACGCCACAGCCATGGCCGACGAGCAACGCAGCGACATCGAGCACCAGCACGCCAAGACTGAACATCAGCGCACCATCGAGCTCGCCAACCACCAAACCCAGCACGCACAGGCCCAAGCACGCCGTGCAGCTCTCGACGACAAGGCCGCCGACCACCCCCGGCTCCGCTCGCAACTGGACGCCGGACGGCGCGCAGAACAACTGCGCCCCCTCCTGGACACGGTGAAGCGCACAGCGCTCACCCTGGGCACGGCCAATAGCGCCGAGGACGACGCCCGCCTGCTGCTGCCCGACGAGTACCGAGAAACATCAATTCCCCAGCTGCGGGACGCCCTTGAACAGCACCATGCCGAGAAGGGGCGAGCCGAAGGGCTGCTGCCAGACGAACAGCAGCACACGCAACTCGGCGTCCAGATCACCGACCTCAACGCCAAAGAGGAGCAGGCAAGAGCCGATCTCGAGGAAGACGAGCAATGGCTGACCGCATGGCCTGCACTGGAGGCAGAACACACCGGCAGCCTCGCCGACATGACCAAGGCGGCCGACCAGGTACCGCGACACGAGCAGGACATCCAGACACTCAACGCACACCTCAAGGCCGCACGCCTCCGCGACACCCTCACCGGCAAGCTCTCCTCAGCCGCGGAAACGGAAACCGACCGTGCCGCTGAAGCCCTCGAAACCAAAAAACTGTGGCTGGACCTACGCGAACGCCGCCTGGACGGCATGGCCGGAGAACTCGCCGACGAACTCACCGACGGGACCCCGTGCTCGGTCTGCGGCTCGCCCGACCACCCGCAGCCCGCCCAACGCCAACCCGACCAGCCCACACGCGAGGACGAGGAAAAGGCCCGCACCCTTCACGAGCAGGCCGACTCGCTCCACGCCCGGGCCAGTAGCCACCGCCACGACCTCGCCACCCAGCACGCCGAAGCATCCGGAGCAGCAGGCCCCACCCCCAGCGACGAGCTCAAGGCACAGCTAACCAAGGCCAAGAAGGCCCACCAGAGCGCATGCGAGGCCGCCGCCGCACTACCCTCAGCCCAGGAAACCCTGACCCGCCTGCGCACAGAACACGACACCCGCACCCAGCAGTGCCAGGCAGCTCAGGCCCGTGTGACCGAATGCCAGGCACGCACCAAAACCCTGGCCCAGCAGCAAACCGCCCTCGCCCACACCCTGGCCGCCGCACGCGGCACCGCCACCACCCTCGACGAGCGCATCACCGAACTCAGCCGCATCGCCAAAAGCCTGTCCGACACCACCGACGCCGCCCAGAAAGCAGCCGAAGCAGCCACCCGCCACCTGGACGCGACGACCATCGCCACCACCACTGCCCACAACGCCGGGTTCCTGACGCTCGACGAAGCAACCGCCGCCCTCCAAAACCCAGCGCTCCTCGAACAGTGGAGCCAGGAACTCGACCAGTGGGGCAAGGACGACGCCGTCGTCACCGACCTCCTGAAAACCCCGACCCTCCTGGAAGCCGGCCTCCAGCCCCCCGCCGACCCCCAAGCCGCAGCCAAAGCCCTGACCGAGACCGAAGAACGAGCCAAGAAGACCGCAGCCGACCGCCAGCAAACCGATCATCGCGTCACCGCCCTCACCGAGCTGATCTCCACCCTCAAAGCCCGCCTCAGCGACCTGGAACCCCTGCAGGCCCGCCACGCCCTCGCCGACCGCCTGGCCAGCATCGCCTCCGCCACCACCACCGCCAACACCCTCAGCATGGAACTCGAGGCATACGTCCTGGCCGCCCGTCTCGAAGAGATCGCCGACGCAGCCAACATCCGGCTCCAGGCCATGACCTCCGAGCGCTACCTCCTCCAGCACACAGCCGACAAGGACGCAGGCCGACGCGGACGCCTCAAGTCCGGCCTGGGACTGAGAATCCTCGACACCTGGACCGGCACCGAGCGCGAAACCTCCACCCTCTCCGGCGGCGAAACCTTCACCGCCTCCCTCGCCCTTGCCCTCGGCCTGGCCGACGTCGTCACCCAGGAAGCCAGCGGCCGCCCCCTGGGAACCCTGTTCATCGACGAAGGCTTCGGCACCCTCGACGAACAGAACCTCCAAGAAGTCATGGACGTCCTGGACCAACTCCGCGCCGGAAACCGGGCAGTGGGCATCGTCAGCCACGTCGCCGAACTCAGCCGCCGCATCCCCAGCCAGCTCAACGTGATGAAACACCGCAACGGCTCCACACTGCGCCCGTTGATCAACACCGATCTGTAACGTCAGAACCACCAGACAGGGGAGAACACCAACCAGCACCCCCCTCACCGACCTCAGCAACCACCGCATCCGCGCAGCACACCAAGACACCGTCCCGACCAGGAACCGGCCAGGAGAGCATGCCGACCGCCGCGATCGAGCTCCGCCCCCACCAGAAAGAAGCCGTCACCGCCGCAGTCAAAACTCTGCGCACCCACCCCAGGGCCAGTGTCATCGCGGCCTGCGGGACCGGGAAAACCCTCATCGCCGCCCGCACCACCACCCGTATCGCACCCCGCGGGCGGGTCCTGGTCCTCGTCCCGACCCTGGACCTGCTCTCCCAGACCGTCCGCTCCTGGCACAAAGCCCCAGCGGTAGCCGTCTGCTCCACCCGCCAAGCCATGGACCACCCCTCCGCCGGCAACCTCCCCATGACCACGAAACCCGACGAGCTCACCGAACTCACCCCACCCACCGGCCCGGTCACCGTCTATGCCACCTACGCCTCCCTCCCCACCGTCATCAGCGCCCACCGAGACCACCGCCTGTCACCCTGGGACCTCGTCGTCGTCGACGAGGCCCACCGCACCGCCGGCCGCCTCGGCAAAGCCTGGGCAGGCATCCACCACGACGACCAGATCCCCGCCGCCCGCCGCCTCTACCTCACCGCGACCCCCCGCATCTGGGACCCCGACACCGACCACAGCGACACCCCCGTCGCCTCCATGGACGACGAAGCCCTCTTCGGCCCCGTCGCCTGGCGCCTCACCCTCTCCGACGCCATCGACCTCGGCCTCCTCGCCGACTACCAGATCCTCGTCCCCGTCATCCAGGACACCGACCCCCGCACCCACCGCCCCACCCAAGGGTCCGAAGACCCCGGCGCCTGGCTCCACTTCGAACGCCCCACCCAGCAAGAAGAAGTAGCTCTCGCCCTCACTCTGCGCGTCCTCAACCCCAAAAGCGCCGAATGGCGCCGCGGCCTCACCGCAGCCCGCCACTACCACCGCACCCACCACCACCTCGACGCCCCCCAAACCTACGAAGACCCCGACGGCTACCCCCTGGGCCGCTGGCTCACCTGGCAACGCCACCTCCACACCACCGGCGCCCTCGACCCCGCCCGCACCACCGCCCTCGAACGCCTCGGCATCATCTGGAACCCGCCCTGGCCCCTGACCTGGCACCGCACCTACCACGCCGCCCGCAGACACCACAACGCTGGCAACCATCTGACCGACGTGCCCCGGAACTACATCACCGATGACGGACACCGCCTGGAGGAGTGGCTCCACAACCAGCGCCTCCACCCACAACGCCTGCACCCCACCCAGCAGCGCCTCCTGGCCGGCATCGGACTGATCGAGAACACCGAACCGTCCCCGAAGAAACGGAAACCCGCTACCCGCAAGCCGGAGCAGGGCCTGGCCGCCGCCCGCGCCTTCCACCAGCGGGAAGGACACCTCGAGGTTCCGCAGCGCCACGTCGAAGACCTCGACGGTGAACCCGTACGCCTCGGACAGTGGATCAGCAACACCCGCCGCCGCAAAGAACGCCTGCCCACCGACCGGATCCGCGTGCTCGATGCCCTCGGCATGCGCTGGTACCTCCCCCTACGGGGGAGGTTGGAGCCCGCTCGCGTCCGCAGGCCGTTCACCAACCGCGGAGCGTCTCGCACCAGCCACAGCCGTGGCAGCGAACGAGCGGACCCGCCACTCAGGTACCAGGCTGCCAGCCCAGCGCAGGGGCCAGCTTCAACGCGATATCGGTGAGTATCTGCTCGTAGTCCTCGCGCTCGAAGGCTAAGGAAGAGCGAAGGCCACCTCGTCCACCTCACGGAACGCCGCGTGCGCCTGCAGCCGCTCGGCGATCACCTCCGGGGTACCGACCAGATCATGCGCGAACATCATGCGCGCCTGACCCTGCGGCGCCGACGCGCGGGGCAGCCGCTCGGCGGCGTACCGCTCATACTGGGCCCGCTGCTCGGGCGACGCCGAGTCCGTAGAAACAACGAGCAGCCCCTGCGAAACACGGGCCGCCTCCCCATCCGGGTGAGCCGCCCGGAAGGCCCGGATGTGCGAGAGCTGGATTGCGGCAAAGCCGGCGACCTCAGGCTCAAGACCCTCGGCCTTGACGACCCTGCTGGTCAGCAAGTTCATCCCGTGCTCGCCCGCCCAACGGGCCGACCGCAGGCTGCCCCCGCCGTACCACATCCGCCGGATCAGTCCCGGTGAGTGCGGCTGCACCCGGTCGGAGAAAGCTTCAAAGCCCTCCCTGCCGCTGAAACCAGTCGCAGGCTTGCCCCGCACGAGGTCCAGCAGCCGTTCCACCCGCCCGTACCCGAAGTCCTCGGCGTCCGCCGTCTCCGGGTATAGGACTTCCTTGACCCGGTCGTAGTAGGGCTTGGTCATGTTGGTGCGGGGGTGGGTATGTCGCGGTGGCAGGTGGGGCAGGCGCCGGCCCATGTTGCGAGGAGGGTCTGTAGCTCGTGGACGATGCGGTAGAGGCTCAGGCCGGCGCCATGTCTTTTGGGGCTTTGGTCAGTCGTTGCAAAGTGCAGAAGGCGTGCGCGACGGAGACGAGGGTGACGTGGTGGTGCCAGCCGCCCCAGGTCCGGCCCTCGAAGTGGGCCAGGCCGAGGGCCTGTTTCATCTCGCGGTAGTCGTGTTCGATGCGCCAGCGGAGCTTGGCGAGGCGGACGAGAGTGGTCAGTGGGGTGTCGGCGGGCAGGTCGGAGAGCCAGAACTGGACAGGTTCGCCCTGGCCGGCCGGCCATTCGGCCAGGAGCCAGCACTCGGGCAGTTCCGGGCCCTCGGCGGCCTGGCGGACCTCGCGTCCGGCAGGCCGGATCCGCAAGGCCACGAACCGCGAGTACATCCGCTCGAAGCCGCTGCGGCCCGTGCCGGGCCGGGAGCCCTCACGCCATTGCACCGGCTTCGCCGCCCTGTGGCCGGCGGCCAGGACCAGCTGTTTCACCGACTGCGGCTTGTCCGGGTACTTCGCCGCCGGTGGGCGTCCTGTGCCGGAGTACACCTCGGTCACCGGCACGGCTTCGCCGGGCTGGGCCGACATGGTGGTCGAGATGCCCACCACGTAGTTGAGGGCCTGCAGACCGAGGCGGAAGGCCGCGGCATCGCCGTATCCGGCATCCGCGATGGCCAGCGGCACCTCGATGCCCCACGAGCGGGTCTCGTCGAGCATGTCGAGCGCGAGCTGCCATTTCTCCACATGCCCGATGTCGTCGGGGATGCCGAAACTACGGACACCACCTTTGTAGTTTGAGGTCATGGTGAGAACGGTGCCCAGCGCCCCCGACAGACACTTGATCCAGGCTGTGGCAGCATCCGGACAGAAATTGAGCCCCTACCAGCTAGAGCGGTGGCGCACAGCCGGGCTGATTCCCCGACCCGGCCCGGGCACCCTGCTGCGGACGGGGAACAGTTATATCTATGCGCCGGAGACAGCCATCCTCGTGGCAGGGCTTCTGACATGCGCCCCGCTATGCAGATCGAACGACGACCTGGCGCTCCTGGCGTTCTTCAACGAGGTCCTTGTTCCCTCCGACCCTGTCCGCGCTGCACTGCTTAAGGCCTACTTCCCCCAGTACGCCAAGAGCCGGGACCGGCAAAACGAGGAGCTGCAGCGGATTCCGGCGGACTTCCGCGACGAGGCTCGACCTGAGTACGACTGGGCTGAGGCCACAGCGGCCCTCGACATGCAGAACAAGGAAGCCGTTCGGCAGATGAGGGACAATCTCCGACGCCGACGCGATCTGACGGCAGCATCGCGCGCCGAGCTCGATGAACGGGTCCGCGGAGTGCTGATCTGGCTGAACACTCCCGCCCTGCCTACGCATGACACCGTGTTCATGGAAGACCTACGTACTGCTATGGCATTCAGCCGGCCACCCGACCAATCCCGCGCAGCGTGGCTGCTCGCAGCACACTGCCACAGCGAGCAACTTGCAGAGCGCTGCGAAACCTCCGGCCGGGAAAGACTCGAGACCTTTCTCGCGGTCACAGACGACGACCTGATCCACCTGCGAGAGCAGATCAGGGAGTCCCTGGACGCCGTGTGGTACATGGCAACGGAGGGAGGCAGCCGCCACTACGACCAGAACTCACCCGAAACAGCCCGGCTGGCAGGCCGCATGCTCGTGGAATGGACCACCGCGCGTAAGGCGCACCCTCCCGGGTCGCGCCCCGCCCAGATGCTGGTAGACAGCCTACGCAGCCTCTGGGTTCTGTGCTCGGCTGACTCGTCCGGAGAAGGCCGCGCCGCCTTTCAACGACGGGTACAGCCCCGACCACGGCACAGAGGGCCTAAGAACCACGGTCCGGAGAGCTGGGGGACGAGTATCGGAACGGCTTAGAGGACGTCTCACGTGGTGACTTTCGCAAGTCTTTTGTAGCAGGTCAGGGCTGCGGCGAGGCCGAGGAAGGCAAGGAAGTGGATGCCCTTTCGTTCGTACCGGACGGTGAGTCGGCGGTAGCCGAAGAGCCAGCTGGAACGCTGTCTCGCTCACCGCGAAGGCCAGCGGACCGACAATCCCCACGTGATGGTCACCCGCCAGACGAAGTCCGGCCGAGGACCGGCGTCCACCGCCTATGTCAGCCACATCCTCGACGCCTGCGGCTTCCCGCCCCGCATGATCCGCTGCACTCGACTCCTCGATCTGGTCAACACCATGGACCCCAAACTCGTCGCCGCCGCCTTCGGTATGGACCCCGAAGCCACCATGATCTACCTCGCCGACCACGTTGACCCGGGTCGACTTCCCGACGAGAGCACCCGGGCGAAGTAGCTGGCCGAAGCCTCTGCGCTCCTCAAATCCTGCGTCCTCCTGCCGCGCACCGGCAATGATCAGACCATGACCTCGTGCCAGCCCGCCCCCAACAACCTCATTCCGATGGCGACCCTGGCTGCCGCGGTGATCGGCATGCTGGCGGCTTTCGCCGGCCTCCTGGTCACCCGGGGTCTGGCGCGCCGCCGGGAGCAGCATGAGTTCCGTCTAGAGGAACAGAAGCGCGCCGACGGCGTGAAAACGGCCCTTCAGCGTCAACGGTTCGAGCAGGCGCAGACGGCCTCCCCTCACGTCGTCGGCTTCACCGGGGCGGTCAATGCGTTCATGTACGCCGCGTTGGGAAAGATCGAGCTCCTGCACCAGGATGTGCGCCGGGGCGCCAAGGAACTGGAGGAGCTCTCCCTCAAGGTGGCGGAGGAGGGGCGGCAGGTCCGCCACTGGGTGCCGGACATCGCCCCTTCGGTCCTGGATATCGAGAAGTTGTGTGTGAGGGTGATCTCCGATCCGCCGGATCCCATCGAGCCCGGCACACTGCTCAGCCAGGGCTGGTACAACGTGCTGATTGACCGGGTGGGCGAGAGGATCGCGCTCTTCGAGGCGCTGAACCTGAACCACCGCTGACCCCCGCCAGCAGGATCAGCGGGTCTGTCCGCGCAGGCCGCACGACTTCTCCTGGCTTGGGAACGTCTGCCTGTCGGTGCAGGTGACTCTCGTCAACGCAGAACCTCCCTGTCCTGCAGGATGCGGCGACGCCTGCCGCCACCGAACCCATGATGTTTTGGCGGCACCTCGCACGGGTTCGCCGGAACATGTGCGCTTTGCCGAAGGACTCGTTGGAGGCGATGGCGACGCTGTTCTTCTCCTCGCGTTCGGTCAGCACCTGGAAGAGGAGTTCCGCGCCGCGGCGGTCCAGTTCCATGTAGCCGAGCTCGTCGATGCAGAGGAGATCAACACGCTCGTAGCGGGCGATGGTCTTGTTCAGCTGCTTCTCGTCGGCCGCGTCGACCAGTTCGTTCACCAGTTTCGTGGCGAGCGTGTAGCGGACGCGGTAGCCCTTCATGGCCGCTTCGGTGCCCAGGGCGATGAGCATGTGGGACTTGCCAGTGCCAGAGTCGCCGATCAGGCAGAGTGTCTCGTGATCCTGATCGTGTCAGTTTGAGTTGTTATTAATGAGTTTCTTCATGTTGGTCTGGACGATGCGGACCTTCGCGAGGATCTCTTCGGCGGACGCGGTCCAGGTGAAGGGATTCGCGTCCTCGTTCCAGGAGTTGATGTAGTCGCGGATCTGCTTGACCAGGACGTTGACGCTGGAGAACGTGCCCCGGCGAATGGACTGCCGAGTCAGGATCCCGAACCAGATCTCGATCTGGTTCAACGATGAGGAGCCGATGGGAGTGAAGTGGAAGCGGATGTGGGGGTTCTTTTCCAGCCATGCCTTCACCTCCGGCGTGGTGTGCGTGGACAGGTTGTCCAGGGCGACATGGATCTCCTTGCCGGCGTGCGGCTTGGTCGCCTTCTTCAGGAAGGCGAGGAAGTTCGCCCCGTTCCGGCTCGGCTTGCACTCGCCGGTCACCTCACCGGTAGGGACATTGAGGGCGGCGAACAGATTGGTGGTGCCGTGCCGTACGTAGTCGTGGGTGCGCTTCTCGCCCGCGCCGAAGGCGACCGGCAGCACCGGCTGGGTTCGGTCCAGCGCCTGTATCTGCGTCTTCTCGTCAATGGACAGCACCACCGCGCCGCCGGGCGGGGCCAGGTACAGGCCCACGACATCGGCGACCTCGTCCGCGAATGCGGGGTCCTTCGAGATCTTGAAGGTGCCGTTCCGGTGCGGCTTGAGATTCTCCTCCCGCCAGATGCGGGCGACGTAGTGCCAGGACACCGAGATGCCCTCGCGCCGCTTCATGTGATCGGCCAGCGTCCGCGTGGACCAGTGCGACAGCCCCGATTCCGTCGGCGGGGTCGTCTTCGTCAACGCGATCACCCGGGCCCGAGTGGTCGCGGGGACCTGATCCCGTCCGCCGCCGGGCTTCCGGGAGGCCAGCTGGGCAATCCCGCCCACGAGGTAACGGGCCTTGGCGCGGTCCACCGTATTCGGTGCGACTCCGGCGAGTTCGGCGATGTCCTTGCGTCGCCGCCCCTCGGCCGTCCACAGCACCAAGCGGGCCCGCAGAGCGGCATCGGCAGGGGCATGACGGCTGCCTGCCAACTCCCGCAGCTCATCGATCTGTTCGGAAGAGAGATCCACAACAGGCCAACGAAGCAACGCGCCATCAAGTTCCAAAGACAGGGTCACGAGACAAGAGGGGCTGACTCTTCTTGATCCGTTCGCAGCTGGCGAGGGTGTGGACGGTGGCGGCGTCGATGTCGGGTTGGCGTCGAAGTCGAAGGCCCGCAGGGACTTTTCCCGCGGGAAGCCCGCGGCCTTGATCCGTCGTTCCGAACGGTGCCTGGCCCGGTCGTCGCACTCGGTCATCAGCAGCTCGGCGAGGAAGCCGCGGTAGGTCATCTGGTCCTTGATCGCCCGGTCGGCGATCTCAGTGAATTCGTTGCGGATCGACGGGAGCCGCAGCAGGCGGCAGGCGGTGTCGATCGCGGCGTCGGCGGCCTGCTCGGTCAAGCCTCGCTGGCGGGGCAGGGTCACTGGGCTTCTCCCTCATGATGGCTGCCGTCACTGGTGCGACGGCGTCGTAGTAGTTGGTCGTAGGGGGTCACCGACGGCAGCGGCCGGGTGCCCGGGGGAAGGTGGGCCAGGCGCCACTCGTGCAGCGACGTGACGGTCGCCGGCGTCTCATTGGGCATCTGCGGAGCGGATGTGCCGACGACTGGCTCGTCTTCCGCCTGGGCGGCCTTGCGAGCCTCCAGCGCAACGGCATCCGCGGTCAGAGCGCCGGCCCGCAGAGCGATGGCCAGTCCCGCGACGACGTGTTCGTGGGCGAGGTGGCGGTTCAGCAGCAGGACCTCGATCAGCGCCCGGGTGCCGTCCCGCTCGCCGTGGACCTTGCGGGCCTGGGTCCACCAAGCGTCGTGGACCGGGGTGAACTTGCCCGCGGACCGAGCCTGTTCCAGGGCTGTGGCGCCGGGGGAGGCGCCGGGCTTGCGAATGAGGGCTTCGAGGTAGTGGTCCAGGTCCAGGCGCAACGCGCCCTTCGCGATCAGCCTCTCGTGCCGGGGCACCTCGATGTTCCTGTCGTAGACCACCAGGTGAGAGGCGTGCAGGACGACGCGCACCCGTTTGCCGATGAATCGGGTCGGGACCGAGTAGCGGTTGGTTCGGACGTTGATCTGGCTGTAGCGGTCAACCCGTGGCGTGAACAGCCGGCCCGTCTCGAAGGGCTCCTGAGGCAGTGGCATCAGCAGTGGCTGTTCCACGGCGAAGTACTCATCCACGGTCCGGGGCCGCGAGCCGATCCGGCGGTGCCCGTCGTGCAGGTCCCACTGGTCGACCATCTCGTTGAGCTCGGCGAGGGAGTCGACTTCCGGGACCGGGGTGAAGTGGTTGCGGCGGAAGTAGCCGATCATCCCCTCGACGCCGCCCTTTTCATGGGCGCCTTCGATGCCCGGGCGGCAGTAGAAGCTCTCGATGTTGAAATGCGAGCGGAAAGCGATCCACCGGTCGGTCTCCACCCGGGCCCGGCTCAGCCCCAGCACCTGGGCGACGGCCGACTTGAGGTTGTCGTAACGGATCTTGGTCCGGGGAACACCGCCCAGCGTGCAAAGCGCGTGCACGTGCCCTTCGAAGAACGCTTCCTGGCCGCACGAAGCGAAAACCCGGTGCACGGCCTTGCCCGAGTAGGACAGGCGCAGCGAGAACAAATAGCAGGTCACCAGCTCGCCGGCCAGACGCACCGTCACGTCGCCGAAGTCGACCTCCGCCTCGTGACCGGGCAGGTGGGTCTGCGGCACGAACGCTTCCACCGAGGCCTTGCCCGAGGCCGCGAGGATCTCCGGCTTCCGGTCGGAGACGTAGCGCCGAACCATCTGGTACGAGACGTCGGCGCTGTGCTCCTCGACCAGCCGGTGGAAGATCCGGGTGATCGTGTGCCGTTGCTTGCGCGGCGCGTCGAGGTCCGTCCGCAGTATCTCGTCGATGGCCGGCTTGTACGGATCAAGCGCGGTCGGCCGTGGCGGAAGCTTCTTGCGCGGCTCCGGCCAGACCGAGTCCACGGCCTTCTTCACGGTCCGCCATGACACGTTGTACTTGCGCTCAAGCTCGCGCATCTTCATACCGGCACGGTGATCACGCCGGATCGCCGCGTACAGCTCGACCTTGGACATTTGCGGTATGACCAGGACCTTTCACCAGGAGCACCCCGATGCTGCCCTGGCAAGTACCCCAGCGCTGTCGAAACTCGTGAACATCACCCGACCGTGGATCTGGGTGCCTCCCAAACCCGTGAACAACTGACGGCACTACTCGTGAATAAAACCAGAACTACCGTCGCCATCTCGAACAGCAGCCACCTGGGGCCTGATGGACACACCGACCAACACCATCCTCACGGCCCTGCTGCGCGAGTACGGCTATACCCACCGGTCCCTGGCCAACGAGGTCAACCAGGTCTCCGGACGCATCTTCGGACGCCCCGGCGCGGCACCGACCGGGACGTACGCCGGTGGATCTCCGGTGCCGTGCGGTGGCCCACCCACCGCTACCTTCTGCCTCTCGCCGAGATTTTCGACCGGCCGCCCGAGGCCATGGGATTCGTGCCGCGCGGCCGCTCCAGCCGCCTGCCCGTCTCACCTGCCCCGGTGCGACCAGGGCAGGAGGAACCCGTGAAGCGCCGCGCATTCCTGACCGCGTCCACCGCCGCGACCGTCGCCCTCGTGCTCCGCATCGAGGAGACTCCGGTGCGCGGGCGACTCACCATGGCGGACGTCGACCGCATCACCACGACCATCGGCCGACTCGACGCGCACTTCACCGCGATCGGCGGCGGCGCCCTGCTGGCCGTCGCCACCGCCTACATCGACCGGCTGCGCGACACGGTCGACGCCTGCAACTACGGCCCCCGCGTGGAGCAGGCCCTGCATTGCGCGCTCAGCGACCTGTACTCCTCCGCCGGCTGGGCCGCCTACGACTCCGGCGACAATGCAGCCTCCCGACTCCACCACGCCGCCGCCCTGCAGTCCGGGATCCTGGGGAAGGACGGCCGGGCCCAAGCCCGCGCCTGGTCCGACCTGTCCCTGCAGGCCCGCGCCGAAGGCCGGCACCGCGAAGCCCTGAACATCAACCGCGCCGCCCTTCAGACCCGCCAGGCCCGCCAGGACCCCCGCATCGCGGCGCTGCTCCACTCCCGCCTCGCCATCGGCCACGCCCGCCTCGGAGACCACGGTGCCTGCGCACGCTCCCTTCTCGCCGCACAGAAGGCCCACGACCGCTTCGACACCACCACACCCCCACCACCCTGGCTCCGCTTCCTGGACGCCGCCGAGATCGCCGGACTCGCCGCCATCGCCCACCGGGCCACCGGCCGACTGCACGACGCCGAAAGGGCCACCGCCCAGGCCCTGCGCCTGCTCGGCCCATCCATGCACCGCAACCGCGCCTACTACGGCATCCAGCTCGCCCAACTCCAGCTCGCCCAGAGCGACACCGCCAGCGCCAAGGCGACCGCCACGGCGATCGACACCATAGCGGTCAGCAGCCCCCGCATCTCCCAACGCCTCGCCACCCTCCACCACCAGCTCGCCACCGCCTAGGAGACCGCCCGCGTGACCACCGGCATAGCAATCCGCCACTACACCGGCGCCCACGCCCCCGCACTGCGCCCGCTGCTCCTCGGCGTGTACACCGAGGTCTACGCGGACGCCGCGCAGAGGGACCCGTTCGCCTCCCCGGACCGCTTCGCCGAAGGCCTCGACCACTGGACCGCACGGCCCGGCTGGAGCTGCGTCATCGGCTACGACAAACACCAGCCCGTCGGCTATGCCTACGGAGC
>NZ_KB899029.1:0-15792 GCF_000377965.1 Streptomyces sp. CNB091
CCTCAGGGTCTTTGAGAAGTGGCCTTGTGCCCGGGTTCGTCATATCAGCCCGAGGGCGGTGAGGGGCCGCAGGTGGTTTCGGGCGGTGTGGCGGAGGGCGGCGGCGATGTTGGTGTGGCCGTCCTGGCGGTGGACGCCGATGGCGAGGTTGCGCAGGCCGGCCATGACGCGGGGCGGGTGGCGGGTGCGGATGTGCGAGGCGTCCTCGTGGAAGGTGCGGTCGCGGACGTGGTGCGGTTGGTTCTCGATGCGCCAGTGGCCGCGGATCCAGGCCGCGGGCTGGCTGCCGGTGGCCGCGCCGGGCGGCAGGCTCGTGACCAGGTAGATCCGCTCGATTGTCAGGTTGCCCGTGCTCAGGTTCCGTATGATTGTTGCGGCCCCTTCGCCGAGTTCGGTCGTGACCGCGTAATCGGTTGCTGACCTGGGGTTATTGCTGACCTCTTGCTGACTCGCTGACCAGCAGCAGAAGCCTGACCTGCATAAACCCCAAAGCGGAGCCATAACAGCCTGATCACGTGATGGCATCGGGAAGCTCCGCCTGTCAATTCGGCGCCCGTGATCGTGCCATCATCGAGCATCGATCCACCAGTGGAGTCCGAGTTGGGAGGGCGCGTGGCGATGGAGGCCGGCCCTCGCGACACGGAGCAGCGCGACACAGAGCACGACGTGCCGTCACCGCGGGAGACCGCGGGACGGCTGAGTCCTGACGGGCCCGACGAGCAGGACGTGACCCCCGAGGTCGAGGTCGAGCTGCGGCCCACCCGCAAGCTGCGGATCTGGCAGCTCGCCCCCATCGTCATACTGGCCGCGGTCGGCTCGCTGATGTTCGCCTTTCCTCTCGCCTTCGAGTTCGGCGACGGCGGCGCCATCGTCGCCATGCTGGGGCTCCTGATCAGCTGCTGCGCGGCCGGCTGGGGCATGATGGCCGCCCGCCGCGTCGGGCACACCTGGCCGGGCCTGCCCTCCCGCGGCTCCGGCGCCCGCCCCGACTGGCGGGTGATCGCGCTGTACGCGGTGACCGGCGCCGCCCTGGTCGCGCTCGCCGTCTGGCGCGTGGACCGACTGCGCTGACTGCGGGACACCCGACTGCGCTGACGGCAGGACCTGCCCTGCGCCGGGCCCGCCCGCGCGGGTCATGGGCCCGCCCGCCCGGGTCCTGTGCCGGTCGCGGGCCCGGCCGCCGGGTCCGCTCGTGCGGGTTGTCGGCGCCGCCTCGTACAGTTGGCCTGTGAGCACCTCGCAGATCGCCTTCCTCAAGGGTCACGGCACCGAGAACGACTTCGTGATCGTCCCGGACCCGGACAACGCCCTCACGCTGTCCGCCGCTGTCGTCGCCCGGCTCTGCGACCGCCGGGCCGGCATCGGCGGGGACGGCCTGCTGCACGTCGTGCGGTCCGCCGCACACCCCGAGGCCCGGGACATGGCGGACGCGGCCGAGTGGTTCATGGACTACCGCAACGCGGACGGCTCGATCGCCGAGATGTGCGGCAACGGCGTGCGGGTCTTCGCCCACTACCTCCAGCGCGCCGGCCTCGTCGAGGAGGGCGACCTCACCGTCGCCACCCGGGGCGGCCCCAAGCGCGTGCACCTCGCGAAGAACGGCGACATCACGGTCTCCATGGGACGTGCCCTGCTGCCCGGGGAGAACGTCACGGTCAGCGTCGGCGACCGCAACTGGCCCGCCCACAACGTCAACATGGGCAACCCCCACGCGGTCGCCTTCGTCGACGACCTCGACCACGCCGGCGACCTGCTCACCGCCCCGCCCGTCAGCCCCGGCGCCGTCTACCCCGACGGCGTCAACGTCGAGTTCGTCGTCGACCGGGGCCCGCGCCACGTCGGTATGCGCGTCCACGAGCGCGGCTCCGGCGAGACCCGCTCCTGCGGCACCGGCGCCTGCGCGGTCGCCGTCGCCACCGCCCGCCGGGACGGCGCCGACCCCGCGGAGACCGGCCTCCCCGCCACCTACCGGGTGGACCTCCCCGGCGGCACCCTCGTCATCACCGAGCACCCCGACGGCGGTATCGACATGACCGGACCGGCGGTGATCGTCGCCGAGGGCGTCATCGACCCGGTCTGGCTCGAAACCTCCTGAGGAATGGCTCGCTCGAAACGATGACCAGCCCGAGCTTCGCTCGAATGGGTGATCCGTTTCACGCTGGGCGAGAGCTGCACTGCGCCACGTGGTGGGGTCGATAGCATCAAGCACCGGTCCCGAGGGGCATCCGCTCCTTCCCAGCGCCGGTCGATGTCGCCGGAGGTGCCCATGAGTGCAGAGGCCGCCGATCCAGGCGCTCCCCTACGCAGGCGGAGCCGCCCCCGGATCGATCTGCGCAGACTGGGCCGGGTGGCACTGCGGGGCCCGGTCTCCCGCGACCGGCTGCCCGACGCCATCGGACATGTCGCCGAGGCGCACCGCGCCCACCACCCCGACGCCGACCTGACCGTCCTGCGCCGGGCCTACGTCCTCGCGGAGTCCTCGCACCGCGGCCAGACGCGCAAGAGCGGCGAGCCGTACATCACGCATCCGCTGGCCGTCACCCTGATCCTCGCCGAGCTCGGCGCCGAGACCACCACCCTCACCGCCTCCCTGCTCCACGACACCGTCGAGGACACGGAAGTGACGCTCGACCAGGTACGCGAGCAGTTCGGCGACGAGGTCTGCTATCTCGTCGACGGGGTGACGAAGCTGGAGAAGGTCGACTACGGCGCCGCCGCGGAACCGGAGACCTTCCGCAAGATGCTCGTCGCCACCGGCAACGACGTCCGGGTCATGTCGATCAAGCTCGCGGACCGGCTGCACAACATGCGCACCCTCGGCGTGATGCGCCCCGAGAAGCAGGCCAGGATCGCCAAGGTCACCCGGGACGTCCTCATCCCGCTCGCCGAACGGCTCGGCGTACAGGCGCTCAAGACCGAGCTGGAGGACCTGGTCTTCGCGATCCTGCACCCCGAGGAGTACGAGGACACCCGCGCCCTGATCGCCGCCGCGGCAGGCCCGGACGCCCCCCTCGACACCATCGCCGACAACGTACGGGGCACCCTGCGCGACGCGGGCATCACCGCCGAAGTCCTCATCAGGCCACGCCACTTCGTCTCCGTACACCGGGTCCGCGGGAAACGCGGCGAACTGCGCGGCACCGACTTCGGCCGACTGCTCGTCCTCGTCACCGAGGACGCCGACTGCTACGCCGTCCTCGGCGAACTGCACACCTGCTTCACCCCGGTGATCTCCGATTTCAAGGACTTCATCGCCGCTCCCAAGTTCAACCTGTACCAGTCGCTGCACACCGCGGTCGTCGGCCCCGGAGGCGCCGTCGCCGAAGTCCTCATCCGCACGCACCGGATGCACAAGGTCGCCGAGGCGGGCGTGGTCGCGCTGGGCAACCCGTACGCCCAGGACCACGCCGCCACCCCGCAGAGCGAGCCGTCCGACGAGCGCGCCGACCCGACCCGGCCCGGCTGGCTCTCCCGGCTGCTGGACTGGCAGGAGTCCGCCACCGACCCCGACACCTTCTGGACCACCCTGCGCGACGATCTCGCCCAGGACCGCGAGATCACCGTGTTCCGCACCGACGGAGGCACCCTCGGGCTGCCCGCCGGGGCCAGCTGCGTCGACGCCGCCTACGCGCAGTACGGCGACCGGGCGCACACCTCCATCGGGGCCCGGGTCAACGGCCGCCTCGCCACCCTGAGTACCGTCCTCAGCGACGGCGACACCGTGCAACTGCTGCTCGCCCAGGACACCGCATCCGGTCCCTCGCCCGACTGGCTCGACCACGCGCGCACCCCCACCGCCCGGATCGCGATCACCGGCTGGCTCACCGACCACCCCGACGAGGCGAAGCCCACCCCCTCGACGATGACGTCCGTGGAGGCGGGCGGACCCGGCCCGGCCGAGCCCGCGGCCCCGGAGCGCGACGCCCAGGCCACCGCGTCGGCGCGCACCCGGTCCGGCCCCCGCGCCACCGGCGTCGTCGTCGACGGGCCGGACGCGCCGGTGCGCCTCGCCGGCTGCTGTACGCCGGTGCCCCCCGACGAGCTGACGGGCTTCACCGTCCGCGGCGGCACGGTCACCGTGCACCGCCGCGAGTGCCCCGCCGTGGCCGCCATGCAGGAGATCGGCCGCGCCCCGGTCGGAGCACGCTGGGCCGAAGCGGAGGGCCGGGAATCCGGCGCGGGCTGCCGGGTCACCCTGGTCGCCGAGTCCTTCGGCCGCCCCCGGCTCCTCGCCGACCTCACCGAGGCCATCGCCACCGCCGAGGCGGCGATCGTCTCCGCCACCGTGGAACCGCCCAGCGAACAGCGCGTCCGCCACACCTACACCCTCCACCTCCCCGACGCGGCGGGCCTTCCCGCCCTCATGCGAGCCATGCGCGAGGTCGCCGGGGTCTACGACGTCAGCCGCGCCCAGCAACCGGCCCCGGCCGGCTGAGCGACTGGCCCGGACCTTCACCAGCGGCCCCCGGTCGGCTGAGCAGCCCCGGAAGCCCGGAAACCCGGAAGCATCCCGGCCCGAGGCGGTGCCTCACGGCCGGCGGAACCGCTCCTCCCACCGGTGACGCGTTCTCGTTCGAGTGGCGCGGCGCGCGGCTCCCCGGCCGGGCGGCGATGCGCTGATAGCGGTAGTCCATGCCGCTCCTCTCCCGCCGCCTGCGCGCCGCCCTGCTGGCGACCGCCTCGGCCACCCTCGTCGCCGCCACCCTGCCCGCCCCCGAGCCCCTGGGCATCGGCGACCGGCTCTTCCCCGAGCTGGGCAACCCCGGATACGACGTCCTCGCGTACGACATCGCCTTCACGTACCACGGCCGCAACACCCAGTCCCTGGACGCCGTCACGAAGATCAGGGCCCGCACCACCGCCCCGCTGGACCGGATCAACCTCGACTTCGCCCGGGGCACCGTCCAGGGGGTCGAGGTCAACGGACTGGCGGCCGACTTCGGCAGCAAGCGCGAGGACCTGGTCGTCCAGGCCCCCCGCCGCCTCCCCGCGGGCGTACCGCTGAACATCACCGTCCGGCACACCAGCGACCCGAGCGGGTCCGGGGATGACGGCGGCTGGGTCCGCACCGCCGACGGCCTCGCCATGGCCAACCAGGCCGACGCCGCCCACCGGGTCTTCCCCGGCAACGACCACCCCTCCGACAAGGCGTACTTCACCTTCCGGATCACCGCCCCCGAGAAGCTGACGGCGGTCGCGGCCGGCCTGCCGGCGGGGAAGACCCGGCGCGGAGCCACGACCACCTGGGCCTACCGCACCGAGCACCCCATGGCGACCGAGCTGGCCCAGGTCTCCATCGGGAGCTCCGCCGTGCTGCACCGCACCGGCCCCCACGGACTGCCGGTGCGCGACGTCGTCCCGGCCGCCGACCGGAAGAAGCTGGAGCCCTGGCTGAAGAAGACCCCGGCCCAGCTGGAGTGGATGGAGAGGCAGGTCGGCCGCTACCCCTTCGAGACGTACGGGGTGCTCGTCGCCGACAGCCCCATCGGCTTCGCCCTGGAGACCCAGACGCTGTCGCTGTTCGGGAAGTCCTTCTTCACCGAGCCCGGCTACCCGGAGTGGTACGTCGACTCGGTGATGATCCACGAGCTGGCCCACCAGTGGTTCGGCGACAGCGTCTCGCCCGCGAGCTGGTCCGACCTGTGGCTCAACGAAGGACACGCCAGTTGGTACGAGGCCCGGTACGCCGAGGAGAACGGCGGCGGGGCCCTGGAACGGCGGATGCGTGAGGCATACAAGCTCTCCGACGGCTGGCGCGCGGACGGCGGCCCTCCGGCGCATCCGGACGGCCCGGCCCCGGGGCAGAAGCTCAGCCTGTTCCGGCCCGTCATGTACGACGGCAGCGCGCTGGTGCTCTACGCCCTGCGCCAGGAGATCGGCGAGGCCGCCTTCGACCGGCTGGAGCGCACCTGGGTCCGGGTGCACCGGGACTCCACGGCGACCACCGCGGACTTCACCCGGCTGGCGTCCGGCATCGCGGGACGGGACCTGTCCGCCTTCTTCGACGGCTGGCTGTACGGCGAGAAGACCCCGCCGATGCCCGGCCACCCCGACTGGAGCAGCGCGAAATCCGCGTGACGGGCCCGGTGGGGCCGTGCCACTATCGACGCGTCGGCGCGGCGGACCGCACCGGAGTTCCCGGCAGGGAATCATCCGGGAAGATCACACGTTGTGACTGACGTAACGACTTCTATCGACGTAAGGATCCAATGACCTCCTCTTCTTCCCTTCCCCAGGACGCGCAGGACGCGCAGAGCGCCACGGAGAACGCGACCGAGAGCCTCACCGAGAGCCTTCGGGCCGACGCCCTGATGGAAGAGGACGTCGCCTGGAGCCAGGAGATCGACGGAGCGCGGGACGGCGATCAGCTGGACCGCTCCGAGCGTGCCGCGCTGCGACGCGTGGCCGGTCTCTCCACGGAACTCGAGGACGTCACCGAGGTCGAGTACCGCCAGCTGCGCCTGGAGCGCGTGGTGCTGGTCGGCGTCTGGACCTCGGGGACGGTGCGTGACGCGGAGATCTCCCTCGCGGAGCTCGCCGCACTCGCCGAGACGGCGGGCGCACAGGTGCTGGACGCGGTGTACCAGCGGCGCGACAAGCCGGACCCGGCCACCTACATCGGCTCGGGCAAGGCGCTGGAGCTGCGGGACATGGTGCTCGAATCCGGTGCCGACACCGTCGTCTGCGACGGTGAGCTGAGCCCCGGCCAGCTGATCCACCTGGAAGACGTCGTCAAGGTGAAGGTGGTCGACCGGACCGCCCTCATCCTCGACATCTTCGCCCAGCACGCCAAGTCCCGTGAGGGCAAGGCGCAGGTCTCGCTGGCCCAGATGCAGTACATGCTGCCGCGCCTGCGCGGCTGGGGTCAGTCGCTCTCCCGTCAGATGGGCGGCGGCGGTTCCAGCGGCGGTGGCGGCATGGCCACCCGTGGTCCCGGTGAGACCAAGATCGAGACGGACCGGCGACGGATCCGCGAGAAGATGGCGAAGATGCGCCGGGAGATCGCGGAGATGAAGACCGGCCGCGAGATCAAGCGGCAGGAGCGCAAGCGCAACAAGGTGCCCTCCGTCGCCATCGCCGGATACACCAACGCGGGCAAGTCCTCGCTGCTCAACCGCCTGACCGGGGCCGGTGTCCTGGTGGAGAACGCCCTGTTCGCCACTCTGGACCCGACCGTCCGCCGGGCCGAGACCCCAAGCGGCCGCATCTACACCCTGGCCGACACCGTCGGGTTCGTCCGGCATCTGCCGCACCACCTGGTCGAGGCGTTCCGCTCCACCATGGAGGAGGTCGGCGAGTCCGATCTCATCCTCCACGTGGTGGACGGGTCCCACCCGGTGCCGGAGGAGCAGCTCGCCGCGGTGCGCGAGGTGATCCGGGACGTCGGCGCGGTGGACGTGCGCGAGATCGTCGTGATCAACAAGGCGGACGCGGCGGACCCCCTGGTCCTCCAGCGGCTGCTGCGCAACGAGAAGCACGCCATCACGGTCTCGGCCAGGACCGGCGCCGGAATCGACGAGCTGCTCGCGCTCATCGACGCCGAGCTGCCCCGGCCGTCCGTCGAGATCGAGGTGCTCGTGCCGTACATCCAGGGGGCTCTGGTCTCCCGGGTGCACGCCGAGGGCGAGGTGCTTTCCGAGGAGCACACCGCCGAGGGCACCCTGCTCAAGGCCCAGGTCCACGAGGAGCTGGCCGCGGAGCTCGGGACCTTCGTCCCCGCCGCGCACTGACAGCCGTGTGACCGCGCGACAAGCCGAAGGCCCGGCCCCCTCCGGAGAGATCCGGGAGGGGGCCGGGCCTTCGCCGTGCGGCCGCCGGCCGGGACCTACTGGCCCGCGTATTTCTCGCTCACCGCGCGGTAGATGCCCTCGGCCTCCTTGCCGAGCCGGGGCCCGGCCAGCCAGCCCGCGGTGACCGGGCCGATCGAGGTGTTCGAGACCAGGGCGGGCTTTCCGTCCTGCCCGGCCGCGACCCAGCCGCCGCCGGAGGAACCGCCGGTCATCGTGCAGCCGATGCGGTACATCGTGGGCTGGTCCTGGAAGACGGAGAGCCGACCCGGCTTGTCCTCGCACTGGAGCAGCTTCTGACCGTCGAACGGCGGCGCGGCCGGGTAACCCGTGGCCTTCATGGCGTCGATCTCCGGCACGGCGGGAGCGTTGAACTCGACCGGCAGCGCCGAACCGACCGTCTCCTCCAGCGACTTGCCGCCCGCGCCCTTCTCCGGCGTCACATGCAGCACCGCGAAGTCGTACGGGGCGCCCTGGCCGCCGACGGCCGCGCCCTCGGCGATCCACTGCTCGGAGGTCTGGGCCCACTGGCCCCACCACACACCGTAAGGAGCGATCTTCTCCTTGGGCGCGGTCTCCAGCTCGGCCAGCGACAGGCCGTCGTTGTTGTACGCCGGGACGAAGGCGATGTTGCGGTACCAACCGCCCTTCTTGCCCGCGTGCACGCAGTGCCCGGCGGTCCACACCATGTTGGACTTGCCGGGGTTCGCCGGGTCCTTCACCACGGTCGCGGAACAGACCATCGAGCCCTGCGGGCCGTCGAAGAGCAGCTTCCCGGACTCGGGGGCGTTGCCGTGGTACGGCGTCGCGACCCCGGCGGCCTGGACCGGGGCCGGCGTCGGGTCCGTCACGCCGTCGTCGCCCGAGATGTCGTTGTCGACCGGGTTCTCCGGGGGCTTGTCGGCCTCCCGCATCCGGTCCGGGTCCCACAGGCCGTCGATGATCGGGTTGACGAAGTCCTTGGCCTCACGCAGCCACTTGTCCTTGTCCCAGTTCTTCCACTCCCCGTCCCGCCACTTGTCGGGGTCGATCCCGTGCTCCTTGAGACGGTTCTTGAGGTCGTCCGGGATGACGACCTTGCCGTCGGACGACTGGTCGGCCGAGGCGCTGGGCGTACCGCCCGCGTTGTCCTCCTCCGGACCGCACGCCGTGGCGGTGAGCGCCAGTACGGCGGCGACGGCGGTCGCGGCGAGCGCGGTGGAGGGCATGCGCCGTGCGCGCCTCCCGCGCCGTGCGGTATCGGTCGGGCGAATGGGTCGCATCTCGTGATCCCCCTGGGACTTCGTCACTCGGTACTCGTGCTGCATTGCGGACACTTCGGGCGCCGGGGCAGGTGCTTCCGCGCCGTTGTGCGGCCCCCACTATGCCGGTGCCGATGGTGACGGTGCGCGGCAGGTCCGCGGTTCCGTCGCCGCGAGGATGCTCCGATTCACCCGTGATCCATCGTGGACGGCGTCGTTGGTACGTACGGGGGACACCAGGACAGCGTTCACGCCCTCGGTGCGTCCACGCGAGAACGTACCGACGCGCAACGCAACTGTTACCGCAGGAGGACCAAGAGCCGTGTCCGTGACCGAACCCGCACCGGTGGCGCCGCCCTCCGCACACGAGGGCATTCTCCGTCGCCAGACCCTGCGCGAATCGGCGGCGCGCACCTACGCGCGGTCCCTGCCGATCGTCCCGGTGCGCGCCCGCGGGCTCACCATCGAGGGCGCGGACGGACGCCGCTACCTCGACTGTCTGTCGGGCGCCGGCACGCTGGCCCTCGGGCACAACCACCCCGTCGTGCTCGAAGCCATCCGGAAGGTCATCGACTCCGGCGCGCCCCTGCACGTGCTGGACCTCGCCACCCCGGTCAAGGACGCCTTCACCACCGAGCTGTTCTCCACCCTGCCGCGGGAGTTCGCCGACAACGCCCGCATCCAGTTCTGCGGCCCCGCCGGTACGGACGCCGTCGAGGCCGCGTTCAAACTGGTCCGCGCCGCGACCGGGCGCACCGGCCTGCTGACCTTCACCGGCGCCTACCACGGCATGACCGCCGGGGCCCTGGAGGCCTCCGGCGGCGCCACCGACGTACGGGTGACCCGGCTGCCCTTCCCGCAGGACTACCGCTGCCCGTTCGGGACCGGCGGCGAGCGCGGCGCGGCG
This sequence comes from Streptomyces sp. CNB091, assembly GCF_000377965.1. NCBI lineage: Bacteria > Bacillati > Actinomycetota > Actinomycetes > Kitasatosporales > Streptomycetaceae > Streptomyces > Streptomyces sp. CNB091. Next base: position 9,936 of record NZ_KB899029.1, read on the forward strand.
CTCGCCGCCCGCTGGACCGAACACCTGCTTGACGACCGCAAGGGCGGGGTTCCGGCCCCCGCGGGAATGATCGTGGAGCCGGTCCAGGGCGAGGGCGGCGTCAATCCCGCCCCCGACTCCTGGCTGCGCCGCATGCGCGGGATCACCGCGGACCGCTCCATCCCCCTCATCGCCGACGAGGTGCAGACCGGGGTCGGCCGGACCGGCGCCTTCTGGGCCGTCGAGCACAGCGGCGTCATGCCCGACGTCATGGTCCTCTCCAAGGCGATCGGCGGCTCCCTGCCCCTCGCAGTGATCGTCTACCGCGCTGAACTGGATCTTTGGCAGCCGGGTGCCCACGCGGGTACGTTTCGTGGCAACCAGCTCGCCATGGCGGCGGGCGCGGCCACGCTCGCGTACGTCAGGGAGAACCAACTGGCGGACCGCGCTGCGGTCCTGGGGGCCTGGATGCTCGCCCGTCTGAGGGAGCTGCGGGTACATCACCCGGGAATCGGTGACGTACGGGGGCGTGGACTGATGATCGGCATGGAGCTGGTGGATCCCGAGCGCGCGCCGCTGCCCGCCGAGGCAGGCGACGACCACCCGGCCCCGCCGCCCGATCCGGCGCTCGCCCTCGCCGTCCAGCAGGAATGTCTGCGGCGCGGCCTCATCGTCGAACTGGGGGGCCGCCACGACGCCGTGGTCCGCCTCCTGCCGCCCCTCACCCTCACCGACGAGCAGGCGAGTGCCGTCGTCGACCGTCTCGCCGACGCGCTGGCAGCCGCGACAGGCTCCCCGCACCGTCGGACCACCGCCGGGCCGACCACCTGAACCCGGAATCCCCACAAGGAAGAACGTCGTGAACCCCACCCCCGCGTCCGAGGCCGACGGCCACGGCACCCCCCAGCACCGAGGGCAGGACGGACCGGCCGCCCCCGGCACGGTCGAGGCGACGACCGTGCCCCGCCAGAAATCCCCGCGCGATCCCGACCCCGCCGTGTACCCGCCCGGTCCGGACCTCCGCGCCCGGGCGGGCCGGGGCCCGAGCACCGACGCCCTCGACGACCCTGACCCGCTGCGGGCCGCCGACGCGGCGGGCACGGAGAGCCTCCTGCGGTGCTGGACCCGGGAGAGCGACCTGCCCCGCCCCGGCGGCGACACCCTGCGTATCGCCTTCCCCGCCAGCGGTACCGCCCTGCTCGTCCCCGTCCACTACTGGTCGGCCACCGGGGCCCACCGCTTCGGCGCACCCGTCCTGGAGACCGCCCCCGCCGGTGCTCCGCACGCCGACGCCGCCACCGTCGCCGTCCTCATCGGCCGTGAGGGCGGCGAGAGCGGCGCGGGCGATCTGGTCGCCCGGGTCGCCGACTCCGTACGCCACACCGCCGGCTTCATCGACCAGCGGCGGCGCGACCCGGCGGACCCCGCCGAGGCGGACCTCTTCCTCACCGCCGAACAGTCCCTGCTGCTCGGCCACCCCCTCCACCCCACGCCCAAGAGCCGCGAGGGCCTCTCCGAGTCGGAGTCCCGTCGCTATTCGCCCGAGCTCCACGGGTCCTTCCCGCTCCACTGGTTCGCCGTCGACCGGGCGCTGATCGCCACCGACTCCGCCTGGACCGAGGGCGGTCCGGCCACCGCCGAGGAGCTGCTCGCCCCGCACGCCGACGGGCTGAGCCTGCCCCCCGGCACCGTCGCCGTCCCCGTGCACCCCTGGCAGGCCGCCGATCTGCTCCACCGCCCCCAGGTCCGCGCCCTCGCCGACACCGGCCTGCTCCACGACCTCGGCCCCCACGGCGAGCACTGGCACCCCACCTCCTCCATCCGCACCGTGCACCGCCCCGGCGCACGGGTGATGCTCAAGCTCTCCCTCGGCGTGCGCATCACCAACTCACGCCGGGAGAACCTCCGCAAGGAGCTGCACCGGGGCGTCGAGGTCCACCGACTCCTGTCGACCGGACTCGCCGAGCGCTGGCAGCGGGAGCACCCCGGCTTCGACGTCGTCCGGGACCCCGCCTGGCTCGCCGTCGACGACCCCGAGGGCGCATCCGTCCTGGGGCTCGACGTCATGCTCCGCCACAACCCCTTCGGCCCGGGCGACGACGCCGCCTGCATCGCGGGACTCACCGCGCAGCGCCCCCGGCCCGGCCGGCCCGGCATGCGCTCCCGGCTCGCCGAGGTCGTCTCCGGCCTGGCCGCCCGCACCGGCCGCGGCGTCGACGCCGTCTCCACCGAATGGTTCCGCCGCTATCTGCACCACGTCGTGCGCCCCGTCCTCTGGCTCGACGCCCATGGCGGAGTCGCCCTCGAAGCCCACCAGCAGAACACCCTCGTCCTCCTCGATCCGGACGGCTGGCCCGTCGGCGGCCGTTACCGGGACAACCAGGGCTACTACTTCCGCGACTCCCGCCGGGACGAGCTGGAACAGCGGCTCCCCGGCATCGGCGCCGTCAGCGACACGTTCGTCTCCGACCCGGTCACCGACGAACGGTTCGCCTACTACCTCGGCATCAACAACGTCCTCGGCCTGATCGGGGCGTTCGGCGCCCAGCGCCTGGGCGACGAACAGGAACTCCTCACCGTCCTGCGCCGATTCCTCACCGAGACCGCGGAACTGGGCTCCCCCCTGCCCGCGTATCTCCTGGAGAACCGCGAACTGCGCTGCAAGGCCAACCTGCTGACCCGGCTCCACGGCCTCGACGAGCTGGTCGGGCCGGTCGACACCCAGTCCGTGTACGTCACCATCGCCAACCCCCTGCACAGCTGAGCACCAACCGCCCCGGGCGGACTCCGGCCGCACCCGCTCCCAAGACGCCCACCGACCGCACCGGTCCAGAGAGGAGAGCGCCACCGTGCCTCCCGCCGAACCCTCAGCGGAATCCGCCGCCGTACCGGCCGACCACGGCTCCGTCGAACGGTCCGGCACCCAACGGTCCGGCAGCCGCGCGGACGGCAGCGCCGACGTCGAGGACACCCTCGACCTGGAGCTCACCGAGGAGCTCCTCGCCCTGATCGCCGAGGAGCGAAGCGCCGGGGCGGCGGGGGCCCGGGTCGCCCACGAGCTGCTGGGCGACCCTGGGGCCTGGGCGCCCGCGACCACGGCGGCGGGAGAGTTCGCCCTCGTCCCCGTCCGGCCGGAGCGTGATCTCGCCGTCGTCAGCCGCTGGATGAACGATCCTGCCGTGGCGGCGTTCTGGGAGCTCGCCGGACCCGAGTCCGTCACCGCCGACCACCTCAGGACCCAGCTCGAAGGGGACGGACGCAGCATCCCGTGCCTGGGAGTGCTCGACTCCACACCCATGAGCTACTGGGAGATCTACCGCGCCGACCTCGACCCCCTGGCCCGCCACTACCCCGCCCGCCCCCACGACACCGGTGTCCACCTCCTCATCGGGGGCGTGAACAACCGCGGCCGGGGCGTGGGCACCGCCTTGCTCCGCGCCGTCGCCGACCTCGTCCTGGACAACCTTCCGCGGTGCGGTCGGGTCGTCGCCGAGCCCGACCTGCGCAACACCCCCTCCGTATCCGCGTTCCTCAGCGCCGGCTTCCGCTTCTCCGCCGAAGTGGATCTCCCCGACAAACGCGCCGCGCTGATGATCCGCGACCGAACACACCGAGCCCAGCTGTGACTTACTCGCCGCACTTTCCACACCGCTCGAACCTCATAGGTTCCATCCGGAGGAGTCCCCGTGCCGATATATCCCGCGAGCCGTGAATCAGCCGAGTCCCCGCAGCTGTTCAGCCCTCCGGAGCTGAACCGACAGATCTGGGACCGGGCCGCCGCACGGCTCCTCGCCAAGATGCTCGGCGAGTTCGCCTACGAGAAGATCATCGAGCCCGTCCCGCAGCCCGGGACCGGCGGACGCCACCGGCTGACCCTCGACGACGGGGGAGCGCTCGCCTTCACGGCCCGGCGCGGCGTGTACGGCAGCTGGCGCGTCGACCCCGACTCGATCGAGGTCACGGCGGGGCCGCCAGCCGCTCACGCCAACGGCTCACCCGCAGCCGCGAGCGCCGAGGCGCGGCCCAACGGCCCGGCCACCGGCTCCCGGCCGTTCCGCGACCCGCTGACGTTCCTCACCCGGGCCCGGTCCCTCCTCGGGCTCGACGGCACGACGCTGGGCCACCTCATCCGCGAGCTGACCCGGACCCTGTCCGCCGACGCCCGGCTCGACCACACCGCGCTCACCGCCGAGCAGCTCGCCGCGCTCGACTACGCGGAGCTGGAGGGCCATCAGACCGGCCACCCCTGGCTGGTGGCGAGCAAGGGGCGGCTCGGCTTCTCCGCCGCCGACGCCGCCCGCTTCACCCCCGAGACCCGCAGTCCGCTCCGGCTGCCGTGGATCGCGGTCAGCACGCGCATCGCGCAGTACCGGGGAGTGGGCCGCGTCGGCACCCCCGAGCAGCTGTACGCCGGCGAGCTCGACGGGGACGTCCGGGACGCCTTCGCCGAGGTGCTGCGCGCCCGGGGACACGACCCGCGGGACTACCTCTACCTCCCCGTACACCCCTGGCAGTGGGACGAGTGGATCGTGCCGCTCTTCGCCCCGGCCATCGCCGACGGCGACATCGTGGCCCTGCACACCGACGGGGACGCCCGCCTGCCGCAGCAGTCCATCCGCACGTTCGCGAACGTGGAACGGCCCGAGCGGCACACCGTGAAGCTCCCGCTCTCCATCCTCAACACCCTGGTCTGGCGCGGCCTGCCGACCGAGCGGACCCTCGCCGCCCCCGCGGTCACCGCCTGGGTCCAGGGACTGTGCGAGGGCGACCCGTTCCTGCGCGACACCTGCCGGGTCGTCCTCCTCGGCGAGGTCGCCTCCGTCGCCGTCGAGCACCCGCTGTACGACTACCTCCCCGGAGCGCCCTACCAGTACAAGGAGATCCTCGGCGCGATCTGGCGGGAGCCCCTGCCGCCCCGCCTCGCGCCGGGCGAACGCGCCCGCACGCTCGCCTCCCTCCTCCATACGGATCCGGCGGGCCGCGCCTTCACCGCGGAGCTGGTCGAGCGCTCCGGCCTCTCCCCGGACGCCTGGCTGAAGCGGCTCTTCGCCGCGCTCCTGCCGCCCCTGCTGCACTTCCTCTACCGCTACGGAACCGTCTTCTCCCCGCACGGCGAGAACGCCATCGTCGTGTTCGACGAGAACGACGTGCCCGTGCGGCTCGCCATCAAGGACTTCGTCGACGACGTCAACGTCAGCGCCCATCCGCTGCCCGAGCACGCCGGCATGCCCGACGAGGTGCGCGCGGTCCTCCTCACCGAGGAGCCGTCCTTCCTCACCCAGTTCATCCACTCCGGCCTCTTCGTGGGCGTCTTCCGCTATCTCTCCCCCCTGTGCGAGGAGCAGCTCGGCGTCTCCGAGGACGCGTTCTGGTCACTCGTCCGGGCGGAGATAGTCCGCCACCACGCCCGCTTCCCGGAGCTGAAGGAGCGGTTCCAGCTGTTCGACATGCTCACCCCTGAGATCGAGCGCCTCTGCCTGAACCGCAACCGCCTGCTCGTCGACGGCTACCGGGACCGCGCCAGCCGGCCGCACGCGGCGATCCACGGCACGGTCCCCAACCCGTTGCACCCCTCCGCCCGCGTCCGGGAGTGATCGCCGCTGATGCTCCTATTGGCTGTCAAGCGCCGGTGAGCCAGTCGCGGTAGGTGTTGGCGAGGTGGTCGTCACGGCGGATTCCTCGTTCGAGGGTGGAGATCGTGGCGGGCCAGACGCCGAAGTGGCGGGCCGCTGTGGTGAGGGTGATGTTCTTCGACTGTCGCAGGGGGCGCAGGTCGGCGATGTCTGGGATGGTGACCGTGGTGGTCAGGCAGCGGAACATCTCCCGGGCGATGGCCCGTTTCAGCAGCCGGATGGTCTCCTTCTTGGTGCGGCCGGCG
>NZ_KB899030.1:0-13479 GCF_000377965.1 Streptomyces sp. CNB091
CACCGGCAGCCAGCCCGCGGCCTGGATCCGCGGCCACTGGCGCATCGAGAACCAACCGCACCACGTCCGCGACCGCACCTTCCACGAGGACGCCTCGCACATCCGCACCCGCCACCCGCCCCGCGTCATGGCCGGCCTGCGCAACCTCGCCATCGGCGTCCACCGCCAGGACGGCCACACCAACATCGCCGCCGCCCTCCGCCACACCGCCCGAAACCACCTGCGGCCCCTCACCGCCCTCGGGCTGATATGACGAACCCGGGCACAAGGCCACTTCTCCAAGACCCTGTCCCGGGAGCCGTGACGATCCGTCCCCAGGTGCTGTCAGTGGCCCGCCTGATCAAGCGTTGGTGTGCAGTCTGGAATGAACCGGTATTGGCGAGTAGATCCTGCCAAACCCGCTAGCACATTCCTGTCTGAGATTAATTCACCCGCCTGGAGTGACACCGGGGCGAGTCGAGGGGCGGCCGGGTCCGCCCGTCCGTTCCAAGTCTGTGCTGACCTCGGCTTATAAAGATATTTTATGGATGCGAGGCCCGCTTTCCGAAAGCCTGGCCCAGACATCAAGTCCCTGCGTAATGGCTGGTTATCTTCCCCGCTATTCCGTGGAGAGATTGGCGACTTGTCGTGCGGAATGATGGATACCTGTTGCGCGATGCAGGCAAGACGTGTTCAGCTCCATGAGGCCCGATGGCTTTCATGGGGCCGAGTTCCTCCTGAACTCAAATGGATTCAGTTGCTGGAAAGGGTTGAGGTATGTCTGAAACCGCAACGACGCAGGTAGACGAGGCCGCGTTCGGCGATCTCGTCAGCAAGATCAAGGAGGCGGAGCTCGCCATGACGGACGAGCAGCGCTCCGTCATCGACCCGGCTGCTAGTGAGAAGGCTCTAGAGGAGCTGGCGGGTGTCAGCCCCGAGGACCTGCAGGCGTTCCTCGAAGAGAAGGCCGGCATCTCGCCGGACGAAGAGGCGCAGGGTAGCGTGATGGCCGCCATAGCCACCGTGGCTTACCACTGTTGATCCAGTAATGGCTAGCAGCGCTCCCGAGCAGAAGGCCGACCCGGTGCACCGTCGGCCCGATCGGGTGGATAGTGCACCGTTACCCCCTCTGTCCGGAGTGCTGCCGGACGGGTCCGGAGCCCTTGGGAACCGGACCCGTTCCTGGCTGGCATCGCTCGGTGTGGTACGTGGGCGAATTGTTCACGTGCAGGAATTCACCGCACGTAGCAGTGCGATGATGCTGCGCTTCGAGGACGGCACCTCCTTATTTGTGAAAAAAATGGACAGCGCCGCAGAATTGGCGATCGATGCGGCCTTCCGAAATGAGGAGGCGATGCTCCGGCTCGCCCCCGTCGCCGGACTTCCTGCCGCTTCCGAGCTGGCCATTCCCCGACTTGTCGCGACGGACGCGGAGCGCGGAATCCTCGTCATGGAGGGGAAGGTTGGTTTCACCTCGTTCCGAGAAGTAGCGCGCAGGTCACCGGATATTCCGGTCGCCGTGCTCGCAGCAGTCGCGAGCGTCATTGCGGGAGTTCACCGCGCTCCCATACCAGACGCGAACGGGCGGGACGCGTCCGGCTTGCGAAGCTTTGTCTTCCCCTTCGCCTCGTTCGCCGTGCTCACTCCCAAGCAGCTAGTAGGCGGCCCCGGCATCGACTATCCAGCGTACGTTGCCGCCATGCAGGCCGTCGACGCCGAGGTCGACGTGCTGAGACGCGGTTGGCGGCCCTCCTCGCTGGTCCATTTCGACCTGCGGGACGACAACATTCTGGTACGGGAGAACTCCGCCGAACGTCCAGAAATTGCCCTGGTCGACTGGGAAATGGCCGGTTACGGCGATCCCATGCTCGACGTCGGCACCGTGGTCGGACAATTACTGGTGCAGTGGCTCCAGAGCGTGCGCGACACCCCGGAGCAGCTCGCTTCCGCCGCTGCGTGGACTACTGCTCGGCGCAACGCTGGTCTGTTCCTCGCCGCGTACACACACGTCGCTCCGCTCTCGGAGGAGCAGCGCCTTGCCCTTTACCGCTACGCCGGACTGTTCGTCTTGATGCACGCGGCCGGTCGCCTGGAGCAGATTGGCTCGCTGGGCAGGATCGGGCATCTGTGCCTGTTCGTCGGCCGACAGTTACTGAAGAACCCGCAGGGAATCGCCGAACTCTTCCTGCTGCCGAAGACGCGGAGCAGTAGTACATGAATCGATACGAGACAGTGTTGGCCACCATGGCGGAGGACATAGAGGTATTGGACCAGGCGACCTTCCGGCACCGGGAGTGGGGCGAACTGTCCCCTGCGGCAGGGGTCGAGGCGGAGCCGGGCGACTTGCCGGTGGTCGCCCACCTGTGGCGCTTCCTCTACCTGAGCTACTACGCCGGTGACGTCCGGGCCGCCCGCTGGCTGATCGATGGTGCTCAGGTGGTCCTTGGCACCATCCGGCGGGAGGACCCGGCGGTGGCCGCGCTGCTCTCGGACGCCAACCAGGCAGTCGGCTACCCCGAACCCGGCTGGGTGATCAGCGGCCAAACCGGCGGGAGGTTCACTGTCCGCCAGGGCGGGGTGACTCTGACCGTGACCGATGAGCAGATCGTCCCGCCCCTAGACGGCACCCCGCGGATCACGGGTCAGCAGGTCTCGGTGATCATGCCCTCCGGGCGTCCCTACCTGTACCCGGGGTGGTACCTGGCCGTTTCCGACCACGGCATGCCCAGCCACGGCGAGCGCCCTGTCATCCGGCTCTACTTCGCTCCTCGCGACCCGGGCAGTGCAGCGGGCCTGTTGAGGTCGCTGACCGGGCTGCTCTGCGGGCTGGGGGTCCCCTACCAGGTGAAGTCGGTGAACAACGAGGAGGGTTTCGAGCGCCGAGACCCGCTGGTGCTCTACCTCTATCGGCACCACTGGGAGCAGCACCGGGCCGCACTCGAGGCGGTCCATCGCAAGCATGTTGCCCGACTTCGCGACACCGGACCGTGCTTTGCCCGTGAGCTTGGCCGGGGCTGGTGGACCGCCGATGAGCCGGATCGGTACCAGGGTCGCCTGATGAGCTTCGGACAGCACCGCTGTCTGCTCGCCGCCGAGGGCTTGGTGGCTGCGTGGGAGAAAGGCCACACCGGAGTCGCCGACCGCCTCGAAGCTATTCGGCAGCGATATCACGCCGAGGGCATCGCACCGGCACGTCCCTATCTCAACGCAGACCACCCCGACGCCGGCGAGCTCAGCCCCCTGCCCGAGGCCATCTCGTGAGCGCCGAGACGGCTGCGGACACCGGGGTCGGTGGTGGCGAGCGGGCAGTGGCCAGGCAGGTGGTGCGTCATCTGCCTGGGCCGTTCCTCAGTAGAGTCTGTGTCAGGACCGACGAGGGGTTCCGCTGGGGCGAGTCCCTGCCCGAGAGTTCTCCCAGCTACCTGGACGCCGAGCAACTCGTTTCTCTGAGAAGCTCGTTGGCCGGTACCCCGACGGCCAGGTACGCTTACGTGCCCACTCTTGCCGACGCCCACACCTCCGTGCACCCCGAGGTGTCGACGGCCGCGCTCCTGAGCGACATCGTGTTCAGCGGCGATGGCTGTGCGCATTCCTGGGTACGGGATTCGTTCCGCCATTTGGGCGCATTCCTCGCCTACCTCCACGCGGTACCCGTGACGGACTTGACGTTGCCGGTACGGCGACGCGCGGCCTGGCTCGACGCGGCGCCGACGGCAGCAGCCGAGATAGGTCAAGCCCGCGCGGTACTGGAGCGTACGGATCTGCCGATTGTCACTCTGGCAGCCCGACTGGACCACGCACCGTCGGCCGGTGGACTTGCCTCGATACTGGTGCACGGCCGGTTCTCCACCGCGTCCTGCGTACCCGGGTCCGTACCCCGGGTGCTGGGCTGGCGGGAAGCGGGTGTAGGTGACCCAGTGGAGGACCTGGCCTATCTGCTCCGCGACCTGGTACAGGCGGCCGTCGCCACTGGCGACACGGACGCGAAGGCGCGCTGCGCGCAGCTCGTCGTCAACGGCTACCAGGATGCTCGCGACGCCGTACTGAGCTCACGTGAGCTGGCGCGACTGGCCTCGGCGACGGCCGCCCGGGTTCTGGACCACGTTGCGCTGCGTAGCTGGGCGGCATCCGACCGGAACGGCGCGCTCGCACTCCTCAAAGGAGCGGACCGGGTGCTGCCCGAAGTCCTCTCCGCTCTCGGGTACCGAAGGGCCACCGCCACATGACCACTATCGCCTCGGCACCGGAGATACAGCAGGCGATCTCCCGGGTGAAACTTCTGTGGGGCGTGTGCGGCTCGTTCTCCGCCATCGCCGTTCCGCATGTGAACGCCTGGCTGCGCGGCGCCGTTGGTGTGCGGGAGGTCAGGGTGATCCTGACGCGCCAGGCTCAGGACCTCGTCACCCCGCGCATGATCGAGACCGTCACCGGTCACCGGCCGGTAACCGGCTGGGAGGACCACCAAGGCAGCGGCGCGGCCCATGTCGCCCTGGGGAGCTGGGCGGATGTGATGGTCGTCCTGCCGGCCACGGCGAACTTCCTGGCCAAGGCCGCCCACGGCATCGCGGACGACGTCCTGACCTCCACGCTGCTGGCAGCTGACTGCCCGGTGGTCATCGCGCCGGTCATGAACGCCGCAATGTGGTCCAAGCCGGCGGTGCGCCGGAACGCCGAACAGCTCCGCGCGGATGGCTACCACCTGGTCGAGCCCCAGGAAGGTGTGTCCCTCACCGAGGGGCACAAGGAGAACGGCTCCCTTGGCGACTTCCGGCCCGTCATCTCCACAGCCCTGATCAAGGCAGTTACCCAGCCCGTGCGTTCAGAAGGACAGTGATCTCTGACATGGCCAAGCTTTCTCCGGAAACAGTTCTCCACCGGGTGCCTTCTTTCGTTGCTGAGGTCGATACCAGCAATGAGGTGAGAATCCACTTCGAGGGGCGAGTGCTCAAGCTGGGGCAGGCTACGCTCGGACTGCTTGACCTCTTCCACACGCCCCGGACCATCGGCGAGGCGCTGACCCTGCTCTCCGGCCGCCTGAAGGGGGCGCGTGCCACTGAGCAGGCGTTGTCCACCGTACTCGGCCTCTACCAGGCCGGCCTGCTCCGCTCGGAGCCGGTGGAGGGCTTCAGCAGCCAGCCCTTCCCGAAGGGCGGCTACGACGCCGCACTGGTCCACATTGCGATGCTGGACGATCCGGTGCGCAAGACCGCCTTCCAGCAAGGAGTCCGGGAGACCGTCCGGGAGGGCGACGTCGTACTCGATCTGGGTACCGGATCCGGCATCCTCGCGATCACCGCCGCGCAGGCGGGCGCGCGCAAGGTCTACGCCGTCGAACCGGCCGGCATGGTACACCTTGCGCGTAGCGTGGCCGAGCGCAACGGCTTTGCCGACCGCATCGAGTTCATCCGCGGCTGGTCGCCGCAGCTAGAACTGCCCGAACCCGCCGACGTGCTGCTTACCGACATCGTCGGCAATGAGGCGCTCGACATGCAGATCTGGGAGACGCTGTACGACGCCCGCCGCCGATTGCTGACCGACTCGCCACGGCTTGTTCCCGGTGCGCTGACCGCCTACGCGACGCTCACCCGTATCCCGGACGCTCTCTTGAATCAACACCGGGTCTCGCACGAGCACGTGACCCGCTGGAAGGACATGTACGGCATCGACTTCGGGCCGATGGCCGACAGCGAGTCGCGTCGTTCGGTCGGCTTCTACGAACGGCCGGAGACCGTGCAGGAGTGGGAGTTCCTCTCCACGCCGGGTGAGTTGTACAAGGTGGATCTACTGGGAGATGCGCCCCGGGCCCTGGAGACCACGTGCACTCTGACCGCCAACGGCGAGGGCGTTGCGAATGGTGTCGCCGTGCACTTCACCGCGCGCCTCGGCCCCACCACCGAACTGTCGACCGCTCCCTGGCTGGGCGGCGCACGCAGCCACTGGTACACGGCGGTCTGGGCGTTCTCCAAGCCAGTCGCGGTGCGGGAGGGGCAGCAGATCGCCCTCGACTACCGGTACTACGGCGACGGAACCTCACACGTCGCGCCCGCCGCTGCGGCGTGATGCCGACACCATAAGGCAAAGGAGCCTCAGTGAAACTGCGCCAGAGCGTCCCGAAGATTGCCGGCAACGGACCACACAGGGAGTGCACCGCCGAGACCACCTACAGCCGCGTCGCACCGCACCTGCGGCGGATGGGCGTCACACGGGTCGCCAACATCACCGGCCTGGACCGTGTCGGCATCCCCGTCTACAACGCGATCTCTCCGCGTTCCTTCGACATCATTTCCGTCTACAACGGCAAGGGCGCCACCGAGATCGATGCCAAGACCTCGGCGGTCATGGAGGCAGTCGAGCGGTTTGCCGCCGGGCTGCCCATGCGTCCCGTGGCAGTTGCCTCATACACAGAGCTTGAGGCGTCCGGGCGCCGGGTCCTGGACCCGCGGAGCTGCAACTTCGAATTCCACCGCGCCTACACCCTGGATACCCCGATCTGCTGGGTCGAGGGTTTCGACCTGATGAACGAGTGTTCCGTGCTCGTCCCGCAGTTCCTCGCCGGGTATTACCTGAGCTTCCATGAGGTGCCCTGCTACCCCGTCTCGACCACAAACGGCATAGCCTCCGGAAATTCGCTGGAAGAAGCCATCTGTCACGCCCTTTGCGAGGTCATCGAGCGTGACGACTGGACCATGGCCGACCTGGTCTCCAACCGACTGGCGACCTTTGCCGCCGCACAGGAGAACACGCCCATCGGCGCGGCCATCAGCGCCTGGACGAGGGATCTTCACCCCAGCGTCGACCCGAGCTCGCTACCGGCACGCGCCCAGTTCTTCATGGAGAAGTTCCACGCGGCGAAGATCGACATCGAGGTCAAGAACATCACCTCGCCCACCGGCATCCCCAGCTTCCAGGCCGTCGTCTCGGAGTACATTGCTGACTCGTTCTCCCGCTCGCACCACGGAATCGGTACCCATCCGGACGCAGAGGTCGCCGTCGTACGCGCCATCGCAGAGGTCGCGCAGTCGCGGGTGGTGGACATCCAGGCGATGCGTGAGGACATCACCGCGGCCGGCGAGCCGGTGGAAAAGGCGCTGTACCACGTGCGGCGAAGCAACCGGGCTAATCCGGACGCCTGGGCGATCAAACCGTCCTCTCGTCCGGTCCAGCTCCGGAACATACCCACGCACGTAAGTCCCGACGTGATGGACGACGTTCGAACTCTGCTGGAACGGCTCCGTGCTCGCGGTCTGGAGCAGGCCATCGTCGTGGACCTCTCTCCGCCGGCTGTCCCTGCGACTGTCGTGCGCGTCATCGTGCCGGGTCTGGAGTCTTGGACCGTCGACCGCAACAAGATCGGCCCACGGGCACGGGAGACCTGGGACAGAACCCTCAACACCATCCGCTCCGCGCACACGAAGCGCCAGAACACGACGGCCGAGCTGGAGGACAACCGATGAGTACTGCCAACACCGGTGGGGCGGAAACGCCACGTGTGACGGTGTTTCTCGGCCCCAGCCTGCCCGTCGAGCAAGCCCGAGAGAAACTGCCGGACGCCGAATTCCTTCCGCCAGTCGAGCGCGGCGACATCGACACGCTGATGGCGCGGGTGAACCCACCCACCCATATCGGCATCGTCGATGGGAAGTTCCTTCAGAGCTTCAGCATCTCCCCCAAAGAGGTCCTGAAAGCAATGGACCGCGGGGTGGTCATGTATGGCTCCTCCAGCATGGGAGCGCTGCGTGCCGCGGAACTGGATGTCTTCGGTATGAACGGAGTCGGCACCGTCTACGGGATGTATGCCTCCGGCGAGATCGAGGATGACGACGAGGTAGCCATCACCTTTGACTCCGAGAGCCTGCGGGCGATATGCGAACCCATGGTCAACATCAGGGTAGCCACGGCTGAGGCCGTGCACCGGGAGATCATTGAATCCGAGCATGCCGAACTCTTCCTGGCAACGGCCAAGGCACTCTACTTCCCCCAACGCACCAGCTCCGCCGCCCTGTATGAGCTGAAAGGCAAAATGCCCGAGGATCGGCGGACCGCGCTCGCCTCGTTTCTACGGTCCCCCGAGGCGCCGGACGCCAAGGGCATGGATGCCGCCCTGCTGCTCGACGCCATGCGGCGGGACGCCACCGCCTCTTCCTCCAGCAGCAGCGGGGAGGCTGCATGAGCACCACGGCAACCAGCCTGCGGGATCGTTTCCGAACGGACGGCTACGTCTTCCCCCTCGACACCATCGGTACCGTGGACGCTGAACAGGCACTGGCTGACTGCCGCACTTACTTGCGCGCGGTCAACAGCGTCGGCGGGACCATGGCACGGTACGCAACGTTTCCCAAGATCCATCTGGTGACGACCTGGGCAGACCGCCTCGTCCACCACCCCGCCATCCTTGATGTGGTGGAACCGCTGCTCGGGCCCGACCTCATGGTGTGGTCCACGAACCTGTTCACCAGGCCGGCGCACAGCGGAAGTTCGCTCGCCTGGCACCAAGACGCGATCTACCTAGGGCTGGAGGGCTACCAGGAACACGCGGTGCGGGTATGGGTGGCACTCACCGACAGCACCGTCGCCAACGGGACGATGCGCTACTCACGCGGCTCCCACGCGCAGGGCGCAGTGGCCCACCGCTGGGGGGGCAGTGGCCTCGAAGACATCATGCGAGGCGAGGAGGTGGCTATGGAGGTCGACGAGTCGTCCTCCGTCCCGGTAGTGCTGACCGCTGGCCAGTGCTCCGTCCACCACCTGGCGATGGTCCACTGCTCAAGGCCCAACACCACCGACCACAGCCGGTACAACTTCGCCATCGACTACGTCAGCCCGCAGGTGCGCCCCAGCGAGGGCGAGGACAGCGCGCTGACGGTCCGCGGAGAGGGAGGCGACAGCTTCCTGCCCGAGGCCCGCCCCCTCTCGGACTTCCACCCCGACGCGGTACGGCATTTCTACGCCGCGACCGCCCGCAGGCAGGCGCGAATCGATCACACCGTCCGGCAACGGACCACGACATGAGTACGGTCGGGTCCCCTCTGGTGAATCGCGACTACCTCGCCCAGCTGTCCCCGCCCTGGTGGACGAGCGGCGAACCTGCCAGCTCCGGTATCGACCTCGCCGAGTGGATGCCGCCGGTGATTAACCAGGGCACAGTCCCGCTGTGCACCGCCGCAGTCACCACCGCAGTCGCCGGGTACTACCTGCGGCGTGCCTCGCGCGACGATTTTACGCCGTCCGTCCTGTTCAACTACCGCACCAGCAGAACGCTTCGGGGCAACGCCGACAGCAATGGATCACGGCTGGAGCACAGCTTCCGAGCCTGGGCCGAGTCAGGTCTGTGCGCAGAGGAGATCTGGCCCTTTGACCCGGCGCGGCCCGACCGAGTGAACCGCAACCCGCCGCAGCGTTGTTACGAAGCGGCCCGCCGGTCCTCACCAGTCGGACGCCGGCTCGCCGCCTCCGACGGCGTGCAGCTGCACGACACCGTTCGCAGAGCCTTGGCGCTGGGAATCCCGGTCGGGGTAGAGATCCGGCTGTGCCCGTCACTGTCGCTGTCCCTGGTCAACGGCGGCATCATGCCTGTCCAGATCGAGGGGGAGGCGTCCGTCGGCCCCCACGTGATCCTTCTGACCGGCTACGACGACGACGTCGACACCAACCCCTGGGGGCGTGACAGTGGGCCGGGCGCGTTCCGGGTGCGGAACAGCTGGGGCACTGACTGGGGACAGGGAGGATACGGACTGATGCCCTACGCCTTCCTAACACGGCTGCTCGTTGGGGAAACCTGGATCGCCGTCGAAGAAGAATGGGAACAGAGCACATGACGATAGAAGCAGCGTCCCCCATGCCCCCGGCGCACCTCCGTACCCGGGTGACGGGGGTGGAGGACGAAGCGATGTTCCAGCTCTTCGGGCAACGCATCGGTGCCGAGATCCGCACATTGTTCGAAAAGGGCGGGATGCCGTTCGGCGTACCCGGTCAGACCATAGTGGACTTCGGCTGTGGGTGCGCCCGTGTACTGCGCCATCTGGTACCCGAAGAGACGCAGGCACGTTTCCATGGTGTCGACGTAGACGCACAGGCAATCGAATGGTGCCGTAAGAACCTAGCGGGTCGTGCCGAGTTCGCCGTCACAGAGCGGCTTCCACCTCTGCCTTTCGAGGACGCGAGTGTGGACGTAGTGTACGGCGTCTCTGTGTTCTCGCACATTCCGGAAGAGGATCAGCAGGCATGGCTCGCGGAATTCACCCGCATTCTGGCACCCGGAGGAATTCTGCTACTGAGCGTCAACGGCGCCACCGTCGCGAAGATGGCCACTGTGCCGGTCCGCGAGCAACTTGAGGCGCACGGTATCGCCTACGTGCGGGACGGTGGCATCCCAGGGCTTCCCGACTGGTACCAGATGTGCTTTCACACCCGACACCACATCGAACAGAACTGGCCGACTATCCGCTTGCGGCTGGAATCCTATGCAGAATACGCTGTGATGATGTGTCAGGATGCTGTCATGCTGCGTAGGACGGAAGAACCTCTTGAATAAGTACGTTAAGTCGGCTACCCGTTGGGCCATCCCCACAGTCGTCCTTCTGCAGGTCGTCCTGGTGTGGTCAGAAGTGCTGACCGTCGGCCAGGCCGTTGTCGTCGCGCTCACCCTCGAAGTGCTGCTCATCGGCGTCGTCCTGGCGGAGATCACTTTAGCCCGGCGGGCCTACCGCATGTCCCGAGCCAACGGTGCCGATGGTCAGCAGGCCCTCGAAGAGGCGCTGCGGGTGGTGCTGCCCGCCCCCGTTGCCAAGATGATGGGCATGGAACTGGGCCTGCTGCGGTCTCTGTGGCGCTGGATTCGACGCAGGCCCGATGTCGCCCCTGGTCAGCAACCTATGTCATACGGCAGCGAAATCCGGCCGATCATGTGGGTGATGATCTTCCTTACCCCGCTCGAGATTCTCGCAATCGAGCTGCTTTTGCCCTGGGCGACCGCCCGTATCGTGCTGCTCGTTCTCGCGATCTACGGCACCGTGTGGGTCCTCGGCTTCCTCGGCGCACTCAGTAGCCGGCCTCACGTGTTGGGCAACGGCACCCTGACGCTCAGGTTTGTGCACTTTGTCAGCATCTCCGTCCCGCTGCATGGAAAGGTCGCGGCCACGATGGTGCGACACAGTGGGTACAAAAAATCCGTAAACATCAAGGACGCAATTCTCGCTATGCCGATCGGCGACTCGACAAATATCGCAATCGTGTTGGGTGATCCGGTCCTGGTACGCCCCAAACCCTTTGCACCGGAGCAGGAGATCAGAGAGGTCAGGTTCAGCACCAACGACCCCAAGGTCGCACTGGAAATCTTCCAAGGACACAACCTGAAGGTTTCAATGGAAGAGGAAATTCAAGACTAGCGAAGCCTCGAGGTTCAGAGATTCGTCACTCCTCACGCATTTCGACAGCAGCCCCAAGGCCCCACTGAGCAATTATGTAGAAACTCTCAAAGGATCCTGGATTCCTCTTATGGATATTCCGATATCGATTCTTGACCTGGCGCCCATTGTCGCCGGGTCAAATTCGGCACAGGCTCTGAGGAACACGCTTTCACTGGCAGAGGATGCCGACCGGCTCGGATACGTCAGATACTGGATGGCGGAGCACCATGCCATGCCCGGCATTGCTAGCTCTGTTCCTCCCGTAATGGTGGGGGAGATCGCCAGCCGTACCTCCCGGATCCATGTGGGATCTGGCGGCGTGATGCTGCAGAACCACCGGCCGTTCGTCGTGGCCGAGCAGTTCGGCACACTGGAGGCGCTACATCCGGGCCGCGTCGACCTAGGCGTGGGAAAGAGCTCGGGAGTCGACCCGGCGGCGATGAAGGCACTCGGTCTTTCTGGGGCGCAGGCGTCCACGGAGGAGTTTGTTCGCACAGTCGACGAGTTACGGCGTTACTTCGACGGCGACAGTATTGCAGTTCCCGCCGCAGGTAACCGGCCAAGGATGTGGATGCTGGGAGCGAGCGACCGAAGCGCCAAGGTGGCCGGACTACTGGGCCTCAGATTCGCGTACGCGCATCACCTCAACCCAACTGGGACGGTTGCCGCCCTGGCCGCATACCGCGCAGCCTTCCGCTCCTCACGGGACTTCACGGAGCCGTACGCGCTGATCACCGCACCAGTTATTTGCGCGGAAACCGAAGAACGAGCGAGGAAACTCGCGGAGCCCGGCGCACTCGCTTTTCTGAGAATATGCAATGGAAATCCGAGTATGGAACCGCAGCATTTTCTCCCTTCGCCGAGCGATGTGGAGAACCACATCTACAGTCGCAAAGACCGCGAGGTGGTCGAGCAGTATTTTGCCACCCAAGTGATAGGTGATCCTGAAGAGGTTCGGAAAAGCCTGGAAAAACTCTTTGCCGAGACTAAGGCAGATGAATTGATGCTGACGGCCATGGTGCACGACCACCGCGACCTGCTACGTTCGTACGAACTCATCGCCGGTAATTTCCCCGAATCGGCAGACGGCTGATCTTTTTCAATTTGACACCGATTGAGTGATGGCCACGAAATTTAAAGAAGAAGGCCCCTGCCTGTTGATTGAGATTCTGGCATCTTGATCATGCCACTCCGGGGCGGGGGATGTTGAGCATCGACGGCACCTGGGAGGTAAAGGAGCACCGGCGACGGCGAGCTCGGCACTAGCTGCGGTCCTGAATTCGACCAGTGAGCTTGCTGGCCTCTCCTGACGTTCTAGAGTCCTCAGTAGCCAGGAGGAAGACATCCGGGTGGGTGGCCACGAGCAAGGAGCGTTTATGGCGAGCAGTGAACAACGGAACACTGATGAGCCTCGTCAGAGCTGGTGCTACAGCACGGGGGAGTGGACCACTCTCACGGATCCGCTGACAGGCTGGGAAACAAATTCGTTCGAAGAGATGCTCGAAGCCGCCAGCTTCGAACCATGGGCCGCTGCAAGTACCTTGTACAAGGTGCCACTGACACTGGCTGTCTACTCTCGGTCTCAAGAACCCTGTTACCTCTTCGACCTCAAAGGTTCCCTGACGGCATCTCAGCAGTTCTACGCGCAGACGATGTCGGACGCCCTAGTGTTGCTCAACCAGCTGGCTCCGACATTACAGGCATTCACCGTCACAGGTAAGATTGATCCAGTCGTCAGCACCTGGATCCCGGCTGGGGTATCTCCACCGCGCACTGAACCTCTCTCGAATATCTCTGGGTGATCCTCAGGGTCTTTGAGAAGTGGCCTTGTGCCCGGGTTCGTCATATCAGCCCGAGGGCGGTGAGGGGCCGCAGGTGGTTTCGGGCGGTGTGGCGGAGGGCGGCGGCGATGTTGGTGTGGCCGTCCTGGCGGTGGACGCCGATGGCGAGGTTGCGCAGGCCGGCCATGACGCGGGGCGGGTGGCGGGTGCGGATGTGCGAGGCGTCCTCGTGGAAGGTGCGGTCGCGGACGTGGTGCGGTTGGTTCTCGATGCGCCAGTGGCCGCGGATCCAGGCCGCGGGCTGGCTGCCGGTG
>NZ_KB899031.1:0-12916 GCF_000377965.1 Streptomyces sp. CNB091
CAACCGGCAGCTCAAACGCGCCATGTTCCTCTCCGCCTTCGCCTGCATGAACGCCGATCCGGCCTCCCGCGCCTACTACGACAAGCAACGCGCCCGCGGCAAAACCCACACCCAAGCCCTCCTCCGCCTCGCCCGCCAACGCATCAGCGTCCTGTTCGCCATGCTCCGCGACGGCACCTTCTACGAACCCCGCACGCCGAAGGACGTCGAGCTCGCCGCATAACCCCAGCAACGCTGAACCACCCCAAACCCGACAGGGTCCCTTGACGAAAGACATAGAGGCACCCCCCTGGGCCCGCGGGGACGGACCCCCTGGACCCGTGGGTGCGGCCCCCTGAACCCGTGGGCTCAAGGGGCCCGTCGGCTCAGTACGGGTCGTAGCCGTCGTCGTCCGGCTCGTAACCGTCCCGGGTCCCTTCCCTGCCCGCGCGGTAGCAGTCACGCCCGTCGCCCTTCACCGGGCGCTTCTCCAGGATCTCCTTCGCCCGCGCCTCTCCCCAGCTGGTCGCGTACCAGGGGGTGTCGTCGTCGATGACGTCGTTCTGGATGATCCGCAGCGCACAGGAGCGTTCCGGTTCGGGCAGTCGGTCCAGGGCCGGTACGGCGTCGGCGGACAGGTCCTTGACGTAGTCGATGTCGATGGCGGTCGACCGGCTGTCCTCGAAGCGCTGGACGTTCTGCTCGGCGATCAACGCGTCCGGTGAGAGCAGCCCGAAGGCCAGGACGCCGGCCGCCGCGCTCACCGCGATGGCCCGGGGCAGGAACCGGGCCCCGAAGACGCCTGCCGCCAGGATGAGGACCAGCACCACCCCGAGCCAGAGCTCCATCGCGGCCACGGATATCCGGAGCCTGGTCAGGCCGTACTCGTCGACGTACAGGTCCATGCGGCGCAGCGCGGAGGCGACCACGACGAGGGTGAGCACGCAGAGGGGGCCGAGGACCGACCGCACCAGGGTGCGGTCCCCGGTGCCGCCGCGCGGTGCCCAGCGCAGGGCCAGGGCGATCACGAGAAGGGTGAGCAGCGTGGCCCACAACAGCTGCCAGAAGCCCTGGCGGGCGTACTCGGCGTGGCTGAGCCCGGTCACGTCCCGCACCTTGTCGTAGCCGCCGAAGAGCACGACGAGCTGGAGGGTGATGAACGCGGCGAAGAGCAGGTTGAGGACGATCAGCGGAAGGGCCCATTCGGCCCGTCCCCGGGGTTTGCCGGGCCGTACGGTGACCCCGTCCCAGCGCACCGGGGCGGCCGCGGCGTGCGCGGCGGCGAGCGCGCCGGCCAGCCCGAGGGCGAAGAGGAAGATCCGCCACGGTCCCTCGCCGACCGAGGCCTCGGGCATGAGACTGCCCAGCAGTTCGGCGAACGCGGCGTCCGCGCTGGCGAAGAGGGTGCCGAACACCACCAGCAGCACGAGGGCCACCACCGTGGTGCGCAGGGCGGCGCCCCAGCGCGCCCGGGAGCCGTCGGCCCGGGCGCGAACCCCCCGTACGCCCCAGATGATGCCGGGGACGACCGAGTCGAACAGCCCCAGCGAGCCGATCAGCACCCCCAGCCAGCTGCGGCTGCCGTGCAGCGCGAGCGAGCCGAGCGCGAAGGCGGACACCACGGCGAGGAAGGTGGGCCAGCCCGCGTCCCGGAGTGCCGGCACCGCGAGCAGCGCGAGTCCTCCCACCGCCCAGGTCGCCGTCCAGGGCCGTAGTCGGCGGCCTGCCGCCCGGGCGGCGAAGAACGCGGCCAGTGCGGCGGGCGCGGCCACGATCAGGAGGTTCACCCCGAGTCCGTCGCCCAGGAAGAGCGCGCTCAGGAGCGCGGTGGCCAGGACCGAGCCGAGCACGGCGGGACCGATCAGGGGCGGCGCGGGGGGCCGGATGCGGGCCGTCACATCATTGTCCTCGGCGGAGTGCACCCCGGCGCCGTACTGCCAGGGGCTGCCCGGCGGCCCGGCCTTCCGGGCCGCCTGGGCCCGGGCGCGCGGGTCGCCGGAGGCCTGCGGCGGGGCGGGATCCCAGACCGCGGAGGGCGGCGCGGTATCGGCGGCCGGCGCACCGGCGGACCGCGCCGCGGCCGGATCCGGTTGACGCTCCGGTGTGCCGGCGGCCTCGGGGGCCGCCGACGGTTCCGGTGGCCGGAGTGCCCCGGCTTCCTTCGGATGCTCCGGCGGTCTGGACGCCTCGGACGGCTGATCGGACATGGGACCCCTCCCCCACCGGGTCCACGCGCGGCCCTGGGCCGTACGCTGTCCCGGCGTCTCATTCGGCGCACGCCCTCAAGATCAACGAGGGGCGGCGTGGCCGAAAGAGTAGTCCCGAACTTCCGTTCGGGGACACGCAGAGTGATCCTGTGGCAGGACCGTGACAGTGGGCCGCACCCCCGGTTCAGGGGAGACGGGACGGAACCGGCACGGTCAGCGCAGGAGCGACGTCAGCCACGCCGGGGGCTCCTCCGTCTGCGCCAGCCAGTCGGCCGGCGGCGCTCCGGCCTCGCCCGACGCGACGACACCGCCGACGATGGCGCACGTCGTGTCGACGTCACCGCCGGCCTGGGCGGTGACCCAGAACGCCTGCTCGTACTCCCCGAGGCTCCTCGCGGCCGACCAGAGTGCGAACGGCACGGTGTCGTGGGCGCTGGTCCGGCGGCCGTTGCCGAGGACCGCGGCGACCGTCCCGGCGTCCCGGTAGTCCAGCATGTCACGGGCCCGGCGCAGGCCCGCGCCGACGGCGCTGCGGGGCACGAGCGCGATGACGCCGTCGAGGAGGTCCTCGGGGCTCGGCGGCCCGCCGGGGGCGGCGGCGAGCGACGCGGCGGCGGCCACGGCCATGGCCCCGACGACGGCCTCGCGGTGCTGGTGCGTGGTGTACGAGGAGATCTCCGCCTGGTGGGTGGCCTGTTCCGGGTCGTCCGCGTACCAGGCGCCGAGCGGGGCGATGCGCATCGCCGAGCCGTTGCCCCAGGAGCCCTGGCCCTGGAACAGCGCCGAGGACAGCTCCCGCCAGTCGCCGCCCTCCCGTACGAGCCTGAGGAGCCGGTTGACGGCGGGACCGTAGCCCCGGTCGAAGTCGTGGTGCTCGGCGAAGGAGCGGGCGAGCGCGTCCTGGTCGACGCGGCCGTGCGCGGTGAGCACGGCCAGGACCGAGCAGGCCATCTCGGTGTCGTCGGTCCACTGCCAGGGGCCGGGCGGCAGGGCCCGCTGTTTCAGCAGGGGGTAGTTGGCCGGAACGAAGAACTGGGAGCCCAGGGCGTCTCCCACGGACAGCCCACGCAGGCTGGCCAGGGCGCGTTCGAGGCGCCGCGCGGAAGCAGAATCAGCGGTCATCGCCGTGCCACTCTATCCGGTGCGGCCGTACGGTTCGGGGGTCCGCCAGCTCTGGAAGGGCCGGTCGAGGGTGTAGCGGCCCCTCTCGCCCAGCAGCAGGGTCCGGGTCTCGCCGTTGCCCGGGTTGGACAGCGACTCGAACTCCGCGACCGACCAGTGGAACCAGCGCATGCAGAACAGCCGCATCGTCAGTCCGTGGGTGACCAGCAGGACGTTCTCCGGGTGGTCCGGCTGCTCGAAGCTCCGGTGCAGGCTCTCCAGGAACGCGCCGACCCGGTCGTAGACGTCGGCGCCGGACTCGCCCTGGGCGAAGCGGTAGAAGAAGTGCCCGTAGGCGTCCCGGTAGGCCTTCTGCAGCCGTACGTCGTCCCGGTCCTGCCAGTTGCCCCAGTCCTGCTCGCGCAGCCGGGGCTCCTCACGGACGCGGACGCGTTCCGGATCGAGGCCGAAGGCCCGGAACGTCTCGTGGGTGCGGCGGTACGGCGAGATGTAGACGCTCACCCGTTCCTCGCCGAACAGCTCGCGCAGCCCCTCCCCGGTCTCCCGGGCCTGCCGCAGACCCGTGGGGGTGAGCCGGAGCGCGTGGTCGGGCTCCCGCTCGTACACCGTGTCGTCGGCGTTGCCCTCGGACTCGCCGTGCCGGACGAGGACAATGCGCTGCGGTCGTGCCATGTCCCGACCATAGATCGGGTCGGGCCGGCACGAGTGGTCGGGGCCCGCGGAGCACGGAGCGGGACCGCGGCGTCCAGGTCGGAGCGGCGTCACACCGTCCGGGTCGGAGCGGCGTCACACCGTCCAGGAGGGTTCCAGCTCCACGACGTCTCCCGTCAGGGCGATCACGTCCGTCTCGGTCCCCGCGCGGGCCGCCAGCCGCTCGGCCCCCGCCGCGCGGTACTTGCCGCGCTCGGCGCTCGACTTCCACAGCGACAGCGCCAGGAACTCGTTCCCGGGCGCCTCGCCGAACACGCCGCGCAGCATGCCGGGCGATCCGGCCATGGCGGGGTTCCACACCTGCTGCTGCATCAGCACGAAGTGCTCGGCGCGCTCCTCGTGCACCCGGCTGTGCGCGACTCTGACGACGTCCGCCTCGGCGAAGTGGGGCTCGAAGCCCGTCTTCACGTCGAAGCGGCGCTCGAAGAGCGTGACCTGCATGTCGCGGAACATGCCCGACTGCCCGGCCGCCAGCCGGTCGTGCCCGCGGGCCATGAAGGAGTCGTAGAAGACGCGGTTCTCCCAGAACGCGAAGACGTGGGCGACATCGGGGCGCGTTCGGCTCCACCCGCCGCTCTGTCCTTGGAACCCCGGCTCGCCGAGCAGCCCCGCCCACTTCCGCTGTCCCCGCTCGAAACCATGACGGTCCACCACGGAGCAGCGAATCCACTTCACCAGCACCGCGCCATCGTACGGCGCGGAACGTGGCACGCGTCACGGTCGGGGGAGTGCGCCCCGGCCGGTCGTTCCGCCCGCGCACCGGGGCGCGGGGCAAGAGCGGCCGCAACACCTGTGCCGGGGCCGGACAGTGGCCCGATTCCGCCGCCCGTGGCCGGAGCAGTTGGTTCCGCGGCCGGTTGCGTACATGATCGGGTGAATCGTGTATCAGGTGATGGGAACGGTCCGTGGGCCGTCGGCCGGGAGGGAAGTCCCTTGAGCGCTCCGAACAAGGACATCGAAAAGGTCGAGGTGCGGGTCAAATGGGACCCCAGTCCGCACGGGGCGGCCGCCCACGACCTCGACATCATCGCGGCGACCTACCCGGCCGGCGAGCCGTACGGGACCCCCGCCTATCTGGTGCACTTCGACAGCCGCTCACCGGACGGCACCATCACGCTGAACCGGGACAGCCGGACCGGCCAGGGCTTCGGCTTCGACGAGGTCATGACCATCGAGCTGAACCGGCTGGCGGACACGTACGGGCGGGTGGTGGTCGGTGTCGCCATCCAGCAGCGCGACGGTCACAGGACCTTCGGCGACATAGGGAACACGGCGATGGAGATCCGTGAGGGCTACACGAGCCTGACCGAGAGCGACTTCTCCGACGTGGCGTGGGCCACCGCGGCGGTCGTCGGGGAGTTCACCCGCGACGGCTCGGGCCTCTGGGGCTTCAGGTCGGCCGTACGCGGCTTCGACGGCGCCCCCGACACGTTCGCGGCGGTGATGGGAAGCCGGGCCGCCGAAGGGTGACGTCGGTCAGTTCCGGCCAACCCGGCGCTGGCGTCGGCGGCCCGTCGAAAAGGGGCCGGGGACATGCCGAAGGGGACCGGCCGATGGCCGGTCCCCTTCGTGAACAGCGGGTCAGCCGCGCGTCGGCGCGGTCCCGTCTCCGGTCAGCTGCAGCCGCTCGTCGAGCCGCAGCCCTCGCAGATGTAGCAGGAGCCGGCGCGCTGCATCTTCGTACCGCAGGAGAAGCAGAGCGGGGCGTCCGCGCTGATGCCGAGCTGCATCTCGACCAGTTCGGCCGAGGTGTGCGCCGTCTTCGGAGCGGGCTTCACGGCGGACTCCTCGGGAGCCGCCACCACCTTCAGAGGCTCGGCGCGGACCGGGGCCGGCGGGGCCAGGCTGTCCGCGTCCAGCCCGTCCGCCTCGAACGACGGCTCGTAACTGCCGGTGTCCAGGTGGCGCTGGCGCTCATCGGCAGAGTGGATGCCGAGGGCCGAGCGGGTCTCGAAGGGCAGGAAGTCGAGCGCCAGGCGACGGAAGATGTAGTCGACGATCGACTGCGCCATCCGCACGTCCGGGTCGTCCGTCATCCCGGCCGGCTCGAAGCGCATGTTGGTGAACTTCGAGACGTACGTCTCCAGCGGGACGCCGTACTGCAGACCGACCGAGACGGCGATGGAGAACGCGTCCATCATGCCCGCGAGGGTCGAACCCTGCTTGGACATCTTCAGGAAGACCTCTCCGAGACCGTCGTCCGGGTAGGAGTTGGCGGTCATGTAGCCCTCGGCGCCGCCCACCGTGAAGGAGGTGGTGATGCCGGGACGGCCCTTCGGGAGGCGCTTGCGGACCGGGCGGTACTCGACGACCTTCTCGACCGCCGTGCGGATGGTCTCCTCGGCCTTCGCGGTGACCGCTTCCTTCTCCTTGTCCTTGGTCTTGGCGGAGAGGGGCTGGCCGACCTTGCAGTTGTCGCGGTAGATCGCGAGCGCCTTGACGCCCATCTTCCACGCCTCGAAGTAGACCTCTTCGACGTCCTCGACGGTGGCCGTCTCGGGGAGGTTCACCGTCTTGGAGAGCGCGCCGGAGATCCACGGCTGGATGGCCGCCATCATCCGGACGTGGCCCATCGCGGAGATGGAGCGCTCGCCCATCGCGCAGTCGAAGACGCTGTAGTGCTCGGTCTTCAGGCCGGGGGCGTCGACCACGTTGCCGTGGTCGGCGATGTGGGCGACGATCGCCTCGATCTGCTCGGGCTGGTAGCCGAGGCGGCGCAGCGCCTGCGGCACCGTGCCGTTGACGATCTGCATCGAGCCGCCGCCGACCAGCTTCTTGAACTTGACCAGGGCGAGGTCGGGCTCCAGACCGGTGGTGTCGCAGGACATCGCGAGACCGATGGTGCCGGTGGGCGCGATGACCGAGGCCTGCGCGTTGCGGAAGCCGTTCTTCGCTCCGAGCCGGATGACGTCCTGCCAGGCCTCCGTCGCGGCGGCCCAGACCGGCGAGTCGAGGTCGTCGACGTGGACGGCCTTGGCGTTGGCGTCGGAGTGCTGCTTCATGACGCGCTGGTGCGGCTCGGCGTTACGGGCGTAGCCGTCGTACGGGCCGACGACCGCTGCCAGTTCGGCGGAGCGGCGGTAGGAGGTGCCGGTCATCAGCGAGGTGATGGCGCCGGCCAGCGCACGGCCGCCGTCGCTGTCGTACGCGTGACCGGTCGCCATCAGCAGGGCGCCGAGGTTGGCGTAGCCGATGCCCAGCTGACGGTAGGCGCGGGTGTTCTCGCCGATCTTCTGCGTGGGGAAGTCCGCGAAGCAGATCGAGATGTCCATCGCGGTGATGACCAGCTCGACGACCTTGGCGAAGCGCTCGGACTCGAAGGACTGGTGCCCCAGGCCGTCGTCCTTGAGGAACTTCATCAGGTTCAGCGAGGCGAGGTTGCACGAGGTGTTGTCCAGGTGCATGTACTCGCTGCACGGGTTCGAGCCGTTGATCCGGCCGGACTCCGGGCAGGTGTGCCAGGCGTTGATGGTGTCGTCGTACTGGATGCCCGGGTCGGCGCACGCCCAGGCGGCCTCGGCCATCTTGCGGAAGAGGGACTTGGCCTCGACCTCTTCGATGACGTCGCCGGTCATCCGGGCGCGCAGCCCGAACTTGCCGCCCGCCTCGACGGCCTTCATGAACTCGTCGTTCACCCGGACCGAGTTGTTGGCGTTCTGGTACTGGACGGACGTGATGTCGTCGCCGCCCAGGTCCATGTCGAAGCCCGCGTCGCGCAGGGCGCGGATCTTCTCCTCCTCCTTGACCTTGGTCTCGATGAAGTTCTCGATGTCGGGGTGGTCGACGTCGAGGATGACCATCTTGGCCGCACGGCGGGTGGCGCCGCCCGACTTGATCGTTCCGGCGGACGCGTCGGCGCCGCGCATGAACGAGACCGGGCCGGAGGCGTTGCCGCCGGAGGAGAGGAGCTCCTTGGAGGAGCGGATACGGGAGAGGTTCAGGCCGGCGCCGGAGCCGCCCTTGAAGATCATGCCTTCTTCCTTGTACCAGTCGAGGATCGACTCCATGGAGTCGTCGACGGCCAGGATGAAGCAGGCGGAGACCTGCTGCGGCTGGGGCGTGCCGACGTTGAACCAGACCGGGGAGTTGAAGCTGAAGACCTGGTGCAGGAGGGCGTACGCCAGCTCGTGCTCGAAGATCTCCGCGTCCGCGGGGGAGGCGAAGTAGCTGTTGTCCTCGCCGGCCTTCCGGTACGTCTTCACGATCCGGTCGATCAGCTGCTTGAGGCCGGTCTCGCGCTGCGGCGTGCCGACGGCCCCGCGGAAGTACTTGCTGGTGACGATGTTGACCGCGTTCACCGACCAGAAGTCGGGGAACTCGACGCCACGCTGCTCGAAGTTGATCGAGCCGTCGCGCCAATTGGTCATGACGACGTCACGGCGCTCCCACGCCACCTCGTCGTACGGGTGCACGCCGGGGTTGGTGTGGATGCGCTCGATACGCAGACCCTTGCTCGCCTTGGCGCCCTTGGTGCGGGAACCTCGTGCCGGGCCGCTCGCCGTCTCTGTCATGCCGCCTCCCATATGTGGGCGAAAACGCCCTGAAGTGCCCAGATCTTCCCAGGCACAATGTGTGTCCGATGCTCCGGAAGCCGCACTCGGCAGCCGGAAGCACATCTCATGTCGCCCTGCCGCCGGTCCGCAGCCATGACGACTGCGGGCACGGGCGTCCCGGACGGGTACCGCTCAGTCGGCGGCAATGGCGGGCGCGGGGACCTCAAGGGTCTCTCCGCTCCCGCGGTCCTCCGCGGAAGGCCGCTGCGTACGCAGTTCCACGATGGCGGCCTCGAAGTCTTCCAGGGAATCGAACGCCCGGTAGACGGACGCGAAGCGCAGGTACGCGACGAGGTCGAGTTCCTGCAACGGGCCGAGGATGGCCAGCCCCACGTCGTGGGTGGTCAGCTCGGCGCTGCCGGTGGCGCGCACCGCCTCCTCGACCCGCTGGCCGAGCTTGGCGAGGGCGTCCTCCGTGACGGGTCGCCCCTGGCATGCCTTGCGGACGCCGGAGATGACCTTGGTGCGGCTGAAGGGCTCGGTCACGCCGCTGCGCTTGACCACCATCAGCGAGCAGGTCTCCACCGTGGTGAAACGGCGGGAACAGTCGGGGCACTGCCGACGGCGACGGATCGACGTCCCGTCGTCGGTGGTGCGACTGTCGACGACCCTGCTGTCGGGGTGCCTGCAGAAGGGGCAGTGCATGGCTCCCAACCCTCCCTCACACGCACGACTGAATAGCCTCTTCAGGGCCTTGTCCGGGCCCTTGGAAGCAGTCCCCAGCATAGGCGATGACCACGGTGCGATTGAACCGCGACCACAACTTCTGGGCGACTGGAGCAATCCAACCACTAGATCTAGGGTTGAGTCGCGTTTTGGGCCCCATCGCGTGTCGCGCACCGGACCTCGATCGGAGGCCGCTTCGGGGGAGCGTGGGCCAGAGAAGAGGGTACGGGAGACGCGGGGCCGCCGAGCCGCCGGGGCTCCGGCCCGCGGGCCCGGGTGAAGGACTCGGCCCGGCGCCGCGACGGGCCTCCGCGGAGCGTTCACGCGGCCTCTATCCTGTTGCTCATACACCTGTCGGTAGCAGTGCGGCACCCCTTTATTCGTTTTTCACTCGAACGTGTGTTTGGCGCAACCTTTCGAAAGCTACTACCGTTGTCCAGCTAGGGAGAACATTCGAGAGGGGCCGACGTGACCACCACCGCAGACAGTGCCACCATCACCGCCCGGGACCACCGCTCCCAGAGCCGACTTGAGCCGGTGCATGCCATGAATGACTCAGTCACGAACACGGACGGGGCCGAGCCCGCGCGCCCGGGACGTTCCATGCCCGGCAGGCCCCCCGGCATCCGGGCGGACAGCTCGGGGCTCACGGACCGGCAACGACGGGTCATCGAGGTCATCCGCGACTCGGTGCAACGGCGGGGATACCCGCCCTCCATGCGGGAGATCGGCCAGGCGGTGGGCCTGTCCAGCACCTCGTCCGTCGCCCATCAGCTGATGGCGCTGGAGCGCAAGGGCTTCCTCCGCCGGGACCCGCACCGGCCCCGCGCCTACGAGGTGCGCGGATCGGACCAGCCCAGCACCCAGGCGACCGACACGACGGGCAAGCCCGCCGCGTCCTACGTACCGCTGGTGGGCCGGATCGCCGCCGGTGGACCGATCCTCGCGGAGGAGTCCGTCGAGGACGTCTTCCCGCTCCCCCGCCAGCTCGTCGGCGACGGCGAGCTCTTCGTCCTGAAGGTCGTCGGCGACTCGATGATCGAGGCCGCGATCTGTGACGGCGACTGGGTCACCGTCCGCCGACAGCCCGTCGCGGAGAACGGGGACATCGTCGCCGCCATGCTCGACGGCGAGGCGACGGTCAAGCGCTTCCGCCGGGAGGACGGTCACGTATGGCTGCTCCCTCACAACGCCGCGTACCAGCCGATCCCCGGCGACGAGGCGACCATCCTCGGCAAGGTGGTCGCGGTGCTGCGCCGGGTCTGAGAAACGCGTCGGTCACGGCTGCCCGCCCCGGGATCCCTGCCCAGGACGTCGATCATGACGTCGGTCCCGGGGCTCTGCCTTGCCCGGCCGGCCCAGTCGGGCGGCCGGGCGAGCCCCCGGCGGATCAGGCCCCGGTCGATCAGGCCCCGGCCGCCTTGGCCTGTGCGTCGATGGCGGCCAGTGAGCGGCGCGCCTGGTTCCGGTCGGTGGTGTACCAGAAGTCCGGCAACGAGGCACGCAGATAGCTGCCGTACCGTGCGTTCGCGAGCCTCGGGTCCAGCACGGCGACGACACCCTTGTCGCCCGTGGCCCGGACCAGTCGGCCCGCGCCCTGGGCCATCAGCAGCGCGGCGTGCGTCGCCGCCACGGCCATGAAGCCGTTGCCGCCCGCCTCCTCGACCGCCTTCTGCCGTGCGCTCATCAGCGGATCGTCGGGCCGGGGGAACGGAATCCGGTCCATGACCACCAGCTGACAGCTCGCTCCGGGGACGTCCACGCCCTGCCAGAGCGACAGGGTGCCGAAGAGGCAGGTCTCCGGGTCGGCGGCGAAGTTCTTGATCAGCTCACCGAGGGTCTCCTCGCCCTGGAGCAGGATCGGCCTGTCCATCCGCCCCCGCAGCTCCTCGGCCGCCGCCTTGGCTCCCCGCATCGAGGAGAACAGCCCCAGCGTGCGGCCGCCGGCCGCCTCCACCAGCTCGGCGAGCTCGTCCAGCATGTCCGTACGCGACCCCTCGCGCCCCGGGGTGTTCAGATGCCGGGCGACATAGAGGATGCCCTGCTTCGGGTAGTCGAACGGGGAGCCGACGCCCAGGCCCTTCCACTGGGGGACGTCCTCGCCCGCCGTGCCCTCGGGGGCCAGCCCGAGGGACGCGCCCACCCCGTTGAAATCTCCGCCGAGCTTGAGGGTGGCCGAGGTCAGCACCACGGATCGCTCGGCGAAGAGCTTCTCGCGCAGCAGCCCGGAGACGGAGAGCGGGGCGACCCGGACGGAGGCTCCGAACCGGTCGTGCTGCTCGTACCAGACGACGTCGTACTCGGAGCCCTGGGTGATGCGCTCGGCGACGGCGTGGATCGACTCGACCGAGGCCAGGGCCTGCTTGCGGACGGCGTTCTCGTCCTCGACCGACTTGTCCCGGGTGGCGCCGATGGCGGAGATCACCGTGCGTGCCGCGTCGCGCAGCGCCATCAGCGCGTACCCGAGATCCTCGGGCACCTCCTCCAGGCGCCCCGGGAGCGCCAGCTCCATGACCCGTTCGAAGCCCTCGGCGGCGGTCTGGAGGGCGTCGGCGGCCTTCTCGTTGACCAGCTTCGCCGCCCGGCGGACCGCGCGGTTGACCTGGGCGGGGGTGAGCTCGCCGGTGGCGACGCCGGTGACCCGGGATACCAGCTCATGGGCCTCGTCGACGATCAGCACCTCGTGCGACGGCAGCACCGGCGCGCCCTCGATGGCGTCGATCGCGAGCAGGGCGTGGTTGGTGACGACCACGTCCGCGAGCTTGGCGCGCTCGCGGGCCGCCTCCGCGAAGCACTCCGCGCCGTACGCGCACTTCGTCGCGCCCAGGCACTCGCGCGAGGAGACCGAGATCTGCGCCCAGGCCCGGTCCGAGACGCCGGGGGTCAGATCGTCACGGTCGCCCGTCTCCGTCTCGTCCGACCAGTCCCGCAGCCGCAGCAGGTCCTGGCCGAGCTTGCTGGACGGGGCCGCCGCCTCGAACTGGTCGAACAGCCCCTCCTCCTCGTCCTGCGGAACCCCTTCATGGAGCCGGTGCAGGCACAGGTAGTTCGACCGGCCCTTGAGCATGGCGAACTGCGGGCGGCGGCGCAGCAGCGGGTGCAGGGACTCGACCGTACGCGGCAGGTCCCGCTCCACCAGCTGCCGCTGGAGGGCGAGGGTGGCCGTGGCCACGACGACCCGCTCCCCGTGCGCCAGGGCCGGCACCAGATAGCCGAGCGACTTGCCCGTACCGGTGCCGGCCTGGACGAGCAGGTGGGATTGGTCGTCGACGGCCTCGGCGACGGCCTCGGCCATGGTGACCTGGCCGGGCCTTTCCGTACCGCCGACGGCGGTGACGGCGGCGTGCAGGAGCTCGGGGAGGGATGGCTTCGTCATAGCCCGACCACCCTACGACGCACCACTGACATTGATGCTGGTACTCAGGTCCCGGTGGTCGTGGCTCGACCACTGACTGACGCCCTGCTGGGCTGTCCTCGTGCTGTTCTGTCCGGCTGCCGGGACCTGTTCTCATGGCTCCGGCCGGGCGGAACATGACCTGATAGGAGCTTGGTCAGAAGCCCCCTCAATGTCCTGTCTGCGCCACCCGGCCGGCGCCCACCTTCGGCTGGGAAGGCAGCATCAGCATGACATCAGCGATCGAGGACGACACCGCGGACCAGGACGTGTTCGGCGGCGTC
>NZ_KB899032.1:0-11574 GCF_000377965.1 Streptomyces sp. CNB091
TTGTGGGCGGTGATGGTGTCGCTGGCGGAGGTGTGGCGGTCGTTCGGTGTCGCCGTGGACGGCGTGGTGGGTCATTCGCAGGGTGAGGTGGCCGCCGCTTGCGTGGCGGGTGGGTTGAGCCTCGACGACGGGGCCCGTGTGGTGGCGTTGCGTTCCCGTGCGGTGGGGGTGTTGGCGGGGCGGGGTGGCATGGCGTCGGTGCCGTTGCCGGTGGACGTGGTCCGGGAGCGCATAGCTGCGTGGGCGGGGCGGTTGTCGGTGGCTGCGGTCAACGGCCCCTCGTCGACGGTGGTTTCCGGTGATGCGGACGCCGTCGCGGAGCTGGTGGAGGGGCTTGTCGCTGAAGGGGTGCGGGCGCGGTTGATCGAGGTGGATTACGCGTCGCACTCCTCCCATGTGGAGGAGATCCGCGAGCAGTTGCTCTCCGACCTGGCCGGGATCACCCCGCGCTCGGGTGCGGTGCCGTTCTTCTCGACGGTGACAAATGGCTGGCTGGACACGAAGGGCTTGGACGCGGAGTACTGGTACCGGAATCTGCGCGAGACCGTTGAGTTCGAGCAGGCGACGAGAACGCTGCTGGCCGATGGTTTCCGGTTCTTCATCGAGGCGGGCCCACACCCCGTGCTGGGCGTTGCGGTGGGGGAGGCGGCGGAGGCAGCGGGCGTGGATGCCGCGGTGCTCGGGACCCTGCGGCGTGGGAAGGGCGGCCAGGAGCAGGTGTTGCGTGCGGTGGGCCGTGCCTGGGAGTGCGGACTGGACGTGAACTGGTCCGGGGTGTTCCCGGGGGCGCGGCGGGTCGAGTTGCCGACGTACGCCTTCCAGCGCAGCCGCTACTGGCTCGACGTTCCGACCACTAGTTGGGATGTCGCCTCGGCGGGGCTCGCCACGACCGGACACCCGCTGCTCGGTGCGGCGACGCAGGTCGCGGACTCCGGCGAGCTGCTGCTCAGCGGCCGGATCTCGCTGGACACCCACCCCTGGCTCGCCGACCACGCGGTATCGGGCGTCGTCCTCTTCCCCGGCACGGCCTTTCTCGAACTCGCGCTGCGCGCCGGGGCCGAGGCGGAGTGCCCGGTGGTCGAGGAACTGACCCTCGGATCGGCACTCGCGCTCCCGGCCGAGGGCGCCGTCCACCTCCAGCTCCGGGTCGCCGCGCCCGACGGCGACGGCCGACGGCGGCTCAGCGTGTTCGCCCGCATGGCACGGGACGCCGACGCGCCCTGGACCGAGCACGCCACCGGGACGTTGGCGCCCCGGCCCGCTGGGGACCCGGCCGGTCTGCTGAGCTGGCCGCCGTCCGGTGCCGAACCCGTGGACACCGGCGACCTCTACGAGCGCTTCGCGGAGGTCGGCCACCGCTACGGCCCCGCCTTCCGCGGCATCCGTGCCGCATGGCTCCGGGGCGGCGAGGTGTTCGCGGAAGTGGTGCTGCCGGAGCCGCAGCACGCCGACGCCGCGGGATGCGTGCTGCACCCCGCGCTGCTGGACGCGGCCCTCCAGACCGCCGCACTGCTGCCCGACCGGGACGGCCGGGCCCGGCTGCCCTTCAGCTGGAACGGGGTGACCGGCGGGATCACCGGGGCCACCACACTGCGCGTACGGCTCGCCGCCGACGCGCCGGACTCCGTGACCCTGCACGCCCACGACCTGTCGGGCCGTCAGGTGCTCGGGGTGGAGTCTCTGCTGCTGCGGCCTCCGGCCGAGGGCGGGCCGCTCTCCGCGTCCGCCCACGCCGACCTGCTGTACCGCCTCGACTGGATCCCGGCCACCGGCCCGGCCGACAGTGCCCCGCCCTCCTGGGGCGCCCTCGGCGGTGCCGTCCCCGGCGCGGTGTCGTGGCAGGACCTCGACGCCCTGGGGGCCGCCCTCGGAGCGGGCGCCACCCTCCCCGAGGTGATCGTGGCGGCCGTCGCCACCACCGACCTGCCCGACGCCGCCGACCGGGTCCGCCTCACCGCGCACCGGGGCCTCGCCCTCGTACAGGAATGGCTGGCCGACGAGCGGTTCGCCGGGGCCAAGCTGGTCCTGCTCACCAGGGACGCGGTCCGCACCGGACCGGTCGACCGGCCCGTCGATCCCGCCCAGGCCGCCCTGTGGGGCCTGGTGCGCAGCGCGCGGGCCGAGCACCCCGGGCGCTTCGTCCTCGTCGACGCGGCCGGGACCGCCGAGCCGGCGGACCTGCTGCCGGCGGCGCTCGCCGCCGGGGAACCCGAGCTGGCCCTGCGGACCGGCCCGCCCCTGCTGCCCCGGCTGGTGCGCGACGGACGGGCGGACGGCACGCTGTCCCTGCCGGACTGCGCCGCCTGGCGGCTCATCACCGACGGCCGGGGCTCCCCGGAGGACATCACGGCGGAGCCCGCCCCCGAGGCCCTCGCCCCGCTGGGCAAGGGCGAGGTACGGATCGCGGTGCGCGCCGCCGGGCTGAACTTCCACGACGTCATCGCCGCGCTCGGCCTGGACCCCGACCCCGAACAACAGGGCCTGGGCAGCGAGGGCGCCGGGACCGTCGTCGAGGTGGGCCCGGGGGTGGACGACCTGGTGCCCGGGGACCGGGTGATGGGGATCTTCACGGGCGCGTTCGGCCCGACCACCGTCGCCGACCGCCGTACCGTCGCCCGGATACCGGCGGGCTGGTCCTTCGCCCGCGCGGCGTCCGTGCCGGTGGTGTTCCTCACCGCCTACTACGGCCTGTTCGACCTCGGAGGGCTGCGGCGCGGGGAATCGGTACTGGTCCACGCCGGGGCGGGCGGTGTCGGCATGGCGGCGGTGCAGCTCGCCCGGAACGCCGGGGCACGAGTGTTCGCGACGGCCTCGCCCGCCAAGTGGGACGTCCTGCGGGCCGGTGGACTGGACGACGCGAACATCGCCTCGACCCGGACCACCGACTTCGCGGAGAAGTTCCTGACGGCCACCGAAGGGCGCGGCGTCGATCTCGTACTCGACAGTCTGGCAAGGGAGTTCGTCGACGCCGGTCTGCGGCTGCTGCCGAACGGCGGCCGGTTCGTGGAGATGGGCAAGACCGACGTCCGCGACCCTGAGGCGGTCGCCCGGCAGTACCCCGGGGTGCGCTACCGGGCGTTCGACCTGGTGGAGGCCGGTCCGGAGCGGATCGGTGAGATGCTCACCGACGTCCTGCGCCTGTTCGAGCAGGGAGCGCTGCGTCCCCTGCCCGTCACCGGCTGGGACGTCCGGCAGGCCCCGGCCGCCCTGCGCTCGCTCAGCAGGGCCCGGGGCGTCGGCAAGAACGTCCTGCTGCTGCCCACTCCGCCGGACCCCGAAGGGACCGTCCTGATCACCGGGGCCACCGGCACCCTGGGGCGGCTCCTGGGGCGGCACCTGGTCGTCGCACACGGCATCCGGCACCTGCTGCTGGCGGGCCGCCGGGGCTGCTCCGCCGACGGAATGCAGGAGCTGGTAGGAGAGTTGACCGGGCTCGGGGCGTCGGTGACCGTCGCCGCCTGCGACGCCGCCGACCGCGCCGCGCTCGCCGCCCTGCTCGGGTCGGTGGACGCCGCGCATCCGCTGACCGCCGTCGTCCACGCGGCCGGTGTCCTGGACGACGCCACGGTCACCGGGCTGACCCCGGATCGGCTCGACCGCGTCCTGCGGCCCAAGGCGGACGCGGCGCTGGCCCTGCACGAACTCACCCGGGACCTCGACCTCGCGGCGCTGGTCCTGTTCTCCTCGGGCGCCGCCCAGTTCGGCGCGGCCGGGCAGGCGAACTACGCCGCCGCCAACGCGGTCCTCGACGCCCTCGCCGCCGAACGCCGGGCCGAGGGACTGCCCGGACTGTCCATCGGCTGGGGCCTGTGGGAGGAGCGCAGCGGGATGACCGTCGGGGTGAACGAGGGCCGGGGCACCGGGGCGGGCGCGCTGACCTCGACGGAGGGCCTCGCCCTGTTCGACGCGGCGCTGGACTCCCCGTACGCGTACCGGCTCGCGGCCAGGATCGCCCCATCCGCGCTGCGGGCGGACGACCGGCTGCCCGCCGTGCTCCGCGGCCTGGCCCGCCCCGCCCGCACCGGCACCGCCTCCGCCGCCGAACCAGCCCGCTCGATGGCCCGGCAGCTCGCGGAGCTGCCCGAGGCCGAGCTGCACCGGACCCTGCTCGACCTGGTGCGGGGCACCGCCGCGGCGGTGCTCGGCCACAGCTCGGCCGACCTGGTCCGTCCGGCCCGCCCGTTCAAGGACATCGGCTTCGACTCCCTCACCGGGGTCGAACTGCGCAACCGGCTGGCCTCCTCGACCGGGCTGCGGCTGCCGCCAGCGCTCGTCTTCGACCACCCCACCCCGGAGGAACTGGCCCGCCACCTCGCCGGACGGGCCACCGCCGCCCGCCCGACCGGCGACGCGGCGGTCCGGGCCGGGCTCGACACTCTGGAGACCCTGCTCGACGCCCTGCCGCCGGACGGTGTCAGCGACGAACTCGCCGCCCGGATACGGGAGGTGCTGGCCCGCCCGCTGCCCGGCGGGCCGCCGGCCGCCACCGCCCGCCCCACGGACGACGCGGACGAGCTGGCCCCCGAGCTGATCGAGGCGGCCACCGACGACGAGATGTTCGACTACATCGACCGGCAGTTGGGGTCGGCATGACGGGGACACCGGTCCGCGCGCCTCACCCCGTCCGCGTACTCCACGCCGTGTGCGTACGCGCCGTTCGCGCACCCCGCGCACCGGGAAACGAGACCCGAGCAGCCCGAGACGAAAGCAGCGGTGTCCAGTGAGCGACCAGAGGATGCGCGACTACCTCAACCGGGTGACCATCGACCTGCGGGACACGCGGCAGCGGCTCCGGGAAGCCGAGGCCCGTACGAGCGAGCCCATCGCGATCGTGTCCATGGCCTGCCGCTTCCCCGGCGGTGTCCGCACCCCGGAAGACCTGTGGGACCTGCTCGCCGAAGGCCGCGACACGGTCGCGGCCGTCCCCGGCGACCGGGGCTGGGAGACCGTCTGGCCGTCCGGCGGCACGGTCCCCGGGCAGGGGGCGTTCCTGGACGGTGCGGCCGACTTCGACCCGGAGTTCTTCGGCATCTCGCCCCGTGAGGCGGTCGCCATGGACCCGCAGCAGCGGCTGCTGCTGATGGCGTCCTGGGAGGCCGTCGAGCAGGCCGGCATCGACCCGCTCACCCTGCGGGGCAGCCGTACCGGGGTGTACGCCGCGGCCATCGACCAGGGGTACGCGACGCTCGGCCCCGGTGCTGCCGAGGCCGTCCAGGGGTTCCTGATGACGGGGAACTCGATGAGCGTGATGTCCGGGCGGGTGTCCTACGCGCTCGGCCTCGAGGGCCCCGCCGTCACCGTGGACACCGCCTGTTCGGCCTCGCTGGTGGCGCTGCACCTCGCGGCGCGGGCCCTGCGGGCCGGTGAGTGCTCGCTCGCGCTCGCCGGTGGTGTCAGCGTGATGGCGCTCCCGGCGGTGTTTGTCGAGTTCAGCAGGCAGGGCGCGATGTCCCCCGACGGCCGCTGCAAGCCGTTCGCGGCGGCGGCGGACGGCACCGGCTGGGGCGAGGGTGTGGGGATGCTGCTGCTGGAGCGGCTGTCGGACGCGCGCCGCAACGGCCGTACGGTGCTGGCCGTGCTGCGCGGCTCGGCCATCAACCAGGACGGCGCGAGCAACGGTCTGACCGCCCCCAACGGTCCGTCGCAGCAGCGGGTGATCCGGGCGGCGCTGGCGGACGCGGGCGTGACCGCGTCCGACGTGGACGCGGTGGAGGCACACGGCACCGGTACCACGCTGGGCGACCCGATCGAGGCCGATGCGCTGCTGGCCACGTACGGTCAGGACCGGCCCGCCGACCGGCCGTTGTGGCTGGGTTCGCTGAAGTCCAACATCGGGCACACCCAGGCCGCCGCCGGGGTCGCCGGGGTCATCAAGACGGTCCTCGCCCTGCGGAACGGTGTCCTGCCGCGCACCCTGCACGTGGACGCGCCCACTCCGCACGCCGACTGGTCCTCGGGCGCTGTCGAACTCCTCACCGAGGCCCGTGACTGGCCCGCCGCCGACCGGCCGCGCCGGGCCGGGGTGTCCTCGTTCGGCATGAGCGGCACCAACGCGCACGTCGTCCTCGAACAGGTACCGGAACCGGAACTGGCCGAACAGGCGTCGGAACCGGCCGACGGAGCGGAAAAGGTGACCGACGGGCCGGAAGCGCAGACCGACGGACCGTTGGCCGAGCAGGCGGACGTGCCCGGGGCCGAGTTGCCCTGGGTGCTGTCCGGCCGCACCGCCTCCGCGCTCGGGGACCAGGCGGCGCGGTTGCGCGCCCGGCTCACCACGGGCGCGCCCGCACAGCCGGCCGATATCGGGTTCTCGCTGGCGACCACCCGGTCCGCCTTCGAACACCGGGCCGTGGTGATCGGCGGCGGGCACCACGCCCTGCTGAACGGGCTCGCCGCCCTGTCCGCACCTGCCCCGGACCTCCCCACTGCCCCGGGCACGGACCTCCCCGACGCCCCCGCCCCGCCTGCGGACGTAGTCACGGCCCCCGCCGACGTCGTCATGGGCACCGGCCGGGTCGTCGAGGGCCGGACGGCGCTGGTGTTTCCCGGCCAGGGCTCCCAGTGGACCGGTATGGCCCGGGACCTGCTCGCCACCAGCCCCGCCTTTCGGGACCGTCTCGCCGCTTGCGACGCAGCCCTCTCCGCCCATGTCGACTGGCGGCTCCCCGCCGTCCTGGAGGGTGTGCCCGGGGCGCCCGACCTGGAACGGGTGGACGTGGTGCAGCCGGTGCTGTGGGCGGTGATGGTGTCCCTGGCCGCGCACTGGGAGTCCTGGGGCGTCCGGCCCGACGCCGTGGTCGGGCACAGCCAGGGAGAGATCGCCGCCGCCGTGGTGGCGGGAGCGCTGAGTCTGGAGGACGGGGCGAAGGTCGTCGCCCTGCGCAGCCGGGCCATCCGGGCGCTGGCCGGGCTCGGCGGCATGGTCGCGGTGTCCCTGCCCGAGGAGGAGGTCCGGGCCGCGATCGCCCCCTGGGCCGAGAAGCTGTCGGTGGCCGCCGTCAACGGGCCCGCCGCCGTGGTGGTCTCGGGGGAGCCGGGAGCCCTCGCCGAACTGCTCGCCCACTGCGCCGCGCAGGGCGTACGGGCCCGGTCCATACCCGTGGACTACGCCTCGCACTCGGCCCAGGTCGAACGGATCAGGTCCGAGGTGCTGAACGCGCTGGCCGGAGTACGCCCGCTCCCGGCCCGTACACCACTGTTCTCCACCGTCACCGGCGACCGGCTCGACACCACGGTCATGGACGCCGACTACTGGTACCGCAACCTCCGCGGGACCGTCCGCTTCGACGCGGCCGTACGCTCCCTGGTCGAGCAGGGCCACGAGGTCTTCGTCGAGGTGTCGCCGCACCCGGTGCTGACCATGGCCCTCCAGGACACCGCCGAGGCCACCGGCGCCGCGGAGCCGCCCGTGGTCGTCGGCACCCTGCGCCGCGACGACGGCGGACTGCGCCGGGCCCTGACCTCGGCCGCCGAGCTGTGGGTGGCGGGCGCGGCCGTCGACTGGTCCGCGGCGTACGCCGGTACCGGCGCCCGCCCGACCGCCCTGCCCGGATACCCCTTCCAACTGCGGCGCTACTGGCTGGAGCCGGAGACGGCGCCCGGCACCGGACCGGCCGCCGACCCGCACGACACGGCCTTCTGGCACATGGTCGACCACGAGGCACCGGCCGAGATCGCCGCCCGCCTCGCCGTCGACGAGGACGCCCTCGCCCCCGTACTGCCCGCCCTGCGCGGCTGGCACGCACAGCGCCGCGACGAGAGCGTCATCGACTCCTGGCGCTACCGCATCGGCTGGCAGCCCCTGCCCGACCCGCCGGCCGCCACCACCGCCGCCGGGACCTGGCTCGTCGTCCTGCCCGCCGGACACGACGACGCACGGTTACGCGGCCCGCTGCTCGCCCTCACCGAAGCGGGCGCCACCGTCGTCACGGCGGAACTCACGGCCGACGCCGTTCACCGCACGGACCTCGCGGACACGCTCGCCACCGCCCTCGGCGGCCACGTCCCGACGGGTGTGCTGTCGCTGCTGGCCGCCGCCGACCGGCCCCACCCCGACCACCCGGCCCTGCCCACCGGGACGGCACTCACCGTCGCCCTGGTACAGGCCCTGGGCGACTTGGGCCTCACTGCGCCTCTCTGGTGCGCCACGACCGGGGCTGTGTCCACAGGCCCGGACGACCCGGTCACCCGCCCCCGCCAGGCACTGGTCTGGGGCACCGGACTGGTGGCCGCACTGGAACTGTCCGCCCGTTGGGGCGGACTCATCGACCTGCCACCGGAGCTGGACGCCCGCGCCAGGACCCGGCTCGCCGCCGTACTGACGGCCTCCGTCCCCGGCACGGGCGGACCCGGCACGGGCAGTGCCGGCACGAGCGGCGGCCCCGGCCGCGAGGACCAGCTCGCTCTGCGCCCCACCGGCATCCTCGCCCGCCGCCTCCGGCGCGCCCCCCGGAGCGGCACCCCCACCAGCCGCTGGAAGCCCCGTGGCACCGTACTGCTGACCGGCGGCACCGGAGCCATCGGCCCGCACCTCGCCCGCTGGCTCGCCCGCAGCGGCGCCACCCACCTCGTCCTGCCCGGCCGCCGCGGCCCCCAGGCACCCGGCGCGGCCGAACTCGCCGCCGAACTGGCCGCCCTCGGCGTACGACTGACCCTGCCCGTCTGTGATCTGTCGAACCGTCAGGCGCTGGCGGAGCTGCTCACCGGGCTGGAGACGGCGGGCGACCCGGTCACCGCGGTCGTCCACGCGGCCGCCTTCGTGGCGCTCGCCCCGCTGGACGGCACACCGATGTCCGCGTTCGAACAGATCGTTGCCGCCAAGGCCGCCGGAGCCGAACACCTCGACGCCCTGCTCGACCGCGAACTCGACGCCTTCGTCCTGTTCTCCTCGATCGCCGGAGTCTGGGGCAGCGGCAACCACGGCGCCTACGCCGCCGCCAACGCCTACCTCGACGCCCTGGCCCAGCACCGCCGGGCCCGCGGCCTCACCGCCACCACCGTCGACTGGGGCATCTGGCAGGCCGAGAACCCCTGGCAGGACCGCGTCGCCGGAGCGGACGCCGATCTGTTCAACCTGGAGCAGCACGGCCTGCCCCGGATCGCCCCCGACCTCGCCTTCCACGCCCTGCGCCAGGCGCTCGACGACGACGAGACCGTTCTCACCGTCGCGGACGTGGACTGGGAGCGGTTCGCCGCCGTCTTCACCTCCACCCGCCCCAGCCCGCTGCTCACCGGCATCCCCGAGGCTCGCCGCGCCCTGGAGGCCGCGGCCGGAGACGCGGAGGCACCCGCCGCCGCGCTGCTGCGCCAACGGCTCGCCGCCCTCGCCGAATCCGAACAGCACCGGCTGCTGCTCGACCTGGTCCGCACCCATGCCGCAGCTGTCCTCGGCCATGCCACGGTGGACGCGATCCGGCCCGGCAGAGCCTTCCAGGACCTGGGCTTCGCCTCCCTCACCGCCGTCGAACTCCGCAACCGGCTCAACGCGGCCACCGGACTGCGGCTGCCGTCCACCCTGATCTTCGACCACCCGTCGTCCACCGCGCTCGCCCAGGAGATCCGTACCGAACTGCTCGGCCGCCAGGCCACCGACCCGGCCCCCTCCGACCCGCGCCTCTCCGACCCGGCCCGCTCGGTCACGGACCCCGCCGCGCATCCGCCCGCGCCCGACGACGAACCGATCGCGATCGTCTCCATGGCCTGTCGCTTCCCCGGCGGCATCGGCACCCCCGAAGAGCTCTGGCGCCTGCTCGTCGACGGCGGCGACGCCGTCTCCGACCTCCCCACCGACCGGGGCTGGGACATCGAGGCCCTCTACGACCCCGATCCCGACCACCCCGGCACGTCGACGACCCGGCGGGGCGGCTTCCTCCACGACGCGGCCGACTTCGACGCGGAGTTCTTCGGTATATCGCCGCGCGAGGCCCTGGCCATGGACCCGCAGCAGCGGCTGCTCCTGGAGACCACCTGGGAGGCCATCGAGCGCGCGGCCATCGACCCGGCCGCCCTGCGCGGCAGCCGCACCGGAGTGTTCACCGGCGTCAACTACGCCGACTACGCGGCCGTCGTCGCCCAGTCGGAGGAAGGGGACGGCCACCTCCTCACCGGCAGCGCACCCAGCGTCGTATCCGGCCGGGTCGCCTACACCCTGGGCCTCGAAGGCCCCGCGGTGACCATCGACACGGCCTGCTCCTCCTCCCTCGTCGCCCTGCACCTCGCGGGCCGGGCGCTGCGCGGCGGGGACTGCTCGCTCGCGCTGGTCGGCGGCGTCGCCGTGATGGCGACCCCCGGCGCCCTCATCAGCTTCTCCCGTCAGCGAGGACTGGCCGAGGACGGCCGCTGCAAGGCGTTCTCGGACGACGCGGATGGCATGGGCATGGGCGAGGGTGCCGGCGTCCTGCTGCTGGAACGGCTGTCGGACGCCCGCCGCAACGGACACCCGGTCCTGGCGGTGGTACGCGGCTCCGCCGTCAACCAGGACGGCGCCAGCAACGGCCTCTCCGCCCCCAACGGCCCGTCCCAACAGCGGGTGATCCGGGCGGCGTTGGCGGACGCGGGGCTGACGGCGTCCGAGGTGGACGTGGTGGAGGCCCACGGTACCGGCACCACCCTGGGCGACCCTATCGAGGCGCAGGCACTGCTGGCCACGTACGGCCAGGACCGGCCCGCCAACCGGCCCCTGCTGGTCGGCTCCCTCAAGTCCAACCTCGGCCACGCCCAGGCGGCGTCGGGGGTGGCAGGGATAATCAAGACGGTGCTGTCCATGCGGCACGGACAGGTGCCCCGCACCCTGCACGTCGGCAGGCCCTCCGGCCACGTCGACTGGACACGCGGAGCCCTGGCCCTCGCGACCGAGCAGCAGCCCTGGCCGCTCCACCAAGGCCGTCCCTTACTGGCCGGGGTGTCCTCCTTCGGCCTGAGCGGCACCAACGTCCACACCATCCTCGAACACGCCCCCCTGGACGACGACGGCCCGCCTGCCGAGCGCGCCCCCCTGCCGGCGGTTCCCTGGCTGCTGTCGGCGAAGAGCCCGCAGGCACTGCGCTCCCAGGTCGACCGTTTACGCCGCCACTTGGACGGCAGCCCCGTACCCGACCCGCGCGACATCGGGTCCGCCTTGAACGCACGCACCGCCTTCGAGTACCGGAAGGCGCTGATCGGAGACCGGGACCAACTTCCCACCCTGCTCGCCCAGATGGCTGACGACGAATCGGGAGCGTGGGACGGCGGACGTACGGTCGAGGGTCGTTCGGTGCTGGTTTTCCCTGGTCAGGGGTCGCAGTGGGTGGGGATGGCTGCGGAGTTGTTGGGGGAGTCAGAGGTTTTCGCGGGGCGGATGGGTGAGTGTGAGCGGGCTCTGGGGCCTTATGTGGATTGGTCGTTGGCGGAGGCGTTGGGTTCGGAGCGGTTGTTGGCGCGGGTTGATGTGGTGCAGCCGGTGTTGTGGGCGGTGATGGTGTCGCTGGCGGAGGTGTGGCGGTCGTTCGGTGTCGCCGTGGACGGCGTGGTGGGTCATTCGCAGGGTGAGGTGGCCGCTGCCTGCGTGGCGGGTGGGTTGAGCCTCGACGACGGGGC
>NZ_KB899033.1:0-10726 GCF_000377965.1 Streptomyces sp. CNB091
GAAGATCGGCATGCGGAACATCGTCATGCCGGGTGCGCGCATGCAGATGATCGTGGTGATGAAGTTGACCGAGCCGAGGATCGTGCCGAAGCCGGAGAAGGCCAGACCCATGATCCACATGTCGGCGCCGATCCCCGGCGAACGGACCGCGTCCGAGAGCGGGGAGTAGGCGAACCAGCCGAAGTCGGCCGCGCCCTGCGGGGTGAGGAAGCCGGCCACCGCGATGAGCGAGCCGAAGAGGTACAGCCAGTACGCGAACATGTTCAGCCGCGGGAACGCCACGTCGGGCGCGCCGATCTGCAGCGGCATGATCCAGTTCGCGAATCCGGCGAACAGCGGCGTCGCGAACATCAGCAGCATGATCGTGCCGTGCATCGTGAACGCCTGGTTGAACTGCTCGTTCGAGATCAGCTGGATACCGGGCCGGGCCAGCTCGGCTCGCATCACCA
Source organism: Streptomyces sp. CNB091 (assembly GCF_000377965.1). Classification (NCBI taxonomy): domain Bacteria; kingdom Bacillati; phylum Actinomycetota; class Actinomycetes; order Kitasatosporales; family Streptomycetaceae; genus Streptomyces; species Streptomyces sp. CNB091. The sequence continues at coordinate 450 of NZ_KB899033.1, forward strand.
GCGCCAGGAGCCCTCCCACGCAGAAGAACGCGAAGGAGGTGACGAGATAGAGCGTGCCGATGGTCTTGTGGTCCGTGGTGGTCATCCACTTGATGACCACGTTGCCGGGTTCGCCGCGCCGTACCGGCATTTCGTCCTGGTCGGCGGTATCGGTCTCCACCGGTTGCGAGATGCCCCTCGTCGTCACTACGACGCTCCTTCGGTCGACGGCCCGTGTGGACTCGGCGACCAGAATGGACCCGCGGAGATCGGTGCGGTGGGACATCCTTCCCCGTCCGGGGCGAGCGGCCGACAAGGACACTCAAATGGCCTAGCCTCGCCGTTTCGGTTGGGATGAGGCGGCATCGCTGATCAGCAGCTGTTGGGTGGTCGACGCGATTTCGATGCTTGGGCAGGACCAAGTCCCGGCGCGGTGGTCGGGTTCTCCAAGGTCTTTCGGGTCGTGGGCGGACGAGTGGCTGCCGGTCAGCCGCCAGGTCGGGGCAGTGCGGCGACCTCGGCGCCCCTGCGCAGCGTCCCGTCCTGGTCCAGAGCGGGATGCCAGAGACGGTCGGGCATGGCCCGGACAGCGCGGCGGACCGGCTCGGTGACCGCGTATCCGACCGAGAAGAAGGTACGGATTCCTCGCTTCCGGACGTCGCGGACGTGGGCAGGAAAGGCTTTCGCGGATCCGGCACTGTCGGTGCGGATCAGGATGTCGGTGCCGTGCCGGTGGGCGTCGGGGATCTGCGCGAGTGCCTGGTCGAGCACCGTGATGTGGTCGGCGGCGGTGTTGGCGCCGGCGTTCCCGGGCCGCAGCCGGCCGGACAGTGCCTCGCCCGTGTTGGCGAGGAAGCACAGCAGCGGGTGGAAGCCGAAGCCGCCCTCATAGGTGGGTGCCGCCTGCTCTTTCTCGGAGTGGCGGGTGACCAGCGTGGCGTCGAGGTCCAGGACCAACCCGGGCAGAATGCGTCCCGCGGCCCGGACTGCGGGAATGCCCTCGCCTTGCTCGGCGGCTTGCAGCCAGGCCACTTCCCGGGCCTGGGCACGGGCCGAGCGCAGAGAAGACAGTGTTCTTCCATCGGTGTCGGCGAGCAGTCGCCAGGCCGTCGGTGTCGAGGCGACGGGGCCGAACACCTCTGCTTGGTCGCGCAGTACTGCCAGATCCGCAATGGCCTCGCCGCCGTCGGCGAGCGTCACCGCCAGATCGATGGCGATCCGGCCCGGATCGTGCCCGGTCCCGCGCGGCCGGAGCGGCCTGAGCGCGGTGGAGTACGCGGCGGTGAGCCCGGTGGCATCAGCGAGATCAGCCGGCAACCGTGCCCCGGCATGACCGACCACCCCCGAACCATCGGCACTGACCTGGACCCTGGGACGCAACCCGATAGCCTGCACGTAGAAAGTGCCCTCCGCCTGGACCGACAGAACCCCTGAGCAAGGTTCATCGTTCCAGGTCAGGAAGGCACTTTCGCGTTTCCGCCCCAACAGCCACCGTACCCAAACGAAAAGGCGAGGCTGGGACGAACCCTCCCTCCGCCCTCGGCCGGCGCAACCAAAACCAGGCGTCTACGTCCGGGAACGGATCGGATATTCCTTCGCGGGCATGGGAATAGCTTCTCCCGCACCGGAGTTGGCGAAGCCACAAAATCACTTCTCTCTTCCCCACTCCTGTTCGCTCTTCTCCACTCGGCGAGCTTCGGAAGGTCGAATCCATGAAGATCGGCATCATCGGCGCGGGCAACATCGGCGGCAATCTGACGCGACGTCTCACCGCTTTGGGGCATGAGGTCGCGGTCGCCAACTCCCGCGGCCCGCAGACGCTCACCGCCCTCGCCGAAGAGACCGGGGCGGAACCAGTGCCCGCGTCGGAGGCCGCACGGGGCGCCCAGGTAGTCGTCGTCACCGTGCCGCTGACGGCCGTGCCCGACCTGCCCGCCGGATCCTCGACGGTGCGTCGGAGGGCGTCGCGGTCATCGACACGGGCAATTACTACCCGCAGCAGCGCGACGGCCGCATCGCAGTCATCGAGGACAGACTGCCCGAGAGCCGGTGGACGGACAGCAGATTGGCCGCCCCGTGATCAAGGCGTTCAACGGCACGTACGCCCAGGACCTCCTGGACCGGGGCCGCCCGCAGGGCACTCCGGGCCGGCAGGCGCTCCCTGTGGCCGGCGACGACCCGAAGGCCAAACAGGCGGTCCGCGACCTCATCGACGAATTAGGCTTCGACACAGTCGACAGCGGCGGCCTGGACGAATCCTGGCGCCAGCAGCCCGGCACGCCGGTGTACGGCAGCCAGGGCGACGTCGACGCCATCGTGAAGGCCCTCTCGGAAGCATCGCAGGAGCGCACCGGGGAGTGGCGCGCCTGATACCGGGCGTCACGCCGCTGAGACGACCGGGCGACCGCTCCGGGCGGGCGGGAAACGGGGGGATTACCCGCCCGGCCGGCCGGAACGTCGGCCGCCCCTCAGACGACGCCCGTCACAGTGATCCGCAGTGAGACCACCGGCTCCTCCGGCAGCACTGCGCCGACCGCGGCCTGCACGGCCCTGGTGACGTCAAGCGCCCGGTGACCACGGCACAGGACGAACCGAACGTCGATGTGCCAGCCGCCGCCCTCGTCCCGGCCGACCCGCACTCCCGGTGTCCTGTTCCCGGTCAGTGGGGCGCGGCGCGGGGTGCGCTCGGCGATCCGGGTGCGTAGCAGGTCCGCCATGCCGGGGCGCAGGAACGCGACGCCCTGCACGCCGCGAGCGGCCTCGGCGGCAGCCCCGGCCACCCGGTCCCGGCGTGTGTCCGCGGTCATCGCGCTGCTCCCGTCCCGTGTCCGTCGGCCCGGCCGTCCGTGGGACCGCCGATGACCGTACTGTCATCTCCGTCGCCGTCGCCCTCGCTGTGCGCACGGTGGCCGACGTCCTCGTAGAAGACGTCGAGAGTGTCGACCGTGTCGAGGATGTCGACAACGAGAACGTCTGTGGTCGCGAGGCGGATACCGATGTCCCGGTCGGCGACCTCGGCGACCCGTGCACGCACGGCGTCGGCCAGGTCCCGCATGGGCAGGCCGAGGCTCGCCGCCACCTCGACCCGAATGTGCAGCTCTCCGGTGGGGTCCGCCGGGTCGAGTGGGGCGATACGGCAGCTCCCGGCCCGCACCCCGGGCAGGCTGTCGACCGCCGCCCGCAGTATCCGTGCGACCGCGGTCTCGACCATCCAGTGGTCCTCCCCCGGCTCTCCCAGCGGCAGTGGGCGTCCTGGACGCAGTTCGAGCCGTACGAGGTCCATGACACGAGCCGTGATGACCGTGGTGTCCGGTGTGCCGGGCTCCTGCTCACAGGTACGGCGTACCGCGTCGCCAAGGCCTGTGAGGTCGGCCAGGGCGGCCGAGCAGAAGGTGCATGCGGCGAAGTGCGGGTCCTCCGCCGAGCGGCCGGTGTCGCAGGCCTCCCAGACGTTGGTGAGCAGGCGCCCGCAACCGAGCCGCTCATCCTCCTCCTCATATCGGCTCTCCTCATGCCGGCTCTCCTCCGGCCGGTCCGGATTGGCGCTCATCGCCATGCGCTCATCGCCTCCGTCAAGGAGCGGCGGGCCCGGAAGACCCGGCCGCGGACCGCCTGCAGACTGATTCCGACCGTTGCCGCGATGCTCTCGTACGACAGTCCCTGCATCTCACGCAGCACCCAGCACACGCGCTGTTCGGGTGAGAGCCCCGCCATCGCCTCGGCCAGCGCGTCGACGGCTGCCCGCGACTCCACCGCACGGGCAGGGGACGCCTGGTGCTCGGGGGCGGCCTGTCCCTGACGGGCCTGTCCGTTCCGCACGCGGACATCCGGATCGAAGCGCTCTCGGTGATTCCGCTGCCGCCCGCCCGGGAGGCGTCGGACGATGCGCCCTCCGGGGCAGACGAGGCGGCGCGCGGGCGGAACACACCGTACGGAGCGGTGGCCCAGGCGGCCGGATCCGGGCCCAGCGTCGGATTCCCGCAGCACTGACGGCGGCCGTCCTAGCCACCAGCTGTGCGCTGCTCCTGGTGGACGTCGTCGCGGTGCGGCTCGGCGGCACGCCCGCCGCCTGGCGGACCTGGCTGGTCGAGTGGACGTCGACGCACGGCCCGGCGGACACGGCGGTCAGGGTCGGCGGGGTGCTGGCGGCGCTGACCGGCGCATGGCTACTGGGGTGCGCCCTGATCCCGGGGTACCGGCGCGGACTGACGATGGCCGCGTCGGCGCCGCAACTGCGGGCGACGCTCGACCGCTCGGCCGCCGCCCGGGTCGTCCAGGACCGGACCGCCGCCGTAGCCGGAGTGGTTCGGGTCCGGGTGAGTGTGCGGCGGCGACGCGCAAAGGTGCTGGCAGAGGTGGGCTACGGCGGCCAGGAGCAGGTGCGGGCCGAAGTGGTCCGAGTCGTCGGAGCGGCCCTGCCGGGGCTGGGCCTGGCTCGGGCTCCCGCGCTGCGGGTCGGGATCCGGCTCCGGCGTGACCGGCACGGGCCTCGGCCCTCCATCGAGGAGCCGACGCAATCCGCAGCCGCTGCGACAGTGGCTCCGGCTCCGGCTGAACAGAGAGAGGCGTGAAGGGATGTCGGTAATCAGGCGTGGCGCGGTCAACCGGGCGCTGCTCGGTGCCGCCGGGCTGGTGCTGGTCGTCTGCGGCGGCTGGCTGGCCGTGGGCGACGGTTCGGGGTGGGTCCCGGTGGTGGGCCTCGTCCCGCACTGGTGGCCGACGCCCGCGCCGGACGGGGTGTGGCTGGACCGCGGATTGACGGTACGGCTGCGGGAGGAGAGTTGGTGGAGTCCTGCGCTCATCGCCGGGCTCGCCCTCGTTCTGGCGCTGCTGGTGTGGTGGTTGGCCCGTCAGGCTCTCTCGGGCAGGAGTCGCTGGTCGGTGCTGCCACGGAGCGGTCCGGTATTGCGCAGGCGTGCGTGGGAACGGGCGATGACCACTCAGGTGGCGGCGTTCGACGACGTGGTGCGCGCCCGCGTGCGTCTGGTGGGCCGGCCACTGCGGGCGGTCGTGACGGTGGTCGTGGAGCCCAGGGCCCGACCGGCACAGATCGTGCACTCCGTGGCCGGGGTCATCGCGGACGCCCGTAACAGCGGCGGCGTGCGGAGTATGTCGGCCGACATACGGGTCCGGGTCACGAACCGGCGGGAGCACCGGACTCGTTGAACCGCCGCGGCCCGTGTGCCGGGTCGCGCCACGATGGTCCGGCCGCCGCCCACGGCTGTGCGTGGCGGCGCTCCGGAGCTGCTCCCACCCGCACCCCCCACGGGATCTACTCATGAGTAAGGTATGGGCTCCGGGATGTCGGCCCACGGCCCGTACGACACCCGGGCGTGGCCCGTCGACGGCCGTGGACAAGGAGTCTCACCGTGCCCCGCACCATGTCCGTAGCAGACAGCATCGTCATCGACGCCAGCCCGGCGCAGATCTATGAACAGCTCAGCGACCCCACGGCGATGGGGCGTTGGAGCCCGGAAAACCGTGGCGCCACGGTGCACGGCGAGCGGCGTGGTGCGTACGTCGGCATGGTCTTCGAGGGCCGGAACAAGCGCGGTGCGGCGCGCTGGACGACCCGATGCACAGTAACGGCGGCCGACCCCGGCGAGCGCTTCACCTTCCGGGTCCATGCGATCGGCCTGCGGCGCCCTCTGCTCCCGGGGCCGATCGCCACGTGGGACTACCACTTCGAGGCAGTGGACGGCGCGACCCGGGTCACCGAGACCTGGACCGACGACCGGCGTCGCTGGCCTGACTTCCTCGCCAACGCGTTCGACCGCGTCGCGACGGGCGGGAAAACCTTCGCGCAGTTCCAGGGCGGCAATATCCGCACGACGCTGAAGCGTCTCAAAGCAGCCCTGGAGGCGGACGTCCGGGGCACCGGAAGCTAGTCCTCCGAGTCAGGGATTCTGTTCAGATTTATGAGGCGATGCGTTCGAGGATCTCGTCCGCGGTCCTGGTCCAGATGCAGGTCTGGGGGTCGGTGTTCCAGGCTGCGGTCCAGGTCGGGATGCCCTCCTCCAGGTACTGGACGGCCTTGTGCGCGCCTCGCCATATCTGCTTGCCCGTCAGCTCGGCGAACCATCGCTCCACAAGGTTGAGCCAGGACGATTCCGTCGGTGTGAGGTGCAGTTGAAACCACAGGTGGGACAGCGTAGAGACCATGCGTGCGGCGTGGAACGGCGCCGGACCCGGCCCGCCTCTCGAGTGCATCCTGTTCCTCGTCCGACGGAGCTGCCGCGCTCCTGTACGCGGTCATTGTCCAGCACCACTGGCAAATTTGCCGACACAGCAAACCTTGTTGCAAGCCTCTGCGTGCCGCCCCTAACTTGACGCCCAGTCAAGCGCTTTCGATAGTAGGTAGGGAGACAGCATCATGGCCTTGAACAACCGCGTCCACCACGTCCGCGCCGGGGAACTGGACGGGAACACGGCCCTCAGCGGCGGCACCGTCGGGTCGGTGAACCTCTGGATGGGGCGAGTGGAGAACGCGCCGTTGAGCGCGACGGACAACCACCACCACGGGGCGTCGGAGGCAGGTATCTACGTGGTCAGTGGCCACCCCGTGTTCGTCTTCCACGACGGTGACGAGGAGGTAAGAATCTCCGCCGCACCGGGCGACTTCCTCCTCGTCCCGCCGTTCGTCCCCCACCGCGAGGAGCACCCCGATCCGGACGAGCCTGTGGTTGTCGTGATTGCCCGCACCACCCAGGAACCGATCAAAATCTGCGTGCCGGAGCTCTACCAGCTCACAGACGACGGCCCATCCTGACGACGGGCTTGCTGAGGTGGCGCTCATGGCGCTTTGGCACCGAGCTCGTTGAGCTCTGTCAGGTAGGGCTACGCCGAGTTTGAGAAGTCGGCGATCTGCATGGTCGGCCGTCCGTGAGAGACACGGGCGGCCAGCCAGACGGTCAGGTGAACCAGGTGGTCAGGCGGCCCAGCGCGGAGGGCGGCTCAGGAACGTGGGAAGCGCTGTCTTCGCGTTGCCCGTGGCGGCGTTGAGCTGGGCCTGGGTGAGGAACAGGCTTCCCGTGAGGTCGGCGTCCGAGAGATCGGCGTCACGGAAGTCCGCACCGATGAGGTCGGCCAGACGGAGGTCGGCGCCGGTGAGATCGGCGGCTATCAGATAGGCCCCACGGAGGTCCGCCGCGCGCAGGTCGGCTCCGCGCAGACGGGCTCCGATGAGGTCGGCACCGCGGTGGTTACGCTTCTTGCGGCGGGGCGCGGCGGCCCGGACGAGTTCGCTGGTACGCAGAAGCAGCCCGGCGACCCGATCGCGGTGACCGGCGATGTCCAGTTCTGCGAAGTCGACGGCCGGCCGTGTGGTGTGCCGTTCCGTCTCTTCGAGGGCCCGGCGGATTTCGCCGTGCAGGGGACGTGCGCCCGGCAGAGTGAGGGCCTCGGTGAGATACCACAGCAGTTCGTGGAGCTGACGCATGACCGGGAAGACCTGGAACATCTGCGCGGCGAGGTCCGGGGACGAACGCCAGTCACGACCTCCGTAGGTCACCTGGGAGACCTGCTGGCCGGCGCCGAAGCAGTCGTACACGGTGCAGCCGGAGAAGCCCTTCGGCCGCAGCCGGGTGTGGATGCCGCAGCGGAAGTCGTCCTGAAGGTTGGGGCAGGGGCGTCCGGCGTCCTTGTCGATGGCGAAGTCCGCAGAGGCCGTCAGTGTGAGGGCGACGCAGCACAGAGCGAAACAGTTCGCGCAGTCCGCACGCAGGGCCTCCCGTCCGGTGTCGGGCACGGCGGAGGGTTCGTTGTCGGGCACGGGCGGCGGGTCCTCGCGTGAATGGTGCTGCGGAAAGAACGGGTGCAGAGCACACGAGTCTACCGAGGGGGCAGGGAGGCGACACTCCCGTCGGGCCTGTCGCCTTGTTCAGCACTGTCGGCCACAGCACCCGTCGACCACTGCGGCTCCCGGAGGATACGGCGGCCGCCGCCGGTGCAGACTGGGCATGGTGTGGATCAGCGAGGGGTGGCATATGGGAACCGAGGAGAGCAACGGATTCGAGCCCGCGACCGGTGACGGCCCACCGGCCGCCGAACCCGCGGTGGCTCGGGCCGCTACGGTGCGGATCGCGTTCGAGGGGCTGCTGCAGATCCGTAGGCTCACCGGCGCCGGGCGGCCCGACCCCGTGGCCGCGCCCGCTCCGTGGGAACTGAACCGCCCGGTCAGGGCGATCGCGTTGGCTCTGGAGAGGTCGGGGGCCACACCTTCGGCCGTCGACCCGTCGGGACAACGAGTGTCGACCGGATACCGGGTGAGCGGCGGGGAGTCGTCAGGTTCGGTACGGGTCGAGTGGACCGGGCCGCCCGGCAGCGGCGCCGCTCATGACGAGGAGGAGGCGCTGGCCGGCTGCGCTTCAGCCTTGCGGGACCTGGGCTGGACGGTCCTGCTCTACCGAGGGCCCCGCAGACGGCGTTACCTGGAGGTGGAACCGCCGAGCGGGTTGTCCGGCGGGCGCGGCCGGGCCTGAGGCGGCGTTGTCAGACCCTTGGGGGATGCTTGACGGCCCGACAGCTCTGAGGAGGAGACGCCGAAATGGACAATGACGAGCTCGCCGCGGCGCAGGCGTACGTCCGGCTGCTGGAAGCCGCCCGGGCAGCGCTAACGGACCCCGACGACGCACCGGTCTACCTGCCGCTGCTCACCTCTCCGATGCGGGAGGCCGACCAAGCCCTGCGCAGCGCGGGGCTGACGGGCAACGAAGACCGGCTGTTCGCTCTCGTACGGGCACTGCAGCCGAGCCTCTCCAACAGCGACAGTTAGGCGGGGCGGGGGCGGCGCCCGGCCTGGCCGCCGCCGGTCCGTTCTACTCGGCCTGTCCCCCGTTCACAGGGGTGCCTGTGGGTCCCGGAGCGAGTCCGAGCTCGTGTTCACCGGGGCCGAGAGGTGTGAAGAACCGGGCGACCTCCCGGTCGTCGACCTCGGCGAGGGAGCTCGGCTTCCACTGCGGTGCGTTGTCCTTGTCGATGATCCGGGCTCGCACGCCCTCCACGAAATCAGGGTGTGCGAACGCCCGGCTGGAGATGCGGAACTCCTGGTCGAGCGCGGCCTCCAGGCTGTCGAGCCGGGCTGCCCGGCGGACGGCGGCGAGCGTCACCTTGAGCGCGACCGGCGATTTGGTCAGGAGTTCGTCCGCCGCCGTCTCCGCCGCGGGAACACCTCTCTCGCGCAGCCGGCGGAGGATCTCCTCCACGCTGTCCGCCGCGTAGCAACCGTCGATCCAGTCGCGTTGCGCTGCGAGCTCGCCGGCCGGCGGCTCCGTGGCGAACCGCTGCACGATGCCCGCCACCGACGGGGCCTGGCCGACCGGCTCTCCCAGCGCCTCGGTCAGGGCAGGCAGGAGGCGGGCAGGGATGTGATGATCGGCCAGACCGCAGAGAAGGGCGTCGGCCGCCCCGACGGATCGGCCGGTGAGCGCCAGATGAGTGCCCAGTTCGCCGGGAGCGGTGGCCAGCAGGCGGGTGCCACCGACATCGGGTACGAAGCCGATCGCGGTCTCGGGCATGGCGACGCGTGAACGCTCGGTGACGACACGGATTCCGGAGTGTGCGGACACCCCGACTCCTCCGCCCATCACGATGCCGTCCATCAGTGCGACGTACGGTTTGGGGAATCGGGCGATGCGGGCGTTGAGGCGGTACTCGTCACGCCAGAACTCCAGGGACGCACGTCCCGAGGCCCGTGCGTCGTCGTGCAGGGCACGGATGTCACCACCGGCGCACAGGCCCCGGTCGCCGGCCCCGGACAGCAGTACCGATGCGATCGATTCGTCCTTCTCGGCGCGGGACAGGGCCTCGTCGAGAAGCCTCACCATGGTGTGGCTGAGCGCGTTGAGCGCCCGGGGGCGGTTCAGTGTGAGGTGCAGGCATGTGCCCCTCTTCTCCAGCAGGACGGGCCGGTCGTCGTTCATGCGTGCGCTCCGCTCGCTGAGCTCGTGGACACGTCGGACGCCCTCCATGGTCGCTGACGGCCTTCGGCTGCCGCCCCACGCCCCCCCGTTATGTTTTCTGTGGTTCCGCAACGGAGCCGCTGGCCTCCGGGCTCGGCATGACTGTGTCCCCCTGTCGAAGGAATGACCTGGGGGGTGGTGTCACCGGGCCCGGGGGTGTTCGTCGGAGACGCTGATCAGAGGTCCGGCCACCGTCCGGTCCGGCGCAATGCCGGACAGTTCGCGGGCGGCAGGTCTGCATAACGTGGATGCGCGAGCACGACACCCGAGCCGAGGCCGGCACCGTCAACACCCCTGAAGGGGAGCGATGTTCGAGATCGAAGACGTGGGCGTGTTCCT
>NZ_KB899034.1:0-5117 GCF_000377965.1 Streptomyces sp. CNB091
GAGAACAGCGGACTCCCCTTCGTCATCGCCCTCAACGGCTTCGACGGACACCAGCCCTACACCCCCGACGAAGTACGCGAAGCACTCCAGATCGGGCCCGACGCCCCCATCATCACGACGGACGCTCGCCACCGGGCCGATGCCAAGAGCGGACTGATCACCCTCGTCGAGCACGCGCTGATGGCACGCCTGAAGTAGTTCTTCCACCAGGCGTAAGTCGATATCGGCATACGGAAGTTGCCGTAGTCACACGGGGGCGGCCTGTGTCGTTTGACACGATCCGCCCCCGTGTTCATAACGTTTCGAGAGAGAATTGACTCCACGCCGCCACCCGACGCATCCATTCGGTGCCACTGCGCTCACATGAGCCCCGCCTTTTGACGGGGCTCGTTCTTTATGCCCGTTTTATCTGAGGTCTGGGCCACTCGGAATCGCTGGTTCCGACTGTTTGGAACGGGACCGGTCCCCGTGCTGCAATTCGACGAACTCCCCAGTAGGACCGCCCTGAACGAATAATCCGGCACAGCGTAGGTGCCGACGCCGAGAGGTTGTTGGTCGAGTGAGGCGAAGCAACGAGGGCTCCGCGGCGCAGCCCGAGCGGGGCAACTTCACCCCGCCGTCGCGCGCTGTGCCGTCCCCTGCGGCCGGGCCCGGCACGGAGCCCGCCGACGGTGGCAGCACCAGCCGGATGTCCCCGCGCAACTGGCGGGTGGCCACCCGGCTGAACGCGATCCTCCTGATCCCGGTGCTGGTCGGCCTCGTCATGGGCGGCTTCCAGGTGAAGGGCTCCATCGACACCTGGAGCGAGGCGCAGGACGCGGAGAAGATCGCGGTCGTCGTGCGCGCCGCGTCCGACTACGGACAGGCGCTCCTGAACGAGCGGGACCTCACCGCCGAGCCGCTGCTCTCGGGCGACCGTGACGCCGATGTGGTCGAGCAGACCCGGGCCACCACGGACGAGGCCGCGCGCAAGTTCGACGACGCGGTGAAGGGGATGCCCGCGAAGCCGGGCCTGGAGCGCCGTCTGAAGCTCTTCAAGGCCGAGGAGCCCAAACTCCCCGAGCTTCGCAAGGCCGCCTACGCGGGTGCCCTGGACCCGGTGAAGACCGAGGAGGGTTACACCGAGGTCCAGCACTCGCTCATGCAGTTCGCCAACGAGCTCGGCCTCGGCACCGGCAACATCACCAGTTACGGCCGTACGGTCTACGCGATCGAGCTGTCCAAGGCTGCAGAATCGCTTCAGCGCTCGATCGGCATGCACCTTCTGGTGCGCCCGAGCAAGAAGCCCAGTACGTACGACGAACAGGTCAAGGCCTTCGGCTCGTACAACTACCTGGAGCAGATCGCGCTGGGCGAGTTCAATTCCGGGGGCACCCAGGACGACGTCGACCGGCTCAAGCAGGTCATGGCCGGCAAGGCGGCCGACGGCGCCAAGCAGCTCAAGGCGGCCAAGGAGCAGGCCGAGGCCGCGGGCGATCCCTTCGTGGCCCCGCCGAGCATCGACGGCTCGGTCTTCGACGGCATGGCCCGGGAGATCGGCCGGGGGCAGGACCCCGAGGAGCTGGCGGCCAAGGGCATCACGCCCGCGACCTGGATGACCGCGGCGACCGCGAAGTTCGAGGGGTACGCCACCGTCGAGGACGAGCTGGTCGCCAAGGCGGTGGACGAGGCCGCGAGCATCTCCTCCGACGCCAAGACCGACGCCATCGTCAACGGCCTCATCGTCGTCATCGCGCTGCTGGCCGCCTTCATCCTGGCCGGGCTCATGGCCCGGCAGATGAGCCGCTCCATGCGTCAGCTGCGTACCGCCGCCTTCTCCATCGCCGAGCAGCGGCTGCCCTCCCTCGTCGACCAGCTTTCGCGCACCGACCCGGGCCGGGTCGACACCCGGGTGCAGCCGATCCCGATCACCACGCAGGACGAGATCGGCGAGGTCGCCCGCGCCTTCGACCAGGTGCACCGCGAGGCCGTCCGGCTCGCCGCCGAGCAGGCCATGCTGCGGGGCAACGTCAACGCGATCTTCACGAACCTCTCGCGCCGCAACCAGTCGCTCATCGAGGGCCAGCTGACCCTCATCACCGACCTGGAGAACAACGAGGCCGATCCGGACCAGCTGGAGAGCCTCTTCAAACTGGACCACCTGGCCACCCGTATGCGCCGCAACGGCGAGAACCTCCTCGTCCTCGCGGGCGAGGAGCCCGGCCGCCGCTGGAACCAGCCGGTTCCCCTGGTGGACGTCCTGCGGGCCGCCTCCTCCGAGGTGGAGTCCTACGAGCGCATCCAGCTGACGGGCGTACCGGAGAGCGAGATCCACGGCCAGGCCGTCACCGACCTCGTGCACCTGCTGGCCGAGCTGCTGGAGAACGCCACCACGTTCTCCTCGCCGCAGACGAAGGTCAAGGTCACCGCGACCCGGCTGCCCGACGGCCGGGTCATGGTCGAGATCCACGACAAGGGCATCGGCCTCACCGCCGAGGACTTCGCCGACATCAACCACAAGCTGGCCAACCCGCCGACCGTGGACGCCGCGGTGTCGCAGCGCATGGGCCTGTTCGTGGTCGGCCGACTGGCCGACCGGCACGGGATCCGGGTCCAGTTGCGCCCCTCGGGCGAGCAGGCCGGGACCACCTCGCTGGTCATGCTGCCGGACGCCATCACCCACGGTGGCGGTGGCGAACCGGGCTCCGGTCAGGACGACTTCACCGTCTCCTCGATCATCCCCGAGCAGCAGCAGCAGCCGGCCTTCGAGCCGGCGCCGCAGCAGGCCCCGATGCGCACGGCGGCGGAGCTCGGCTTCGACGACTCGCGCTACGAGGCCCCGGCGGACCCGGGTCAGCTGGACCCGGTCAACCGCTCGCTGATGCGCGAGGAGCGCAGGGCGGCCCTGGAGGCCCAGGCGGGCCCGGGTGGCCCGTTCGGCGACAACTCCCGGGAACAGCAGGGCTACGCGCAGGAGCCGTACGCGGGCGGACCGCACGGCGGTCAGCAGCCACAGGGTTACGCCGACGATCGCTACGGCCAGGACCCGTTCGGGCAGCAGCAGGCGCAGCAGCAGCCGTACCAGGAGACGTACCAGCAGCAGTACGGTGCCGGGGACGGTTACGCGCAGCAGCGGGATCAGCAGGCGCAGCAGCACCCGGGAGACGGTTATCCGGAATCGGCATATGCCGATCAGCAGGCGCAGCAGGCTCCGTACGCCGACCCGTACGCGGCTTCGCCTGACCAGTCCCACCAGGATGACTGGCCTGTTCAGAGTGGTTTCCAGAACACTTATGAGCCGATCGCGCCCGCCGAATCGGAATCTGTTCCGAGCACCCCCGCGGAGACGTCGGAGCGCGTAGGCTTCGACCGTCCGGGGCCCACCCCGAACGTCGGCCACGAGCTGACCGAAGCCGGTCTGCCGCGCCGCGGCGCTCAGCAGCACTGGCAGCCCGGCCCCGGCGGCCGCGGCGACGACCAGCCCGATCCGACTCCGGGGCCCCCGCCGCAGCAGGAACAGCGGCAGGACCCGCAGGCGGACGGGGACGGCACCGACGACTGGCGCTCGACGAACGACGAGCGCTGGGAGCGGGCCGAGAAGCTCCGCGAGCCGAAGGCCGGCGGAATCACCCCCTCCGGCCTCCCCCGGCGCGTACCCAAGGCCAACTTGGTCGAGGGCACGGCGGAGCAGACCCAGCAGGGCGGCCCCCAGGTCTCCCGCGCGCCCGAGGACGTCCGCGGCAGGTTGAGCAACCTGCGGCGGGGGATCCAGCGGGGACGCAGCGAGGGTTCGGACACCAGTACCACCTACCACCAGGAGCGTTAGTGTGAGCCCGATGAGCCAGGCGGCGCAGAATCTCAACTGGTTGATCACCAATTTCGTGGACAACACCCCCGGGGTGTCGCACACGGTGGTGGTCTCCGCCGACGGACTCCTGCTGGCGATGTCCGAGGGTTTCCCGCGCGACCGTGCCGACCAGCTGGCGGCCGTCGCCTCCGGTCTGACGTCGCTGACCGCGGGCGCCTCGCGGATCTTCGAGGGCGGCGCCGTGAATCAGACCGTTGTGGAGATGGAGCGTGGATTCCTCTTCATCATGTCCATCTCCGACGGATCCTCACTCGCTGTTCTGGCCCACCCGGACGCCGATATCGGTCTGGTTGGGTATGAAATGGCCCTTCTCGTGGACCGCGCGGGCAGTGTCCTGACTCCGGATCTCCGCGCCGAACTCCAGGGAAGTCTTCTTAACTAGCAGACAGACAGTGCGTTTCTCGCCACCGCGCCATAAAGTGCGGTGGCGCGGCCCCACTGGGATCGGTGACCGGCAGTCGGAGGAGGAAACGTGGCAGCACCCACAGGCGGGCACCCCTACAACGGTGACCAGAGGGTTCCGGGTGAGCACGGTGACAACCGTTTCGGCTTCCCTGCCGCATCTGGTGGACAGGGTCCAGGCCAGTACCAGCCATACCAGGAGCCGCTGCACCACCAGCAGCAGGGTACTCACGGCGCGCAGGGGTCCGAGTGGCCCCCGCAGCAGCAGCCGGGGGCGGGGTGGCCGCAGCAACCGCAGCAGCCCCAGCGGTACGACGCACCCCAGCCGCGTAGTCAGCCGGTGCAGCAGCGGCGGGCTCCCGAGCCCGCCCGGCCCGCCGCGCACAACCCGCTGGTCCGTCCGTACGCCATGACCGGCGGCCGGACCCGACCGCGTTACCAGCTCGCCATCGAGGCGCTGGTCAGCACCACGGCCGATCTGTCCCGGCTGCAAGGGCAGTTGCCCGAGCACCAGCGGATCTGCCGGCTCTGCATCGAGATCAAGTCGGTGGCCGAGATCTCGGCCCTCTGCTCGATCCCCCTCGGCGTTGCCCGGATCCTCGTCGCCGACCTGGCCGAGGCCGGGCTCGTCGCTATTCATCAGCCCGGCGGCGACGAGGCCGCCGGCGGCCAGCCAGATGTGACACTGCTCGAAAGGGTGCTCAGTGGACTTCGCAAGCTCTAGCGGCGGAGCGGCCCGCTCCACTACCTCGGCGAAGATCGTGGTGGCAGGGGGCTTCGGCGTGGGTAAGACCACGTTTGTCGGTGCCGTTTCGGAGATCAACCCGCTGCGCACCGAAGCCGTGATGACGTCCGCCTCGGCGGGCAT
>NZ_KB899035.1:0-3167 GCF_000377965.1 Streptomyces sp. CNB091
AGCTGGTGTTGCACGAGGTGTTCGCGGAGGTGCTGGGGCAGCCGCGCATCGGCGTCGACGACAGCTTCTTCGACCTCGGCGGCGACTCCATCATCGCCGTACGGGTGGCGTCCGGGGCCCATCGGGCCGGACTCGCCATCGCCGTCAAGGACGTCTTCGTCCACAAGACCATCGCCAAGCTCGCCGAGACGGCCGAGGACGTCGGCGAGCGGTCCGCGACCGCCCGTACCGGGGACCTGGTGCGGATCGACGCGGAAGAACTCGACGAGCTCGAAGCCCAGTGGGGGACAGCACCGTGAGACAGACATCCCTGGAAGCGGTCCTGCCGCTCTCGCCGTTGCAGCAGGGCATTCTCTTCCACGCCCTCTACGAGGAGGGACGAGCCGACAGCGGAAACGTCGACTTCTACAACGTCCAGACGCCGCTGGAGCTGACCGGGGAGCTCGACACCGACCTGCTGCGTGCCTCCTGCGGCGCGCTGGTCGGCCGGCACGCGAGCCTCCGGGCGGGTTTCCTGCGCCGCCGCTCCGGCGAGGCCGTCCAGGCCGTCGCGCGGGCGGTCGAGCCGCCGTGGGAGGAGATCGACCTCTCCGGCTTCGGCCAGGAGGAACGGAGGCCACGCCTCTCCCGGCTGCTCACCGAGGAGCGCGCGAGGCGCTTCGACATGGCGAAGCCGCCGCTGCTCCGGTTCACGCTGATACGGCTCGCACCCGACCGGCACATCCTGCTGATCACCAACCACCACATCCTGCTGGACGGCTGGTCGCTGCCCCTGATCCTGGGCGATCTGTTCCGCATCTACGGGGCCGGAGGCACGGCCGAGCGGCTGGAGCCGACGGTGCCCTTCCAGGACTACCTCGGCTGGGTCGGCGAGCAGGACAGGGAACAGGCCGAGCGGGCCTGGAAGGGCGTGCTCGCGGGGGTCGACGGCGCCACGCTCGTCGCGGACGGCGCCGGCATCGGCTCCTCGGACCGGGGACAGCGGCGCGTCGTGACGGAGCTGTCCGACCGGGCGGCGGCCGAACTCGCCACCCTGGCCCGGAGCCGCGAACTCACCATCAACACCCTGGTCCAGGGCGCCTGGGCGCTGCTGCTGACCGAGCTGACCGGACGCCAGGACGTCGTCTACGGGAACACCGTCGCGGGCCGCCCGCCGGAGCTGCCCGGCAGCGACCGCATGGTGGGCCTGATGATGAACACCGTGCCCGCCCGGGTACGGGTCGATCCGGCGGAGCCGGTGGCGGAGCTGCTGGCCCGCATCCAGCACGACCACACGACCGTGATGGGTCACGAATACCTCGGCCTCGCCGAGATCCACCGCGCCGTCGGCGCCACCGAACTCTTCGACACCACCGTCGCCTTCGAGAACGTTCCCGTGGAACAGGCCGTCCAGGGCGCCTCGGTGCCGGGGCTCGACGTCGGCCTGCTGCGGGACGCCGTCGACGAGGCGTTCGAGGGCACCCACTACCCGCTGAGCCTGGCCGTCCACCCCGGCAGCCGGCTCCGCTTCGAACTCAACTACCGCGAGGACGTCTACAGCGCCGACGCCGCGAGCGGACTGCTGCGGCGGCTGATCGGTCTGCTGGAGGACATCGCCGCCCGGCCCGACGAGCGGGCCGGCAGGCTCCCCTCGCGGACGGCCGCCGAGCGGCGCGAGATCCTGCGCGAGGCGAGCGGACACGCCGTCGAGCGGCCGGCCGGGACGCTGCCCGGTCTCTTCGAGGCACAGGTCCGTGCGACGCCCGACGCGGTGGCCGTCACGGACGGCACGACCAGTCTCACCTTCGCTCTGCTCAACGCCGACGCCAACCGCCTGGCCCGGCTGCTCGCAGCCCGTGGCGTGGGGCCGGGCGACCTCGTCGGCGTCGCCGTGCCGCGCTCCACGGACGCCGTGGTGGCGATCCTGGCCGTCCTCAAGTCGGGCGCGGCGTACCTGCCGATCGACGTCGACCACCCCGCGGAGCGCATCGCGGCGATCTGCGCGGAGGCCCGGCCGGCCCTCGTCCTGGCCTCCGTCGGCACGGCGGGCGACATACCCGCATCGGTGCCGGCGCTGCTGCTCGACGAGGCCGTTCCGCCCGCGGACGGGACGGACCTCGACGACGACGAGCGTACCGGTGCGCTGCTGCCCGCCCACCTCGCGTACGTCATCTACACCTCGGGCTCCACGGGGCGCCCCAAGGGTGTGGCCGTGGAACACCGCAACCTGGCCAACATGTTCCACAGCCACCGGGCGAACTTCTTCGAGCCCGAGCGGGCGAGGGCAGGGGGCCGGCCGCTGCGTGCCGCGCTCACCAACTCGCTCGGCTTCGACGCCTCCTGGAGCCAGCTCCTGTGGATGGTCGCCGGACACGAACTGCACATCGTCGGTGACACCGTCCGCAAGGACTCCCTGGCACTCGTCCGCCACGCGGCGGAAGCACGGATCGACGTCATCGATACCACCCCCTCCGTCGCCCGGCAGATGCTCGACGCGGGCATGTTCGAGGCGGCGGGGGAGCGGCACCGCGTGCGGGTCCTCGCGCTCGGCGGCGAGGAGGTGGGCGACGACCTGTGGGCGGAACTCCGCGGCGTGCCCGGCCTGTCGGTCTACAACCTCTACGGTCCCGCCGAGTGCACGGTCGACGCGATGCTCTGGCACCCCGGCGGCTCACCCGGTGCGGCGGCGGACCCGCCCGCCATCGGCGTCCCCGCCGACAACACCCGGGTCTACCTCCTGGACGCGTTCCTGCGGCCGGTGCCGGCCGGGGTCGTCGGCGAGCTGTACATCGCCGGTGACGGGGTCGCCCGCGGGTATCTGGGCCGCCCCGGCCTGTCCGCGGAGCGCTTCGTGGCCGACGTGTTCGGCCCGGCGGGCGCCCGGATGTACCGCACCGGCGACCTGGGGCGCCGCCGGCCCGACGGTGTCGTGGAGTACCGCGGCCGGTCCGACTTCCAGGTCAAGGTGCGTGGCCACCGCATCGAACTCGGCGAGATCCAGGCCGTTCTGGCCGACCACCCCTCGGTGGGCCAGGCGGTCGCGGCGGTGTCCGCCGACGCCGAGGGCGCCCGGCGGATCGTCGGATACGTACGGGCCGCCTCGGGTGAGCGGCCGGACGTGGTCGCGTTGCGTGAGTTCGTGGCGGGGCGGTTGCCGGAGTACATGGTTCCGGCGGTGGTGATGGTGG
>NZ_KB899036.1:0-1787 GCF_000377965.1 Streptomyces sp. CNB091
CCGGGCCATAGCCACCCGCTACGACAAAACCCGCGAATCCTACGAAGCAGCACTCACCATCGCGTCACTCCTGATGTGGATATGACCCTTTGAAGGCAGGCCCTAGAAGGCTGCTGAAAATCTTGCTGAGGGGTTGTCCGGCCGGAGGCCGGGCAGCCCCTTCTTTCGTCAGCAGGTGGCCGGGATGAGGGTCCAGGTGCCGTGAGTGTGGGCGAGTCCGAGGTTGACCAACCGGCGGAGGTTGAGGGCGGCGGCACGGTGGTGGAGTGCGATGTTGTTGGCGATCACGCCTCGGTAGCGGACCCGGCGGTGGCCGTGGGCGACGAGCCAGGAGATGGCGCGTTCGACCGGGGGCCGCCAGCGGCGGTACTCGTCCTGCCAGGCGGTATCGGTATCGGCCTGGATGCGGGCGGCGGTCAGCAGTTCGTGCTGGGGGTGGACGCTGAGGACACGTCCGGTCTTGGAGGTCGTGCAGCGTTCCCGCAGCGGGCAGCCGGTGCACAGGCGTTTGAACTGGGCGGTGCGGTTCCCGTCGGTCTTGGTCCGGCCCAGGTTCGCGGTGCTGCCGGCCTGGCAGGTCACCGTGCCGGCGTCGGTGTCGATGTGGAAGTCGTCGATGGTGAAGCCGTCGGGGATGACCCGCCGCAGCGGTGGTGGCTTGATGACCAGGGTGTGGCCGACGGCGGTGAGCTGTTCGCGCAGGGTGCCGGTGCCGTAGGCGGCATCGCCGAGCACGGTCAGGATCTCGCCCTCGCCCGGGTCGTCGTCGGCCAGCAGGTCCAGTGCGACGGCGGCCTCGTGGTTGCCCATGCCGTGGCCGCCGGTGAGCGCGACGGCGGTGAACAGTCCCACCTCGGGCTCGAAGGATACGTGCCCCGGTAGCCCTCCTGGTGGCGGGTGCAAGGCGCTCCGGGGAAGGACACCCACTGGTCGCGGGCCTCGATGGCCGCTCGCACCGGATTGTCGAAGTCGACCATCGGCCGGATCTGGAAACGGTTCGACCTCAAGCCTCACCTGCAGGATGCCTTCAAGCTGTCCACCGACCCGCAGTTCGTGGCCAAGGTCGTCGACGTCGTCGGGCTTTATCACAACCCGCCGGAGAAGGCCGTAGTGCTGTGTGTGGACGAGAAGAGCCAGATCCAGGCGCTGGACCGCTCGCAGCCCGTGTTGCCGATGATGCCGGGCATGCCCGAGCGCCGCACCCACGACTACCTGCGGCACGGCATCACCAGCCTCTTCGCCGCGTTCAACATCGCCGACGGCACCGTCATCGGTGAACTCCACCGCCGCCACCGAGCCATCGAGTTCAAGAAGTTCCTGGTCACGATAGACAAAACAGTGCCCCGCGAGCTCGACGTGCACATCGTGTGTGACAACTACGCCACCCACAACACACCCGAGATCAAGACGTGGCTGGCCAAACACCCCCGCTTCCACGTCCATTTCACCCCGACCGGGTCGTCCTGGATCAACCAGGTCGAGCGCTGGTTCGGCCTGCTGACCGACAAACTCATCCGCCGCGGCGTCCACACCTCCGTCCAGGCTCTCGAGAGCGACATCAAGCAGTGGATCGCCACCTGGAACGAGAATCCCAGGCCGTTCGCCTGGACCAAGACCGCCGACGAGATCCGCAAGTCACTCGCCGACTACCTCACCAAGGTCACTCCACCAACCAACGAGAAACACACAGACACTTAGAGGATGTCTCACGTGGCGCTTTGGTGGTGCGGCATGATGCTGCACCGTGAGGGTTGATCTGTCGCGTCGGCTGGTTCCGGACGAACTGT
>NZ_KB899038.1:0-1503 GCF_000377965.1 Streptomyces sp. CNB091
CCTGCCGCGTCGACACGGCTGGCGATATCGGCTGCCGCGAACCCACCCGTTGTGGCGGACCCGTAGGAGCGTTCCTCGGTGTGGTCGGTGCGCTGGATGACGTGGCGGCGGATGCCGGGTGAGTCGGTGCGGCTTCCCGACACGTGGACGTATCCGGTCTTGGCGAGGCGCACGGTGAACGCCAGGCGCAGGCCCTGGCGGGCGGCTTCGGCGATCAGGGGGCGCAGCCGGGACGAGCCGGAGGCGATGGCCTGTGCTCCGGCGCGTCCGGTGCCGGTGCCGGTGGGGGTGATGAGGACGGCTTTGGTGCGGACGCGGGCTCGGGTGCCGCTGGCGGTGGTGCGGCGGGTGGTGTGGGGGGCGGCGATGGAGGCGAGTTCGGTGATGTCGCTGATGCCTGCGGTGTGGATGGCGGTGAGGACCTGGGTGAGGGCGGGGACGAAGGCTGCGCCCTTGTTCTTTGTGTAGAACTGGGAGACGAGGGAGGCGTCGCGGTTGATGATGCGGGCGATGTCGCGTTTGGTGTAGCCGGCTTGTCGGAGTTGGTCGGCGAGGCGGGCTGCTTCGTTGCGGTGCGGTACCGGGGGGTTCCTGCGACGCGGGGGCATCAGGCCCTCTCAGGGGTGGGCATGGCGTGGTGGGCGGCGCGGCCCTTGTCCCGGAGGGTCAGGAGTTCGTCTTCGGTGGTGGGGGCGGTGAGCGGGCCGGGGAGGTGGCCTTTGTTGAGGTAGTCGCCCGGCTGGCCGTGGTGGGGCCAGTTCTGGGGCTGGGTGAGGTAGACGGCGTCGGTGCGGAAGGCGACGATCGTGCCGGGCGGGGCGTGGAGGGCTCCGGCGTAGGTGCTGTCGTCGCGGTGGCGCTGGGAGAGCAGGGCGGCGCGGGCGGAGGACCAGATGTGGGCGGCCCATTCGGGGTGGGCGTTGGGGTCGCGGGTGAAGCCGGTGGGGCGTTGCCAGGTGATGGTCTGGTCGTCGAAGCCGATGATTTCGGCGTCCGGTGGGACGTCGCGTTCCATGGTGCGGGGTGTGGTGCCGGTGACGGTGCGGGGGCGTTGGGCGAAGGCGCCGATGCCGTAGAGGAGGAGGGCGCGGACGGCGCGGGCGGCGAGGTGGGCTGCAGTGCGCTGGTCGGGGTCGCCGTTCAGGTCGGCCTGGGCGGTGAGGGAGGACCAGGCTTCCTTGAGTTTCTTGGACCAGTCGTCGAGTGGTTTGCCGTCGTCGAAGAGGATCCCGTCGAGGATCTCGATCTTCCACGGGGTGTGGGGATTGGACAGGGCGGTGTGGATTTCGGGGCCGCCGGCCCAGGTGGTGAACGTGGTGCCGGGGGTGGCGGGGTAGTGCCAGGCGCGGTCGCCGGGGGCGGGTGCGGGGAGGACCCCGACGTGGGTCCAGGTGTCGGGGACGGTGACGCGGACGTGCCAGTGGCCGCAGGCGAACAGGGCTTTGGTCTGTTCCTTCTGGGACCAGGAGGCGAAGGTGGCCGCGGTGACGCGGCGGGGGGGGG
>NZ_KB899039.1:0-1231 GCF_000377965.1 Streptomyces sp. CNB091
CCACTACCCTCAACTCCGAAGAGATCGGGCCGGCTTCACGGACTTAGCATCGCCTGATTCAGTACTGGGCGTTTCAAAGCGGGTACCGGAATATCAACCGGTTGTCCATCGACTACGCCTGTCGGCCTCGCCTTAGGTCCCGACTTACCCTGGGCAGATCAGCTTGACCCAGGAACCCTTAGTCAATCGGCGCACACGTTTCTCACGTGTGTATCGCTACTCATGCCTGCATTCTCACTCGTGAACCGTCCACAACTCGCTTCCGCGGCTGCTTCACCCGGCACACGACGCTCCCCTACCCATCCATACGGGCGTTGGCCCTATGTGTACGAATGACACGACTTCGGCGGTACGCTTGAGCCCCGCTACATTGTCGGCGCGGAATCACTTGACCAGTGAGCTATTACGCACTCTTTCAAGGGTGGCTGCTTCTAAGCCAACCTCCTGGTTGTCTCTGCGACTCCACATCCTTTCCCACTTAGCGTACGCTTAGGGGCCTTAGTCGATGCTCTGGGCTGTTTCCCTCTCGACCATGGAGCTTATCCCCCACAGTCTCACTGCCGCGCTCTCACTTACCGGCATTCGGAGTTTGGCTAAGGTCAGTAACCCGGTAGGGCCCATCGCCTATCCAGTGCTCTACCTCCGGCAAGAAACACACGACGCTGCACCTAAATGCATTTCGGGGAGAACCAGCTATCACGGAGTTTGATTGGCCTTTCACCCCTAACCACAGGTCATCCCCCAGGTTTTCAACCCTGGTGGGTTCGGTCCTCCACGAAGTCTTACCTCCGCTTCAACCTGCCCATGGCTAGATCACTCCGCTTCGGGTCTAGAGCGTGCAACTCAAACGCCCTGTTCGGACTCGCTTTCGCTACGGCTTCCCCACACGGGTTAACCTCGCTACACACCGCTAACTCGCAGGCTCATTCTTCAAAAGGCACGCAGTCACGACTGACAGCACAAGTGCTGCCAGCGACGCTCCCACGGCTTGTAGGCACACGGTTTCAGGTACTATTTCACTCCGCTCCCGCGGTACTTTTCACCATTCCCTCACGGTACTATCCGCTATCGGTCACCAGGGAATATTTAGGCTTAGCGGGTGGTCCCGCCAGATTCACACGGGATTTCTCGGGCCCCGTGCTACTTGGGTGTCTCTCAAACGAGCCGTTGATGTTTCAGCTACGGGGGTCTTACCCTCTACGCCGGACCTTTCGCATGTCCTTCGCCTACA